>CAYNFP010000016.1:0-1799 GCA_964396655.1 uncultured Muribaculaceae bacterium | reverse complement strand
TTATATTGAGAATGAATCAGGTGAGGTTATGACTTTTATTGTGACTAAATTAAAAATATACCATAAGGATGACATAGCTTTGGATGTTTTTAATTCAAGCGACGATAAAGCACATCTTAATCTTATAACCTGTATAGGCACATGGAATATCTCTCAAGGAGATCATGATGATAGAATTGTTGTATTTACAGATTTGTTTTAAATAGAATGTTTTTATTTTACTTTTTTATTTATGATATAATTAATATATGAAAATAAAAATTATAAAAATTTTAGCTCTAGTTTCTTATATTATTATGGTTGTTGTTAATTATTTAGCAGTAACACTTCCACTCGGAGGTAAAAGCACAGGTGAAATTTCTGATAATTATCTTAATCTTTTTGCTCCAGCAGGGTATGCTTTTTCTATCTGGGGGCTTATATATACCTTACTAGCTATTTATATAGTTTATCAATTTTTTTGCAAAAAAGACGAAATGATTAAAAAAGTGAGTAGTATCTTTATTGTAAATGCACTTCTAAATGCTTCGTGGATATTTGCTTGGCATTACGATATAATTTGGCTATCAGCTATAATAATAATTGGATTACTATTTACTCTTATAAAAATTGCAAATATTTTTAGGAATAAAAATATTGATAAAAAAGAAATTTTAATGATACGGTTACCATTTAGTATTTATTTTGGTTGGATAACTGTTGCTACGATTGCGAATATTGTTGTTTTGCTAGTTTCTTTGGGTTGGAACGGTTTTAATGTTTTGGGGATAATAATAATTCTTTTGATTGGATTAATTATGGGTTCGTGGCGTATGCTTTATGATAGATTTTATCCATATGGACTTGTACTTATCTGGGCTTATGGAGCAATACTTTTCAAACATCTTTCACCTAGTGGTTTTGTGGGGCAGTATTCTAGTATTATTTTAACAGTCATTGTTTCTCTTTTTATATTTGCTATGGTTTTAGGATTTATAAGTTTTAAAAAGAAATTAATTTAATAAAAAAATATGGCAAAATATAATTCAAAGACTAAAGAAAATAAATGTATTTTTTGTGAGATAGTGAAAGGGAATATACCAGCTTCTTCTTTTTGGGAAGATAAAAAATATATAGCTTTTCTTTCAATAGATCCAAATACTCCTGGATTTTCTGTTGTAACTACTAAGAAGCACTTCGGTAGTGATGTTCTTAAAATGCCTGATAATGAACTAAAAGATTTTATAATTGCAGCAAAAAAGGTAGCAAAAATTTTAGAGAATTATTATAAAGATGTTGGTAGAGTTGGTCTCATTATGGAGGGAATGGGTATTGATCACGCTCATATAAAACTTTCCCCAATGCATGGTACAGCACACATGAAAAAGGGTAAGTGGAGACAATATATTTCAGAAAAAGAAGAGTGGATTCCCAAGTATAAAGGAATAATTTCTTCTGCTGGTGGACCAAGAGTTGATTATAAGAAATTAAAAATTTTAGCTCAAAAAATAAAAAACAATAAAGTTTAAGTATCATCTTTTAGATTTTTTTAATTTTGATTAATTATGATAAAATATAATTAGATATTAGTTCTATAAAAAGGCTGTGGAGGAGCCAAAAAATGAAAAAGATTTTTTTAGTCTTATTATTTCTCTCTCTTTTTATTGGTAGTAAAGAAAATAATATTATAAATAAGGATGTATGTCCTTTGAATATTTTTTCTAATTCAATAATAGAAAGGGGAGGTGCGATGGATTCACTCTTGTTTGGTATTGATATTTCTCATTACCAGGAGATTTCTTGGGATCAAGTTATCAAAA
>CAYNFP010000015.1:0-2028 GCA_964396655.1 uncultured Muribaculaceae bacterium | reverse complement strand
ATGTATAAAAAGTTTTCTTTATTCATCCATCTAATAAATACTATTAAATATTGTATTTTTCTATTTATTGTTATATCACTATTGCCTTTTTGCCGATTTGTTATAATTATTTCCTCAATTATATATTGAATGATATTTTTTCTTTCTGATTGATATGTATTTTTATTAACCATAAGTTTATAAGGATTTCTATACAACTTATATTCTGTATATAATATTTGAGAGAGGATAGTCCTTTGATCTGCAATAATTCCTAAATTATCAAAATTAATTTCTAAATTATTTTGATATTGTGTTGTTAAATCTTCTATGGATATAAAATCTATTGGAACAGTAATTAATTTACTCATCCAAAAGTTCCATTAAATATGTTTCATAATTATCTTGAGCTTGCTCTTTTATTTTATGTCTATCTCTAAAATTAAGATATTTCTCTGTTGTTGATAAGCTTGAATGTCCTAATCTTTCTTTTATATGAATTAGTGCATGAGATAATTTTAGTTCTTTACTATTTACAAGTGGCATTAGTTTATCAAGTAAATTCATTCCAAAAGTTGCTCTTAAATCATGAAAAGAAAAATCAAATGTAATTCCATCAATTTTGAGTTGTTTTTTTATTGAATTAAAAATAAATTGACGTACAGTTGCTCCATTTGGTACTTCTTTATACAAATATCTGTATGGATCATCATGAGCAGCATAAAAAGGTGTTCCTCTATTTGTTAGAAACACATATTGTTTATTCATTTCATCAAATATATGGGTGGCTCTTTTCTCTTTTTCTTGATATTTGGGTGAATTTAAATAAATTCTTACTTTTTGATATACCCATAAAGGAAAAATAAGTGTATGTATTTTGTTAAATTTTGTATCACAATCTGTTCCATATCCAACTTTAATTTTTACTTCTATTTCTTCATTTATTAAAGCTTTTTCAAAATGTTTTTTTCTTAATGTAAAAACTGTTTGTATTCTAGCTCCAGTTGTTAAAGCAATTAAAAAACTTAGTGTCATTTCAGTATTGCTAATATTTCTTAATGCTTTAAATAATGCTATTTGTTGTTCACATGATAGTGGATGTAATCTTCCTCCATCAACAATAGCATCATCAAATAAATCAGGATTAGATCTAGATACAACTTTTGAAACATCTTTTGTATTTACTTGCTTATATTGTTTAAATCCATAATTATCTTGATATGAAATAGAAGTAATTCCACTCTCCCATAAAGGAAATTTAAATTCAATACCTTCTGTATTCATAAGATATTCATAAAAACCTACAACTGCACTCATTCTTCTTTTTATTGTATTTGGAGAAATTTTGCCATTTCGTAAAAGTTGTTGTAAATAACTTCTATATAGATATGTTGGTCTTAAAACTTTTCTAGGTGCTGATAAATAATCAATATTTTCTTCATCACAATACTCTTTAAAAGTTTTTAAATCAGTAGCTATAGAATCTAAAGTTTTAGGAGATGGTTTTTGATAGTTCTTTAATTTTGATAAAAGATATAAACTACCTTGTTTCCAAATACTTCCGTCATCATTAATTAAAATCGGGAAATGTAAAAAATTGTTTATATCAAACTCTTCATTTACAATAGAATTTTCTTTTGAAATTGGAGTAAAGATATCTAATCTTTTAAGAGTTATTTTTTTCATATAAAAATTTAATTTTCTATTTCATCAAGTTTAGCTTCAATCTCTTCAATACTAGGTAGTGATGATTTATACTCTTTTGGTAAAATTTCTGTAAGTTGATATTCACTAATACCTAATGGTTTATTAATATCTTTTAGAGCATACTCAACAACAGTATCATTTTTTGATTTACATATAAGAATTCCAATTGTTGGATTTTCATCATCTGTTTTTAATTTTCCATCTATTGCAGAAGTGTAGAAACTTAATTTTCCAGCATGTTCTGGTTTAAAGCTTGTAGCTTTTAGTTCTACTACCACATAACATTTTAATTTAATATGATAAAAAAGTAAGTCTATTTTAAACTCTTCTCCACCTATATTA
>CAYNFP010000014.1:0-13777 GCA_964396655.1 uncultured Muribaculaceae bacterium | reverse complement strand
AATTGGGGTTCTGAAATCTTTTTAATGTGTCTACTTTTACTTGACTAGTTCAAAATTTTATAAATTTAGCCTTTTATTTTTATAAGTAACTTATCGATTTCCATTTGAACCCAAATCTCTTAGCACTCTTTTGATTTCCGCTTCACTTTGAGGATCTTGTCTCCCCCCTTGATTAGCATTTATTTTTGCTTCAAATTTCCTTTTTTCCATTAATTCTTCATATTCTTTATATCTTAAACTTTTGTATATTTCCATAATTGGACGTGTTCCAGGGGTTTCGCTTAATTTTAAGTTATTTAAAGCAACTTTATATGCAGCAATGTAATCAGGAGATAATTCTCTTAAATCTGCTGCAACATCTCTACCAGATACGCAAGGATGATCGCCAAAAGTAAGTATTTTTCTACTATTATCCTTTGTTATTCCTCTATGAATTCTTTCATCAGTTATTATATCGTAATAAAAATATCCTCTTTTTTGACCAATTATAGGTATTTGTTTTATTGGGGAAGACGAAAATATTGATTTAAATAACCCTCCATTTAATCCGACATTAAGAACATGATCATCATAACTATCTGATACATAACTAAATTGCTCATATCTTTCTTCTATTTTACCATTTCCATATAAACCCATATAGAAATAATAATTAATTGTGTAAACTTGTTCACAAAAAAAATTTGATCTAAATCCCGTTACTGAATGACTCCCGGGAGCATATGTTGTTCCATCTGCATATTTTGGACGTAAAGAACATAAATCAAAACCTTTATAATCTATTATTTTTTTCATTTTTGATATAAGTACTCCAAAAGTTAATTCTCTATATGGAACAAATCCTAATCTGTCTTTAAAATGTGCTATTATTACAGGCTCTCCAGCTTCTTCAACTATTTCCAAACATAATACATCACTAAATTTTCCAACAAAATATTCTGGCTTTTTTCCGTATTCTCCAAATACTTCAAAGCGAAGCTTTGTTACTTCATCACATCCAATATTTCCTCTTCTTACTTGTTCTTTCTTAATTTCTTCAAAATATCCCTTATATTTTATATCTTTTGTAACAGTAAAACTTTTATATTTTATAGTTATTGTTCTTCCATCAGCATTTGCAGTTATAGATTCAATTGCTTGCATCTTTCTATACAAAACATCTATATTTTTTTCAGAATAAGGTAATAAATAACTACCGGGTTTGTTACCAAAAACGATACCTATCATTTCACTTCCATTTTGTGTTATCTTATAAAAATCCAATACATCATACAAATCATCTTCGTCAAAATATTCTGATTTACCATTATTAGTTTCAAACTTAACTAAATTCCTCATTTTACCTCCCATAATTTTAAATTAACTTTTATTATATATATATTTTTTATTTTGTCAAATATTAGAAAATAAAGGAAATTATTTTTCCTTTATTTTATTTGTTATCTTTTTTGGCTTTTTGTATTCTATATGCTATTTTAAGAATAAATTTTCTACTAAATATTCTATTTGAAAATACCGCTAATTTAATTAAAAATCCTGGTATAATTACTAATTTATCATTAAACATTTTATCAATAGTATATTTAACAACTTCTTCTACTTCCAAAGCTTTTACATTAAATGATACTTTTGCTCTTTCATTAAAACAAGTATTAACGGGTCCTGGACATAATACACTAATATGTACATTACTTTTACTTCTTCTTAACTCTTCATAAATAGCCATAGTCAAACTATAAACATAAGATTTTGATGCATAATAACTTGATAATAGTGGCCCGGGTTGAAAAGCTGCTGAAGAAGCAACATTAAGTATTCTTCCACTATCTCTTTTAACCATATCTTTTAAGAATAATTTAGTAAGTATATGATATGCTTTAATATTTAAATCAATTAAATTTAATTCTTCATCTAAATCTGTTTCAATAAATTTACCAAATATTCCAAAACCAGCATTGTTAATAAGTAGATCAACTCTATCTTTGGTTTTATCATAAAGACTATATAGATTTTCTTCAATTGATAAATCCATTGTAATTAATTCAACTTCACCTTTTAAATCTTTTGATACTTCTTTTAACTTTTTTTCATCTCTAGATACTAATATTAAATCATATCCTAATTCATTTAATTCTTTAGCAAATTCTAGTCCTATACCACTAGAAGCTCCTGTTATTAACGCTCTCATATAATCACCCTAAAGTAATTATACAATAATTTATTTTATTTTTATAGATATTTTATTTTATATATTCAATACCTTTTTTCGTTAAAGTAATTTTTGGAATTTTGAAATCAATTCCTAACCCTAATTCTGATATATCTTTTTTAAGTTCAATCACTATTTTTTCATATTTTTTATATTTGCCATCAAGTAATCTTTCATCAAAATATTCAGAAAGTATTTTTTCTCCAAATATATCTAATATTAATCTAACTTTTTTACAATTTGTTCCTATTAAATAACTTTCTATTTTATCAACTATTTCAGTCCCATCTAATCTTTCTAAATAATCTCCAACAGGATATTTAAAAGTATATGTTGTCTCTTTATCTTTACTATAATCATCAAAATTATATCTAACATCTCTTGTATTAAACATAAGTTACCTCTCTCTTTTTAAAATATCTTTTATTTCATCTTCTTCTATTCTTTTTATAATTATTTCATATTTTTAATTTTAGCTAATATCAAATTACTTCCCTCTATTATTTTTGCTAAAATTGCATCAGGTTTAATAATTCCATAACCAATCAAATCAGTTACATCAGACATATTAACCCTTGCTACCGGACTTATATCAAATAAACTTAACTGCTCATCTATTTCTTCCTCTGCAATATATTTAAATTCAGCACTTTCTATCATCTGCAACAAGAATAGTTCTCTTGTTAATCTAAGAATATTAGACATCTTTTTTCCATTCATTAAATCATTGCCAGAAGAATATTTTTCTGTAATTAGCAAGTAACGCATTAAATATAGTTGTTTTTCTTTTTGATATTTAAGTTGATCTAAAGTAGAATAAACTATTCTTTTAGCCTTAGCTGACTTAAATTCTCCCTTTAAATATCTATCAATTAAACTTTTACACAGAGTTTTATATTCTTCTTCTGATATTCTAGGAGCTATAACGTAATGAAATGGCCCTCCTCCCCACCTATCATAACCAAAAGAATCAATATCACTATATCTTATTTCTATTTCATCACTTTCCAATGGTTTTTCTATATCCGTATAAGCTTCTAATAGTCTTTCTCCATATGGTATTGTTTCAATATATTGTTTTTTATACTTCAATATTTCTTTTTTAGGTTCCATAGAGAATACCTCAATTATATTTGGATTATTTAGAGTTGTTATTAAATTCATATTTTATCTCCTTTTTTTATTTATCTAATTTTTACAAATACAGGCTTTGTAACATTAATATAACCTCCTTCTATATGTAGTAATGTGTTACTATCAAGAATATCAGCTAATACTTTAATTAAATATTCCCTCTCTTTTTTACCTTTTATTTTTAAATTGTTACTTAATATATTAATAACCTCTTCAAGTTTAAAATTCCCGGGATACCCAAACATTAATAACCCAACCGTTTCTTTTATTTCTTTTGCTCTTTCCGTACTCATAACAGCCTCCCAACTGTGTATTTAATACACTTAATATTTATTTTAAAAATGTATTTTAAAATACATTCTTATTTTCAATCTTATCCTTAAACTTATATAACTTAGCTGGTTTCTTACCTTCAAACTTTTTGGTTTGATTAATATCTTCTATTATATTTAAACTTAATAGTTTTTTTCTAAAATTTCTTCTATCAAGTTTTTTCTCAAGTATAGCTTCATAAACTTTTTGTACTTCTGGTAAAGTAAATTCACCAGGAAATAAACTTTTTAATATATTTGAATTTATTATTTTTGTTTTTAAAACTTCTAGAGATTTTTGAATTATTTCGTTATGATCATAAGCTAAATCTGGTATTTCATTTATTTTAAAGAAATCAGCATTTGAAGTTTTTTGTGTTATCTTTTCTATTTCAACTCTTTTATTATCAATAACTCCTAAATAAGAAACTCCAATCATTCTCATAAGTTCAGATCTATTTATTTTATCAAATAAACCAATCATTTTTAAATTTATATTTTTTATTCCTGTTTTTTCAAATAATTCTCTTTTAGCTCCGACTTCTAAAAGTTCATTATTATAAAGCGCTCCACTTGGTAAAGCCCAATATCCATTGAATGGTTCATTAGTTCTTTTTATTAATAGCACTTTTATATTTCCACTTTCAACTGTAAATATAGATGATATAACATGAACTCCAATATTTTGATATAACTTATTTTTTACTTCCATATCATATCTCCTTTTCTAATTTAATTATATGCGTTACTTATACACTTGTCAACATAAATATTAAAAAAAAGAATATTTTTTTAAATATTCTTTATTTAGCAACTTCTTCAGCTCTTGTTTCTCTAATTACAACAACTTTAATAGTTCCTGGATATTGCATTTCTGCTTCTACCCTATCTTTAATATCCCTTGCAATTTTATAACTCTTTAAATCATCAACTTCTTCAGGTTTAACAATTACTCTAAGTTCACGACCAGCTTGCATTGCATATGTTTTATCAACACCTTCAACTGCATTACCAATTGTTTCTAATTGTTCTAATCTCTTAACATAGTTTTCTAAACTATCATTTCTAGCTCCGGGTCTAGCAGCTGATAAAGCATCAGCTATTTGAACCAATTCTGAAACTATAGAAGTTGGAGCTTTATCTCCATGGTGAGATTCAATTGAGTTAATTACAACTTCATCTTCTCCATTTTTCTTAGCAAAATCTGATCCTAATTCAACATGACTTCCTTCAACTTCAAAATCAATTGCTTTTCCTATATCATGTAATAATCCGGCACGTTTAGCAAGTGCTACATTTTCTCCTAATTCAGAAGCAAGTAATCCTGCTAAATGAGCAACTTCTTTAGAATGCGCTAAAGCATTTTGTCCATAACTTGTTCTATAATTTAACTTACCTAATAATTCAACTATATTAGGATCTACTTTAGTTAAATTTAATTCAAATAAAGCCTCTTCACCTTTTTCTTTTATAATAGTTTTAAAATCTTCACATACTTTGTCATATAGTTCTTCAATTCTAGCTGGATGTATTCTTCCATCTTTAATTAAAGCTTCAATAGTAACCTTAGCCATTTCACGTCTAAGTGGATCAAAACTAGATAAAACAATTACTTCAGGAGTATCATCAATAATTAAATCTACACCTGTTATAGCTTCGATAGTTCTAATATTACGTCCTTCTCTTCCAATAATTCTACCCTTCATTTCATCATTAGGTAAATCTACTGTAGATACTGTCTGTTCATTTGTAACATCATTAGAATATCTTTGCATACTACCAACTATAAGGTCTTTTGCTTTTCTATCTGCTTCTAACTTAGCTTCATTTTCTCTTTCTTTTAAATATTCAGCTATTTCTCTAGTCATTTCACTTTCTACTTTTTCCATCACTAAAGCTTTTGCTTTTTCTTTTGAAAATCCAGAAATACTTTCTAGAAGTTCAACTTGTTCTTTCAAGACTTTCTCCATTTTTGCATCTTTTTCTTGAATTTCTTTTTGTTTTGCCAATAAATCTTTGTCTTTTTGATCTAATGTTTTTTCACGTTCATTAATAAGTTCATCTCTTTTATCTAAACTTCTTTCACGATTATCAATTCTATCATTCAAATCGTTAAGTTCTTTTTTCTTCTCTCTGATTTCTTGTTCAGTTTGTTGTTTTAATTTATAAGATTCTTCCTTAAGTTCAAGAACATTATCTCTCTTTAATCTTTCTGCTTCTTTTCTAGCATTTTCTATTAACTTATTAGCTTCATTTTGTGCTGCTGCTTTTTTTATTTTATTGATTATGAATACTACAACAGCTCCAACAATTAATCCAATTAACACAAGCAAAATGGAGTAAATAACATCGTCCATATTAATCCTCCATTAATTTTTATTTGAAGTTTTTGCAAACTCCTAAATACTATTTTAAATTGTTTTATATATATTGTCAAATGTTAATTTCTGCGTTTTTTCTTCTTAAAAATAATTTTAAAAGTGATATAAAATGCGATTATACCAATAAAATACCAAATATATTTTGCAATAAAAATCCATAATTTATTTTTAAAATTATCTTCTACTTTTACTTCTATTCTATTAACTTCTTTACCATTATAATTTATTATATAATAACCTAAAGTATCACCTATTTTATTTTTTCCTGTTATTTTTGTTTTTCCTTCATAATCATAAGTTATTTCTTTATCTTTTAATAAATAATCTTTAATAGTCTCTTTTGAATATATTTCTTCTTTAACATTAAAAGGTGCAAGTTTAAGAGTTGTAATTAAATCTCCCTCTTCTATTAAATTTATATATTCATAATTATTATAATAGTAGTTTGTTATATTAACTGCATCCATTACTTGAAGAGGTTCATCTGTGTCAGATGGAGCATTTGTGGTTATCAAAATATAGTTAATATTATTTTTCTTAAATAAACTAGCCATACATAAACCAGCACCATTAGTATATCCAGTCTTAACTCCTATTATTCCATCTGTATTTAAATTTGCCTTTTTATTGTAATAATACAAAGTACTATAAACAGTCTTATCATTACTCATTTCATATTTAAGAGTTGTAAAGATTTTATAAAATTCTTTATTTTTTAAAGCATAAGATAAAAGTTCAAAAACATCACTAACTGTTGAATAATTCTTAACATCATCTTTTCCCATTGTATTTGAAAACGAAGTGTTGTTTAATCCTATTTTTTTGGCTGTTTTATTCATTAAGTCTATAAAATCTGCTTTATCATCACTTACCAAAAGAGCCAAAGCCTCTGTAGCGTCCGCTCCTGATGCTAATAAAGCTCCATTTAATAAATCTCTATAAGAAATAATTTCTCCTTCAGTAAATCCTACTTGTGAATAATCATATATACTATTATAATCTATAGTTGGAAATGCAACTTTTTTATCTAAATTATCTATATTTTCAATAGAAACCAAAACTGTCATTATTTTAGTAAGACTTGCTATATATATTTTTTCATTTTGATTTTGTTCTAATAAGACTTCTTTATCATTTAAATTATAAAGAAATATGTTATCCGAATAAGTTTCTAAACCTTCCGCCTTTACACATATAAACGGAATAAATAACATTATAATAAATAAAATATATTTTTTCATTTTTTTACCACCTTTTTAAAATCAATTTTTGTTAATATCCAAGCTATAGTTCCAACTAAAACACCTGTAACTATATCAATAAAGTAATGCTCTTTTACAAACATTGTTGAGATAATTATGCCGATAGACGCTAATATAACAAATATTTTGTAAGGCTTTCTAACTTTTTTAGATGTTGTAGTAGCTAGTATAAATAAAGAAGATAATGCAACATGCATACTTGGAGAACATTTAGTTGGAGTTCCAATAGCAAATAAGATACTAAGAATTTTATCACTAAAGTTATTTACAATTAATTCTGGTCTTTCCATTACAGTTGGATAAATTATAAATATAGATAATGCAATTATCAAACATATGTAAATAGACTTAATATACTTTTTAAACTGAGGATCATCTTTAACTCCCAAAATATAAGGGACTAAAAATAGCATCACATACCAAAACATATATAAATATACAAAATATGTTTTAAAGGGTATTAAGTTATCTATAAATCCGGGCGTCAATAAATGAGCTCTATATCCAAATAAATCTGCTATAAAATAAAAGGTAACTTCCACAACAATAGTAACTATTATTGTTAATAATATTTTAATTTTTTCTCTTCTACTTAATTCTTCCATACTAATAATTATAACATAAGAAAAAAAATATGTATTATTACATATTTTATAATTAAAAACTTTACATAATTAATTTGTACAATTCCATATTATATTACTATCACTATATCCTAATACCCAACCCCATATATTCGTTCCATATGAACTAAATGCTGCTGAATTACTTTTACCTTTTATGCATACTGATGTAAGTTGATTATCAGAAAAAGCAAAACTTTCTATTGTTGTTACTGATGATGGAATTGTTATGGTTTTTATTTTATTTATACCAAAAGCACCATGTCCTATTGTTGTTACTGATGATGGAATTGTTATGGTTTTTAACGAGTTCCAATAGAAAGCAGAATCTCCTATTGTTATGAGAGAGTTTGATAATGTTAATTTTGCTATATTATTTTCTTGAAAAGCATTTTCACCAATATATGTAACAGAATTAGGTATTACTAAATTTTCTATATTATTATAAGCGAAAGAATTACTTCCTATATATGTTACTGTATTTGGAATAATAATTTTTTCTATTCCTAATTCTTGAAAAGCAGCAGCATTTATTGAAGTTACTGAAATTCCATTTATAGTAGAAGGTATATTAACTTCTTTTGGACATGCAGGATTACTAGAATTATTATTTTCATAACTATAATATCCATTAATTATTACTTTATCTTCTTCATTCTCATCTTCATATTCTTCTGCATTAAAACAATTTTCACTTGTAAGTGCCACATATTCTCTCCAAGAACTATTTTCAGCATCCCATGTAAGTTTTCCTATATCTGCAGCAACATTTACTTGTAAAACTCCTGAAAATTCTTTTCCTTGAGCTTCGTTTTGATCTTCACCACTTTCTCTCAATTCAATAGTAAAATTATAAGTATGAGTGTCAATTCCATTAAGAACTCCTTCATCACTTAATAATATAGTTGATGGAATATATTCATAATTAGAATCATAGTCTTGATAAGGAACCATTTCATCTGTAATATTTATTGTGGTTCCACCATTTGTAGATGTTCCAGATAATGAATATGAAAAATCAGTATAAGCTGCATCAGTTAATGTATTTGTTTCTTCATACAAAAATATTGCATATGATATTTCATTATTAGCACCTTCAGTAGTATTAGCAACTGTAAATGTTTTTGTTTCTGACCATCCAGGATATACATTACTAACATTTATATCATTACCATCTGTAAAAATAATATTTCCTAAGTTTACAGTATTTGTAATTATACTTGAAGCCTCATTATTACCAATTACTGTAACACTAAAATAAGCTGCAGTTATCCCAACAACAGCAAGTAGTAAAGATACTACCCCAATTAAAATAGTAAAACTTGAATTAGATTTTAATTTACTTTTCATTCCAACTATACCTATATTATAATAAGTATATCACTTTATCAAATCTATTTCAAGTTAATTTTATGTCAACTATTTTTATAAAAAAATAATACTTAAATTAAGTATTATTTAGTTTCTTCTTTTGAAGTTGGTTTTTCCTCTTTATTAAAATAATGTTTCCTTACTTTCTCAGTTATTTCATTTAATAATTCAGGATTATTCTTTAACACCAGTTTTACATTTTCTTTACCTTGGCCTAATTTTTCTCCTTTGTAATTGAACCAAGCACCACTTTTTTCTATTATATCCGCGTTAGAAGCTAAATCTACAAGTTCTCCTTCACGAGAAACTCCTTCTCCATACATAATCTCTACTTCCGCAGTTCTAAATGGAGGAGCAACTTTATTCTTAACAACTTTTATATTAGTTTTGTTTCCAAGTACTTCAGTCCCTAATTTTATTTGTTCTCCTCTTCTTACATCTAATCTAACAGTAGAGTAAAATTTTAATGCTCTACCTCCCGGAGTTGTTTCTGGATTACCAAACATAACTCCAACTTTATCTCTTAATTGATTAATAAATATACAAATAGTATTTGTTTTATTAATAGCACCACTTAATTTTCTTAAAGCCTGAGACATTAATCTTGCTTGAAGTCCCATGTGAGAGTCTCCCATCTCACCTTCAATTTCAGCCTGAGGGACTAAAGCTGCAACACTATCAATTACAATAATTGAAATCGCTTCACTTCTAACCAATGCTTCACATATTTCTAAAGCTTGTTCTCCTGTATCTGGTTGAGACAATAATAACTCATCTGTATCAACACCCAAATTTTTAGCATATATAGGATCCAAAGCATGCTCTGCATCTATAAAAGCAGCCCTGCCACCCGTTTTTTGAACTTCGGCTATTGCATGTAGTGCAATAGTTGTTTTACCACTAGATTCGGGTCCAAATATCTCTACAATTCTTCCCTTGGGATAACCACCAACACCTAGCGCTATATCTAATGCAATACTACCACTAGATACAACATCTATATTTTTTATTCCACTTTCTCCTAATTTCATAATAGCACCTTTACCAAATTGCTTTTCAATATCTAAAAGCACTTGCTCAAGAGTACTGTCTTTTCCTTTTAATTTTTTGTCCATTAATTTTTCTCCTTACATTAACATTTTAACTCCATATTTTTTTAATGTCAACAATTATTTTCGAACACTTGTTTGCTAAATTTAATTTTATTAAAAAAATTAAAAACAAAATAAAAATTTCTTCTAAGAAGAAATTTTAATTTTGTGTTGACTTTTCATCTAATAAATATTTTTTGTTATTTATATAATATTGTATACCACTTACCACAGATAATACTGTAGCTATTAAAATAAGAAAATCAGCTACTCTCAAATTCCATAATTCAAACGGAAGATTTCCAAAAAACAATAACGATAGTCCAACTAGCATACATGCTGTTTTAGCTTTTCCTGTCCAACTAGCTGCTACTGCACCACTTTTCTGTCCGGCAATCATTTTTATTGAATCAACTGCTATATCTCTTATTATTACTACTACAGGAACTATTACACTTATTTGATTATCAACTGCTAAAATAATTAATACACCGTTTACTAACATCTTATCAGCAATTGCATCTAATACTTTTCCAAAATCAGTAACTAAGTTTAATTTTCTTGCTAAATAGCCATCTAGGAAATCTGTTGAAGCTGCTATTATAAAAATTATTCCTGCTACAATATATTTACTATCTACAATTGTTTTTCCATTAGCTATTACATATGTTGGAAAAGTATAACCTATTTTATAAAATGGAAATATTAATAAAAGAATAACCATTACTGACAAAAATATTCTAAAAACAGTTATTCTATTTGGTAAATTCATATAATTCTCCTTCCATTAAGTTAATTCCGACAAAATCATTTTTATTTATTTGATTTTTAATTAAAATAATCATTAAAATAGATAAAATTACCAATATAACCCCTGCAATAATATAAATATAAGATTTAGATTTATTATCACTTTTATTTTTTACTTTTGTATAAGGTGATGTTATTTTCTTTGGAGCTTCTTTTGCTTCCTCTTTTTTTAATATCTCAACTTTTCTTTCTATTTCAGAAATAGGAATCTTTGAAGTAAAGTTAAACATAAATTCATTATATTCTTCAATTAATTTATCTTCATCTAAATTCAAATATTTAGCATATTTTTTAATTAAATCTTTTAAGAAAAAAACATCTTTAAAAGCATTAGCATTTCCATCTTCTAAGTTTTCTAATTGACCAACTGTTATTTCCATATCAGTGGCAGCTTCTTCTTCGCTTATGCCTATAGTTTCTCTTGCTTCTTTAAAGCTTTGACCTATGTCTTTCACGTATATCTCCTTTTTTATAATAATAATTTTAATAAGCCATATTCTGTACCCTTACGGGTGACAAACATTTATCTAAGATTAACTTTCTTTACTCCGTTCATTTCCTTCGTAAAAATTCCCCCACCAAATTTGGGTTTCTCGCTCGCGGGGTTTACTTCGTTCCACTCTCTTTATTCCTAAAGAGTTCGTCACTATAGCACTTTTATATCTATTATAATCAGATCTTGATTAATTCGATGCCGTTAGTTTCCTACCCAGAGTTATTTTTTCCTCTGGCGCGATCACTACTGCCATTTCAGGACAGTGCGAGTATGGACTTTCCTCTACATAATTTTATGCAGCGTTTGTCTAAAAATTATTATTCTTCGCCGTAAACTATTTTTTCAAGTTCACTTAAGCGTTTTAAAATATCAACATTTGTTACACCTTTATTTGATGATGATTCTACAAGTTCTAACTTAGACTTTAAATCACGTATTTCATTTCTTAATACTTGATTATCTTTTTCAAGATTTTTAATGTCATTAATTAATCTTTTGTTGATTGTGTTAAACTCTGTATAATCTCTTATAATTAAATCCAAGAATTTATCTACTTCTTGAGGCCTATAACCCCTAGCATCTAGTTTAAACTCTTTTTCAAGTATATCATTGGGTGTTAAAAATATTTTTTCTTCTAACATACAATAGCCTCCACTTCATAATTCTTTTTGTATATATAATTTTACAAAAAATATGTCAAAATGTCAATTAAAGTAAAATAAAACCAATATTTGGTTTTATTTTATATTTTTACTGTTTTTTATATACACCATCAGAATTAGGAACACATTCAAGGTATGGATCACCAAGATAATGATAATTATTAGCAGAGCAATCTTCATCAACAACACCATCACCATAAATAAGGGTGTTTTTATTTCTAATTGTTAATTCAGAAAAAACTTCTTGACCATTTATTATAACATAAATCTTTTTGCCTTTAATTTTATATTCATATGTTGGATTTTCATAATCTCCTTTGCCTATTCCACTGCCATGAACCGTTCCATCTTTAAACGTAAATGTAAAAGCTCCATGTCCGCCTAAAGAACCCGTATAATTATTAAGTTGCTGAACATATTCTCCTTCTATATGAGTTGGACTAAATGATCCAATTATCCCCCAAGTTAATAATATACCAAGTGAAATAGAAACTGTCCAAAAAACTTTAGGTTTTTCTTTTTTGGTTCTCTTAATAAAATCTATTCCTTTGTTTATATATGGTTTGCCTTTCATTATAAGAGCATCAATTCCTTTTCTTAATTCTTTCGGTTTATTATCAGCTTCATTTTTTTTTATATTTTTATGTTCTAACAAATTATATAATTTACTTTTTATTTTAATAATTCTTTTTCTTGAATATCTTTTATATCTAAAATTACTAAGCATTATAAATATAAATGTAGAAATAATAGACCATATAAACTGTAAACGAGGATAATGCCAAAAATCTTTTATATACATAGTTACATAATAATCATCCATTGTTAAACTAAATATAAATCTATATAACATATAAAATAGCACAATTAATCCTACAATACTTCTTATCTTTTTTGTTTTATTTTTTATTTGTAATATTTCAATAGAAAAATCTTTGTCATTTTTAGCATATTCACAATTTTCTAATTCTTTAAATATTATATTTACGATAGTTCTTACTGTTTTTTCACAATTACCAAAATCTATATGATTAGATTTAGCAATAATTTCAACTTCTGTATATCCTTTTTCTAATTCTTTAATTCTAATACTTACTTTCAATTTAGTAATAAACTTTCTTCCAACTAAATAAAAAGTATTATTTTCTTTATCTTCTGTTTCTAAAATAAACGGTTTAATTTTATCATATTTTATTAACTTTTTTAAAGGTTCTGATATATCCTCTTTTTTATAAGGTAATTTCAATAATTCTCCATAATCATTCATTTTATTTACTCCTTTCAAACTCACAATTACTTTAAGACTCTATTTAATTATATTATAGCTTATTTTTTTTTAATATTCAAATTTTATTAAATTATCTTCCAATAGTACAAATTGAAATAGTAAGTGTCCGCACATTTTGTTACCTGATACAATGTATTTT
>CAYNFP010000013.1:0-15264 GCA_964396655.1 uncultured Muribaculaceae bacterium | reverse complement strand
AAATACATTGTATCAGGTAACAAAATGTGCGGACACTTACTATTTCAATTTGTATATTAAATTTAAATCTTTTATTATTTTATCAAAAGGGAATTTTTTTCCCGGACATTTTGTTCTCACTATTGGGCTTACTTCATTATGTCCAACAATATGATATCTATCTATTTGAAAATCATAATTGTATTTTCTTTTTATATAATTTATTATTTGTTTCATTACTAAAATAGTGGAATCATACTGTTCGTTTGTTAAATTCCCATCAATGCTTTCATGTTCTATAGAAAATGTATAATAATTAGCGTTTTCTTTGCGATCCCTTACAATTTTACTGGTTGAAAATTTATAATATACATCACTATCTTGATTTAAAGAGGTCCCATTTGCCCATGAACTATCATCTAAATCAACCATTTGCTTGATTCTACCATCTGTAGCAATTACAAAATGACTTGAAACTTCAGACTTTTCATCATAAAAAGTATTTATCATTTTCTCATAATTACTACTAATATGACAAACTATCATATCTGGAATAATACTTTTTCTGCCTTTATAACAGTTTTTACAAAATTCTTTTTTGTTAACATTTTCATTATTATATTTTTTTATCATTTGCTTTTCTAATAATTTTAAAATCTCGCAACAATTATCTAAAGTTACATCATTAATATTATAATCTTTTAAAACCCGTTTAAAAATTTCAAACATTTCAATATTTTTTAATTTTAATACATAAAAATAATAATATAGTAATCTACTTAAATATTCTTTATCATTTAACTCATAAATTTTTTTACATATTTTTATTAAATATTTTTCGGGTAAATCACTTGTATCGTATGCAACATAAAATAAATATTTTGAATCATTATATTCTAAAATCTTATCAATAAATTTTTCATAATTAATGTTTCTTATTGTTCTTACAAAAAAATGAATATATCGTTTATCATTAGTATTTAGCAAACTTTGTGATAACAAATCTATATTAGCTTTTTTTATATATTTTGAAAATAAAAATATATATCTGGGATTTCCAATACTTATTATTTCATCTTGAAAATTATTCACTTCTTCTTGAGTGTGTTCATTAATAGAAAAATCCAATATTCTATCTACCATATTTTATACCTCTTTAGATTATTATATAACAAAATTCGCTTTTTAATTTAACTAATTTTTATATTTTATTATATCCCATTGATAGAATGATTTTTTTTTGCTAATATACTTTTTTTAATTACCATAATACTTATAATTAAAAATACTATAGATATTAACAAGAAGATAAACCAAATGTTTGTAATATGATTTAAATTAAATCTAAAAAACTTATCATCTGCTCCAATCACACCATATTGAGATAAATTTAAAATAGTTCCAAAGCTCTCATATCCCCATCTACCTATTACAAAATAAGAAATAAATTTTGTAAAATTAACAAAAGGAATAAACATTCCAGAAAAAAGCATTTGCACCATCATATAAAGGGGTGAAAGAATTAGGGTTGTTTTTACATCTTTAACGCTAGAAGATATAACTATTCCAATTATGCTAGTTGAAAATGCAACAAAAAAGAAATTAATAATTAAATCTAACCAAGTATTATAAAAAAGAATTTTTTCTGGTCGAGGGTCTAAATAAAAATAGACGATAGTTACACAAACAAAAGCTTGATATAAACATAAAATAGAAATTACAACTATCTTTGATATAATATATGAACCATAATTTAAACCACTCATATATTCCTTTTTTAATATATCTCGCTCTTTTACTATTTCTTGAACTGTATTAAATAAGCCTAACCACATTGCTGCCATCGTAAACGCAGCACCAATCATCGTAGCAGATTGAGAATTTAAAAAACTATTTCTTTCAGTTGCCAAACAAATTAAAATACCCATTACCAATGCTTGGCCTAATAATAAGAATAACATAAACTTACTATTAAACAATGATGATACATATCTTTTTACAAGTGTTTTTGTTTGCTTAAAAAAACCTACATTTTCTCTTTTTTCTTTTAAAATATTATTTTCTTCTATATTTTGATTTTTAATAGTACTATTAAATTTTTTATACCAAGTATCAACATCTTCTTTTAAAATATCATATATATCAACAAATTCTTTGACTTTAAAATATTTAAAAATGTCTTCATAAGTACCATAATAACATATCTTGCCATTTTGACCCATAAATATTATTTTATCACATAAATGAAGGTTAGATATTGTATGAGCTGTTATTATTATCGTTTTCCCAAGATTAGATATTTCACGAAGTTTTTTCATCACCTTTTTTTCAATATTAGAGTCTAATCCCGAAGTTGGTTCGTCTAATAAAAACAAACTAGGATTGCTAAGCATTTCAGTTGCAATAGATGCTCTTTTTTTTTCGCCACCACTTAACGTTTTAATTAAATTGTTTTTTACGTGAGATAATTCTAATATTTCCAAAATTTCATTAATAATTTTTTGGGATTTTATTTTAGTAATATTTTTAACACGTAAATCTAGAGAGTATTCCAATGACTTTTGTAAAGTTAAAGAAGTATCTAATATTTCACGTTGTGGAACATAAGCAATCTTACCTTTAAAATACTCTTCTTCTTTAAATAAATCTAATCCCTCAATAAAAACATTGCCTTTACTTGGTTTTGTGTAGCAACTTAATATATTCATTAGACTAGTCTTTCCCGCACCAGAACAACCAACAATAGCTACAAATTCTCCTTTATTAACATCAATATTTACATTTGATAATATTGTTTTTCTTTCACCTTTTAAATTTACTTGTTGACACACATTTTTAATTTTTATATTATAACTATCAATATTCATTTAAATACCTCTTATTACATAAATATAATATCATAAAAACAATTATTTAAGTTAATTTTTTTTAGGACAAAATTTTTGACAATTTAAACATAATCCATTATGACAGCAAATTAATTCACTGCATGTTTTGCATTCCCATTTTTGCTTTTCTTTTTTTATAAATTGTTCAATTCCATTTTCTTTAATATATTTTAAATTATCAATCATACTTAAATTATATTTCGTTTTGTATCTTTTATCTAATCTTTTTAAGCTTTCACACGGAAACTTATTGCATTCATAGCAAAATCTTATTTTCCCAGTTGCTATTAAATCACATTTTTTTCCTAAAGCAAAAGTACAATTTTTCCCTCTAGCAATACAACCAGAACAATACTTTTTATGAAATCCTTCTTTATTTAAATCATATTTGTTGAAAATATATGCTACACACAAGCTACAGTTCATACCACAGGGAGCAATTAAATCTTTTTCTTCATTTATATTTAATTCCATATAAACCTCTATAATATGATTATATAATAATTTTACAAAAAACAAAACTGTGAAAGTAAAATTTCACAGTTATTACTCATAAATGATTTAGATATAAAAAAGAATCCCAAAATTTTAACTTTACAATTCTTTTTAATAATGTCCTTTCTCTTTTTTAGGAAGAATAGACAACAAATCGGGATTATCAATTAACTTATCTTGCAAACTTCTTATATAACTCGAAAATGGACTTTCTATTCCTTTTAAAACATAAACATTATGCTCATGTTTTATTTGATATTTGTTGATTTAATCATCGTTATAATTATATAACTACTGTAAGTTTGAAATAGCTTTATCAATCATTGATACCACTTTAGGGAGATTTTTTCTTGCCTCTTTTCTATACATAGCACATCTAACATATTCATGTATAATTCCTAATTCATGAAATAATTTTACTTTTGATACATCTACTTTGTAATTAGATATTTCATTATAATAATCAATCATTTTGTATAATAATTGGTAAGGTAAGTTAAAAGAAGCTGCCGCAAAAGGGACAAAATCATGATAAATATTTTTTGCACTAAGTAATTCAAAATCTATTACAGCTAATGATTTAGTTTGCTTATCATATAATAAGTTCTGACTTCTAATATCTGCATGAGTTATCACTATTATTTCATCTTCCTTATCTCTTTTATTAAACATCTCTATTTTCTTACGCAAGTCATTTCGTTTTTCTTCTACCAGATAATTATTAATATAATCATAAACTTCCTCCAGTGTTGGTTTATCTAATTGATATAGCTTTCCTATACTATCTTGAGGATCTTTTTGATGTAAATAACACAAAAAAATAGCTAAATCTGTTGCAATCTTATCCTTTTCCTCATCACAAAGAGAATCATATAATTTATACGTTAATTCTTCACCCAGATATTTTTCAACCACAAAATTTTTCCCTATTTTAACATACTTAGGAATTTTTACATCTCCCTTATATTTATCAAATATAGAATTTATTTTGCAACTTGCTTCTTTTTGACTAATAATCCATTCAGTATTATCTGAACTATTTGATATTTTCATTACATATTTTTCTTTATTAACTCCCTTTAACATATAAACCGAACTTCTACTTCCGCTTCTTCCCAATTGTCCTAATACTTTATACTTATTACTAAGTAACTTTTCAAAATATTTTTTTTCATCATTAGATAGTTTATTTTTCACACCGCTTTTTTTATTACAATAATTCATTAAATACCTCATTATTATTATATATTATTTCTATAAAAATAAAAACCATGAACTTTTATATTCATAATTTTTTATTCATAGCATCGCCGATTTCTAAATCTACATTCTAATTAGTATATGTTCCATCCCATCCTAATTTTAAGGCACAAGGCTGATACACAGGCCCAACACCAATATAATTGCCATTATACCAAAATTCACACCATATGAAATCTTCCGCCTCAATTCCTTTTGGTAATTCATCAGGATTTCCATTAAATCCCAAATCACTACGACACCAAGTAATATGATCTATTTGAAGTTCACCTGTTGGAGAATAATATTTCTTGCAAAAATCTTCTATCGCATCATTATTACTATTACTATTGCTATTATTATTTTCCTCTTGTTCATTATTTGCGTTTTTTATTTTATTAGTATAATAATCAACATATTCCTTCATTTGTTTGTTTAACTTTTCTTTATCAATCCTAGAACCTTTTTTAGCAATACCAATAAAATTCAAATCTTTATTGTCATTTAATTTGCCTTGAGCATATTTAAAATCATTGTTTTCAGAATCATAATATGTATAAAGATCTTTTATATATCCACTGATTTCATCAAATAAAATAGTACTATACTCCTCACCTTTATAATATGCAAAATCTTTATATTTATCTGTTTCCACAACTTTTGTTTCATTTCTGTTTCTAGTATTTAATTTACCAGTAATAGGTTGGAATTTAGCAATACCTCCAGTACCACCAATTATTTCATAGTTTTTTTCAGCATTAATTATATATTGCTCAAAATACATTTGCATAGATTTTCCATCTAAAGTTCTGGCATAAGCACTTATTTCTTGAGCACCTTCAGTTTCAAAAATTTGATTAGCAATTTGAATAGAGAATTTGCTACCATTTTTTTGTTCAGCTATTCTATTGTAAATTATTCCACTTTCTAATACAATTCTTGTTTCTTTTTTATATGCATTAACTTGCAATATCAGACTATCAAATGAATTAACAGAAATCACAGATGAGTCTGGAGTAACAATATATACTGTTAAATATCCGCCAGATGGTTTAATTGATAGTATACAGTGATTATTAACAATAGTAGCCTCTTCTGATAACTCTACAGTTTCTTCCTCATCACCACAGTTCATTGTCATAGATATTTTATCATATAACCCTACTTCTCCATATACATAAAACTTAGACTTGGATTCTTCATATTTTTGAAATAAATCTTTTAATGCTTCTTCTGAATCATCAGCAATTTTACTTTCACTAAAATAAAAATCATTTCTAACAAATAATTTCAACATAGTAAAAGCAATGATTAGGACAAATAAAATAATAGAGCCAATTATTATCATTTTCTTATTTAATTTAATATTTGGCATTTTTTTTATCATATAATCCTCCTTAAAATATAGTATCTTAATATAATTATATCACTTTTAAATAATATATAGAATTTTTTTTATATTTAAATACTTTCATCAAATATTATATATCATATTAGACAAGTATTAAAATGAGCAAAATTTAAAAAGAATTTTAAAATTTTAATTTTTACTTTTCTTCACTAAAATCTATTCCTGTTATTACTAAAGTTTTTCCTTCAATAATAGCTTCTGATATTTTTTTTCTAGCATCGCTATATATTTTTTGAACAGTAGTTCTAGCAACTTGCATTGATGCAGCACACTGTTCTTGAGTCTTATCGTTGTAATCTATCAATCGTATTACTTCATACTCTTCTAAAAGCAAATATACATATTCCTTATTCGGAATTCCTTTTGGACCAAATTCATTATAATGGGGTCTTCCTTGAATCCTTCTATGCATTCTTGGCCTTGACATTATCTATTATTCCTTCCCTGGTTACTTCTTTTACCTTCACCCAAGGTATTGCTTCTTAAATCGAATTCTTTTTTTTCGGTTTCAAGATTCATACTTTTATCATTTAGATTTTTTCTATCTAAATTACATTTTCCTTTTCCACGTCCCGTATTAGGTCCCATTCCTTTTGGACCGGTTCTATCAAATCTTGGCATATTAATTGCCTCCTTCCTAAATTAATTATAATATAGTTATTGACATATGTCAATAACTATGCAAACACTTATCTTTGATTATTATGTATGATTGGAATATAAAAAGGATTTCTAAATTTTATTTAATAGTAATTGTTTCCAATATTATGGTACCTCCTTTCCATAATATAATATAAACGTTTGTTCATTTTCTCAAGGGTTTTCTTTAAAAAAGTCAAAATACTTTTCAAATATTTAGAAACTAACAATTATACTTTTTCAAATACAAAAAAAGACCTAAATCATATTGATTTAAAGTCTTTGTAAAAGTAAACTTTTTTAAATATTAGTTATATATAAACAAGTACAATCGTCATCGAATATATGTTCGCTTTTTGATTGACAAAAAAAAGAATTATGTTATAATTCAAAAAGAGATAGAAAACATAGATTGTTAAAAATCTTTTATCTAAATAAATTGTATATTATTTTAAACAATTTGTCAATGCTTTTTAACAATTTACAAATTTTACCTATCTCTAGAAAGGAGTAGGTTTTATGAAATATTATTTAAATAGGAACAAACAACCTATTGAAAAAGGTGGAAATTATGAAGTTCATAAAGAAACTTGCCAATATTATTACAAATATACTAATGGTAATAATTTTATTTATTTAGGCGAATTTAATAAACCATCTGAAGCCATCGCCTATGCAAAAAAAACATACCCAGATTATGCAAAAGACATAGATGGCTGTGCTTATTGCTGCCCCAAAAATAGTAACGAATAATTAAGAAAGGAGTCATTTTATGGCAAAGACATACAAACCTGGTGAAATCGTTCCGAAATCATCACAAGTTGAAATTATTGGACCTCGTGGCGGAAATACTGGAAAAGAAAGAACAGTGGTAAAAAACGAACCTTTTCCACCAACACCTAAACCAAATCAAACATATCGAATAGTAGATCCTACAAAACACAAAAAATAGTATAAGATATTAAAAATAGCATCGATTAGTTGATGCTATTTTTATACTTTTTAAACCATATTTGTTTTAAGCTAAATTTTCTATATCTATTCCTAGTCTTTCATCAATCATTGAATAGATTTTTTCACTAATATCTGTTCCAAGATTATTGATAATTAGATTATGTATCGTTTCAAAACTACATTCTTCACGATTTTTATAAAGTTTAAAAATATACTTAGTTATTAAATCTGAAAAACAATAAGATGTAATTATGCAAGTATTAGCACCATTAATATCTCTTAATGCCCCAGGCACATAACTTGGAGTCACAATAATGGTATATAAAGCATTATATTTTTGTCTATGTTGTAATAGTCTTCCATCATTTATTGAAGATAATTTTTTATTAGTTGACTTCCCATCTGCAACAAAATGAATTTTTTCTTTTCTAAAGAAGCATAATGAGTCTGGCTCACCAGGCCCACCAATTGTCTCCGCATCCACATCTTCAAAAAGATTAAAACTTTTTGTAATATATTCTTCAAAAATCGACCACTTTTCACTATCAATAGAAGTATCTAATAGCATTTTTGGTATCTGAATATACTCAGTATAAATATCTTCTTTCTCACCAATTTCAATTAATAATTCTTCAGAAACGTTATTATAAATATCTCTAATCCAATCGTTTCGTAAACTAACAATTTTTTTCGTTTCATCATATATAGTGTATTTTTCGCTATAAGCAATAATAAAATTAGAATAGCTTTTAGTAATAGACAATAATCTTTCTGTTATTTTCGTTGGTAACTTTCTTTTTTTAGATTGTATGATATAACCGTAATCTATCTTTTCCATATTGATAATATTCAAATCAACTAGCATATTTATTAAATAATTACAACTAACATAATTTATTACAAATTGAGTTGAGTCTTCAGTTATTTTAAATAATCTTTCTTCAGCAGATAAGTTTCTAAAATCAATTATGTCACCAACTATTTTATCATAGTCTTTTCTATCATTAATTTTCTTGATTTTGTAAAGAATAAATGCAATTTCAATATTCGTAATATTTTTACCCAATCTTTCTTCCATCATTAATTGGAAAATAAGTCTTATTGGGTATATATCAAATTTTTCCATTTTTTTGTATGGATTGTCAAATTGAATATTATATAACATAGACAAAAAAATTTTATTTCTCTTTTCTACATCGTTCGCATATTTTATCAGAAGCTCACCATACGTACTTACGTGGATTTTTTTATTTGTCGTTTCATATATTGCTCCATAAAAGCGAGGTTCATCAATTTTATGATTTGCAGATGACATATCATATCCGACCAATTGTTCTGAATAAGGATGATAAGTACCACTCTTAGAGTGCTGTTCCATCAATATTTGTTGTATGTTCATTTTCCTATTTATACCATTTAATT
The DNA here is from genome assembly GCA_964396655.1 of uncultured Muribaculaceae bacterium. Taxonomy (GTDB): domain Bacteria; phylum Bacillota_I; class Bacilli_A; order RF39; family UBA660; genus CAYNFP01. Next base: position 6,237 of record CAYNFP010000013.1, on the reverse strand, counting down.
GACCAAACAATTTCAAAGTAACAAAAAATTGCTCAATATCACAAGAATTTTGTGGAAATAACCAAACATCCCTATTCATAAAATAAATCACCTAGATTTCTTACTATTTTTTCTATTAATAACGGTGGAACACCTTCACCAATAACTTTTCTTATAAAGTTCTCATTAGCCCATTGAGGAATACTCCAATCATCTGGTATTGTAAATAATTTCATAACCTCATAAACAGTTAGTACTCTAGCATCACTATATGTTCCATCATCTAGAAGTCTACCTGGATGGACATTACATTGTGAGGATAAAACTCCATTTGCCATTGTAATTGTCGGTGCTGGCTTATCCCAATCCATTCTTTTGTACGTTGTATTATACCCCTTTATCTTATCACCATTATTTTTTTTTGGATAATAAAATTCATTTTCAAAAGCAGAATGTCCAGTTGGGGTATTTTTCATAATAATAACATGATTTTTTGAATGATGTTTTGGTATATGCCATTTATGTATTTTTTGACACATTTTGATTTTTTTATCATTATTAGGAAAATAGTTTATATTACCATCAACAATTGCTTCTACAGATGGTAAAAATCCTATTGTGTCTCGTACTGTTATGACCTTTTTCTCTGGAGTTGGGAACTCCCATTTTTGCTTCTTACTCAATAATATTATTGCTCTTTTTCTTTTTTGTGGAACTCCATAATCTTCAGCATTAATTATCTTCTTTTTGTTAATTTTGTATTTTTTCGAAAATTGGTTTTCTATAATTTCTTCAACCGTTCCTTTGAAACCGTTAAATGTGGTTACTAATTTTAAAATTTGTGGAACATTTTCTATTAAAACATAGTCAGGATCAATGTCTTTAATTGCTTTAAAAACTGGGATTATTAGCTGATTTCTTTCATCATCATAATCTCTTTTTCCAGCAACACTCATACCTTGGCATGGAGGTGTCGCAATTAGAAACTTACATTTTTGTTTTTTTGCTTTAGATATAATTTCATTATACACTTCATTTATATCACCAATAACCATATCACAATTAGGATATATATTTTTATAAAATTTCGCTCTTTTTTCATCTAACTCATTTGCAACAACAATATCAATCCCACATTTATTTAAAAATAATTCCCCTATACCAACGTTTGAGAAAAGTGATACTCCCTTAATCATTTTTTATGTCCTCAATTAAATTAGTAAAAACATTTTCCAAAACATTAACAACTATAGAATTACCACAGATTTTCATAATTGAAGCATCACTCATTTTACCGTTTTTCATTTTTTTATAATCTTCATCGTTGAAGCCCATTAATCTACAACATTCTAGAGCACTAAGTTTTCTTTCATAAACATTTGAATTATGTTTATAAATACATTTCAAACCTACTCTGCCCGCTCTTTGAGTGGAACATAAGTCACCAATCATTATGCCGTTCATTTTCCAATCTCTATCATCTAAAAATTTATATTCCCCTTCATTCATTTTAAATTCAACAGGAATTTTAGGAATAAATTTATGTGTGAATTTATGTGAATTGTCAATAATATCATAAATTGTTTTAACATTTACATCGTTCTTTTTTACCAAATCTACTGAACTTCTTCCTAATTTCGACATTACAATAACTCTAGGTCTTCTTTGAGGAATACCATAATCTTTTGCATCAAATATTTTCCAGTAATTTTCATAGCCAATTGATTCTAAATAATTAAGCCATTTGATAAAGTTATCCTTATTCTTTCCAGTGGTTAAATTTTTAACATTTTCCAACATTAAATACTTAGGCTTTTTATAATCGATAATTTTTTTACATTCCCATAATAGTGAACTTCTAGTTCCACTATCTTTATCTAATCCTTTTTGAGTTCCAACAGATGAAATATCCTGACATGGAAAAGAATAAGTGAATAAATCATGATCTGGAACATTTTGCGGTTTAATTTTGTTTATATCCCCTAAGTTTTTTGTTTTTACACAAGCAATATACAGCTCATCAATCGCTTCTTTTGTCATTTTAGAAAGTTTTATTTCGTCAGCGATACCTAAGTTCATTATATATTTTTTTTCTAACTCTAAATCTTTATAATTATTTTCGTTATTATCATTTTCGTGTACATAATAATATGCAAGTATTGCATTGATATCGATGTCGGAAGTAGCGACTACTTTGTATTTTATACCTAGATTTCTTAATGCCATATGCTGAGCCCCAACACCTGAAAAGGCTTCAAAAACTCTTATCATATCATCCCTCCTACAATATCTACAATAAGTATATCATATATACCACTTAGTTAAAATATTAAAAGTGTCTAAAATTTAAAATTAGTCAAAAAACTACAATTTATCTAATTTAACCATCTTTATTTAGCTTTTCGCCAATCAAAGATTATTGCATATATAAATATATTAAAATAGTCCTCAACTCTAAAATTAAGCCGTCAAAAGCCTAAAATATAGCTATTGAGAACTATTGTACAATTGCATTATTTCTTCATTTTGTAGAACTAAAGTAAAATTTATATCATTTTCGTTAACAAGTGTTTTTAATAATTCAGTAATTATATGAGCTATTTCATTGTGTTTATAGCCGTGTACTCCAGTCCCCAAACTTACCGATAAGATATTTTTATAATCTTTTTCTTTAGCGATATTTAAAATATTAATATAACTTTGCTTTAATTCTTCTATAGGATTTTTACTTTCATAATTCTTAGGGCAATAAATATGAATAATATCTATTCCTAAATCAAATCCTTTTGTTATCCTTACCTCATTTGTTTTCATATGTTCTTTAAAGTTGTTTTTGCAATATTCTTCTAATTTATTTTTATTAGCAGTTTTATATATCAAACCACATACACCACTACCACACATCATATACTGATTATTTGAATTAACAATTGCATCCATATTATCTAAATAATCTAAAACATTTCCACTTACAATTCTTAATTTACCCAATATATCACCTTATTTCAATTAACAATATTTTTATTTATTGTTTAGGATATTTTTCTCTAAAAGCCTTGCCATAATTATTAATATAATTATATTCTGACATTTCTCCTCTTTTTTTATTTTTAAACATTTCCATAATAATCAATGCATCATCTTTTTTATAAACATATTCGCTTTTATAATCAGCATATTTAAACTTTGCATAAGGAATTGGTGCTGGTATGTCAATATTATACATTACACAATATTTTATATATGCTAAAATTGTTCCTCCATGTACTCTACATTCTTTTCCCATATCTTCTAAACCATATATTTCCATACTTATAATACCTCCAATTTATTTACATATATTATATCAAATTTATCTAAATAAATCAGTCATATAATTATTGAATTTGGTCTTTTACCAATTTTATAAATTGTTCTTTGTTTCTCCCTATATTTACATTATGCATATAATAATTTCCACTGCCAATTAGCCAAAATATTTTATCCACATTATAAGCACTATCTTTTACTATATTAGCCATTTCAATTACTGCCTTATATGCTGAATAGTCATTATCTTCGCATAAATTAAAAGCGACAAATATATCTTTTATGTGAACATCAGGTTTTGGGTATTCATTAAAACCTAATTCTTTTAAGAAATCACAAGCCAAAGGAAAGCCTAATCCAAATACTTCTCTTTCTAATAACATTGGCAATGCTGCCGAAGACATTTCATTGTAATTAAATCTATTTACAAAGTTATCAAAGTCTTTAACATTATCAAATGAATTAATAAATTTACAAGCTGATATAACTGATTTAACATATAACTTCCATAGATTATTACGACTTTCAATATTTTTAATAACAAAATTATCACTAAAAATCTTTAATAATTTTTCTTCATTATAATTTTTTAATATCTTATCACTATCATAATTAAATAACACTTTATCAAATATTACTCTTCTTTTTTCGCTATCTAATGCGATTACGTTTTTAGACATTTGCCTATTTTGCAGTGATAATAATAATCTTAACAGAATGTCATTCTTACTCTTGTATTTCTTCTCAATATTAAAGTATTTACTAATCTCTTTACCTTTCAATTCTATAGGTGTCATTTCAGATAAAAACTTTGTTGCCTCATTATATATAAATTTCATTTTATATTCTCTATTGCCATTAAAACTTATTTTTTCCATAACACAATCGCCTCTATCTTCAAAGCAATTATATCACAAAATATATGATATTTCACATATTAATATAACTAATATTGCTATCACTAAAATTTAATAATGAGACAATTAACATAGAGGTGTAGAGATGAACAATAAAAATAATTTAAAACAAATTAGAAATAGTAAAAATTTGTTGCAAACTAAAGTAGCAATGGATTTAAGTATAACTCAAGAAACTGTAAGCTCGTATGAAACTGGTAGAGTTCTTCCCTCTTCTGATATGTTAATCAGACTAGCAGATTACTATAATACTTCAGTTGATTACTTATTAGGCAGAACAAAATATGATATGCCCATTGATAGAATTAAACCAAATAACATTTCTGATAAAGACTTTGTTATATTAAATAAGATTAATAATCTATCTAACGAAAATAAATCAAAAATTGAAGCATATATAGATGGTTTAACAGATAAATAATCCGAAATAGTATATACTGAACTCTTAATAAAAATTTAATTTTCCCTTATTTTATAGGAAACACATATTTAGATATGTATAAAGATTTTAAGTGTTTTTTATACGATACTCATATTAATTTTATATCTATATAATCAGATCTTTATATAAGTCTTTATACTTTCTATATACAAGTCTTTATACGATTATTGTATATTAAGATGTATATTATATGATAGTTAATTAACTATCTTTTTTTTATGATAATCACTTTAAAATAAGCCACTTTCAACTACTCTAAGTCTACTAATATTCTGTAGATTATTATTTATTCGTTCTTTATTTTCTATTATCTTGTTTATTCTTGCTCTTTTCATAAACATATCCATTTCTTTACTATCTTGTTCCTCAGTTATTTTATAATAGAAATTTTTTATTCTATTATAGTTATTATCAATCTCCTCTTTTTCCGCCCAATTATTACTTTTGATATATTTACCACAATATTTAAATGATGTCCTACTCTTCATATAAGCACTATGTAATTTCTTAAGAGTACAATCCTTAGGTATTAATATATCATTTGTATAATTGTAATTACAAAATAATATATCATCACTTTGGTCAATAAAATATTCTGCTTTATTAATATTTGTGTTTTTCTTATATACCCTTCGTTTGCTCGATGTGCTTTTATAATCAGATATATCATCATTGTCTTTTATATCTTTCCAATTTCTATCTATATAGTTCTTTATTTCATCTCTAAAAGCATAACCTGGTTTTGATACAAGTAATATATGCAAATGCCAATCGACATTCATATTACCATTATAGTATTTCAAATTAAAATTGCTAAAATCTTTTACTTTTCTTGGTCGCCCAACTTTTCCTGTATGCTCATAATATTGATATAAAGTATTACCTCTAGTATTACTTATACATATCATAGTTTGTGCAGACCAGCCATTTAAAGCGTTTTTCTTACAAATGCTCCTTATATATTCCCTTAATCTTTTCGCATAAGTATAAGCTTCATTTCGGTCTTTAAATTGCTTATTCAAATCAAAACCAGATATTCCCAATTTCTTCTTTGCCATTATGCCACCTCGCTTCTTATGTGTTTCAACAAAGTTTCAATTTTTCTAATATCTATTGGCATTCTTCTATCATATAAAAACATATTGTCCTTATCATAATAGATTATTAATAATTTATATTCTTTAGTAGTTATTATTATCTTATGAGGTTCTATAAAACTAACATTAGTTTTACTAATATTAATTATATGTCCTTCTATAACTTCCATCTTTGAAGCATTATAACTACAAATTGTTCCTATTCTTTTTTCTATGTAATCATTTCTGACTAATTTTTGACTAAAATATTCCATTTTTTCACTCCTCTTTTTTGCAAAACAAAAACCGTGAAATTTCCTTTTATTTCCACGGTTTTCTTTATGTTTTACTCCAAGAGTTTGGAGTGTCTTTTAAAATGGTCGGGAAAACAGGATTTGAACCTGCAACCCCTTGGTCCCAAACCAAGTGCTCTACCAAGTTGAGCCATTTCCCGATTTATGGCGTGCCCAAGAGGAGTCGAACCCCCAACCTTTTGATCCGTAGTCAAACGCTC
>CAYNFP010000012.1:0-22873 GCA_964396655.1 uncultured Muribaculaceae bacterium | reverse complement strand
GGCTGAAGAGGCGCCCCTGCTAAGGGTGTAGACCGGGAAACTGGTGCGAGAGTTCGAATCTCTCCTGCTCCGCCAAAATTATAATTAAAAAACTCATATAGTTTGTATGAGTTTTTTTATTTGAAATTTAACATTAACCATTCTGGTTTAAATATCATAAGAATACCTATTATAAGCATAATAATTCCACCAATTAAATGAGAATATTTTGTGTATTTGTTTGATATAGCAGCAATTTTAAATGTAAATATTGCTAATATAAATATTACTAAATCATCAATCATATAGAAGAATATATAAATTATTACATAAATATTTTCTTTAAAACTTGATAAATTATTTATACTTAATATTTCACCAAATATAACTGGTAATCCAAGTGAACAACTTAATTCTAAAAGATTAACTACTGTAGCTAATAATATAATCCCAAGTATAGCTAAAAAATAATTCTTTTCTTTAACAATTTTCTTTATTTTTTCTATTATTTTAATTCTTTTCTTATCATCAACTATTTCACATCCAGAATCTTTTTTTCTTGATTTAAAATAATTCTTTATATTTGTAAAACCAAAATATGCAGCAAACAAACCAATTAATATTTTTAAATAATTAATTGTACTTAAGAATTCTGATATACTAAGCCAAGATTTCATAAATAATAAATAAGTTAGTGCTGAAGTTAAAATAAATATACTTCCTAATATAATTGTCTTCTTTTTATCATTTATTCCAATTAACATAGAAATTAAAAATATTAGTATCCACATAGCACATGGATTAAATCCATCAATAAAACCCATTACTACAGCTATTATACCTAATGAAGCCGTTTGGGGATTTATATCACCTAATATTGGTAATTTATAATTTAATATATCATCTTCATCACATTTAATTACCTTCTCATTTTTATTTATAGAATTTACAACATCACATGTATTTTTTTTAGATAAAACTTCAGTAATAATACTGGGTGTTATTGTTTTATCGAAACCAACTACACTTCTTCCTCCAATTAGCAAAAATGGAACTCCATTAGATGGTTTATTCAAAAGATCTTGAACTTTATTAAGTAATTCTCTATTATCTTTCTCATCAACCGAAAGTTTTATTAAATTATAATTACTTAAATCCAGTGCTTTTAAATATTCAATTTCTTCATGACAATGAGGACACTCTTCTCTATAAAATAAATATATATTTGTTTTTTCTAAAGCTTTAACTTGATTAAAAGAAAAGAATAAAATAATAGTTAATAATATTAATATAATTTTTTTCATACTATTACCTACCCAATATTTCAAGAACTTCTTTCTTAGAATGTTCTCCTGCTAATCTAGCAATCTCTTTATCATTATCTATAAATATTAATACTGGTAATATTCTACCTATATTAAAATCTTTTACTATTTCATTGTCATCGTAATAATCATAAGAAACGATTTCCAATTCTGGAATATCACTTAGTATTTTATTCATAAAAACACATGAAGTACAACCTAAAGAAGTTATTTTAATTACTTTCATTTTGTTACTCCTTAAACTATCTAAAATGATAACATACTTTGTTATAAATTTGTAGTTATTTTATTATATTATTTAATATTTCATTCATTATATATATTTTATCTTCTGGTATCATTAAATATTTATTTTTAAGAATCAAAAGATTATTTTTTAATGCATATTTTATATCAAATACATCTTGAATATTAATATCATATTTTTGAAAGAAATCAAATATATTAATTCCTTCTAGTTTTCTTAAACCTAATATTATTTCGTTTTCCATTTCTTCTTTTTTAGATACTATATACTCACTAAATCTATAATTTTTATTTATATAATTATTTAAACTTCTTGTATTTTCGTATCTAACACCATTAATATATCCGTGAGATCCAAGACCAAAACCATAATATTCTGAATTATTCCAATAATTAAGATTATGAATTGACTCAAATCCAGGTCTTGAAAAGTTACTAACTTCATAATGATTATAACCAGAATTTTTAAGTTTTTTGCAGATATACTCATACATTTTAAAGTCATTTTCTTCATCAATACTCTTTATATTATTGTTTGATAACACTGTGTTTGGCTCAATAATTAAAGAATATGTACTAATATGTGGTACATCAAGCTTTAGTATTTTATTTAAATCTGATTTGAATACTTTGTAATTTTCTATTGGTAGCGCATATATTAAATCTACATTTATATTATTAAAATCATTTTCTTTTAAAAGTTTAATATTTTTAAATATTTCTTTTTTGGTATGTTTTCTATTCAAAAATCTTAAATTAAATTTATCAAAACTTTCTACTCCAACACTTATTCTATTAACTTTATTTTCTTTTAAAATATTGCATAATTCTTGGCTAATATCATTTACATTAACTTCAAAAGTAAATTCACATTCATCAGATAATTTAATTTTTTTGATAATTTTAAATAATTTTCTTAATTCTAATACATTCAATGAAGATGGAGTGCCACCACCTATATATAAAGTTTTTATTTGATCTTCTTCATAATATTTATCAATTTCACACTCTAATTCTTGCAAATAAACATCAACCCATGATTTATTATGGATTACTTTAGCAAAGTCACAATATGAACAAATGCTTTTACAAAAAGGAATATGAATATAAACACTTCTCATTCTAATCACAAATTTATTCTAACATATTTTTCTTTTGTTTACTAGTTTAAGTGAATCACTATTTATAAGGGACTCAAATAATTTTAAAAATGATATATATAATTCATCAAACTCTTTATCTTCTGAACCAATTGATATTTTTATTTTATCAATTAGTTTTATTTTATCAATTTGAATCACCCTAAAAGCAATTAATATTTCATCTTCACCTTCATAAATATTAAACATTATAGGACACTCATTACTTCTAGCATCAAATATAGATATAACATCATTAACTTTATCATAAATAATATTAAAAGCTAATTTTTGACTAATAAAATATTCTGAATAATCATAGCAATATCCATCTGTTTCAATATCATATAAATTAGATTCTTTAATTGATAATAAAAATTTTTTAAAAACATTAAATATTTCTTTATTATCATTAGTGATAATAAACATTTTAAATTGACTTTTAGTATTTAAAGACATTAAGACTTCATTATCAAAATAAGAAAACTGTAAATTTCTACCAAAATCTCTTGTATCTTCTACTATAACTACATTATTATATGGATTTCTTAATGTTATCATATTATTCACTCTTATCCATACTTAAAACTGATAAGAATGCTTCTTGAGGAATTGAAACATTTCCAATTTGTTTCATTCTTTTTTTACCTTCTTTTTGTTTTTCTAATAGTTTTCTTTTTCTTGAAACATCTCCACCATAGCATTTAGCTAAAACATTCTTTTTCATAGCTTGTATATCTTCTCTTGCTATTATTTTTGATCCTATAGCGGCTTGTATTGGAACTGAAAACATTTGCTTTGGTATTATCTTTTTTAAATTTTCTACTATTATTTTACCTCTTTTATATGCAGAATCTTTATGTACTATAATACTAAGAGCATCTATAGTATCTCCATTTAATAAAATATCCATTTTTACCAATTTGCTTTCTTTATTGCCTATAAAATCATAATCTAAAGAAGCATATCCTTTGGTACAACTTTTTAATTTATCAAAAAAATCATAAACTATCTCAGATAAAGGTATTTCATAAGTAATAGTTACTCTTTTTTCATCAATATATTCTAAACTCTTATATATGCCCCTTTTATCTTGACATAATTCCATAATAGGACCTACATATTCATTAGGAATAAATATTCTTGCTAATACAAATGGCTCTTTTATAGAAGAAATTTTAATTTGTTCAGGCATTTTACTAGGACTATCAATAAAAATAACACTTCTATCTGTTAATTCAACTTCATAAACAACAGAAGGTGAAGTAGCGATTAAGTCTATATTAAATTCCCTTTCAATTCTTTCTTCTATTATTTCCATATGTAAAAGGCCTAAAAAACCACATCTAAAACCAAATCCTAAAGCTGTAGAAGTTTCTGGTTCAAAATTTAAAGCTGCATCATTTAACTTTAGTTTCATTAATGCATCTTTTAATAAATTGTATTTAGTTGAATCAAGCGGATATAACCCAGAATATACCATGGGTTTCATAGCTTTATAACCTGGCAAAGGCTCTACTAATTCATTTTCTTTTGAAATAGTGTCCCCCACTCTTACATCATCAATACTTTTTATACTTCCCGATAAATACCCAACTTCTCCAGCTGATAAACTATTTAACTTTTTTTCCTTTGGAGTATGTTTTCCTAATTCTAATACTTCATAAATTTTATTATTGGATAGCATTTTAATTTTATCTCCAACAGAAACTTTTCCTCCAAATAATCTAAGTAATATAACAATACCTTTATATGAGTCAAAATAACTATCAAAAATAAGTGCTCTTAAACCATTAGAAGTGGATTTTGGACTGGGTATTCTATCAACTATAGCATCTAAAAGAGCTTCAATGCCTTCTCCTGTTTTAGCACTACATAATATAATTTCTTCTTCTTCAAAACCTATTAAATCACATAGTTCTCTTTTGACTTTATTTATATCAGCTGCTGGTAAATCTATTTTATTAATAACCGGTATTATTTTTAATTTATTATCAAGAGCTAAATGAAGATTAGCTAAAGTTTGAGCTTCAATTCCCTGAGTTGCATCAACCACCAAAATAGCGCCTTCACAAGCAGCTAAACTTCTACTTACTTCATATGAAAAATCCACATGCCCTGGAGTATCTATTAAATGAAAAGTATAACCTTTATAGTTAAGTTCAACTGCATTTAGTTTAATAGTAATGCCACGTTCACGCTCTAAATCCATATTATCTAAAATCTGATCTTTTTTTTCTCTTTCACTAACCGCACCACATTTATCAAGTATTCTATCTGCTAAAGTACTTTTACCATGATCAATATGTGCTATTATAGAAAAATTTCTAATTTTTTCTTGTTCCATAAAATTCACTTTTCTTATTATAACAGATTAATATTGAAATTTAAACATCTTTTTGATATTATATATCCTTGTTCAGGGGGATAAATTTATGTCATGTGAAAATGGTAAAATTATTTTAATTAAAAATTTGATTTTAAATAATTTGGAAGGAAGAACATTTGTAGATCATGCTTGGGAAAATGGCAGACCTTCTGTAATAATAAGCGAAGTTGGTCATTTATATCATGTTTGTATTATGGGTTCTAATATAATAGAAAAAGATAGTAGTTTCTATTTAGACATAAATATGGCTAACTATTATAATTTTAAATATAATAAACCATGTTCGATATCTTTAGCGCCTATTAGGGAATCTAAAATATGTGCTTATGAAGAAATTGGAGAAATTATTCCACAATATTATATTGAATTTTTAAAATATATTTTAGAATTTTATAACAATTACTATAGAGGAGACAAAAATTATTTTGATGTTTTAAGTGATATAGAAAATCAAATAATTAGAAATAGAGTTATAAAATAATTTCCAATATTTTCTAATATTTAAATATATTTTTAGTTAATAATAATATTAGGTGATAAAAATGGATACAAATAATGAATTATTACTACATATTTATGAAACTTCTGATATGGGAGTTAAAACTTTAACTAAATTATTAAACATCTTAAAAAAGAAAGATAACAAAATAAAAGATAAAATAAGTGATGAGTTAAAAGAATATGAAGAAATATTTAAAAAATCAAAAAAAATATTAGAAAATAATAATATAAAAAAAATAGGGCCAAATATATTAACCAGTATAACCGCTAATGCAACTATGAGTATGGAAATTGATAAAGATAATTCAGATTCCAAAGTTGCTGAAATATTAATTCGTGGTTATTCTATGGGTATTATTGAAATGGAAAAGAAAATAGAAGATTACAAAAATACAGATATTAAAATAAACTTACTAGCAAATAAATTATTAAAATTTCAAAAAAAAGCTGTAGAGGATTTAAAAAAATATTTATAAAAATTTTAAGGGGAGTTTATGGGTAAAATAAAAGAAAGTATTTCTAAAGATATTGAAATAAAATTAAAAAATTCTATGAATATATTAATAGAATCTTTTGTTTTATATTATGGAGAAGAATATAGAGATATTATAGAAGAAAGAATAAAAAATATAGAATTTATATTTTACTGTAATTATGATAAAAAAAGAGAATTTAAACTTGATGAAGGAATGACTCTTTCATTAAATTTTAAATATATAAAAGATTTATACTCAAAGCTAATTAAAGAAGCAAAAGAAGAAAGTAAAAGTCTTAAATCAAAATATCGTGATTTAAATAAGATTGTTTTTTCAACAGATGATTTAACATCTTTTTCCAAAAACGAATTAAGTGACTTAAATCTTTTTCTACAAAAAGATAGAGCTATACAAGAATCTGCTTGTAAACAACACTCTAAAATTATAGATAATAAATATAAAAACAAAATATTTATTCCAATCTTTTTTGCTGATGATTTAATGCTTATACATGAAATAGTTCACGCAATAACGAGAAATTTAATTGGAGAATCATATAAAAATAAAAAGATTATAACTTGTCATAAACTTGGAATTGAATTAATTAATATAGATGATGAAATAGATGAATCAATTTTTGAAGAAATAATTACAGATATTGAAACAGATAATATTTTTGAGATTTTTAAGGCTTTAGGCGGTAAAATAATGGAAGAATATTACTGTGAAAATAAATCTATATCATTTTGTGATAAATTTAAATTTTTGATTTATGAATTTTATAATAGTTTTAAAAAAGAAATTATTTATTCAAGAATAACATTAAATAAAAATTACTTGTTAAAAATTGTGGGTAAAGTAAATTTTAATTATTTAAATATGTGGTTAAATGATATTCGTTTAAATGAGTGTTTGCAAAATAAAAAAGAATTAAATGAAATAAAGAAGAATTTTATTGATATTATCATAAAAAAAATGAAAGAAAATGCTATATTAAATAATCCTGAAAAAGAAGATTCAGAAGAATATTTTCTGTATTTAGAAAGTTTAGGACGTAAAGTTAAAAGATTAGAAAGAACTCTCTAATCTTTTTATTCGTTTGTAACTTTTAAGAATTTAGTTATTAAATCAACACTATCTACTATATTGTTTATTTTATCAGTAGTTCTGATTTTATATTTTTCTTTCATTTCATCTACCATTCTATTAAACATTTCAGGCTGTCTATTCAGTATTTTATACCAAGATGAGTTTTCTCTAATAAATTTTATATATAATGGATTTCCTTTTAACTTTAATTGAATATCAAATCTCATTTAATCACTATAAAATTTTTCTATATTTTCAATATCTTTTGATTTTGGTTTTTCTTTATTAGTTTTTTTATCATCTTTTCTTGTAAATTCTTCTAAAAGAGAAACTGCTTTTTGAATACTTGTTAAATTATTTTGAAAATTATCTAAATTTATTCCTTTCAAACTATTTATGATACTTGAAAAAGATAAAGAAGAAGATGCATCTTTTGATTTTTCTTTTTTATATTCATTCCAAACAGTAGAGTCTTCATCATATAAAGTATATAATTCAAATAATTTTTGCCATGAAGTTTTTCCTTCATTTACATATACTGCAAAAGAAGGATTTTTATTTACAAAAGATTTGAATTCTTCTTTGGTTTTCAAGAACATCACCTAGAATATAATATGCATTTTAAATAAAAAATATAGATAATCTATATTTTCTATAATTTAAATTCGTCAAAGAAGTCACTCATAGTTAGTTTTTTTTCTTTTGGTTCTTCAGTTTTAACCATTTCTTCAACTATTTCTTCCTTTTCTTCAACTATAGGTTTATTATTTATTACTTTTAATGTTGTTACATTAAATACATCAATTATATCTTTTTTAGATATTTCTCCACCTACACTATTTTTATCCATAATATTAATATCACTTGATTTTATATATGCAATATCATCTCTAACTAGACCATATATATTTTTTGAAGAAGAATTAAAACATTTTAATATGTTATATTCTTTTGATTTAGGGCTGTTTATTATTTTAGAACCTTTTTTAGCTCTAGTTGTTTTTATAATATCAGATATTTTTATTCTTTTTGCTGTATTTCTATTAGTAAATACTGTTAAATATTCTTTTAGAGAATTTATTACAAAAGCACTTACAACTTCATCTTTATCAGATAATTTTATAGATTTAACACCACTAGTTTTTAACCCTACAACGGGAATCTCAGAAGTCTCATATTTAAGAGCTAAACCAAGTTTAGTTACTAATAACACTTCTTTGTCATCTAACTTAGAAACACCTAATAATTCATCATTATCTTTTAGTTTAAACATTGTTATAGGTTTTGAATATCTTGATACATCAAAATCTTTAATATTCATTCTTTTTACCATACCAAATTTAGTAAATGCTGTAACTATATAATTATCATTTTTAGATATTACAAGAGATTTAATTACTTTTTCATCTTCTGATATTGAAATCCAATTACTTACATGACTTCCAATATCTTTATATTTAAATTCATTAATATTTCTAACTGGTAAATATAAATAATTACCTTTATTAGTAAACAACACTAAGGTATCTAAATTATTTAATTTATATAAAGATTCAATATAGTCTCCTTCTTTTAATCCTGGAGTTTCATCGGTAGATGCAGAATATGATTTTAAAGATATCTTTTTTATATAACCAGAAGATGAAACACAAACTACAAAGTCTTCTTTACTTACCATTTCTAATTCATCTATAATAATTTCACTTACTTCATCTTTTATAACCGTTCTTCTGGGATTTGCATATTCTTTTTTTATTTCTCTTAATTCAGTTTTCATTACATTTTTAAGTTTTTCTTCACTATTTAATATTTCATTTAATTCTTTAATTAAATTAGCTAAATATTCTAATTCATTTTGAAGTTCAGTAACATCTGTATTAGTTAATTTATATAACTGCATGTTAACTATTGCTTCAGCTTGTAATCTAGAAAATTCAAACTCTTTTACTAAATTTTCAATAGAATCGCCTTTATTTTTACTTCTTCTGATTGTTTTTATTATTTCATCTAATATACTTAAAGCTCTTATAAATCCATCTACTATATGTTTTCTAGCTTCACTATGAACTAAATCAAATTTAGTTCTTTTAACAACAACTTCTCTTTGATGAGCTATAAAAGCATCTAATAATTCTAAAAGTCCTAATGTTTTAGGTCTTCTGTTTACTATAGCAACCACATTAAAATTATAGTTTATTTGAAGTTCAGTATTTTTTAATAAATAATTAATTATTAAATCTTTATTAGCATCTTTCTTTAAATCTATTACTATTCTAAGATTATCATTTTTATCTGATTCATCTCTTACTTCAACCATTCCATCTATTTTTTTATCAATTCTAATTTCTTCAATTTTCTTTATAATATTACATTTTAAAGTATCATATGGAATTTCAGTAATTACTATTTTTTCTACACTTTTTTCTTTATTGAATTCATATTTTGATTTTAAAATTACTTTACCTTTACCAGTTTTATAAGCTGATATTATACCTTCTTTTCCTTCAAGGATTCCTCCAGTAGGAAAATCTGGTCCAATTATAGATTCCATTATAGTTTCTAATCTTGAATTAGGACTATCTATTCTCTTAATAGTAGCATCAATTACTTCTCCTAAATTATGAGGGGGAATATTTGTAGCATAACCAGCACTTATTCCAGTAGCTCCATTCACAAGTAAATGAGGAAAAGAAGCTGGAAGCACAGTTGGCTCTAAAGATTCATCATCAAAAGTTGGAGCCATTAAAACTGTATCTTTTTCTATATCTTTAAGTAATACATTACTTATTTTAGATAGTCTAGCTTCAGTATAACGCATTGCAGCAGGTCCATCTCCGTCAATAGAACCATTATTACCTTGCATATCAATCAAAACTTCTCTTTGTTTCCAATTTTGACTCATACGAACCATTGCATCATATATTGAAGAATCTCCATGAGGATGATATTGGCCCATTACGTTTCCAACAGCTTTAGCGCTCTTTCTAGTGGGTTTATCATATGTATTCTTGTCTTTATACATTGAGTATAAAATTCTTCTTTGAACAGGCTTTAAACCATCTCTAACATCAGGTAAAGCTCTATCTTGAATAATATACTTAGAATATCTTCCAAATCTATCTCCCATTATTTCTTCAAGAGAATAATTAAATATTTTTTCTACTAATGTTTTTTCTGTTTTTGCACTCATTATTTATTCCCCCTAAAATCATCTTCTAAAGAAAAATCTACATTTTCTTCTATCCATTCTTTTCTAGGTTCTACTTCTTCGCCCATAAGAACACTAACTCTTTTTTCTGTTAAATGAGCATCATCTATACTAACTTTTATTATACTTCTATTAATTGGATCCATTGTTGTTTCCCATAATTGATCTGCATTCATTTCACCAAGTCCTTTATATCTTTGAATGCTAAAATTACCTTTATAAGTACTTCTAAATTCATTTAGTTCTTCATTAGTATTAATATATTTATGATCCTTACCAAAAGTAACCAAATATAAAGGAGGTCTTGCTATAAAAAGCATACCATTTTCAATAAGAGGTCTCATATATCTATAAAAGAAAGTTAATAAAAGTATTTGAATATGTGCTCCATCATCATCGGCATCGGTCATTATAATAACTTTACCATAATTAGAGTCTTGTACTGAAAATTCAGGACCAAAACCAGCACCAATAGCATGTATAATCATTTTTATTTCTTCATTTTTTAATAATTCTGTAATTGTTGTTTTTTCACTATTAATTACTTTACCTCTTAAAGGAAGTATTGCTTGATGAGTCTTGTCTCTTCCGCTTTTAGCTGTCCCTCCAGCAGAATTACCTTCTACTAAGAATAATTCATTTAATTTATAATCTTTGCTTCCTGCAGGAGTAAGTTTACCTAACAATATCTTTTCGGTTATTTTTTTACCTTTTCCAGCCCTTGCTTCTTCTCTTGCTTTTCTTGCTGCTTCTCTAGCAATTTTACTTTTTAATGCTTTATCTGTTATTTTAGTTGCACTTTCTTTATTTTCTTCTAAATAATAACTTAATTTTTCAAATACTAAACTTTCAACAACACTTTTTGCTATTGGAGTACCTAATTTATTTTTTGTTTGGCCTTCAAATTGTAATAAATCCTCAGGAATTTTTAAACTAATTATAGCAGTCAATCCTTCTCTTACATCTGAACCATCTAAACTAGCATCTTTTCCTTTTAATAAATTATTTGACTTAACATAATCATTAAATACTTTAGTTAATGCAGTCTTAAAACCAATCTCATGAGTTCCACCATCAGAAGTTTTTACATTATTTACAAACGATAATATATTTTCATTATAACTTTCAGTATACTGCATCGCCACATCAACAATGATACCACCCTTTTCTCCATGAATATCAATAACTTTATGAACTGGAGTTTTACCATCATTAATATATTCTACAAAAGAAATTAATCCATTATCATAATGAAAAGTAGTTCCTTTTTCATCTTCTTCATCTATAACATCTATAGTAAGTTCATTTGTTAAAAATGCATTTTCTTGCATTCTTTCACATATCATTGTGTAACTAAATTTTATCGTTGAAAATATTTCTTCATCAGGCATAAATCTAATAGTAGTACCAGTTTTTTTAGTTGTTCCAATAGTTTTTAAAGGACTATCAACTTTACCACCATTTTTAAATGTAATTTCAGATATTTTACCATCTCTATATATAGTAACTTTCATCCATTTACTAAGAGCATTTACTACAGAACCACCAACACCATGAAGTCCCCCAGAAACCTTATATCCCCCACTTTCAAATTTACCACCAGAATGAAGTATTGTATAAATTACTTCTGGAGTGCTTATTCCACTTTCATGCATTCCGATAGGGACACCTCTACCTTCATCTTCAACAGAAATACTACCATCTTTATGGATGATTACAACAATTTTATTACCAAAACCATTCATAACTTCATCTATACTATTATTTACAATTTCCCAAACTAAATGATGTAGTCCCTTTTTATCAGTACTACCTATATACATACCCGGTCTTTTACGAACAGCTTCTAATCCTTCTAATATTTTAATTGATTTCTCATTATATTCTGCCATACTTACCTCACTATATCATTATAACATATCAAAAAAAAGACTGCAAAGCCTTTAATTTCAGTCATTTTATTTATCTAATTTTTCAATTCTTTCTTCTTCAGCTGGTGCACTATTAATAAATCTTTCATTAACTTGAACTTTCTTAGCCCTGTAAGGTTTTGATTCATCTTCTCTTAATTGAGCTGGAGTTTTAAATATACTGTCAACTTCTATATCTACAGGTTCTTCTTGAGGAACCTCTTTCTCTACATTTCTTTTTTCTTCTTTTTCATATTCATCATTACCATCTTCATTTCCATAAGCTAATAAAGGAACAAATATAATTGGTAATAATAACAACCCAGCATTAAATGCACCAGAAGTTTCAAATTTATCTTTAAGTTTATATGACATAAGCATCATCATAATAATATTGAAAAAAGGTATTAAAAATAATATTCCAGTACTTTCTTTATAACCATTTAAATCACACAATTCAAATAAATTATATAAAGGTACAAAAACTCCTGCAGTTTGTCTGTTTGTTTTTGTAAATATCGGATAAGAAACAGCAAGAACAAAACCAAAAACAATTGAGATAACCCAACTATAAACAAAAATTGCAATAATTATATTTAATATATCAGAACCAGTTGATAACATATAATGCCTCCTACTCTACATTATAAGTATACATTAATTTTTTGGTTTTTCAAGAATTATCTAAAAAATAGTTGCAAAAATGAATAAAATATTATAGAATAGTAAAGTCAAACAAAAAAGGGGCTTGTAGCTCAGCTGGTTAGAGCGTGCGTCTGATAAGCGCAAGGTCGATAGTTCAAGTCTATTCAGGCCCACCATTTATTTGTTTAATAACTATGGCCTGTTGGTGAAATGGTTAACACATACGCCTTTCACGCGTACATTCACGGGTTCAAATCCCGTACAGGTCACCAAAATGAAAATAAATCACTAGAAATAGTGATTTTTTTGTTATAATTATTTTGGTGAGTATTATGAAAAAAGTAAATTTATTTTTTTCAAAAAAAGATTTAATTTTCGATTTTGAAAAATTTAGTAAAAATAAACAAAATTTATTAATAATAACTGGAATGGTTGGTTCTGGAAAATCCAGTACAGCTCATGTATTAAGTAATAAATATAACGCAACAGTAATTATACAAGATTGGTTAGCATGGAGTGATTATTATAATAGTGAGGAAAGCAAACTTTTTTTAAATCTTTTTATAAAAAAATATCCAGAAACAGAAAATTATTTCAAAACAAATACATGGAGAAAAAAAGATGAAATTTCTTCTGATAAAAAACAATTCTATAAAAACAAATTTAATAAACTTGTTTTTTCATATGCCAAAAACAATCCAAATGAATTATTTATATTTGAAGGGAGTAATATTTTTAAAGATATAAACCCCAAAATATTAAAAAATTATCCTATTATAATAAAAAGAACAAGTTCATTAAAATCATTAATTAGAAGATATAAGAGAGACTTTACTGAAGAACATAAAATAAATTTAACACACAAGATTAAATATACAAACATGGTACTAAAACAATCTAAATGTTTTCATATAAATGATAGAGTTTTGTTAAACAAATTTATTGATAATTTAATATTAATTAAAAGATAAAATAAAAAGTGATTTTATTTTTTAATCACTCTTCCAAAATTATTTATATCATTAGTTTGAACTGATTCATCATTTACATAAACATAAGTTTCAAATTGGAAATTTTCTCCATATTCATAATCATAGTCAAGTAAAGTATATCCTTCTGGAGATACTAATTCTTTTGTTTCGTTTTTACCATATAGAATATTGAATGATCTATCTATAACTACTATAATATGACTACCTGGTTTATAATAATCACTATCATTTTCAACACTTTCTAAAGGTGTCCCAAAATTACTTCCATTTTTAGTAACTGGAACAGTATTTGTATATGTAATTGTTTGAAATTCTATAGAATCATTTTTATCGTAATCATAATCAACAATTGAATACCCTTCTGGTGCAGTTAATCCAAATATTTCATTTTTACCAATCCAAATATTTAAATTTCTGTTTAAAATAACTAGTTTTTGTTCAAGAGCATTATAATTATTACTTTCATTTATAACGATTGGTTCAATAGGTTTCCCAAATGAATTTTCATTTTCCACTTTTACCGCAACTGTGTTTTTATATACTATATTTTCAAAAGCAAAAGAATCGGTTTTATCATAATCATAGTCAACTACTTCATATCCTTCCGGAGCTTCTAAATTCATCATATCACTCTTACCCCAAAGTAAATCAATTGATCTATTTATATCAACTAAAACATGTTCTCCGGGTTGATATATTCCATCGGTATGTAAATTTGAATAACTTGAATCTACTGGAGTACCAATAAAATCATTAAACAATGTAGAAACAGGTACTACATTCTTATATACATAATCATCAAATTCTAAGTTATCATCAGTATAATCATAATCATAGTCAACTATTTCATATCCTAAAGGTGCTTTTAAAGTATAAAGACCACTACTTCTACCCCAAAGAAGTTCATATGATCTATCCACACTACTTATTGTATGTTCTCCTTTGCTATATTTTATATCCCCTTTAGTTGTTTCTTTTTTAGTCCCACAGTTAACAATAGCAATTGTAACTGCTATAACTGCTATAAGAAAAAATAAATAACCCTTTCCACTAGAACCACTTCTATATCTACTCATTTAACAAAATCCCTTTCAATACGATTAGATATTATAACATATATTTTTAATTAAATAAAGGAATTTTTATTTAATTAAAAATATTGCCATTTTAAAGTAATAATATTATAATAATGAATCAAGGAGGAAATATGGGAATTGAAATTGGTGATATTGTTGTATCTTTAATAGAAGTAATTGGTGGTGCTTATGAACCTCATTGTGTCCTTCAAAAAGGAGAAATTACTAAAGTAGTCGATATTAAAGAAGAAACCGGAATTACATACTATTATTGTGGAGAATATTGTGGTTTTGTTTTATCTGAAGATCAAATTGTTAAATTACATAATGCAAAACGCGTGCTTAGTCCCTCATTTCGAAGTCGCTTATAATAATATTGTTATGAAAAGTTCTAAATTTAAATTTAGAACTTTTTTTGTTTTATACTATAAAATTCAAATAATTTATAGTATAATACTAATGTTAATTGCCCCATCGCCAAGTGGTAAGGCTCTGGACTCTGACTCCAGCACCGGAGGTTCGAATCCTTCTGGGGCAACCAAAAAAGGAAGTGAAATAAATGGATTACAAGAGATTAGCGGATTTATTATTTGGAAGTGAAGTTAAAAACTTTGAAGAATATATAAATGAGTATAAAAGAAGAGACTCTAAAGAGGGAGAAGAAATATTAAGATTTGCTCCTTCACCTACTGGTTTTATTCATATGGGTAGTTTATATACTTCTTTTATTGCGGAAAGATTTGCTCATCAATCTGGTGGTAAATTTGTTCTTAGAATAGAAGATACAGATCAAAAAAGAGAAGTAGAAAATGGAACTCAAATGATTATTGATGATTTAACTGCTTATGATTATAAAATAGATGAAGGACCAATTATTGGTGGAAATTATGGCCCATATATACAATCACAAAGAAAAGATATTTATGTTTCCGCAGCTAAATATATAGTTTCTTTAGGAAGAGCTTATCCTTGTTTTTGTACTGAAGAAAAAATAAATGAAATAAGAAAAACACAAAAAAACAAAAAAGATAGAATTGGATATTATGGAAGTTATGCAAAATGTAGGAATCTTTCTTATGAAGAAGTTGAACAAAAGATTAAGAATAATGAATCTTTTGTAATAAGGCTTAAAAGTATGGGAGATTTTAATAAGAAGTTAATATTTAAAGATTTAATTAAAGGAAAGATAGAATTTCCAGAGAATGATTTAGATCATATTATTCTTAAATCAGATAAACTTCCTCCATATGCTTTTGCTCATGTAGTAGATGATTATTTAATGGGTATCACTACTATAACTAGAGCTGATGAGTATGTTTCAAGTATTCCATACCATCTAGAGTTATGGGAAGCTATGAATTTACCTGTTCCTCCATATGCACACATTGCTCCTATTAATAAAAGAGAAGGAACAACACTAAGAAAAATAAGCAAAAGAAAAGATCCAGAATGTGCTATTAGCTACTATACTAAATTAGGTATACCAGTTGAAGCTATTAAATTATATTTAGCTACTTTACTTAGTCCTGATTTTGAAATGTGGTACACACAAAATTCAGATAAAACTATAGAAGATTTTAAATTTGAATATAATAAAATGTCTGTTGGTGGTTCTTTATTTGATTTAGAAAAATTAATAAGTATTGCTAAAATATATTTTTCTAAAAAGAAAGCAACTGTTTTATATGATGAAACTTTAGAATATACTAAAACTTATGATGAAAAGTTTTATAATCTATTATTAAATAATAAAGATTACTCAACTTCTATTTTAAATATAGAAAGAGAGATACCAAGACCTAGAAAAGATATATCATGTTATTCAGATGTTAGAAAAGAAATATCTTATATGTTTGATGAATTATTTAGTATTGATGATTATAAAAATTTAGAAATTAAATCTTTTTATGATACTAAAATTCTTGAAGATTATTTCAATAATGTGTATAATAACAAAGATGAAAAAGAAATTTGGTGGAATAAAATAAAAGAATTCTCTCCAAAATATAATTTTTCACCTGATACAAAAGAATACAAAAATAATCCAGAGAAATATAAAGGACATATTGGAGATATTTGTGAATTAATAAGAGTATCTATGACAGGAAGAACAATGACACCTGACTTATATGAAATACTAAAATTATTAGATAATGATTCAATAAAAAATAGAATTAAATTATTTGAAAGTTATTTAAAGAAATAACTTTCTTAATGGCCCATTGGTGAAATGGTTAACACATTGCCCTCTCAAGGCAACATTCACGGGTTCAAATCCCGTATGGGTCACCAAAATTATAATAAAAATTTAAGGAGAATTTATGGAAAAATTATCTGAAATTTGTACTGATTTTATAACTATTTAATAAATTTGAATAATAAAATAAACAACTTAAAACAAGAATTAGAAAGCCTTGAAAGTGGAACTGAATAAGAAAAGAGTTGAGAATATTTGATATTTAAAAATAATATAACCGATCAAGAAATTAATGAAATTGTTAATGAAATTAGAAAATCATATGGTATTACATATTATTCATTTAATAAAATTAAAAAAATGCAAAAATTAGCGATATATGAAAATAACATCTTAATTGGGGTATTATGTTACAAAGAAAATAAAAACTATATTGATCCTAAATTTATAATTATTAAAGAAAAATATAGAAATAAAGGTCATATGACAAAATTAATAAATGAGGCCTTAACTAAAACAAAGAAAACTATAATATTTGCTTCTAAAAATCCAATTACAATAAATTATTTAACTAAAAATGGATTTAATAAGTTAAAATTTTATAAATTACCTTTTAAATATCAAATATCACAAATTACAATGATTTTTAATTTAAGAAGAATATTTGAATACTTTAGAAAAAGAAAAGAAAATTCTAATAAATTTGGATTTTATATTAACAAACAGAAAGGAATATAAATTATGTTTTCAGAATATCAAAATAAAAAAATAGAAAACGATATTATTTTAACTAGTAATGAGATTTTAGAATTAGAAACCAAAAAAGGATTGTTATCAGAGATTAAACCTAAAAATGGCAGAATATTAAAAGAACTATTTTTAATAGAAACACAATTAATTATTAAATATATTGCCTTAGCAACTTTAACAGAGCAACTAAATAGTCCTTTTGGAAGAAATTTAAAATAATCAAAAAAGATTATTTTTTATTTTGTATCAATAGTTAAACTACCTTTATAATTTTTATGGTATTCTTTTACTAAAGAATTCATTAAATTTCTATTTAAATTAAAAACACTTTTTACATTAATTACTACATTTTCTACTTCGTATTGATCAAGAACACTAAAAAGTCTTCTTTTTAATTGTCTCATATCATCCCCATCTACATTACCAATCATATCAATATAAATTGTGTCATTCTTATAGATCATGTTCATTATAATCACCCTAAATGATATTCTAAATTAAATTTATTTTATTTGCATTAGATTCGACAAAAGAAGAATTTAATAGACAAAATGAGTATTTTTATTATAAAATAATAATGTGGTGAATTTATATGATAATGTTTATTGCTGTATTAGCAAATAAAATAATTAATTTTATGAGCAAATTATTAGTTAAAAAAGAAGGCTCTGTTATTGGAGGATATTGGGCATTAAAACTATACCCAAATGTTTTGGCTAAAATAAAATATCCTAAATATGTAATAGGAATTACGGGTTCTAGTGGTAAAACATCCACTACTGAACTTACTTACCATATATTAACTAAAAGTGGTTATACAGTTGCTTATAATAAGTCTGGAAGCAATGCTATTAATGGGATTGCATCTTTGATATTAAATAATACTTCTTTAAGAGGAGTATTTAATAAAGATGTATTATTAATGGAACTTGATGAAAAATATATGAAAGAAATATTTAAATATTTTTTCCCTACTCATTTAGTAATTACAAATATTACTAGAGATCAACCCCCAAGAAATGCTCATCCATATAATATTTATAACGAAATAAGTAAAGTAATAAATGATAAAATACATTTAGTATTAAATGCTGATGATCCTTTAGTAAAAAGACTTAGTTTAAATCATAATGGTAAAGTTACTTTTTATGGTATAGATAAAAATTCTTATTCAACAGCGCCTATTCTTAATAATATAGATGCTGCATACTGTCCAGTATGTCATTCTAAACTTAAATATAATTTCTATCAATATGGTCATATTGGAGATTATAAATGTGAAAACTGTGATTTTAGTAGAGGTAAATTAGATTTCTTTGCACACAATATTGATATTAAAAATAGAGAAATTTTTATAAATAAAGAACAAATATCATTACCTTCTAACTTCTTATATTCAGTATATTTTACTTTAGCAGCTTATTCTCTTACTTCAACTCTTGGAATAAAAAAAGAAAATATATTAAATGCATTAAATGTAGATAAACTTAAACCTAAAAGATTAAAAATTTATTCATTAAACAATAGAAAATGGCAAATGTTAGCTAGTAAAAACGAAAATAATTTAAGTTATAAACAATCTATTGATTATATAATAAAAGAACCTGGTTATAAAACAATTATATTGGGATTTGAAAATTCATCAAGAAGATACCTAGAAAATGATTTATCTTGGTTATGGGATATAGATTTTGAAGATTTAAATAATAAAAAAATTGATAAAATTTTAATAGTTGGAAGATTTAAATATGATGTTTTAACTAGATTAATGTATGCTAATATTAATAAAGATAAGTTAATTCTTATAGAAGACACAAATAATATAATTCCAATATTAAAAAATAAAACCAAAGGCACAATTTATTCTATGGTATGCTTTGATATGGAAATTATATTAAAAAGTCTATTAGAGAAAGAAGGATAAGCCATGAAGATTAGAATAGCGCATTTATATTATGATTTAATGAATTTGTATGGTGAAAATGGAAATATTAGAGCATTAAAAAAAGCATTTGAAAGACAAGGAATAAATACAGAAATATCATTTTTAACTATTAATGATAAAATAGATTATAATAAATATGATATATACTATATGGGAATGGGTTCAGAAGAATCAGAAATATTAGTACTAAATGATATTTTTAAATATAAAGATGATATTAAAAATGCCATTGAAAATAATAAATATTTTTTAATGACTGGTAATTCCTTCGAATTATTTGGTAGATATATAATAGATTTTAATGGCAATAAAATAGAATGTTTAAATATATTTGATTACTACACTAAAATTACCACTTTAAAAGATATGAAAAATGCCTCAACTTTTAGAATTGTAGGAGAAGTTGGAGGTTATTCAAAATTAATTTCTAATAAAATTATAGGATTTCAAAATAGAAGTGGAGTTATTTTTGATAACACATCTACCCTATTTAACTTATATAAAGGAACTGGAAACAAACCGAAAGATAATAATGAGGGATTTAATTATAAAAATTTTTATGGTACTTATATTATTGGTCCTTTATTTATAAGAAATCCTTATTTAACAAATTATTTTATTAAAAAAATAATATTAGAAAAAGACAAAGATTATAAATTAAAAAAGATTAATAGTACTCCAGAAATTAAGGCATATAAAAAATATTTGGAAAACTTTCAAAACTAAAAGAAGTAAAATTTACTTCTTTTTTAATAATTCTTTTTTATATTCTGTACAAAATAATTTATTAAATTCTTCAAGTCTTTCTTCTTGACTACCTAATACATATGAACATTTTTCAATATCAAATAATTCTTTTATTTCAAATTCATTATTTTCTTTTGATAATATTGATATTCCTTTGTCATTATACATTAAATATTCTATTTTTTTTGAATTATCGCCCCAAAATTCATATTCACCAATATGATAAAAAATATTATTTATCAATACTTTAACAACTTTTCTTTTATATTGTACGGTTTTTATATATAAAGAATATTTATCTTCAAAATTAATTATATCAATATTAGCATCAAAATAATAATTAGTTACCATATTAAAATTTCCTTCCTAAAATTTTATCCTTAGCTAAACACTTATAATAAAAATCTACTACATCAAATTCATCATCAATATATGTGTTTGTAGTTGCATTAAATGCACATGATATATTAATCTTTCCATCAAACGTTCTTAAAATAGCTACTCCATTTTCATTATAAATTATTGTATCATATCCAAAAGAACCATAAATACCATTATAACAAGTTCCTAATAAATGCTCTTCTCCATCATAATTGATATAAATATCATATGTCATATTGTTTAAACGAGATTTTATTCTTATTGTTAGTTGACTACTAACAAAAATATATTCATCTTTCATAAAAATGCTCCTTAATGATATTTATTATATTAGAATAATTTTATTAATTCAAGAAAAAAATACTCTAAATGAGTATTTATTTCAAAGTTTCTAATAATTCAGCTTTTTTCATAGTTGTATAACCTTCAATATTCTTTTCTTTTGCTAAAGCTTTTAATTCAGCAACAGTTAATTTACTTAAATCAGTTGTTGTTTCTTTAATTACTTCTTTAACTTCAACTTTTTTAGTTTTTTTACCTTCTAAAGCTTCTTTAGCTAAATTTACAATCTTTGTAAATTCTGAAGGATCATTTATTGCTATTTCACTTAACATTTTTCTGTTAATTTTAATATCAGCTTTTGAAAGACCATTAATAAATTTTGAATAACTTATATCATTTAATCTGCAAGCAGCATTAATTCTAGTAATCCAAAGTTTTCTAAAGTCTCCACTTCTTTTCTTTCTATCTTGGTAACTATAAGCACCTGAATGAAATAATTGTTCTTGAGCTGTTTTATATATTCTATGTTTACTTCCAAAATATCCTTTTGCTTGTTTTAAAACTTTTCTTCTTCTAGTTTTAGAAACTGTTCCACCTTTAACTCTTGTCATTTTTTACTACCCCCTATATTACTTTCTTGTATCTATTTGAGTCACCTTTACTCAAACTAGTACCTTTTCTATTTTTTCTATTGAAATTTGTATTTTTCTTACCAGTGTTGTGGTTTCCTCCTGGTCTACCTATTTTGGTGCTTCCACCTACTCTTACTTTAATTTTTTTACTTATACCACCATGTGATTTTTGTTTTGTCATTTTCTTTCTCCTTCTTTTTTATTTAATAGGCGCTAAAGTCAAACTCATACTTCTACCTTCAAGTTTTGGTTCACTTTCTTTAACGGCTATTCCCTCTAATCTATTACAAAATTTAAGTATTACTTCTCTACCAATCTCAGGATGAATAATTTGTCTTCCTTTAAATTTAATAGATACTTTTAATTTATGACCTTTTTGTAAGTGAGCAGTAGCATTTCTTAATTTTGTTTCAAAATCATGAACATCAATTGTTGTACTCAGTCTATATTCTTTTAATTCAAGATTTTGAGCTAATTGTTTCTTTCTTTGCTCTTTTTCTTTCTTTTGCTTTTCATAACGATACTTATTGTAGTCAATTACTTTGCAAACAGGTTGTGGAGTTGCAGTCATTAAAACCAAATCAAGTCCTGCATATGACGCTAAAGTCCTTGCATCTTCGATTGATTTTAAACCCATTTTTTCTCCATTAGGTCCAATTACGATTACTTGCTTATACTCAATTTGCTCATTTATTAGAGCTTCATTTTGTTTAGTTATTCTAAACACCTCCATAATATATAAAAAAACGAATACAGAGTATCCACTTAAAAACTTAAATCATTAAGCATTTTACCTACCAATTAAATCAGTCAGGTGAGTGTGGATACACTTCTTTCTTTTTTTATTACTCATATAATATACAATAATTATATGTATTTGTCAACATAAATTTACTCTTCTATAACAAAATACAAATTGAAATAGTAAGTGTCCGCACATTTTGTTACCTGATACAATGTATTT
>CAYNFP010000011.1:0-24602 GCA_964396655.1 uncultured Muribaculaceae bacterium | reverse complement strand
AAATGTATTTTTAATTGCTAATATTAAGTTCTCTTGATTTATTTTATGTGAGCCATCAACAAGAGAATGAATATCTCCAAAATCTTTCATTCGAGTATTTAAAACACCACGACGAATAACTGTTTCAAACTTTTCTGCTAATACCGTTTCTAATGTATAAGCCATTATTGAAATCTTTTTTTCATCAAAAATTGAATTGTAGCTATATTTCATTTCTCTTGGAGTAATTGCATCTCCTACTGTTAAATCAATTGATAGTGGCGTTCTGTTGGTATCTAAAGTAGCTGAAACACTTAATTTAAACCCTCCGTAATCATCATCTTCTCTAATTTCTTCAATTTTGTATATTTCAAAGTTAATATCATCATCCAGTTTGATATTCAGTATTTCGTTAAATATTTCTAATATCTTTTCTTCAGATACTGGAATACCTTTTAAAGTAGCATCCATATCTCTAGTAGTTCTTTCATCAATACCAATAATTGAACTTAATAATAATCCGCCTTTTAATATTATTTGGCCTTTATAACTACTAAGTGATATTCTCTCAAGAATTCTTTCAAAATAAAACATTTGGAATAATCTTTGTGAACTTTCGTTGTCACCTAAAGATTTTTTTGAGATAAAAGCTTTTAATTTATCTGCATTCATTAAATTAAAACCTCCATGTACTCTCTAACCTTTTTATCAACCTTTAATTGTTTAGCATATCTCATCAATTTATTTAAATCCTTAGATTTTAATTTTGAGTATCGTTGTAATGCTCTAGTAAAAATTTCAGAGTCCATTCTATTTTTATTTTTAACAATGTCGCAAATGGTTCTCTCAACATCATAAACTCTTACTTTCATTCCAAATGGAGATGTCATTTCAGTTACTCCTAAATCTAACAATTCTTTTTTTACATAATGAAGATTTACGTTCTTTTCATCTTTATAACTATTTCCATATCCGTAAGGAATTGTAATATCATAAATAGATGGATTCCTATCAGATAAATCATGTAAATAAAGTGCTGTTGCATCAGAAAAAACAGATCTTTTACTTTTTGAAAGCATAATATAAAAGTTATCTGCAAATCCGTTTTTCAAAGAATAATAGCCTCTTGAAATTCTAATAATTTGGCCTTCTTTAAGCAATAACATTAAATGATACCTATTGATATTTTTTCTTTCAATTTCCTTGGCAGTAATATACCCTCCGTTATTTTTAATGATATCAATGAGTTTTAAAGCTTTATCCACATTAATCACCTCTTTTATTGACTCAATTATATCATCTTTTAACAGAAAATGCACAAAAAATTAAAATTTTGTGCATTTTCTGTTAAATTATACATTTTTAAAATTTATTCCATTATAATACTGCATCTAAATCCCAATACAATTGCTGATTGACCTGGAGTATTACTAAATGCGAATATACCAACACCAGTTGTATTATTAGTTGATCCACCTCTATGAAGAAATGGAGAATTTCCAGTCATAAAACTTGAATAATCACCAAACCAAGATTGTTCGCCGTTACCAATACCATTAGATGTTTCAAATATTGCATCACCTTTTACATTTTTGTTTGTATTGTAGTTATCTTCATTATCATCGGTACTTTTGTCGTAAGCATATACTGTTTTGTATTTATTGCTTTCACCTGCACTTCCATCTTCTAATAATGATTTCCCGTTTTTTAGATTATCATTACCATTATTGATATATGCCGATACTCTTTCCCATAATCCACCAGCCATATCATAAACTCCATAAACATTACCTGTTGTGCTTTGATTAGCGTTATTAATTAAAGCTTCTTTAGCTGAAGTAGCTAAACCATCTATGCCGTTTCCTCCAGCAGTAACAGATGTTGAATCTGTATCATTTAATATTACTTTTGTATTATTAGATGAAACCTCAATACCGTCTCTTCCATATTGACTAACAGCTAAATAAGCGACTGCTCCCCATTCGCTTGATTTTATTAAATGTGGAGACGATTCTTTATAATCTAAATTTTTACACGTATCATAAGAGTCGCCAATTGTTATATTGTTATAAGAATATAAATTAGGCAAAAATAATAATTTATTATTTTCTTTTCCTGCTTCAAATTTTGAAACCCAAAAACCACTTATATTTTTATCCCAACCACCTGCACTTACTTTATTAGTAAAAGACGGATGAACAGCATAATCGCTATCAACTTTGTTATCAGTATTTTTAATAAAAATAATTTCTACTTTTTTATCCACTATTTTGTAGGCATATCTTGGAATCCAAACCCACATTGATCCATCGGCTGTCTTAGCATTTGCCCATTCATTATTATCTTTCTTTTTGTAATCATACCAAGATGTATCCGTATCAGGATCATTTACTTCAACCCAATCATTTCCATCCCATTTGACAGCTTTCATGTTATCTAACAAAGCTGGTTTGTTTACCCCTTCAGCATCAGAATATGATAATTCAGTTGATTCTTCTTTTCTTGAACAAAATGTTACAAATAAAAGAATAATTGCTACAATGATTAAAAACATAATTATAGATATGGTTTTTTTCTTATTTAAATTCATAAGTATTCCTCCTTAATTATATTATATTCTTATTTAATAAAAATACAAAACAAATATTAGAAACATTAAATTATATTTCAATTACAATTATTTTTTATAAATGCCGACTAAATGCCGGTTTTTTTAAAAATTTCGCCATGAAAAAAGACTACAATTTCTTGTAATCCCTTGCATTCATTGGTGTCCCGTGTAGGGCTTGAACCTACGACCCACTGATTAAGAGTTATAAAATATAATTATTTATTATTCATTTTCTTTTGCTTTGAATAACCGATAAAACCTAATATAATTAATGGGATGCAAAATAATGCATATAGAAGAAACACTAATGCTCCTACACAAAATAAAATTGCTCCAACTAATGCTGCCCATGTTTTTCTAGTAAAGAAACCAACCCATGAAAATATTGCAGCAACTCCCATTATTATCATATGTGGGGCAACTAATGCTGTTGCAATAGCTCCTCCCAATTCTTCAGCGCTATCTAAATCTCCCATTGACCCAGTAAAATAAACAATTAAATAAATCACATAGATTGTTGCTAGTAATGAACTAGCAAACAATGCTTTGCTTCTATCCTTAAACATAAAATATTCCTCCTTTATTTTATAATTATTTCTATGTTTGGTTCATCATCAAGTAATAAATTTTCATAAAAAACCAATTTTAATGATGCGTCATCTTTTGGTTCTTCAAAAATTATGGTACCTTCTTTTGTTCCTCCAGCAATTAAATCACCAGAGCTCAAATTAGTGTCTGTATCAATAATAGTAAAAGTTGCAGAATCTTCTTGACCTTGAGAATTTATCATTTGCCAATCATAAGTATTATATGATATTTTTTCATCTGAATTATTTTCTATTTTTATAGTTATTATTACATATTCATTTCCATCTGAAGGCTGATACCATTCGTCTCCATTTGAATATTCAACATTTGTAACTGTATAATTAACACCTTTATATACTGCTACTTCATTTATACCAACGCTTATTTTTTCTTTTAAATCAATATCATCATAATCAGAATTATAAATTGATTTAGCCCCACAACCGCTTAATCCAAACAAAAGAAAAATTATTCCAAGAACACTGACAAAAAACTTTTTCAAAATATACCTCCTCTCTTAAAAGTTTTTTAATAAAAAAAGCTAGTAAAAACAATAAAGTCTTTACTAGCCCTTTTATTAATTTAATTATAATATTTTTTTCGACATATTTCTACTATTTTTTTATTTTATTATATTACATTTACCATTAGTATTATTTTCAAAACTATTTTTAAAACTATTAATATAACTTTCTATACCTATTTTTTCTACATAACTATTTTGATTTATAAAATTGAATGACATATTACGAGTTGTTCCAAAATTAACTAATTCATTATTATCATAAACCAATATAATATTTCCTTCTTTAGATCTACATATTAATACATCATATTTTATAAAGTAATTTATTATAAAACTTATTATAATTATAATAAACATTATTAATGCTCTTAATATTATTTTTTTATTCTTTTTCATAAATCCAACTTTCTATTTATATTTTATCATAATTAATTATCTTTTTAAAAATCTTTTAAAAAAATCACTAATTTTTAGTGATTTTGTCTTCTTAAATTAAATAATCTTCTTCTTTCTTCTGCGGCAACTTCTCTAGCTTTTTCTTCTCTTTCAATTTTATTTTGCATTTTTGTTTTACCTTGTTCAAAGTAAGCTAATAATTCTTTTTTATATTTTTGAATATCTGAATGTAATTCAAAATATTTTTGTAATTCATCAGATGTTGGTTCTGTAAAACCTATTTCAGTAATTATTCCATTAATATTTCTTTTTAAAGTCCTTACAAAAGTATGAAATTTTGATTTAAAAGAAAATATTCTAGTATTAATAGATTCGTCTTCTTGTTCTTCATATGAACAATGTAATAATGAAATTTCAATTCCTGTTACTATTTCTTTTACAATAAATATATTACTTGTTTTTTCAACGATTATTTCTCCAAAAGAATGCTCTGTAAAGTCTGTTTGATATAAAATATCTATTGTTGAATCATTAAAATCTTCATTACTCATTATATTTTCTATATAACCTTGTTCTTCATATAGTTGTAATAACTTGCATTTAAAATATTGACTCATAAATAAACCCCTCAATTTAATTCAATATATTAGCACTAAATTAATTTATAGTCAATAATTACATAGATTTATGAAATGATATTTTTTTAATTTCAACTACGAAGAAATTTTAAAACTCTTTTGCATAAAAAAACAATAATTCTTATTATTGCTTTTAGTTATTCACAATTATTTTCATATATATCTTTTATTTTTAAGAATGACGTTTCTTTTGCAAGAGTGCACCACTCCTCTGAATATGTTAACTCTTTCCATTCTCCAGTACATGTCCCATTATCATAGTCTTTAAATAAATTGTTTTTCATACATTTATAATATTCTGGATTTTCTGTTTGAAATTTCCATTCATAATCTCCATACTCATTTGCTTTTACATATGCTGGAAATACTTCTATTGAAATCTGTTCTCCATTTATGGTTTTTGTTTCACCTGTTGTATGTAAATTACTTTTATATTCAGTTGCGACTAATTTAGAATTTTCTAAATCTTGATATGTAGTAAAACTATCTATTTCTACAAAAGTAGAAGATACATCAAATATTAACTGAAAATCTTTTTTAGATATTTTAATATTATGATAATTTGTATAATAGTCATTTGTATCATATTTTATCATTCTACTACAATATGGTTCTTCTTCTTTTTTACCTTGTGCAGCAATAAATCCCGAATAGCATTCATAAACATTGTAAAACAATGCTGTGTATTTAGTATATTGTTTTGCCACAGACTCTGATTTTAATGCAAGTATTGGTATTCTATTTGTACTTTTAGCAAAATAATATTCTATTACAGTTGCGGTAGCAAAATTGACTATAAGAAAAATTAACAATGTAATTGTAATCATAATTGCAAACTTCTTTTTTCCCATTCTTATTCTCCTATATATTAATATAATAACATTTTTTATTTATTTTTTTAATAGTATTTTTTTAATATCGTTCATAAGTTTATTATTTGCCTCTTCTAAATCCATATTATTAATTTTAAAAGGTTCTCCAAATTCTATAGTAACTTTACTTCTAAATTTATAATACCCTCTTATTGCAAAAGGAACTATTGTTGAATTTGTTTTAGAGGCCAAAGAAACTGCTCCAAATTTAAAAGGTAATAATAATTCTTTAGTTTTATTTCTAGTACCTTCTGGAAATATTCCAATAGCTCCACCGCTATTCAATACTTCTAAAGCACTTCTTACAGCTTCATCATCTTTTTTACTTCTATCGACTGAAATACACCCAACAAACTTAAAGAACCATTTAAAAGGTCCATCAAAATATTCTTTCTTCGCCATATAATTAACAACTCTTTTTGTTGATATTAAAACTATATTTTGATCATATAAATGTTTATGATTGCCACATAATAATACCCCCCCATTTTCTGGTATTACTTCTTTATTAATTATTACAGGATTATAATATAATTTAAAAATCGGCTTTAATAATCCTCTCATAAGTTTAAATCCAAAATTATTTTTATTCATTATTACCTCTATTTTTAATTATTAATCTTTTTACTTTGTTCATTAATATATCATTTTCTTTTTCTAAACTGTTTTTTATTTTATAAGGTTCTCCAAATTCTATAGTTATATTTTCTTTAAATAATTTATATTTACCAGTTATAGAAAAAGGCACTATGTAAGAATTTGTTTTAGAAGCCAAAGAAACTGCTCCAAATTTAAAAGGCATTATAATATCTTTAGTTTTATTTATAGTACCTTCTGGAAATATGCAAATAATTTTATTATTATTTAATAAACTAATTGATTCATTTATAGCATCAGGGTTTTTTCTGTTTCTATCAACTGAAATACATCCAACAGATTTAAAGAAATGTTTTTTAAGCCCTTTAAATAGCTCACTTTTAGCTAAAAAATAAACATTTCTTTTAGTAGAACTTCCTACTAATAAAGGATCTAACCAACTAGTATGATTACCACATAATATTAAACTTTCATTTATTAATAAGTTCTCCTCATTAATTATTTCAATTTTAAAAAAACATTTCATAATAAATGTAAATATTGGTCTTAAAATTTTATATAACTTCGCATCTTTCATATATTAAATTATATCAAATAAAAACTTCTATTTCTAGAAGTTAATTATCTTGTTATTTCTTCTTTTTCATCCAAAGACGCTAACCATTCAAATTCTTTTGATAAATATTGTTCTAGCATATCTTCATCATTTATATCTAAACCAATTATTTTGAAGAAATCCAGGAATTCTCCTATTGTTTCTATTTCTGGATTTTTCTTTAATCTTTCATTAAATTCAATTATCTTAGATACAAAATCAGGATTCTCTATGACTTTTTGATGCATATAGCTTGCAACTATAATTCCTAAAATATAAAGAATTTGCTTTTCAATAATAAGCTTAGCCCCTTTTTTAATATTTTCTTCATAAAAACCTTCAAATTCTTTTGGGTCTTTTTTTGTAAACATTACACAATTTTCCAAATTTATTTTTCCTAAATTTTCATAAATCAAAACTAAGTTAGAAACAAAATCAAAATTATTACTTCTACAATATAATATATACAACAAACTTTTTCTAATAAACATAATTTCTTTTTTAGGATATATGTTTTCAATATAATCTAAATATTTTCTTTCTTCAAATTCAGACAAGGCTTCTGTAATCATATCACTAGTAAAATTTCTAAAACCATTTTCAGGAGCATTTAATTTATGTCTTATTTCATGCGCCATATCTAAACCATTTTCAATTACGCCATAACATATTAATTTAACAGAAGCATGACCGCTATCGCTTAATATACATTGAGAACCCTCTTCAGTCTGCCATAATTCATTTTCTTCCTGATTAGCATAATACATCTCTATAGTGCCGTCAGTTATCATTTTTTCAATTTCTTCATCATAAATACCATTATAAGTATCATGAAAATACTTTTTAACCAAAGTTAATGTGCTTATCATGGTTTCTTTAGTATAATTAAAAGACTTATCTCCATCTAAATTAAACTTTTCATATATTCTTTTATAAATTAAATTTAAAGAATTAAAAAACTTTAAATTCTCCAAAAATTCAATATAATTTTCAGTTAAATATTTATAATACTCTAATATAAATTCATTAAGTTGTTCTAATTGCTTATCCATATAATCCTCTATAAAAATTATATCAAATAAAAACTTCTATTTCTAGAAATAATTATCTTGTTATATCCTCCGTTTCGTATAATGATTTAAACCATTCAAATTCTTTTTTTAAACTGACTCTTAAATCTTCAAAATTTTCAGGATTTAATCCTATTATATTATAAAGTTCAAAAAATTCTTCGCTTTCATTTATAATGGGATCCTTTTTTATTTCTTCATTAAGTTTGATAATATTAGGTAAAAACTTTAAATTCTCTTTGGCTTTTTGATACATATAAATTGCTATTACAATTCCAAAAATATATATATAATCTTCTTTTATATCAAAATGTAAATTTTTACTAAGTAATTCTTCAATATTTTTTGAATCATCATTTCCAGTATAAAATTTATAATTTTCTATTGAAACTTTTCCTAATTTGTCATACATAAAAATTAAAAAAGAAACTATATCAAAATTACTACAAAAACGATAACTTGTTGAAATTCTATACATTCTTATTAAATTTAATTCTTCTTTAGAACAAAATTTTTGAAAATAGTCTATACAATTTAATTCTTCAAAAAGAGATATTGATTCTGTATATATTTCCCTAACTACATTTGATTTAGATAAAGGATTATTAAGTTGATGTCTTATTTCATGAACCATTCCGATAGCATCATCAATTGTTCCATTACAAGGCAAATTCACAAAGCTGTGGTTATCTCTTGTATTGCCGCAAGAAAAATTATTGTAACCCCCAATTTCTAATCTCAATCCTTTAATTTCATTTTTTATTATTTGTTCTTTTAATTCTAAATCTTCTCTTTCAGACTCAAAACTTCCTTTATATTCTAGAGCTTTTAATTTCAAATCAATTTCTTTAAGTTCTTCTTCTAAATTTTCTATCTTCTTTTTTAAGTCTTCTATATAACTTTTATCTTCTTCTGTTCCTTTATAACGCATAGATATAATCCCGCTTGTTATCATTTTTTCTATTTCTTCATCATACAACCCATCATATGTATCATGAAAATATGCTTTTGCATATTCTAAACTTGTTGTCATAGGAATATTTTGAGTTAAAGCTTCATTTATATCACCCGTAAATAAACATTTATCTATATGAAATATTTCACAGTATTGTTTAAAAATAGAATTTAAATACGCAAAATACTCCACTTCATCTAAAAAAAGTGGACTACATTCATTTAAGTATCTACAATATCTTTTCAAAGTATTGTTTATTTCTTTTATTTTTTCATCTATATTCATACAACAATTATATCAAATAAAAACTTCTATTTCTAGAAGTTAGTTATTAACAGTTTTATAAACTTCTTTTTAAAAACCCTTTCTTTTTATTTTGAAGTTCCAATCCTGATTTTATTTCTTCAACTTGATCAACTATTTTATTTATAAGATCAAAATCATTAGTAATGGCAAATGCAGTAATTTGCTCAATGCTTTGATTTGCGTAAATTCTTGGATTTAAAATATCTATAATATCATCTAGTTCTCCTTTTTTAATAGACATTTTATGTTTAAAGTTTTCCATATCTTTGCATATAACATCAGCAAGTAAAGTATTTGGAATTTGATTTTTTAATATTGCAATTAGCATTTCAATATCATGTTCATCAACTAATCCTTCATTAGTGGTTAGTACACTAAATTCATAACTAATGTCTTTCTTTTTATGAAGTGAAATTTTAGTCCATAATATTTTATATGTATCTTTATATTTTAAAATATATACAAAATTATTATTTAAATTTTCAAAAACATTATATACAAAACAAGATAGCACTTCTCCATCTACAGGATTTTCTTTCATCTCACTTACCCTTAGCATAAATGGTTCATATTTTTTTGCTAATTCTGCATCATAATACAAACTTTTTTCCATACATATAGCTCTATAATAATATGATTTTTCTAATCCTTTATTTGAAACTCCATGTATTAAATTCCCATCTACTAAATACTCATATTCATCCATTTGGGATTCTTTTGGATATCTAAAATCCCCAAGATACCTTTGTTCCATAATTTCCCCAGAGTTTCTACAAAATATTGAGGAATATAAATGTTCAAAATCTTTTTCATAATCATAAATAATGTCTTTCTTGGTAACTCCCGGTCTCTTCTTTGAAAGTTTTATTTCAATCCAGTTACTCTCATACCAAGGATTTTCTTCTTCAGGATTTAGACTTATAGTACTCAATGGATTATTTCTTTTTTCAAAAGTTAATAAGTATTCCCCATTTAAAAAATAAATTCTTTCTAATACTTTTACTTTTCGTTTTAGATGAAAATACGTTTCTTTAACATAATTGTCATTATATATAGTTATATTTCTTACGTGTTCAACACTACGCAATTGACTATTCTCAAACTCTTTAGCAAACTTTCCAATATAAATTGTACCTGTAACTCTGTTTTTTACAACACACTCATGAGAATTTGCAATAAGAATATCAATATGATCTATGTTTTCTTTTCCAATATTTATATTAAATAACTCTAACAACTCTTTTTTTGTTAAAGATGACTTTTCTAATCCAGGAATAACAATTTGTAACTCTTTTGATTCCATATAATGCCCCCAATTGAGCATTATTATAATATTTTAACTAATAAAATGTCAAATAAAAACTTCTATTTCTAGAAGTTAGTTATTTTAATCTTAAAATTACTTCTCTATCTTTCAACGGAGTATAGCGAGGTGCTTCAGCATAAAATCTAGGTTCTGATTTATATACAGTTAAATAATATTCCATTAATTGATGTATTTCTTCTTTAGTAAGTATTCTTCCGTTTTGGCTCTCTCTAAATTTTATTAATCCTCTTATAAATTCCTGCAAATAAGGTCTTTTTGGATCTATATTAGTTCTATCATAATATAAATCACCATTAAAACTTCTTATTTGAGAATATTCTATAGGTTCATAATACATTTGAAGATAATCTAATTCTGATTTTAATGATAAATCTTTTATTTCTAAGAAAAATTCTACATATTCTTTTTTAAAATCTTCTAAATTACCAATATATTTTAAACGTAAAAAATCATTTTCATCTAATCCTTCTCCATAAGAACGTGACAAAGTAAATTTATTCATTACTGCCGCAAATGTAACTATATTTTTAAAATCGTTGCTTTCATATTCATCTATTTCTGTAGAAAAGAATTTACAACTTCCAATAAAAAATCCATAATCTTGTTTTTCAATCCTAGACATTAATTCTGAAATTATTATTCCTATTTCATTATGATAAAAAATTGAAGAATAGCATTTTAATATAAAATTTCTTCTTTGTTCTTTATCAATAGACCTATCTTCTCCCAACATCCATAGTGTTTTGTCATCTATTTCTTCCCTTTTTCTTATTTCCTCTGCAGTTAATTCTTCCATAACTCCCTCCTAATCAAATATTAACATTATCAAAACTTATTGTAAATAATAACTTTCAATTATAAAAGTGGTTATTTTAAAGTTAATATTATATCTCTAGATTTATAAGGACTTGGGTTATATGTATCAATATAATATTCCATTAATTCATACAATTCATCTTGTGTTAATTCTCTTCCGTCAACTTTTTCTCTATACAAAATTATTCCTTTTATAAATTCCTGGACATAAGGCATTTTTGGAGCTATATTTGTATAATCTGTATATAATTCACCTTCATATTTTTCTAAATAATCTACAGGTAATGGTTCATAAAAACATTTAATCTTTTCATCCTCAGAAAATTTCCAAAAACTATATTTTCCAAATGCACTAATATAATTACAAGCATAATCCTCAAAATAACCAATTCCTTTTAATAGGTAAAAACCATCTTGTTCTTGAATTTTTGAAATATAAGATTCTTCTATTATTGCCCAATAATATTCATAAATTGAATAGTCTACTCCTTCAACCCCATCCACAACAGTTCGGTCATCAAATACTTTAAGTTTTAAATTGGCATATATATATTTTTTCTGTTCAACTATAGATATTAATTCTGCTAGAACTGGGCCTAAAATATCATAATCAAATATTGATGAATTACAAGTTAATAAAGCTTTTTTATATTCCTCTTCTGTAATTTCCGGAAATTTCTCTTTTAAATAATCTAATGCATTTTCTACATAATATTCTTGGGCTTCTTCTATAGCTAATTTATGTTTTTTTTGTTTTTCTTCCGATTTACTTTCCATATATTCTCCTTAATAAAATTATACTATATTAAATATAACAATGTAAAATAAAAACTTCTATTTCTAGAAGTTAGTTATTTATTCACCAAAGTCATTTTGATAACTTATTAAGCTTGCATTAATTATTCCATTAACTTTTCCAAATTCATCTACTATATTTTTCTTATACTCTTCATCTTTAGCTTTAATATCAATTTCTAAAGTTAATTCCATTTTATCTTTAAAAATTGAATTACTTTTAATTTTTCTTTTAGGTAGTTGTTGACATAATTTTATTACATCATCATATGCGGCTTTTTCAAATTTTAATACTAATAAATATCTATTAGTTGTTTTAAATCCCATTAAATAACTTGCTAAGAATAATGCACCTAATAAAAAGGATCCTATTATCGCAACTAAATATATTCCAGCTCCTGTCATGATGCCCACGGATATTCCCCAGAACATAAATGCTGTATCAACTGGTTCTTTAACTGCTGTTCTAAATCTTACGATAGATAAAGCACCAACCATACCTAAAGATAATGCTAAGTTAGAATTAATTGTTCTAATAATTAAAGCTGTTACCATAGCTAACATCATTATACATAACGCAAATGATTTAGAATATATAACTCCAGTATATGTTTTTTTATAAATATATACTATAAATATTGATAAAGCAAATGCCAGTATTAATGATATTACCATATCAGTTATTGATAATGTACCAGTAAATTCTGATATAACACTTTTTTTAATTAAATCCACAAAATTCATAAATTCTCCTTACTTAATTCCTCTACATATTGCAAATTTTGATACTGCTTGTCTATATAAAGGCACACTTTCTAATATTTTTTCTATATGTTCTGGTAAGAAATTATCATACTTAACTTCAAGAACCACTTCGTTAGGGTTCATAATCCTATATTCTGGAGTATCACTTTCAAATAAGTCATAATTATATCTACCAGATTTTATTCCTTCATCTATAGTAATTCTTACATTAGATAGGGGATAAATAAATACATTTCTTTTATATTCAACAGTTACTGAAGGCACTAAGTTTTTTATTTTAGATTCAGCAATAAATTGTGATAAAAGATTATCTTCAGAAATATCTATATCATCTATATTTCCATCAATTATTTTACTATATATTTCTTTCGATATCAACATTTGATCTTTAGATGTTAAATTATTATGTTTGTATTTTCTTTCTAAATTTATAACTTTGTCATCATTATTATAAATTCTTATTCTATATTTCTTCCTGTATAATATTCCATCTAACTTCTCATAATAGGCAGAATTATCTAAATCATCAAAATATAAACTTTTAATTATATATACTCCATTTTCATCAGCATTTGGATCATATTCTAAAATTGTTTTTAATTTACATTTTAATTCTTTAGCTATAGCAGGAGATATTATAAATTTATTTTCACTTCTATATCTTCTTTTCATATTACTCTCCAAAATACTTTTCCATTTCACTATCTGTTAATTTAAAGAAAGTTTTAGTTTGTTTTATCATATAAGATTCTCTTTTATTTATATAGTCTTTTAATCTAGTAAGAGCACTTTGCCATGTTGACATACTTCTTTTCCAACGACTAAAGTCTCTATTAATTTCAGGAGTAATTTCTTTTATTATTTCATTATATTTTTCCATTACTCTCTCTTTATTCCAAACATTCTTTAATTGATAACTTACTCTTTCTACATATTTTTCTTTAAATTTATCATTTTTCATTAAATTTCTAAGTAAAGTTGTTGAATAGCCTCTTGAACTCATCCCTGAAGTACTTGTTGAAAAATTATAATAATTTAAAAAATAATTATAAAATGCATAATCTAAATCATAGAATATAAATTTCCATTTACCATCACTTACATCGGGATTAGAAAAGAACCTGCAGTTAACTATATCATTATTAGTAACGTAAGTTTCCGCTACCCAAAAGTCTATTACACTATCTATATCAACTTTACTTGCAACATAATCATAATATTCATCTTTAGATAAGTCATGAGAATTTATATAATTAATTAATTTATTATAATTAATTTTTGTTCCGTTAGTAACATCTCCATCTATTCTAAGTATATCAGATTTTGCCCCGTCTACATTATAGTGAGATGATATAAAATTTTCATTTACTTTTTCACGTATATAATAAATTCCCCAATAGTTTCCATTAATATAAAGTATTACCGGTTTATAAGCCTGTACATCTACATTAATCATTCCATCCACTAAAGATGTTCCTAATATATCTCTAATTATAGCATTTTCTTCATCTTGAGATCCCGTACGCAAAACCAATTCATCATATACTGCATTATCTCTATTTTTAAATACTTGATAACTTAAACCACCTTGTCCATATTTTTTTCTAAAATTAATTGAAAAACTTTTTTTAGTATGACCTCTTGTTGAACCCCCAAACAATTTAAATCCCATAGGTATATTAAAACTGTTTCCCTCTTCAAAAAATTCCGCATAGCCTTCTTTTTCATAATCAACCGTCCAAGCATTTCTGGATATTGATGTAAAATCACTAGGATTTAAACTAACTGACATAACTGGTAAAGTATGATTTTCATTTATAATATATGATTTAGTTACAACTTTACTGTTTTTTTTACCACTTTGCGCACACATTGCTTTTACAACAATAGTGCTTTTTAAAGATAATGTTCCAGTTAAAACTTTAGAAGAAGTACTAGGTGTACTTCCATTAGTTGTGTAGTATGTTGTTCCTTCACAAAAGATATTTAAGTCAATTTTTTCTATACTATTATAAACCCCTGCTTCTTCGGAAAAAAGAGGGGTATATGATATTTGCATAGTGCCTGAATTGTTAACTTTTCCTGGAGTCGGACCACTAAAGTAATATAGCCCCGAGCCACTTCCTCTTCCATAACTATATCCTACTGGAACATTTGCCATAAATATTGAATCTATAACTTTATTATCTTTGTATAAGAATAATGCTTCATTACTAGATAATTTAAAGTTTGTATGTTTATAACTATTATTAGATAAATTTACATCTCCGGAAGCCATTAAAATATAATATGAATTTGCTTTTAAAGTTACATCTGGTAAATTATACATTTTAGGAGTATTTGTAGTTGTTGTTAAATAATAATCTTTTAAATTTATATCTTTGTTTGAATTATTAAAAAGCTCTAT
Organism: uncultured Muribaculaceae bacterium; assembly: GCA_964396655.1. Classification (GTDB taxonomy): domain Bacteria; phylum Bacillota_I; class Bacilli_A; order RF39; family UBA660; genus CAYNFP01. Next base: position 9,359 of record CAYNFP010000011.1, on the reverse strand, counting down.
CCAATCATAATAATTATTTCCATTTTGAACTAAGTAACTATAATTTAAATTCATTACTTCATTAATAATTAAACCTTTATTAATACTTAAGTATTTGCTTTCAAAACTTTTAATACCTTCAGTTGTGTTTGGATATCCCGGACTAATCATATTACTTTCATAATAAGAATTACTTCCTTTAATATAAGCCATTCCATTTGCAACATTATATTCAACTTTCTGTTCTAATAAATTATCTTTTGTTAAAATAACTACTCCTTTAGTATTATTTAATTTAAAGTTTGTGTGATATTCTTCTTCTATAACATCTCTATTTGAAGAATAAACAACTATACTTTCATTTTTACCTAAAGAAATTTCTGGAAGTTTCCATCTAAAAGGCAAACTCAAATCATTTGATAAATTGTATCCTTTTAAATTAACTGAAGTATTTGATATATTGGTTATTTCAATGTATCCACTGAATTCTCCATAAGAATCTTTAAAATATCCTTTATTATTTGGAAGTATTTCAGTTATACTCAATTTCTTGCTTTCTGTCTCTTTCATTCCAGTAGTAAATAATTCATAGCCTTTTTTAGAATTTTCATACCCCGGAGTTGCCATTTTAGTAAGTACAAAAGTTCCGTCGGCTATTCTAGTCATTGATTGATTTTTTCTGCTAGAAACAGTATCTACTGCATCTATAATTTTTTTACTTGAATTTCTTAATATTAAAGTTTCTCCACCACTTGCTTTTAATTTAAAATTAGCATATAAACCACTTTCATTAGTGCCACTTAAAAATACAACTAAATATTCACCAGATTTAATAACTGTTCCTCCCGGGAAAGGCCATTTTATTTTATTTTTATCATCAGATAAACTATATCCAGTTAAAACTTTATCTTTACTTGTTCCATTATATAATTCAACCCAATCATATGTATTTCCATTACTATCTGCATAACTTCCTCCATTTGAGGATTGAATTTCATTTATAATTAATTTTGATATTGTACTAGTTTCATTTGGTAATTCTTCAATTTCTTCCATATCACCATATTTATTATTAACTAATAAAGAAATTAAAAGAAAGAATATTACAACTGCAAAAATCACAACAAAAAATAACCAGTTTTTTTTGAATTTTTCTATAGTTTCTTTTTGCATTATAAAACCTCTCTTATATTGACATATTTTATTCTATCATATTTATATCTAAAATAAAATTAATTACTAAAAAAATAGACACTTTTTATTGTCTATTAATTTGAGCTCGCTATTTTAACTTTTATACCTTCTGTTTTACCATCTCTGTACACCAATAAAGTTATTGTATCTCCAACTTGATATTTATACAAGTAATATCTAAATTCAGAGATGTTATCAATATTATAATCATTTAATTTTACAATAACATCTCCAGTTTTAAGCCCAGAAGTTTTAGCCGGAGAATCATCTATTACATCAGCTACCACTACCCCAGATTCCACTTTGTCATCTAAGTTTATTCCTTCTCTTAATAATTGAAATGTTTCAGTAGCATTAATCATTTCTATTCCTATATAACCTCTAGTAATTTTACCATTCTTTATTAAACTGTTAGCATAACTTAATGCATCTTCGATAGGAATTGCAAATCCTAATCCTTCAACTGATGACTCAACTATTTTCATAGAATTTATTCCAATAACTTCTCCGCTTGCATTACACAAAGGCCCTCCACTGTTACCTGGATTAATTGCAGCATCTGTTTGCATAACATTCATAATCCAGTCATATGACGCGCTTCCACTAACACTAGTTTCAATCATTCTATTTTTTCCGCTCAATATTCCTCTAGTTGCAGTATTAGCAAACGTTTTTCCCATAGGAGCGCCTATTGCGAATACTGTATCTCCTACTTCCATTTCTGAAGTGTCACCCATATTAGCTACAGTAAGTTTATCCGTATTAGCAACTTTTAATACAGCAATATCTGAATAAGCGTCAGTTCCAACTAAAGTTGCTTCCGCCTCTGTTTCATTTTCCAAAGTTAAAATTATTTTATTTCCACTACTTATTACATGATTATTTGTCATTAAATAAGTATATTTATCATCTTTTTTAAAAGCAAAACCAGAACCAGTAGAAACTAATGAATTACTTTTATATGTTTCAACAACAACAACAGAAGAATATACATTATTTATTCCTTCTGCTATACCATCATCAACAACATTAACAACTTTTTGTTCTTTAGTAATAGTTTTAATTATAGTATTTGGGAAAAAATAAATTAATCCATACATTAAAGTACATCCTACAAAAATACTTAGTATAATTGTTACAATGTAAGTTAGTGCTCTTTTCATTTTTCCTCCTTATTCTATATACATTATCTCTTTGTAATTTGAAGGGAATCCCATTTTTTCCAATATTGGGTCCAAACCAATTGATTTAAGCTTCCCACTTAATGCATCAAATTCATATATTAACTCATTCATTAACATTTTAAAATCATCTTCAGTAAGTAAACTTTTTAAAATTATTATAAGTGCAAATATGTCATTTTTGCCATATTTATATTGTGCCTCAGAATCCTTTTCTATATTCAAAACACAATGATATTTAGTATCAGAAATGACTTTTTGTGTTCTATTGTCAAACACAATATCTTCATGAGCACATAAATTTCTATAATTTGCTAATATTGGCAAATATCCTTCTAAGTCTCCAACTTCAATATTATACATACTAGCTAATGCTTTTTGATCTTCTAACTTTAATATACTAAATAATTCACTAATTATTCCAAAGCTTAATACTTTAACCCCTACCCATAAAGGAATATATCCATAATTATTAATATAATGGCTAGTTGCCCTATTCTGAGTAGCATTAACTCTAATTTGTCTTTTTATCTTTCTAATTAAATCATTAATTTGCCTTGATTTTTGTCTTGTATTATCAAAATTATTAGGATTTAAATAATCTCTTTCTTTATATCCATAAGATTTACTTAGTACATAACTAATCATTGATTTATAGTTATTTTCTATAATTAGAATATTCTTAAAAATTATATTCCTTAATTGCCTATCAAAATAAAATAAGGCATATAATTCATCAAATGTTGTACCAGCATTAAACTTTCTACTTCCGTCTTTATTATAAAAAACAAACCTATAAGCATTTAAAAAGAAATAATTTTCTCTTAATAAAACATTCTTTGCTTTTAATTCATCAGTTATCTCTAATCCTTTACTTTTTAAAATTTCAATTTGTTCTTCTAATGTTTTAAATAATTTTGCTCCCAACTTCTTACACCTACTTTACTATAAAAGTATATCATTGTTTTATTTCTAATAAAAGCAATTTCACAAACTTTACATAAATAAAAAAAGAAACTTAACGTTTCTTATTTACCAAATATTAATGTAATACTTTTTTAAAATTCTTTTAATAAATCTTCAGCTTCTAAAGCCTCTTGAGCAAGTTTATATACATAATCTGATTTATTTTCTTCAAAAAGTTTAATTATATTCTTAGATGATAGAAAGTGTTGGATATATATAACTCTATTTGTTAAAATTTCAAATAATAAAGATTTATCAATACTATCTAAATCTAAAAATTTTTCTGTATGGTTTTCAATAATTGATGAAATAATAGAGTTTTCAAATAGTTCCTTAACTCTTTTTTTAAATTCTTCTGTATAATTATTTCCCATTAAACCCTCCATTTAGTAAAGTATTCTATCACTTTTTAATTTATTTATCAATTAAACATATTTACATTTTTTATTTTTTTATTTTTAACAAAATAGAATTCAATTCTTCTCGTTCTTTCAAATATTTATCTAAATATTCTTTCCATTCATATGCATTTTCTTCTTCAAATAAATGATATAAAAAATCTACAACTATTTTATGTCTTTCAATTGCTTCAATTTTCCCAGATTCTGTTAACATTAAATCTTTAAGTTTTAAAATTTTTTCAAATATATGACATACACTGGTATCTGCACACTTTCTCGTATATTTACCAGCTTTCATATCTTCTATCGGAAAAATATTTCTATCAAAAAATGGTTTACCATTTTTCATACAGTATGTATGTACTCTCAAAATACCACTCGAGCCCATAGTATCACACATATCGGCATCAGATACAACTTGTCCCTCAATTGTTAAGGGACTAATACCTTCTAATCTTTTTTTATAACCAATGGTTTTAATAGATTCTAAAACTTGCATTTTTATTTCTTCGCTTACTTTTGCAGTTTCCATTATTCTTTTTGCATTATATAAATTCTCGGCATTTTCAAAACCAAATAATTTATAATCATCTACATCATGTAGTAACGCAATTAAAGCAACTATTTCTATATTTGCTTTTTCCTCTTCCGCAAATTTTAAAGCCAAAGTTAAAACTCTATTTATATGTGGCATATCATGACCAGAATTGTCACTCCCTAATAATTTAATTACTTCTTCTTTTACTTTTTCTATCATAAAATTACCTTTAACTTCCTAATAAAATTATACTATAAAAAAACTTCATATTTCAATATGAAGTTTTCTATATTATCTCTTACTAAATTGTGGTGCTCTTCTGGCTTTTTTTAATCCATATTTTTTACGTTCTTTAATTCTAGCATCTCTAGTAATCATACCAGCAGCTTTTAAAATTGCTCTAAATTCTGGATTATATTTTTCTAGTGCTCTTGATATTCCTAAACGAATAGCTCCAGTTTGGCCATTATAGCCTCCACCTTCTGATGTTACTTCAATATCAACTTTATTTAAAGTTTCAGTTAAAGCCAACGGTTGTTTTAAATCTAAAACTAATAGTTCAGATGGAATGTATTTATTTACATCAATACCATTAACTGTAATTTTACCTTTGCCTTCAGTTAGTGTAATTCTAGCAACACTTTCTTTTCTTCTTCCAGTAGCTGTATATTTTTTTGATTCAGCCATCTTAAACCTCCAACACTTCTGGTTTTTGAGCAATTTGTTTATGCTCTCCACCTTCATATACAAATAACTTTGTATACATTTGTCTTCCTAATCTTCCTTTTGGAAGCATCCCTTTAATAGCTCTTTCAACCATTTCTATAGGATATTTTGCTTTCATAACTTTTGCTGTTCTTTCTCTTAATCCTCCTGGAAATCCACTATGATTATAATACATCTTTTTATCTAATTTATCTCCAGTTAAATTAACTTTACCAGCATTAATTATTATAACATTATCTCCGCAATCTACGTGTGGAGTAAATGTTGGTTTATGTTTTCCACGTAATACATGTGCTGCTTTAGTAGCAACTCTACCTAAGTTTTTACCATCAGCATCAATTATGTACCACTTATGTTCAACATCTTCTTTTCTTAACATAAATGTCTTCATTTTTTTCTCCTCTTTATAGTATATGTTCGTATATCCACCTTCCCAGAGCAAATATATTCCCATCAAAATGTACCGTTTAAAATTATACTAAATAATTTGAAGTATGTCAATTTATATTTGAAATAATGATATATTTTATTGACAAATATATGCTAAAATTATAAAATTATGTTATGGTAAAAGATACGGAGGGTCATTGTGAAGAATAAAAAGACAATAGCGATATTTATAACTGCATTGGCAATTTTAAGTTTAGCCCTTGGAATTGTTGGGTATTTAGAATATAGAAAAGGAAATGCTCCAGGCGATGTCAAACATACAGTAACTTATAGATATTACTTAAATAATGTGGAAGTTAATGAAATGCCTACTAATGCAACGCTAATTTCATCATCAAGTGAAATAAGCAGTTCAACAACTGAAGCTGAGAAATTATATGCATTTAATACGGCTTCTTGTACAAATAAAGTAACATATGAGTGGGATGATGATGCATGGACATTTACACCTGCAAATACTGCAGACACAACATGTAGTTTATATTTTGTAACAACCACTAACGAATTAACTATTACTGCTACCAATGCCGTTGTGACTCCATTAGCAAGTAATAAAATTATTAGAGGAGAAGATGCAGTAATAAAAATAACTCCTACTGAAGGATATGCTTATAAAGAAACAGTTTGTACTAATAACGAGGTTGTTGAGTGGAGCTCAGAAAAAAGTGAATTAACAATTAAAAATATAAATGCTGAAACAACTTGCGCTGCTACATATGAATTAAGTAAATTTTCTGTTGAAGTAAAAGTAAGTAATGGTTCAGGCGCTACTACTGTGGAATATAATTATGGAACAAAAGTTGAAATAAATATAACTGCTTCTTCAGGATATGGAACTCCAGAGATAACTTGTACTAATGATCAAAAAGGAACTTGGGCAAGCGGAGTATTTACTATAGCGAAATTAACTAAAGCCACAATATGTAATGTTAACTTCAAACAACTTCAATCTGCAGCGACTTATACAGTTTCAATGGATACAGGAGCGCATGGAGTCATAGCAACCGGTTCTTCAAGTATATCAGTAGTATCTGGGGCATCAGCAAGTTTCCCAATTGTTGTAACTGATGATAGTTACATACTAAGTACTGCAACTTGTACCGGCGGGTCTGTAAGACGCGAAAATAATATAATTATTGTGTCGAATGTAACTCAAAATATAAGTTGTACAGCAGTTTATACAGAACAGTAAAAGACTTTAAAAAGTCTTTTTTTTATTATCAAAAAATGATATATTGTTTATATGTGGAAAATAGAAAAAATAAAAATTAATAATAAAATCGTATTAGCTCCAATGGCTGGAATTTCTAATATGAGTTATAGAACCATTATAAAATCTATGGGGGCGGGACTTATATATTCAGAAATGATAAGCAATATGGGAATTGTTTATAATAGTAAAAAAACTATAGATTTATTAAAAATAAATGATTTTGAAAGACCAATTTCAATACAAATATTTGGAAGTGATAAAGAATCCTTTATAAAAGCTGCTAAATATATTGAAGATAATATTCATTCAGATATTATAGATATAAATATGGGATGCCCAGTTCCCAAAGTAGCAATTAGATCTCAAGCAGGCTCTGCCTTACTTAAAGATCCAGATAAAATTTATGATATTGTTAAATCAGTAGTTGAAAATACTAATACTCCAATAACAGTTAAAATAAGAAGTGGATGGGATTCAAACAGTATTAATACAGTTGAAGTTGCTAAAAAAATTGAAGAAGCTGGAGCATCAGCAATATGTGTTCATCCAAGAACAAGAGCGCAAGGATATTCAGGTACTTCTGATTGGAGTATAATAAAAAAAGTAAAAGAGAATGTAACAATTCCTGTTATTGGTAATGGAGATATTAAGACAATTTATGATGCAAAAAAAATGTTAAATGAAACTAAGTGTGATGCTATAATGATAGGTAGAGCAGTTTTGGGTAATCCTTGGTTTATTAAAGAATGTTTAGAATATATAGAAAATAATAAAATAATAGAAAAACCAACTAATGAAGAAAGACTTGATATGATAATAACCCACTTTAACTTATTAAAAGAAAATACATCTTTAAAACAAGCATTATTAGAAATAAGAACACATGCATTATGGTATATAAAAAATTTACCAAATAATAAAGAATATAAAAATAAATTAAATAAGGTTAATTCAGAAGAAGAACTTATAGAAATAATTAATCAATATAAAAAAGAGATTTAAATCTCTTTTAAAATGTTAACAATTTAATTATTTCTTCTTTGTTAGCGGCTATTAAGAATAGTCCTAATTTAGGACCCCTAGATTCTCCTAACATCAAATTATATAAATCTTCAAAATATTTTTTTTGTGTTTTCTTTAATTCCGTTTCATCTGTTACATAGCTTTTAACAACATCATATAACAATGTTTGAAGTTCATCAGATGAAGAATAGTTTGATTCATTTAATATTTTAATAGTTTTTAAAATATTTGCTTTTTCTTGTTCTGTTAAATTGCAATAATATTCACAATTATTTTCGCATAATAATCTTACTTGATATTCTTTACCATAAGTTTTTACCCAAAACTCTGCTTTTTCAAGTCTTTCTTTAAAATATTTACTTTCAGTATCAATATTTTCTTTTTTTAACAATACTTTTAATAGTTCTTCATCATAATTTACCATAGGTAAGAATGTTGCTAAATAACTAAAATTTGGATAATTCAAATATTCTTTTGTAACTCTCGTGTTACTAATCGCATCTTTATTTTTTTCATCTATATTTCCTTCAAAATATACTTTTACCCATCTATCAAATTCCTGATAATATCTAATTACATCATTATCAAATGCTATATCAAATGCTTGACAACATTTGCATTTAGCATAAAACCACATAATTATATATTTGTCATATATTTTTAATAAATCTGTTAATGTAATAACATTTCCTTTAGATGAAGACATTTTCATTTCTCCACCTTTAATTCCTATAAAGTCGTACATTGAATATACTGGTGGTTCATAACCAAATATTTCTCTTGATACTTTAGATGCCACATCAAAGCTTCCGCCTTCTGTAGAATGATCTCTTCCTCCGCATTCGAAGTCAACTTGTTCTTGTCTCCACCTCATTGGCCAGTCAACTTTCCAAACAAGTTTCAAATTATTATAAGTATTTATATTTACAGTTTCAACATTTCCACATTCACATTTATATGTTATATCTCCAGTATTTTCATCATAACTAATAATTTTAGTTAAATCCTTCATACACTTACTACAATATAAACTAATTGGATAAGAATTTTTCCTATCACTTTCACAAAATTGTTGGGTTTTAAAACCACAAATTATATCAAATATTTCTTTTCTTTTAGACATACATAGTTTTATATCATCTAAATATCTAAAACTTTTATATTCTTCTGTTTGGTAAATAAATTCTATATTATCTATACCCATTTCTTTTAGTTCATTTATAAAAATATTTTCAAATGTTTTACCATAACTTTCGTCTTCATTAAAAGGGCTGGGTATACTTGTATAGGGAGTTCCTATATATTTATTATATGATTGATCTATATTTCCAGGAGTTTTTCTAAATCTATCAAAATCGTCCCATGATAAAATATATCTAACTTTTTTACCTAGTTTCATCAACTCTAAAGCAACCAAATATGGAGTAGCTATTTCTCTAAAATTACCAATATGAATAAACCCGGATGGACTTATTCCACTAGCAACTGTATATACTTTTCTATTTGGTCTTTTTTCTATTATTTCCAAAGCAATCTCTTTTGCCCAATACATAAATAACACCTCAACTTCATTTACAATAAATTTTATCATAAAATAAAAATGTTATCAACAAAAAAAGCAAGTAAACTAAACTTACAAATTGAAATAGTAAGTGTCCGCACATTTTGTTACCTGATACAATGTATTT
>CAYNFP010000010.1:0-25082 GCA_964396655.1 uncultured Muribaculaceae bacterium | reverse complement strand
TTACCAATTCACTTTTAGGCGAATTGGTGCTAGTATCACACTAGCCAACCCCTTTTTATTCTTTTTTCCGGATTGCTCTCAGGGGGGCAATCCATTTATTTTGTATAAAAAAAACAGTAATCTTTTTACTGTTTTTATTTGTTTTTTAGGCTAAATTTCTTTTTATACTTGCTTCTTTTTTAACTAAATCTGCCATTGGAATAATTTTTCCTCCAAGGTAAATTTTACCTTGTATAAAACTCACTGCATCTCCACTTTTTAAATCTTCAAATACTTTATCTTTTAAAGCTATTAATGTTACTTTTGGTTTCTCTAATCTTTCTGACAATCCTATTACATCTGCTTCTGTCTCTATGTAATATGCTTTATCATCAATAGATGTTACTACTCCATACTTCATGTTATAATTTCCTTTCTACTAATTGTAATTCTTCTGTAACTACAGCAATTTCTTCTTTGCTTCTTTCATCATAACCTAAATCTATTACTTTTATTTCATCTGTGTTATATATTATAACACACCAATCTTCTCCAAGATATAATTTTTTTAAATTTTCAAAAGTTTCACTTTTAGCTATTCTTGAAGATTCAAGTTCATCTTTTGATTTTCTTGCTTCCAAATACAGCAATTTTCTATATTTTTTTAAGCTTTCTTCTAAAGAAATAGGATCTTTCAAATTTACAATTTCCGGGCTTTTCCTTCTTCTAATATAAACTGGTTTAGCATCATAATCTTTAATATCCATTACTGTTTTGTCCTTTGCTTTAGAAATTATATAATTTCTTCCATAATTGTGATAAAAACTTGTTGGCTCAACTTCATATCTCCATAAAGGATTTTTAGAAATCTCTTTAAAATCATCTGTATTAACATCAATAGGATCGTCTGCATATGGGCAATTTTTTAAATCTATCAATTCTTTATTTTTGGAAAAATCTTCTAATCTCAATTTTGTAATTGTAACAAATTCTATTGGTTCTTCCGTGCTAAGTGTTGCTTTTATTATATCATCAGCTAATTTTTGTATAACCTCTTCACAATGTAATCTGATAAGCAAAGATTCTTCATATTCTTCTGCAATTTGAAGCTGATGCAAAAATAAAGTGTTTCCTCTTCTAACCGCACTTACTCTTCCTATATCTTCACCTGTTTCAGGATGTTTTATAAATATAACTGTACCATTTTTACTTAAAATACAATACATTGAAAAATTATTGCCTCTTCCAGTTATTGCAAAACAACTTTCATCATTCATTTTAGATGAAATTATTCTTGGATCATGATAATCAAGAATTTCATATTCAGAAGTTTTAATAATTGGTATTGAACTTCTTGTTCTTTTTAATGCTTCTTCAAAAATTAAAGAATTTGAATTTAATCTTTGAGTCCCGGACATAGCATTTGTTAAATTAGTTTTACTTACAATATCGGTAATTACTTTTTTCCCGTATGTTTCTTCAAGAGGAGTTAATTCCAACATAATATAATCTTGTAACTTTCTTATTTCATCTATAGTTATTTCTTCTATATTTATTCCGAAATTTTTACAAATATAAAATAATTTATCAAAATGAGATAAAATATATCCAAAATCCTTAACATAATATTCATCATCTTTTGTACCACTAATAAGCCTTATATTGTACATATTTGCATATAAAAATTTTTTTATTGCTTCTTTTGAAGTGACTTCCATATTTAAAAAATCAAAATTGTTAAACATCATTATTAATTCTTTTGCTGAAATTGGTTTTTTCTTTACATCATAGTTTAAATCATTTACTGGTAATTCCCCCAAATAATCTTCTATATCTTCTTCAGTAATATAAAGTTCTTCTTTTCCCCCAAGTTCTTCTTTTAGAACATTAAATATATCTTTACTTATTTTATTAATTTTTTTAACTATAATATTATAATTTTCACATTCTTTTTCATCATAGCCTCCAATTAAATCACACACTATTTTTTCACCATCATATTTAATGTGCCCTTCAAATCTAGAAAAAGCATATCTCATTTTATTAAGTATGTTGCTCGGATTATCTATAGTAGTCCTTTTAAAAATTAAATATTCAAATACTTCTTTTTTGTTCGGATACATAGAAAGAAGTCTGTTGGCTCTATTAACATATTTTATCATTCTTAAATCATATAAATATGAGTTATAATTTTCAGGAATTTTATATCCTAAATTAGATATAAATTCTTTCTTATCAAATGTTTTTGATAATATTTTCATAAATATTTCATTTACAAATTCTTCAAAATTACATAATCCATTTAAATCTGTTTTTGATTTTAAAGCGTTTAATAATTTCTCTTTTTGTTTTACATCATTTTCCATTATACTTAAGGATTTATCTATTAAAGTTAAAATCAATTCTTTTTTTTGAATTTTTTGAGTTAATTTATTTAATTGAGAGTCTTTTATTTTAAAACACATTTTAATTTTTGACATAAGGATTTCATTATACGACAAGGTTACTGACGCAACTTGTTTTTCTCTTATTTCTTCAGTAAATGTCCTTATTTCTTCTTTTATTTTTTCTGTTTCTTCCAAGGTCTTTTGAGGATTGTTTTTTAATAAAATATATCTTGTAAATAAATTCTCCATTCTTTCTTTGTCATAAATTTTTGCATACTTTATAAACCAAGTATAAATATCGTTAAAATAATCATAAATATTTTCCGGACTTTCCATTTGATTTAAAACAACTATGACGTTACTATATAATCCATTTAATATGTGAGCATTAGTAGAACGATATGTATTTACTTTAGCTTGTAAAATTCTATCTTTAATTGTTAAAACATCCTTTATTTGAAGTTTTATTCCATAAAGATTTATAAAATCAACAGAATCCTTAAGCCCAAGTAGAAAATATAATGCCGCAAAAGACTCAATTGTTTTCATATTAAATTTATCTTCTGTATTAGAATTTAAATCTAAGCCAAAAGTATAATCTATTAAATATTTTATTGCTTCAAGATCATTTTCGGTAATTGTAAAATTCTTACCAAAAAGAATTTTACTAATATTTGGATTTAATAATAATTTTAAGCTCCCTTCGTTTTCTATTCGATAACTTATTTTATCATAAATATATGATCTATCAATAACTTCACAAATTAAATTATTATTTATTATATCGTCAAATTCTAAATTTAGAATTTCTGAAAATTTATTTGATGGTATATGAAATAAAAGCATTTTATTATTCAATATTTCTAGTAACTTTTCTTTAGAAATTTTATTTAAAAGATTTATTAATATATCTGGATTCAACTGTTCATAATATATAGGGTTTGTTAAATATTCGAGTATTTTAGATTCATTTATATAATCAACATCAATAAGTTTTACTTTAAGAATTAAAAATCTTTTACTTAAAGCTATTTTTTCAAATAATTCAGAGCTTACTCCAATATATGAAATTGATTTAGCAATAGCTCTCGCTAAATTAATATTTAATTTCTTTAAATCAATTAAATTATTTTCTAAGGCATATTCAATTAATTCTTGTCTTTTAGAAAAACTAATTGGACTTTCATTTGAGACAAGAAAATATATACTTGAAATATTAAATTTTTTTAAATTTTCATTATTATTTGTTATTAATTCAAAACCTCTTTTGTTAATTGATATTAAAGACTCAAAATTTAAAGAATTTATTTCTATTTTGTTTAATAATTTAAGAATAATTTCATCACTAAAATTAAATATATTATCATTAGATAAAAATGATTTTAAAATATTCAACATTATTCCATTAGGTAAAGGATTATTATTTAAAATATATTCTTTAATTAATTTTATATCGTCTTCGGAAATTAGTTCTTTAAATTTTTGTTCATTTACTTTAGATAAAATTATTAATTTACTTTCGATGTCTCGAGGCATAACCAAATTTAATTCTAAACTAGAATCTTCTGTATAAGGTAAAACTTCTAAAATTTTTTCGCTTGTCAAATTATATAAATTATTAACTATAAGAGAAACCCCTTTTTTAGTAAATTTCTTATAATTATTTAACATAAATATGTAAGTATTCATATTAATTGAATTAACCAATAATGGGGAAATTTCTAATATTCCATCAGGAATGTTTAAAGTTTCTATATTTTTATAAAAATCCACACCAAATATACTTATTAATTTATTAATTTCAAGTAAATTTACAGCTCTATTTCCAAAATATTCAAAAATTTTAGTTGAATCAATCTGTTTTATTTGAGAATTTAAAAATTCAAAGTTTTCTGCTTCAAAATAAAGTTTAATTTTTTCTTCAATTGTTAAATTACTATTATTAAGAAAAGAATTTTTTACAAAATCAAGTAATAATAAATTTGCTTTAGGATCTTCAATTGATGAAATTAATTTATCAAAATAAAGAGCTTTAGATATAGAATCTAAATTTTTATTTATTATTTCATTTATATCATTTTTTATTTTGGATAATTCTTCATTATTTGAAACATAACCTTGATATATGTAATCAACAATTAAAGAATATAATTCTTTTGATAATTCCATAAATTTTATTCACTTTCTATTTTTTTAAAATATTCATATCTCTTTTTAGCAGAATCTATATTTAATTCATATAGTTCTTGATATTCTTTTTCATTAGCTTTTTTTAAGTTTTTATATCTAAGTTCTTTTTCAAATATTGTCTCATATCTGGAAAAGTCTGGTTCAGAAGAATCTATTGTTAGTTTTTCTATTTCTGGATTATATCTCATTAATAAATTGTATCCAGTTTCAACCATTAATTTTTCTTCTTTAACACTATTTCTAAGGCCTCCAATTATTCCCTGTTCAATACATGGACTATACGCAATTATTAAAGATGGCCCATTATGTTCATAAGCTTCTTTGAAAGCTTTTAAAGTTTGAGATGGATTAGCTCCCATAGAGACAGAAGCAACATAAACATTAGGTATAGACATTGCTATTCTAAATAGGTCTTTTTTGTTTGTGGTTTTTCCTGAAGATGAAAATTCCGCTACTGAAGCATATTTAGTTGACTTAGATGTTTGTCCTCCAGTATTTGAATAAACTTCTGTATCTAATACTAAAACATTAATATTTTCATTTGAATGAAGAACATGATCGAGTCCTCCATAACCAATATCATAAGCCCAGCCGTCTCCTCCTACTATCCAAGTTGTTCTTGAAGGTATATAGTCAATTAATTTTTTTAGTTCATTAGGAATATCATGTTTTAATAATTCTTCTTTAATTTCTGAAGTTATTGAATAATCTTCGACGTTATCAATCCAAGTTTTATAAATATCTTTTACTTCTTTTGTTACTATATCTTTACTCTCATACATTAAATCTTTAATTATTTCTCTTTTGGTTTTATATGACATATATAATCCATATCCAAATTCAGCATTATCTTCAAATAAAGAATTAATCCAAGGTACTTTATAAGGTAAACTTGGTAAAGATCCTCCATAAATAGATGAGCACCCTGTAGCGTTAGCAATCACTATTTCATCCTTAAATAAAGATGTTAATATTTTTAAATAGCCGCTTTCACCACAACCTGCACAAGCACCAGAAAATTCAAAACCATAAGGTCTAAATCCTAATCCTTTAACAGTAAATTTATTGAATTTAGTGTCATTTTTTATATTTTCAAAAATATATTCATTTTTATTACTTAATTCTTCATTATATTCACCAAAGTTTAATGCTTTTTCGTTATTTTTACCAGGGCATACATCTATACATAAACCACATCCTGTACAATTATCTTCTGATACTCCAATGTAAAATCTTTTATTATCCTCTGCTATGCTTGGTATTGTATCTTCATTTTTTATATTAGCTTCTTTCATGCTTTCTTCTGTTAAAGAAAATGGTCTTATAACTGAATGAGGGCAAATAAATGAACACATATTACATTCAATACAGTTTTCTTTATTCCATTTAGGAACAGACTCACTTATTTTTCTTTTATCGCTCTTAGAATTGCCACCTTCAAAAGTTCCATCTTTATGTTTTAAAAATTCTGATACAGTTAATTCATTTCCATTTCTTGATGTCATTTCATTATATAAATTTCCCTTTTCAGAAATATAATCTTCTTCAATAGTTAACATATTATTGTCTATTTCTTTACAATAATTAAATGCTTCCTCTAATGAGTCAATATTATTTTTTAATATCTCTGGATCTTTATCTTTGTATGATTTTAGTATTATTTCTTTGAAATTATTTATATCTTCAGCTTTACATCCTAATATACTTAATATATAAACTGACATTATATTGTTGATTTTTCCACCTAAGTTATATTTCTTATTAAGAATATTTGTATTACTTGCAAAAAATTTAATTTTTTTATCTTTAATTGTTCTTTTAATTTTATTTGGTAAAAATTTATTTAACTCTTGCTCGTCTTTAGAAGTTGATAATAAAAATATTCCTCCTTCTTTTATTCCATTTAATACATCAAATTTATTTAAATAGTTTTCTCTTGTAACTACAACTAAATTTGGATACATTGGATAATATGGAGCATTTATTGGTTCATTATGAATTCTTAAATGACTTATAGTAACTCCCCCACTTTTTTTAGAATCATATTCAAAATATCCTTGTACAAAAGTATCATCTTTTTTACCAAGTAATTTTAATATATTTTTGGATGCACTAACCATTCCATCAGATCCAAATCCAAATACTTTAATTTCTTTATAATTTTTATTAATTTTAAATTCTGTTTTTGGCAAACTCAAATTAGTAACATCATCTATTATTCCAACTGTAGAGTCATTTAATGGACTATTTTTATCCATATTATTAAAAATACTCTTTATATCTTCGGGGGTAGTATTCTTGCTAGAAAGACCATATCTACATCCATAAATTTCTACATTTTCATTTTTTAATACTTCACATACATCTTGATACAAAGGTGCTCCTCTACCAGAAGTTTCTTTAGTTCTATCCATTACAGTTATTTTAGTTACTGTTTTAGGTAAAGATTTTAAAAAATATTCACTAGAAAAAGGTTTATACAGATGAACATTAATAAGTCCAACTTCTTCTCCTGATTTTAACATTTCATCTATGGTTAATTTTATAGTATCAGTAACACTTCCCATAGCAATAATTATATGTTTAGCTGTAGAGCTACCATAATAATTAAATGGTTTATAATCAGTGCCAGCAATATTATTAATGCTTTCCATATATGAATTTACTATATCAGGTAAATCTAAATAATATTTATTTCTAGCTTCAGTATTTTGAAAATATACATCTTCTGTTTGGCTTGTTCCTCTAGTAATAGTTTTACCAATATTAACAGATTTTTCTTTAAATTCTTCTAATTTTTCTTTATCTATTAAAGGTATAATACTATCTTCATTTAAAATATGAATTTTATTAAGTTCATGCGAAGTTCTAAAACCATCAAAAAAATGTAAGAAAGGTATACTTGATTTAATTGTACTTAAATGACTTATTAAAGACATATAATAAGCATCCTGAACATTTGAACTTGATAAAAAAGCAAATCCAGTTGAACGAACTGCATAAATATCTTGATGATCTCCAAATATTGAAAGAGCATGAGTCGCTAAACTTCTGGCCGCAACATGTATAACAAGAGGTAACATTTCACCAGCAACTTTATACATAGTAGGTATCATTAAAAGAAGTCCTTGAGATGCTGTAAAAGTAGTGCTTAAACTACCTGCTTGTAAAGCTCCATGAACTAAAGCAGATGCTCCACCTTCACTTTGCATTTCAACAACCTTAACATGTTCATTAAATATATTTAATTTACCTGAACTTGCCCATTTATCACATAAAGCTCCCATAGGAGTTGCTGGAGTAATTGGGTAAATACCTGCAATCTCTGTAAACAAATAAGCCGCAGTCGCGCAAGCTTCATTACCATCCATTATATAATAATCTTTCATTTATCATCACCATATTTATTATACTTTTTTTTATCAAATTAAACAACCTCATAAATAAAAAACAAGATAAAATTTATCTTGTTTTTTGTTCCTCTGCATTCTTACCCCATTGTCTATAATATTCTTCTTTCAATTGACTTAGTATATCTTGATCACATTTGATTCTGTTAAAAATGCTTTCATCAAAACCTTCTGGAAATATTATATCTTCAATACGTCTTACATAGTACATATATATAATACCTTTTATTGTTTTAGGAAATATTAAACCTTTCATGAAGGTTAAACTAAAGAAATATAAATCTCCATTTATCATTGTATTTGATAAATCTAAACCTTCTGTATTTGATATACAATCAAATTTTATATTTCCATTTATTATTTTTGGAAATTTTCCACCCTCTGCGTTACTTAAAGAATATAACCATAAATCTCCATTTACTATTGTAGTTGATAAATCTAAACCTTCCGCGAAGATTAAGCCGGGTAAATCTAAATCTCCATTTATTGTTTTTGAAAATTTTACACCTTTTGCAGATGTTAAGCCATTTAATAATAAATACCCATTTATTATTTCGGGAAATTTTATATCTTTTGCTATTGGTATCCCATGCAAATTTAAATTTCCATCATGATATATTATATCTTTTCCAGCTAAAAATTCTTTTTTTGTTAATGATATTTGATCTTCTCTGCAATTAAGAATATCTGATATATCTTGTCTTTTATTTCTAGTATTTGTTATTTCTTTTATTCTTGGATCTTTTTTAAAACCAAATCCCATTATAAACTCATCTATTTCATATAAAAATCTTAATTCTTCTGTTGTTAATTCTTCTTTATTTTCCCATCTTTTATATATTGAGGTAAGTCTTTTCATATCACTTACTTTTTTCTTGTATTCTTCTTTATCTGGGAATTCTTCTAGTTTCTTTTCTAATATCTCTTCTAACCCACCCTCTAGATTTTGATCATTTCCTGATGTTCCTCTTATTTCTGCGATATTGTCCCCTTGCATTCTTATTGCTATTCTTGGGATGACCGGGTTTCCCTCTTCATTATATGAATAATATACATAGAAGTCTCCATTTGATAATTGATTTTTTGCTGTTTCTTCTCCTGCTGTACACCATTTTGTATTATATTCCTTTATTGAATTTACTAATTTCATATGGTCGCTTCCTTTTGGATACTTTACCCATATTCCATCATTTGTTACTTTCTTATATTTTGGAAACATTTCCATTTTGTTTATATAGTATTCATATAATCTTTTAAAACTTCCTGATACCACTAAACTTCTTATTTCTTCTTCTATTTCTTCTTTATTTACAAAATATTTTATTATTTGATCCATACACAAAGACAAAATTTCTCTATTTAAATCAGGAAACAGAGTTACTGTTCCTTCTGTTCTTTTAAAATACATCTTTTTATCTTTATCATAATCCCCTAGTTGCACCATTCCTTGAAATGCCCAATACTTTGCCCAATATGGATACATATCTGTATATTCACCCATTAAATAATCCAACCATTCATCTAATGATTCTTTTTGATCTTTTATTAATATTCGTGCATATTCTTTTTTTAATTCAGGAGTTATAGTTATATCTCCATGTCCAAGATTTTTTGCTACCCGCGCTTGATGAATATAATATGATTCTGGTATTTGACTTTCTTTTATTACATATTTATCATAATAAAGTTCTTTTAATAGCTCTACTCTATCTTCTTTTTTACTTCTTTCTTCTATCCTTTGAAGTCTTTCTAAATATTTTTTTATCTTTTCTAATTTACTATCATTTGGATTTGATGATTTTTCTACTATTAAAGCTGTATGCATATCCTTATACAGCATACTTAAAAATCTCTCGCCTCTATATTTATCATTTTCCATACTTATACCCCACTACTATATATTTTTATTATATCACAAATAAAAAACAAGATAAATTTTATCTTGTTAATCTTTTTATAACTTCTTCTGATAGTTTTTTAGTAAGTCCAGTATCAAACTTTACTTTTACTAAATGATCTGTTGGTTGTCCTCTCCACTCATCATCTATTATTACATAATTAGCACCAGGATATTTTTTTAAGCATTCTTTTATTTCTTCACCACGTTCAGTATCTAATATTGGAGTAAAATCAATTATATAATCATATAATCCCCAAGCTCTAAAGTTAGAAAACAAGGCCGTTAATTCTGCTTCATATTTTCTCCAAGTAGAACTTATTATTATTTTTGCATTAGTTTTTTTAACAATATAAAGTAAATTTTCCATACATTCAGGATCAAATACAGACTCACTTCCAGAATGAGGTTTCCCAGTACGTAAATAGGCTTCTTTTCTTGCAGCTCCAGTTGCTAAAACTCCGCATATATCTAAAAATATAATATTCATTTTTTATCTCCTTTATTTTTCTTAATTAAACTTATTAAATAAAGGACAGTTATTTCTCCCATAGTTAATAAATAACTAATAACTCCACCCCAAAATTCAAATTTGCTTATTAATAAATATGAAAATATTAGGGAAGATAATATAGTTATTATATACAAAATAAATTGATATTTCAATTTTCTTTTAATAGTGAATATTAAAGCTAAAAAACTATTTGTAGCAAGGAATCCGGCTCCTAACATTACCACTAATAAATGCATTTTATATTTAACTAAATTTAATCCATAAATAAGATTTAAAACTGGTATTCCAATAAAATAAGATAAAATTATACAAGAAAGTGATATTATTCCTATATATGTAAAAATTTTAATACATTCTTTTTTAAATTCTTCTTTATTATTTTCATTCTCTTCAGATAGTTTTAAAGCATAAGGCTGAAGTATAAATCCTGTTAATAAAACAACCATAGTAGCGGGCATAATTAATATTCCAAATATTCCTTGTAATTTATCAGTTAAATAAAAATCTATAAAATATCTAGGTATATTAATTACAAAAATTGATAAAAAAGAAAAACCAAAATAAAATAAAGTTTTTTTAATAATTTCTTTATAATTCTTTTCAAATTTAAATTTACTATTATTTGTAATCTTTTTTGTATTTTTTATATCATAGAATATTAAAAATAATATATTTATAACAATCCAAGATATTAAAGATAAATATAAATTTTTAAATAATAATTCAATAACTAAAAAAGCTATTAATGTTAAAATATTTTTAAAAAACAATGATTTACCAACTATAAATAAATTGTTATTCTTTTGAAGTATTCCAAAATAAACATCACTTATTGATTCAAATACTCTAACCACAATTAATAAAACAATAACTATGTATTTATATGAAGAATATTTAAATAATAAGAAAAATAAAATAGATAATATTAAAGTTATTATTGTAGTTGATAATCTAAAACTTTTATATAAGTTATCACTAAATTCTTTTTTAACATCAGTTACTTGAAATGTTCTTCCTCCAAAAGTCGCTATTGTAAGAAATATATTTGAAATGGTAAATCCATAAGAAAAGTATCCAGCAGTTTCTAACCCATTTATTCTAGTTACTATTATCAAGAAAAATAATGAATTAAATGCATGAATAGTGCTACCTATAGAATTCCAAATAAAATCTTTCTTAACGCTTTTTTTCTTCATTTTTCATTCCTACCTGATATCTTATAAATATGGCACCTATTAAATATGATACCAAGAAATTTGAATAATAATACCTCACATCATTTACTGGCATTGTTAATATTAATCCTAATAAGTTAATAAATATTGGAGTAATAACTAAAAATCTATTTATTTTATACTTATATTTTAAATATAAAAGCGCAATTATAGAAAGATATAAATATAAAGATCCGCTATAATATACTGTTTGAAATAATTTATTTTCTGTAGTAAATATTATATATTTAATTGTTGTTTGTAATAATTTAGTTCCTCCAAAAAGTCTAGTATAATTTACGGTAGCATTATTAGCGCCAATACCATAATAATTAATAATACCAAAAGAATCATCATATCTTACAATTTTCCATACAAATGAAGCTTCCTTCATATAATATTTTATTGTTAATAGCTTATTATTAAAAATCATACCAGCCATTAATTTATAAAAATCATCTTGATGTGCATTAAGAACATTACCGTCAACTTCACATAATATCCATATTACATCTATAACATTATAGTGAGTGTAAAGAACTAATTTATTAAAATCAGCGTATTTATTTATTTCTTTAACTTCTTCGTTGGTAACCTTACCTTTTCTACCTATTTCTCCGGTTAAACTTAATAATTTATAATCCATAACTTCTGCGGCATCACCAGCAGTTAATTTTTCTTCTACATTATATATTCTTTCTAAACCTTTAAAGCAAAAGAAAAACATTACTGATAACAAAAAGAATTTTAAATAATTTCCGCTCTTTTTATCATAAACAAAAAATAAAATTATAAGTATGACTCCCATTAGTAAAGTTATAATATAACCATTATGTCTTAAATTTGGTAATAATAATAATATAAAAGATAATTTTAATAGATCAGAAAAATTTAAAATAAACTTTTTATCTACTAATTTTTCTATTTCAAAACAAAACCAAAGTACAGTATAAGAATAAAGAACATCTTTCCATAAGGTTATAGACATTGTTTTATTTAAAGGATTTAAAACGATTATACAAGTTAATAATATTTGTGCAAAAAACATAGTTTTATTATTTTCTTTTCTATTATATTTACATATTTTAGTCCAAAGAGTAGAAAATACTAATATTTGAAAGAGTCCAACTGCTGCCGGAGTATTCCATATTTTCATTAAAACCATCTCTATAAATGTATGAAAAAAAGGATGGGCAGTATCAAAACTCGAACTCATTATTTCATTTATTTGATAATGTGAATCATATGATAAAATCCCGGGATAAAAAATTACCCAATAAATAAAAAACATAAAAAATGGAATTGCAAATATAATAATATCCTCTTTTGTTATATTTTTAATCTTTTTTTTAAATTTATTTTTTATACTATTTAAATACTTCATTTTTATTCTCCTTAATAATTATATATAAAAAATATTTATTATTCAATTGTTATTTAAATCTTTTATATAATTGAATATATTCATTATATTTTTCATCTGAAGATATATTTTTTAAACATTCTTTGTTATTAAATATCTTATTTTTATAATTTTCTTTTAAGCAAAAATTAACTTTATCTAACATTTCATTATAAGAGTTAAATACAAAGCCAACATTATCAAAAACTTGTTCTTTACATCCCCCAACATTATTAGTGATAACAGGCGTCCCACAAGCTATTGCTTCAATGTTTACAGTTGGGTATACATCATCTCTAGTTGGGTTTACAAACACATCTGCAATCGAATAAATTGAAACCAAATCTTCTTGGTTTTCTGTTTTTTTAATACCAATTATATTTGTAGGTAATTTTTTTATTTGTTTTTCGTTAAGTCCAACTATTAATATAATAGTATCATCTTTTATATCTTTTGAAAGTTTAATTAAAGTATCCAATCCTTTTATAGGTATCCAATAATTAGCAACTGCTAAAATTATTTTTTTATTCTTAGGAATATTATATTTATCATAAATTGAGTTATCCTTTTTGGGTTTAAATATATTTAAATCTATTCCATTATTTATAACAGTTACATCATAATCTTTTAGAAAAGAAGATTTAACTTCATTCATTAAGAATTTTGAAGGAGTTATTATTTTTAAATTTGGAATATTAGTAAATATTTCTTTTTTTCTATAAAATTCTTTTTTAGAATTATCAAAAAACCAACTATATGGATAATCATGTATCATAGGACAATTATTACATTCTTTTTTAAATTTATAACAGTTTGTATCTGTATGAAAAGAACAATGTCCAGTATACGCAAATGAGTCATGAAGGGTCCAATAAATTTTTCCTTTATATTCATTCTTTAAATATGAAAATAAGACTTTATAATTTAAGTAATATCCCAAAATGCTGTGTATTTGAATTATATCAGGATTTATTTTTTTTAACTTTCTAACTAATATTTTTGTTGAAATATATGAACCCCATCCATGTATATTGAAAACAAAAGTTAAAAACACATGAAATATTACAAATATAAATGGCTCTATTTTTTGACAATTTAAATCTTTTGGAGATTTTCTCCTACCAAAAAAAGAAATTGTTTTATAACCATTTTTATTTGCTTTTTTTTGAATTTGAAGCATTATTTTACCTGTTGATCCATTACAAACAGTATTGATTTGCACTAATGTTTTCATACTTCTCCTTATATTTTTTTAGAAATTTTTATTACCCCTCTTCTTAAAAAAGGTTTTCTTAATCTTTTAATATCATAAATAAATAAAATATACCCTTTATTAATTTTGATGTGAAAATCAGTTCCAAATTTCTCTATTATATTACCCAAATCTTCTTCGTTATGATAAGCGCATAATGAAAGTTTAATATTACTGAAACGCTTTAATGTTTCTGTTGCTCCTTCAAGCATTTTGGACTCAAAGCCTTCTATATCGGCTTTTATGAATATTTTTTCTTTTGAATCTACATTTTTTAATATTTTATCTAAAGTTATATTACCACTTTCATTGTTATTTGTTACATACTTTTTTATCAGCTCAACTTTATTTGTATAAGGCTTAAAGGTTTTTTCTAATGGCTTCCACCAATTAATATCTGGTTCAATTAGATATATCTTTTTTGCTGAGTCAATATGATCTATTGAGAAAATTCCTTCAGCAGAACCACAATCTATAATTATACTATCACTATCAACTTTAAAATTTTTATCAACATAATTATGAGGAGATTTAGTATCTTTTTCTATTAATAAATCATTATAAATTCTTTTTGTTAAAAATTCAAATAAGCATTTTTTTAAATATAATTTTTTATTATTATGGATTACATATGGAATTTTGTTTTCAAAATATAATTTTATATTTGATAGTTTATATTTATTTTTAAATTCATATGGCATAAAATAAAGCAATTTCTTTTTATTAATATAATCATAAACTTCTTGTTCTTCAGAAGTTAATTTTTTATTTTTATAATATTTTTTGAATCTTAAATAATCAATAAATCTATTAATTAGTTGTATAAATCCCCCTCCCAAAAACCTTATTAACTTTATTATATAATTAAACATCTCTTTTCCTTTCATAACTTATGTTTTTTATAATAAATTTTATTTATTAATCTAAATATTTTAATATTAAACTTGAATATACTTTTCAAATATCCAACTTTCCATGTTGAATCAAAAAAATCTTTAATAACAATTTTTATATTTAATTTCCCACTATTTTGAAATAACTTTATTTTATTTCCATCATAAAGATAAAAATCTTTAAATGCTTCTATATCTTTATTAGATGGGTTTATTCCTATTTTAGATATATCTTTAAATGCTTCTGTCGGAGATATCCTTATAACCCCATAGGAAACATCATTAAAATCTCTAATGAATCTTAACGCATTGTATTGAGCTTTCATTATGAGTTCAAATTCTTTAGAATTTTTATACTCATATTCATAAAAAATTGGTTCCACTTTATCTTTTGATATTTTAAACTTTTCGGTGCTCCCGTGATCCGCGGTCAAAAAAACTTCTAATATTGGAGAAAATAAATCTTTAATGTATTTTAATTTTGAATCGCCATTAAACAAATAACCTTTTTTAGATTCATCACTATTAATATTAAGCCCTAAGTAATAACCTTTAATATTAGTGCCATTAGTCAAAACATTTAAATATCTTTGCATAGATCCAAACCAACCAATATCAACTATTGAAACATTATCCTTGAAATTAATTTGATCAAAATATTTATTAATTATCTCCTCTTCTTTTGAAGAATTTAAATATATATCAGCACTTATTTTATTAATTAAAGTTTCTATTTTTTTATCACTCAATGATAAAGATTCATTTTTATTTATATTTAATTCTTTTAATAATTTATTATAATAATTAATTCCCAAACCAAATGCCTTAAATAAAGTTTCTATTTTTATCTTAGTATATTTTATGTTACTTAATAGGCTATCCTTAGATTTGATTAGTGATGGGACCATAAATGCTCTTCTAGAAGCATACATATAAGTAGGTTTTATTTTATTGTTGTCATTTATTATTTCGAAAGCGTCTTTAAATATTTTCCCTTCTCTAGCTAAAAAGAAAATGTTATTTTGATTATCTTTTTCAAATTCTTCTTTTAACCAATAAGAGAAACCATATAATAAAGGGCCTAAAGATTTATAACCAAAAGAACTAAAATAGTCTTTGTCCATTTCAATTAAATTTAAATAATTAGATAAAAATCTAGTATCAAAACTCTTATTATTATTCTTACTTGGCTTTTTTATTTTTATAGATTTAATTCCAATAACTAAAGGAATGAGAAAATCTGTGTATTTATTATCTCCAATATGAATAATATCTTTTTTAGAAATATTTAAATCTTTTAATATATATTTATACATACTAGAAGTTGCTTTTTGTACTTTAGTATCAGAAGAAACATAAATTTTATAATTACTTTTGTAATCGTTGTTTTTTAATATCTTTTCAATAACATCTTTTGGAAGATACATATCTGAATTTATTATTATTTTTTTATTTTTTAATACACAATAATCATAGTATTTAGATATTTTTTTATTTTTAAAACATAATGATATTTCAGTGTCTTTCTCTATCTCTTTTATTTTAATTAATTCCTCTTTTTTATAATATTTTGATAATTTATCATAAATATCATCTAAAGTTATTTCTTCATTAATTCTTTCTTTTCTTGCCTCATATTCACACTGAATTCTTTTTGATTTAAAATCTTTTGTTTTAGATATTCCGTTTTTCAAATAAACTCTTTCTATCATGTCAAAAACATCACTAGGAGAACTAACCATTCTAGTAACTAAAGTATCAAATAAATCAAAAGAAACATATCCATATTTTTTTAAAGTTTTAAAATTCATAATGTATCCTCTACTTATTTTTAATTTGTTTTTTTAACATTGAAACTTCTCTTATTAATAAATTTATTTTTTCTTTTTGTTTCGAAACTATTATAGTAATAGATAAATTAATTAATAAAAGCATGACAATAAATATTGAAAAAACAAAATTTGATTGTACTTCAAATCCCATTTTTGTTGATATAAAATTTAAAATCCCAGGAAATAATATTAATAAAAGCATTAGAAAGCATGCCATTAACCATAAAATAGCGTATTTAATTGATAATTTACCTTTTCTTAAAATTAAAAATATAATTATTATTAAAAGTATAACAAATATTAATATAGATATTCTTAAATTTAAACTCATAATTATTTCTCCTTAATACTCACAATAAAAATAGATAAAACAACATTAACCATATAATAAATAGATTTCCAAGAATTTATAGATGATACTCCGTTTTTTCTGTCTTTCATTTTAACAGGAATTTCAATTATCTTAAATTTATTTTTTAGAATCATTACTATAGATACGGGTTCCGGATATTCCAAAGGATAATTATTTGAAAGATATTTTATGGTTTTTTTATTAAATGCCCTAAAACCTGATGTTGGATCTTTTATTTTTTTATGAGTAAATAAATTAATTTCAATTGATAATAATTTTATTCCTATTCTTCTTAAAAAAGTTGATTTGTATTTACTGATATTTCCAATAAATCTACTACCTATAACACAGTCTGCTTGATTGTTAATTAGCGGTCTTATAATATTCTTCACAAAATTGATATCATGTTGGCCATCACCATCAAATTGAACAGCAATATCATAATTATTTTCATATGCATATTTAAATCCTGTTTGTACTGCTCCTCCTATACCAAGATTATTTATTAAACTTATACAAGGAATTTTATTCTTAATTAATATTTTTTCAGTATCATCAGTAGATCCGTCATTAATTACAATAACATCATATTTAATTTTATTTTCTTTATTATATTTTTTTACTGCATTAAAAGCATTTAAAATATTTTTTTCTTCATTAAATGCTGGAATTATTAAAAGTATTTTTTTCATGCTACCTACTCCCTAGTTAATTATATCATAATTTATTCTTTGAAAACACCAAGCTTTTAAATACTTTTTATAGTCTAAATCTATTATTTATGATATATTTATTTTAGGTGATAAAAATGAGTATATTAGTAACGGGTGGTGCTGGTTATATAGGAAGTCATACTTGTGTTGAACTCTTAAATAATAATTATGATATAGTTGTTTTAGATAATTTTAGTAACAGCAAGAAAAGTGTTATTAAAAATATAGAAAAGATTACAAGTAAAAAAGTTAAACTTTATGAAGGAAATATGCTTGATGAAAATATTTTAAATAAAATATTTGAAGAAAATCATATTGATTCTGTAATTGATTTTGCTGCTTACAAAGCTGTTGGAGAATCTGTAGCAAAGCCAATAGAATACTACATAAACAACGTATCTTCAGTATTGGTTTTACTTAGTATGATGAAAAAATATAACTGCAAAAATCTTGTTTTTAGTAGTAGCGCTACAGTATATGGAAATCCTAAAATAGTTCCAATAACAGAAGAATGTGAAACTGGCGGAACAACAAATCCATATGGAACAAGCAAATTATATGTTGAAGGAATACTAAAAGATTTATATAAATCTGATAATAGTTTTAATATATGTATACTTAGATATTTTAATCCAATTGGAGCACATAAAAGTGGATTAATAGGAGAAGAACCAAATGGTATACCAAGCAATTTAGTTCCTTATTTATTAAAAGTTGCAAGTGGTGAACTTGAAGTTCTTAATGTTTTTGGAAATGATTATAATACACCAGATGGTACTGGCGTAAGAGATTATATACACGTAATTGATTTAGCTATGGGACATATTAAAGCATTAGAAAAATTAATAAAAGAAAAACATGGTTTATATATATATAATTTAGGAACTGGTAATGGGTATAGTGTTTTAGATTTAATTAAAACATTTGAAAAAGTTAACGGAATAAAAATAAATTACAAAATAGCTCCAAGAAGAAGCGGAGATATAGATGTTTGTTATAGTGACACAAAAAAAGCCAAAAAAGAATTGGGTTTTGAAGCTAAAAAAACACTTGAAGAAATGTTAAAAGATGCTTGGAATTTTGAAAATCATAAATAATAAAGGAGTGTTATTATGGGTAAAAAGAATACAGATAATATATTTATAAGCATAATAATTCCCGCTTACAATGTGTCCCATAAAATTGATAAACTTATTAACTCTTTGATTATACAAAAATATAAAAATATTGAAATAATAATAGTGGATAATAATTCAAATGATAATACTTTAAATATATTAAGAGAATATTCAAAAAAATATAAAAATATAAAAGTATTAAGCGAAAACAAACAAGGTCCAAATTATGCTAGGAAAAAAGGTTTTGATAACTCTAAAGGGAATTACATTTATTTTATAGATGCTGATGATTTTTTAGAAAAAGATACAATTTCTTCATTTATTAAATGTATTGAAAAAACAAATGCAGATATAGTTATAGGCGATTACCTTGAACTATATGAAAATTATAAAATCATAAAAAGAATGTGTGGTGGACCAAATACAAAAGATAATTTAAAAGGTAATAAAGAAATATTATTATATAAGCCTTCTTTATGTATTAAATTAATAAAAAAAGAATTAATTTCAGAAGAATCATTTGTATTTACCTCTATTGGAGAAGATATTAATATTAGTCTTTTAGCTCTTGCTAAAGCTAATAATATAAGACATATACCTAAAGTAGTGTACAACTATGTTGTTTCTAATAACGGACTTTCACATAAAGTAAATTTTGAAAAATTAATTGAATCAAATGATGCTTTAAATCATTTGTTAGACAATTTTATAAATAATAATTTGTATAATGAATATAAAGAAGAAATAGATTATATTTTATTAACTCATACATTATATAGAGCTTTTGAAGGTGAACTTTTATCTAATAAAAAAGAAAGAAAAATTTTAAGAGATAGAACTATTATTTTTTTGAAAAATTTAGATTATAAAAATAATAAATATTATAAAAAATCAAAAGTTTATAAATTAGTTAATTACTTTGTTAATAGCAAATTTTTATATAATTTATTTATTAATAGATTATTTATTAAACTATTATTTAAAAATAAATTATTTAACAAAATATTAAAAAAATTAGATAAATAAATAAATATCTAATTTTTTCTTCTTTCAAAAATTATATTTGTTTTTAATACAAGAAATATTACTAAAAACAATAAAAATATATAGCAAATAATCATTTCAGTTTTATAGCCTATTGTATAAAAAATGCTTGTAATTGAGAAAATTATATTTATAGCATATATAATTAAAACAGATTTTGTCTTTGATAAAGTCATTCTTAATAATTGGTGATGTAAATGCTCTTTATCTGGTTCCATAGCTGGTTTATGTTTTAATTTTCTTCTAATAATAGCAAATAATGTATCCAAAATTGGGATTGCTAAAACTAATAAAGGGATTATTAATGAAGTTAAAGTTAAGGTTTTAAATCCAATTAAAATTATTACAGATATCATAAGGCCTATAAATGTAGATCCTGCATCTCCCATAAAAATTTTAGCTGGAGGAAAATTATGTACTAAAAATCCTAAAATAGCTCCTAACATAATAATTGAAATCATTATATCTAATCCACCAAATTTATTTAATATAAATCCTATAACAGCTATAGTAAAAAAATATATTGATGATATACCAGCACATAATCCATCTAAACCATCTATTAAATTCATTGCATTAATAACACTGACTATTAGTAATATTGATACAAATGGAGCTAAAATCCCAAAATTTATAGTGTATCCAAATATTGAGGCATAACTTAATTCTAAACCGCCATAAAAAACAATAATTGACGCAATTAAAATATGAACAATAAATTTATAACTTGCTTTAATTGGTTTAATATCATCAAAAATTCCTAATAATAAAATTAAAAATGATGCTATTAATATCGAAGACATAATATCGCTTTTAGTCCCAAAAATCATGTAACCCAATAAAAACGATAAAAATATACCTATTCCGCCTAAAAGAGGAATTGGTTTTTTATGGATTTTTCTTTCATTTGGTATATCCATAACTCCCACATGTGTAGCAACTTTTCTCATTAACCAAACCAACAAATATGATGATAAAAAGCATACTCCCAAAACTAAAAAAGCACTATATCCATTTACCTTAAGACCCATAATTTATTACTCCTTATAACAATTCAATTATATATCATTTTAATTAATTTTTCTATATATAAATAATTATGTAAATTTGTGTAAATATTATATCTAGAAAGCCCTTTATGCTTTATTATTATGCTCAATTTGTTATAATAAAATTACAACAATAATAATAGGAGGAAAAAACAATGAAAAGTAGTAGATATATTATAACTTTATTTTTTATGCTATTTTCTTTTTTTGTTTTGATTCCTAATATTAAAGCGGAAACAAATGCATATGTAAAAGCATCTGCATTAAATATCAGATCAAGTGCATCAACTGACTCTTCAGTTTTAGCAACCATATATTCTGGTGAAACAATTACAATTACTGATTTTAATAAAGTTTCGGGAACTGGCTGTTCTGATGGATGGTATAAAGTAAATTATAATGAAATAAATGGTTATGTTTGTAGTAGTTATATAAGTTTAGGTTCGATAAATTTAGGCTATAATACTTCAAACTTTACTGCCAGAGTTTATGCAACAACACTTGCATCAAGAAGTGCACCAAATGCTTATGTAGATAACAAACTTCATACATTAATAAATGGCACTAATGTTACAGTTTTAGAAACTCTAGCTTCTGGAAATGGATGCGATGATTACTGGTATAAAATTAGTTATCATGATAATCAAATTGGATATGTATGCAGTACTTATATAGTTAAAAAATCTGATGTTACTGCAACTAATAGTGAATATGAGCAAGTTTTAGCTGCTGCTGGGTTTCCTAGTACATATTGGCCTTATTTAGTTTATCTTCATAATAAATATCCAAATTGGCAATTCAAAACAATAAAAACAAACTTAAACTGGGAAAGTGTTATTGAGGGCGAAAGCGGAAGAAATTATATACAAGGTACTATTTATGATGCTTATAGAACATCATCAGTACCCAAAGAAGGCAAAGACTGGTTTGAAGCAACAGATGGAGTTAATGCTTTCTATATTGATCCAAGAAACTTTTTAACAGAAAAATATATATTTATGTTTGAAAATCTTAGCTATGATGAAACAACTCAAGGAGCAGATATTTTAAAATCAATTTTTGGTTCTTCTAGTTATTTATCTGCAGATGAATACGTAAATTATTTTATAGGAGCAGGAAAACAATATAATGTTAGTGCAGCTCACTTAGCCTCAAGAGTTGTTCAAGAAGGTGGTTCCAAAAGTACATATGAGCCTATAACAGGTACTTCTACATCAACATATTATGGTTCTTCACTAACCGGTTATTATAATTATTTTAATATTGGAGCAAGCGAAGTTAAAGAAAACAACATAGTTATATATTCAGCGGTTACTAGAGGCCTTGCTTATGCAGCTGGATTAATAGGAGACGGTACTAGTTATGGTAGACCTTGGAACACAAGAGAAAAAGCTATATATGGTGGAACTCAATTTATTAGTTCGGGATATGTAAATGCTGGCCAATATACTCTATACTTCCAAAAATTTAATACCTCTCCTACTTCTAGTTATAGTAAATATATACATCAATATATGACTAATGTTCAAGCACCTTCAAGCGAAGGAAGTAATATATATTCATCTTATAATTCAAATAGCATAATTAATAACTCATATGTATTTGCAATTCCAGTTTACGAAAATATGCCTTTATCTGTTTCGCTTCCTACTATAGGAAATGTTGTAAATACATTAAGTTCTATAACTATTAACGGAACTCCGATAACTGAATTTGATCAAGATGTTGTAAGTTATACATATTATTTATCAAATACAGTTTCTTCAATAAGCATTAATGCAACTCCTACTAGTTCGACAAGTATTCTAGAAGGAATTGGAGATTATGATATTGATACAGATAACACTACATTAACTATTAAAGTTACTTCTCAAACTGGAGATATAAAAGTATACACAATTAATGTAATAAAAGTAACTGATATAAAATCAATAAGCGAAATACTAAGTAATATGCCTGTAGTAGTAAAAGATTTAAATATTACAAATATAAAAGAAACTACTACTGCAAATAATATAATAAGCAATATTAAACAATACGGTCCTTCAACAACGGTTAGTATAAAAACTTCAACTGGAGGTATTATTCAAGGAACAAATGCATTAGCCACAGGACAACAAATAACAATTCAAAGTACAAATAATGAAGTTAAAACTTACAATATAGTTGTTAAGGGAGATACAAGTGGTGATGGAAAAGTTTCAATTCTAGATTTACTTCAAGTTCAAAAAGATATATTAAACTCAAAGAAATTATCTGGTGCCTACTCTTTAGCGGGTGATACAAGTGGTGATAGTAAAATTACAATTCTAGATTTACTTCAAATTCAAAAACATATATTAGGAAGTAAAAAATTATAAAGGAGGAATATATGAAAAAAATAAAAACTATAATATTTTTATTACTATTATTTTTAATAACATTGGTAGTTCTACCAACTACTTTAAATGCTGCATCAGTAACATTTAAAACAACATCTTCTGTTTCGAAAGTTGTTGTAGGTAGAACATTCACTGTAACAGTAAGAGTATCTTCCTCTGAAAAGTTAGGAAGTTGGGAATACACTATTAATTATAATTCAACTGTATTATCCTTAGTAAGTGGTCAAAAATCAGTGGCTGATCCTGGAAATGGTACTCAAACATCTGCAACATACAATTACACATTTAAAGCAATTAAAGCTGGATCTTCTACAATATCTGTAAAATCTTATGGAGCAATATCGTGGAATGAAGTTAATTTAAGTCCTATTGCTAGCGGAACAACAGTTACAGTTATAACTCAAGCTCAATTAGAAGCTTCATATTCAAAAGATAATAATTTAAAAGCTTTAACTGTCGATAGCGTAAAAATAAATCCAACTTTTAGTGCAAGTACAACAAGTTATACTGCTCAATTAGATCCTAATGTAACTTCAATAAAAATAAGTGCCACTCCAAATGATAGAAAAGCTTCAGTATCAGGAACCGGTACTTTCTCAGTAATTGAGGGTGAAAATAAATTTACAATAACAGTAACTGCTGAAAATGGTGCTACTAAACAATATACTGTAATAGCAAATGTTGTTGATCCTAATCCAATATCAGTAACAACAACCGAAGGTGAAGAATTAACTGTAGTAAAAAGAAAAATTGCTTTAACTATACCAGATTCATATACCGAAACAACAGTTACAATAAATGACCAACAAATTCCTGCTTTAACAAGTGATATTTCAAAATTTACATTAATTGGGCTTAAAAACTCTGAAGGAAAAGTAAATTTATATATATATGAAAATAACACTTATAGTAAATATACAGAGTTAAAATTAAATGATTTATTACTATTCCCTATAAGTGTTAAAGATAACACATTATTTGGATATAAAAAATCAAAAATAACAATTAATAATGAAGAAATAAATGCATATAAATATAAAACTGATTCAAACTTTTCAATAATATATGCAATGAATACAGAAACTGGTGAAAAAAATTACTATATGTACGATGCAAAAAATAATACTGCTATATTATATAATGATGAAGAAATAAAGGATTTAAATTCAAAATTAAAAACATACTCATATACAATAATAGGATTATTAGTAGAAAGCGGTATATTATTTATAGTATTAATAATACTTTTAATAAAAAAGTTTAAACATAATAAATTGAAAAAAGATAAAATAAATAAAGTTAAAGATAAAAATAAAAATGATAAAAAAGAAATAAAAGAAGAAGAGAAAAAAGAATTAAATTCTGAATTAAAAGAAGAAAAAAAGGATAAAAAATAATTTTTTGTAGTGATAATATAAAAGTAGACACGATAAAAGGAAAAACGTTCTACTTTTT
>CAYNFP010000009.1:0-50077 GCA_964396655.1 uncultured Muribaculaceae bacterium | reverse complement strand
TTTATATGTGTCTTTTTTTATGCCCTAACCGGACACTTACTTTTTCAATTTATAAAGTAA
Source organism: uncultured Muribaculaceae bacterium (assembly GCA_964396655.1). Classification (GTDB taxonomy): domain Bacteria; phylum Bacillota_I; class Bacilli_A; order RF39; family UBA660; genus CAYNFP01. The sequence continues at coordinate 50,017 of CAYNFP010000009.1, read as the reverse complement.
ACTAAACTACTTGCTATTTCTTTCTAACAACTTCATTATTATTTTCATCAAATTCATCTCTAAAAGGAAAGAAACAAAAATCTAAACCCAGTTCTCTCATAACTTCAAGTTCAAGTGAACTTAATGCATATTCTGGTTTCAAAAATCCATTTTGATCATAATGATCTGGATTTAAAACTTTCATTTTAATTTTTTTTAATTGATATTTATTTTGAATTTTTCTTGCTTCTAAATTTTTCATAATTTTTCTCCTTAATAATTTAATGATTTATATTATACTATATTTTTTAAAAATCAGCAATTATTATGTATGAGAAAGATATAAAATTTTTAACATAATTTTTGATTTAAGAATTTTTTGTGAAAATGTTGTATTATCAATATTTCAATTGTATAATTATAACGAGGAGGAGGAAATATGAAAAAGAATGGTTTATTTAAAATTTTAATTATTCTTATGGCATTAATAATGTTACTTACATGGTTTATACCTGCAGGCTATTATTCTTCAGAATATGTAGATTCAGGTATAATGAGATTAGGATTCTTCGATTTTTGGCAGTTCTTGGTTTTACCGTTTTTTCAATCAGTATTTATAGAGATTCTCATCTTTATATTAGCTATTGGAGCATTTTACGGAGTACTTGTTAAAACCGGAGCCTATAGAAAAGTAACAGAAAAAATTGCGAAAAAATTTAAAAAGAAAGGTACCTTGGCTTTAATACTAATAGCTTTTGTATTTGCAGCATTGTCTTCATTTGGTGGATATGGATTATTATTATTCATATTTATACCTGCAATAATTACAATAGTACTATTAATGGGCTATGATAAACTTACTGCATTTTTAGTAACATTTGGAGCAGCGCTTATTGGTGTTATTGGAACAACTTACGGAGCTAATTCTATTGCGTCAACAATGACTACATTAAGTATTACATATAGTTCACAAATTTACTTTAAAATAAGTTTATTTGTATTAGCATTTGTAGTATTTATATTATTTACATTAAGACATGCTAATAAAGCAAAAGAATTAAGTTCTAAAAAAGAAGCAAAAGAAGTTAAAGATACATTCCTAGGAGAAGAAACTAAAGATAAATCTAAGGTATGGCCAATATATGTTGTATTTGGATTATTATTTGTTTTAATGATTCTTGGATGTACAAAATGGGCTGATGTTTTTGGAATAGAAATATTCACTAAAATGCACACAGCTATAACATCATTTGAAATAAAAGATTATAAAATATTCTCTTACATAATAGGAAGTTCAGCTTATGCTTTTGGAGAATGGAGTTATTTTCAACTTTCAATTATGTTAGTACTAGGAGCTTTAGTAATTGGGAAAATGTATAAAATTAAATTCAATGAGAATTTAGGGAATATGATTGATGGAGTATCTAAAATACTTAAAGAAGCATTGTTAGTAACATTTGCTTATGCAGTTTTAATTCTTGCAGTTAATACTGGACTATTTACAACTTTAATGTCATATGTACTAGAAGGATCAAAGAAATTTAATATACTAGTTACAAGTTTAATTATGATATTTGGTTCTGCATTACATGTTGAATTACCATATCTAGCTAACTTTGTAATGCCTTATATGGCAGGTCTTTATACAACTGATATTGGAGTTTCTTTAATGAATGTTATGAGCCAATCATTATATGGAACAGTTATGTTTGTAGCGCCTACAAGTTTATCATTACTTTTAGGATTAACTTACTTAGATATTCCATATAAAAAATGGTTGAAATTCAGTTGGAAACTTGTTGTTGAATTATTCATTTTAATAATAATAGTTCTGATTGTAATGATGTTAGTTATAAAATAAAGTTCGAAAGAACTTTTTTTAATTTTAAAATTTTTGTTTATTTTTTTGTTAATTAATCCAAAATGAACATAGAATATATAAGGAGACTAATATGACAAAATATAATAAACAAGTAATACTTGCTTTAAAAAAGAGTGAATTAGAAATGTACAATTTAGGACATTCGTATGTCGATATAGAGCATATGATTTTAGGAATATTAGGCTTTGACAACAACATTAAAAATATATTAAATAAATATAATATTACATATGATAATTATAAAAAGGAATTAATTAGTATAAAAGGTTCTAACAATAAAAAAGAACGCTTTATTTTTTATAATTCAAGAATAAAAAAGATAATAGATAAAAGTTCTAATACTACTTCAGAGTTTTCATTTAAAGAGGTCACATTAGAATATGTTTTTTTGAATATGTTAGAAGAAGTAGATTCCTTAGGAATAAAAATACTTATAAATCAAAATATTAATATAAACAAATTATATAAAGAAGTATATAAATTAAATACAAACAATAATAATTTACTTATATATGAAATCGGAATTAATCTAAATGATCTTGCTAAAAATAATAAACTAGATAAAGTAATTGGAAGAAAGAAGGAAATCAATCAAATAATTGAAATATTAGCCAGAAAAAATAAAAATAATCCAATATTAATAGGAGAAGCCGGTGTTGGAAAGACAGCAATAATAGAAGCTTTAGCTGATAAAATTGAAAAAAAAGAAGTTCCAAACTTTTTAAGAAATAAAATAATTGTATCTTTAAATATTGCAAATGTAATAAGCGGAACAAAGTACAGAGGAGAATTTGAAGAAAAACTTACTAAAATATTAAAAGAATGTGAAGATATTGATGATATTATAATATTTATTGATGAGGTTCATACAATAGTTGGTGCAGGTGGAGCTGAAGGCGCTATTGATGCTTCTAATATTTTAAAACCAATATTAGCAAGAGGAAATTTAAAAATAATTGGAGCAACCACAATTAACGAATATAAAAAATTTATATCTGTTGATAAAGCCTTGGATAGAAGATTCCAAAAAGTATATATAAAAGAGCCAACCAAATCTGAAACAATAAATATATTAAAAAAAATAAAATGTGATTATGAAAAATTTCATAATGTAAAAATCAAAGATAATATAATAGATAATATAGTAAATTTATCAAATAAATATATATTTGATAGAAATGAACCTGATAAAAGTATTGATGTATTAGATGAATCTTGCGCTAAAGCAAATATAGAAAGTAAAATTATAAATAACAATTTATTAGAATCAAAACTAAATACTTTAATATTCAAAAAAGAGCAGGCTATAAAAGATGAAAATTATAAAGAAGCTGAAAAAATAAAAGAACAAGAGCAAAAAATATTAAAAAGTATTAAATCTCAAAACTCTCCTAAAGAAGTTACTTATTCAATTGTAAAAAAAGTTGTTGAATCTAAATGCAATAGTAAAATATATGATTTAGAAGATAATTCAAATAATTATAAAAATCTAGAATCTGAGTTAAATAAAATAATAATTGGTCAAAAAGAAGGAATAAAAGAACTTGTTAATATATATAAAGTATTTAATAATAAAAATAATAATAGTCCAATTTCAGTAATGATATACGGAAATAGCGGAATTGGAAAAACAAAATGCTCAAAAGAATTTGCTGAGATAAATAAATTAAACTTTATAAAACTTGATATGAGTGAATATTCATCTGAAATATCTGTTAATAAGTTATTAGGCGCTCCTCAAGGGTATGTTGGTTATAATGATTCAAATACAGCTTTAGAATCTATAAAACTTAATCCCAATTCGTTAATTCTTTTAGATGAAATTGATAAAGCTCATCCATTTATTATAAATCTTTTTCTAAATATTTTAGATGAAGGGTATTTAAAAAATTCTAAAGACGAAAAATTAAATTTTAATAATTGTATTTTTATAATGACAACAAATAACTTAAATAAAGAAAACAGTGTTGGATATATAAATAAATATGAAAATATATCAGAAACGTTTCCTAAAGAATTTGTTAATAGAATAAATTATTTTATTAAATTTAAAAGTCTAAATACTAGTGATATAAAGTTAATAATTAAGAATGAACTAACTAACTTAGAAAAAGAATATAATAAAAAAATTAATCTAAAAGAATTAGATTTAAATATTATTTTAAAAGAATGTGACATAGAAAACTCAGGAGCAAGAAATATTAAAAACATAATAAAAAAATATATAGAAAAAAATTTAATAGCCTCTAATACTTTATAAAACATATGAAAAGTGTTAAAATATATTCATAACTGAAAGGAAGTAAAAAATATGAAGATTTATAACTCTTTAACTAACAAAATAGAGGATTTTAAAACAATAAATGAAGGAAAGATCAATATGTATGTATGTGGTCCTACCGTTAACAAAAGAACTCATTTAGGACATCTTTATCCTGCAATATTTTTTGATACAGTTTATAGATATTTTAAATATTCTGGTTTTGATATAAAATATGCATCAAACTTTACAGATGTAGATGATAAAATTATAGCGGCTGCTTTAGAAGAAAATATTTCTGAAAAAGAAGTTGCGCAAAGATACGCTAATTTATATTTGCAAGATCTAAAGAATGTAAATTGTCTTTCTGTAGATTACAGACCTAAAGTTACTGAATTTATTCCAGACATTATTGAATTTATTAGTAAATTATTAGAATTGGGTTATGCATATAAAAATGGAGATGACATTTATTTGAATGTTAAAAAAATTAATAAATATGGGATATTGTCTAATCAAAAAATTAATAATTTAGATTATGGTAATAGAATTGAAGTAGACAATAATAAAGAAAATCCATATGATTTCGTATTATGGAAAAAAACTAATGACGGAATTAAATGGGAGGCTCCTTTTGGCGAAGGAAGACCTGGATGGCACACAGAATGTGTAGTTATGATAAATAAATTATTTGGAAATAAAATAGATATTCATGGAGGTGGAATTGACTTAAAATTCCCACATCACGAAAACGAGATAGCTCAATCTCTTGCCATACATGATAATACTTTAGCTAATTATTGGATGCATAATGGCCATTTAATGCTTGATGGTGTTAAAATGAGTAAAAGTTTGGGTAATGTAATAATACTAGATGAATTATTAAACAAATATAATTCTAATACAATTAGATTAGCTATATTAAAGAATAATTATAAATTACCTCTATTATTAAACGATTCATTATTTGAAGAAGCTAAAACAATAGATGATAAAGTATTGAATGTTTTAAAAATGTTCAATTTATATAAAGTTAATAATAAAATTGATTTAGAAATTAAAACAGAAATTAGTAAAATAAAAGAAATAATGGATGATGATTTTAATACATCAAATTTAATAACATATTTATTAGAAATTATTAAAAATTTAAATATGAATTTAAGAAATAAAGAAACTAAGGAACTTATAAAGAATTATAATATCTTAAATGATATCAATTATATTCTTGGACTAAAATATGACTTACCTTCTTTAAATAAAGAAGATATAGAGCTTTACAATGAATGGAATAAATATAGAGAAGAAAAAAACTTTGAAGAAGCTGATAAAATGAGATTTAAACTTATAGAAAGAAATATTATTTAGGTGATAAAATGGATTATTTATTAATTATACTAGCAATTATATTGATACCACTAAGTGCTCAATTATATATAAATTATACATACAAAAAATATTTAAAATCTGAATCAAGGAATTCGTTATCTGGTTTTGAAGCTGCAAGAAAAATATTAGATGAAAATAAATTAAATGATATACACATAGTTACAACAAACGGAAATTTAACAGATCATTATGATTCTTCAAGAAATGTAATTAGACTTTCCAAAGATATATTTGATGGGACTTCAATATCTTCTGTTTCTATAGCAGCACATGAATGCGGACACGCTATACAAGATAAAGAAGGCTATATTTTAATGAAGATTAGAAGTTTTTTAGTTCCTATCGTAAATTTTACAAACAAAATTGCATACATAATTTTAATTCTTGGATTTATTTTAGAATATTATAATTTAATAGAAATAGCTATAATATTAATGTCTTCAAGTGTTTTATTTCAATTAATAACATTGCCTGTTGAAATAAATGCTTCAAAAAGAGCTAAAAAAGAATTAATTAGATTAAATATATTAAATAATGATGAAGTAGAAGGAACAACAAATGTTTTAACTGCTGCTGCATTAACTTATGTGGCAGGTTTATTAGTAACTATTCTTGATTTATTAAGATTAATATTAATACTTAATGGTGGAAGAAGAGATTAAAAAAACACTTTTAAAAAAGTGTATTTATTTAGCAAATTTCCATGAATTTTGCTTTTTTAACTTCTTTTGCAATATGTCTTTGATGTTTAGCACAAGCTCCTGTCATTTTTCTAGGTAATATTTTACCTTTTTCATTTATATATTTACTTATAACAGTTGCGTCTTTATAATCAACATCTTTGCCCGCACACATTTGACATATTTTCTTTTTTCTTTGATAAAATTCTGCCATGATATTCTCCCTTCTAATTAAAATGGTAAATCATCATCAGTTATAGCTATTTCACTACCAAAATCCTTGTATGGATCTCCTTCTGGAACCGCAATTTCGTTAGGTTCCATATCTAAAGAGGCATCCGGTATTTGGTCAATAAAATTACTATCTGATATATAATTATTTGATCCCGAGTTTTCTTTTTTACTTCCTAAAAATTCTACTCTATCTGCAACAACATCAACAGCATATCTTTTTGTTCCATCTTGGGCATCGTAGCTTCTAGATTGAAGTCTTCCTTCAATCCCTACTAAACTACCTTTAAAACAATATTTAGAAACATTTGCGGCTTGTTTGCCGAACACAGAAACATTAAAAAAGTCTGTATCGTAGTTTCCTTCTTTATTTTTAAAAGTTCTATTAATTGCTATTGAAAATGATGAAACTGACAATCCACTATTTGTTGTTCTTAATTCTGGATCTTTTGTTAATCTACCTGTTAATAATATTTTGTTCATTTTATTACTCCTCTTCTCTGATAATTAAGTATCTTATTATTCTTTCATCAATTTTCATTCTTCTATTTAATTCAGTTATTGTTGTTGTATTACATTCTGTATTTAAAAGATAGTAGTTACCTCTAACTTCTTTTTTAATTGGGTTTGCAAATTTCTTTGATCCCAAATCTTTTAAACTCACTGAACCAGATTTCATATCTTTCAAAAAAGATTCATATGTTTTAGCAGTATCTTTAATTTCTTTTTCTTCTAAATTAGATTTTACTATAAACATAATTTCGTACTTGTTCATTTTTACACCTCCTTCTGGACTAACGGCTTCTCTTTAAAAAAAGAAGCAAGGAACTTTTAAGTTCAAAGGTATTATAGCAAATAAAAAGTATAATGTAAACATTATATCTTTTACTTATTTTATTTTTTTAATTTTTCTTAATTCTTCATAATATAAAGAATATGCTACAGAAAGATATGGTCCAACATAAATTATAGCTATTCCAAAAGTAATAATAACAAGTAAGAACCAACCTATAAAACTTAAACCAAATATAAATAAATCCCATTTGTATCCATCTGTTAATTCTTTACTTTTTTTCAAAGTATCTATTACTCCGGTTTCACCATCAGCCATTATATAATTAGTCATAGCTAACATTAAAGAAATAATTATGCCAGGAACAATTAATAATGCAAATCCTATGCTAGAAAATATACTAACTAATATACTAACTCCCCATATTGGCAAAATATAATTCATTTTGCTAAATATATCTTTTATATCAAGTTTTTTTCCTCTAATAAAATTCAACACATAAAGTGTGTAACCAATATACAATGGTGCTAAAATTATTGTAAGTATTGAATCCGCATAATTTACTTGATAAGAAATAGTGGAATTAAATAAGTAATAGTCTCTTGCCGGAAATACTGATGTAAATATAAGTGATAGTACTGCATTTATTGCTATTATTATTAATAATGGTTTCCATATTGTCCATAAATTATTGCTAATTATTTTTTTAGCTTTTTCTTTTATTTCAACTCTATTCATTTTCTCACCTCCTATTTATATTTATAACAGAATTTTTATTCTGCAAATACCACTAAATATTAAACCTAAAGTAACAAATATCTCCATCTTTCATTATATATTCTTTACCCTCAAGTCTTGCTTTACCCGCTTCTTTTACTTTAAGCTCGCTTCCATAAGTAATCAAATCTTCATAAGACATTACTTCTGCTTTTATAAACCCTCTTTGAAAATCAGTATGTATTATACCAGCGCATTCTGGAGCCTTCATTCCGTTTTCAAATGTCCAAGCTCTTACTTCATCTTTTCCTACAGTAAAGAAAGTTTTTAGCCCTAGTAATTTATAGGTAACATCTATTAATCTATCTAAACCACTCATTTCAATTCCAAGTTCATTTAAAAACTTAGTTTTATCTTCTTCATTTAAATCTATTAATTCACTTTCAACTTTAGCACACATAGGTATTACAGATGCTTTTTCTTTATTTGCTATATTAATTAATTCAAGTATATATTTATTGTTACTATCTATAAGATCATCTTCTGATATATTAGCTAAATATATTATTGGTTTTAAAGAAATAAAATTAAATGGTTTCAATAACTTTAATTCATTTTCTTCCCAATTACCTAATCTTAAAGAGATTTCTTTATTTAACATATTTCTTGCCTTTTCTAGTGTTGCTAATTCAAATAAACTTTCTTTATCATTCTCTGTTTTAGCTTTTTTTTCTATTTTAACAATTCTATTTTCAATTATTTCAGAATCACTTAAAATTAGCTCTAAATTTATAATATCTATATCTCTTAAAGGATTTACATCCCCTTCAACATGAATTATATTTTTATCTTCAAAACATCTAACGACATGCACAATAGCGTCAACTTCTCTTATATGTGATAAAAACTTATTCCCAAGACCTTCTCCGGTAGAAGCCCCTTTAACCAAACCGGCTATATCAATAAATTCATATTGTGTTGGTATCAATCTTTCTGGAGAATACATCTCATTTAGTTTATCCAATCTTTTATCTGGCACCACTACTACTCCAACATTTGGATCTATAGTTGCAAATGGATAGTTAGCTGCCAAAATATTTTTTTTTGTTATTGCATTAAACAAAGTACTTTTACCTACATTGGGTAATCCAATAATTCCTGCTTTTAATGTCATTGTAAATCAACTCTTTTCTATTTTAATAAATATGTAACTCCTGGCATACTTCCAATTCCTAAAGGCAATCCAGTAATATACCAACCAATTAGTACTACAAACCAAATAACAAATGTTGTTAGGCTGTAAGGAATCATATATTTTATACTTTTTGTTATTGTTATTGTATCTCCTTGATTATATTTTTCAAGGAATGCTACATATATAACGAAATATGCAAATAAAGGTGTTATTCCGTTTGTCATAGCATCTCCTGCAGTAAATACTACTTGAGCAAACTCAGGTGATATGCTTGCACTCATAAATGCCGAAACTGCAACCCCACTCATCATTGACCACTTTAATACAGAAGATGTTAAAAAGAAGTTGCTTATCAAAACTATTAATAATAACGCTATAATTAAACCTATTCCTGTAAAATTAAATGCAGTTAATATGTTAGTTAAAGATGCAGTTATAACATTTCCAATATTAGTTTTTTTAAATACACTGATGAAGATTGATGCAAAGAATAATAAAACTATAACACTTCCAATTCCATCTAATGAATGAGATAAACTCTTAGTTAAATCTTTATTTGATCTTATAGAACGAGTCATAATTCCATATGAAAGTCCTATTAAGAAGAACCAAAAAGTTATGATGAACACAAACCCTTTATTAAAAAGCGAATTATCTCCAAAGAGCATATCTATATATCTAGTACCACCATCATCAAGTAATCCTCCTGATAAAGGCAATCCAGGAATTATGCTATAAACCAAAAATATTAAATATACAAGTCCAACAAGAATTGCTATTACTAACCCTCTTAAATCTTTGTTTGTAATTATGTAATTTTCATCTTCTTCACTAAATTCATATTTTGGTAAGCTTGGCATTATTCTGTTTTCTGTAATATTAGTAAATAAAATCGACATCACTATTAGAACTACTATCATTATGAACAATGAGAAGAAAACTCCAATAGTATAATTAACATCCCATAACTTAGCAGCACTTAAAGTTAAATTTAATAAGCTACTATCAATAGAACTTAAAAATATATTTACCCCACATCCAAAAGACATCGCAGCAAAAGACGCAATAATTCCGCCCAAAGGATTTCTTTTTCCATATTTAAATAATAATGCCGCAATTGGTAATACTATAACGAACCCTATATCACCAACTAATGTAAATAATATACTTATTATTACTATCATAAATGTAACAAGATATTTTGAAGAATTTCTAGTTATCAAGGTAAGTGCTGTTCTCAAAAATCCAGATTTTTCTAAAATACCTATACCTATTAAAGTAATTAATAACATTGATAAAGGAGTAAATGATACAAAATCACTTACTGCATTTGTAACAATATATTTTAGACCATATAAACTAAAGAAACTTTCTACACTTACTACATTACTTGTTAATTCATGAGTTACTGCATTTACTGTTGAATAATTTGCCTGCGTATTAAAAAATGATAAAATGCCACTTAAAATTATTGTTACAACTGTTAAAACTATAAAAGTCAACATTGGACTTAAAACAATTTTCTTTTTAAACATTTATTTCACCTCTTTTAATTTTTTTTCAAATTCCAATCTATCCATCATAATGTCTCTACCACAATTTATGCATTTCAATTTAATATCAACTCCACACCTTGTTATTTTCCATAAATTTGTTTTACAAGCATGAGGTTTTTTCATAATAACGATTGAATTTAACTCATATTTTTTATTCATTATCTATATCCACTTTTATTTTAAGTATTTCTAAGATTCTTTCTAAATCTTTTTCACTTTCAAAAGGAATATTTATATTCTTAGAATTAATTTTTACCATAGAGCCTATTTTTTCTCTCAATATTTCTTGAATATATTGATATTTTGTATCAGCTCTTTTAACAACTCTTTTTATAGGTTTTTGTCTTAGATAATCGGGATTATTTAACATTTCTTCAAGTTTTCTTACACTAATTCCTTCATCTATAATTTTATTTGATATTTCTATAACTTTTTCATAATCTTCTAATTTACTTAATAATCTTGCATGAGCCATACTAATATCTTTTTTAAGTATCTTATCTTGAACTTCTCTAGGTAATCTTAAAAGTCCTAGCATATTTGTAACGTAACTTCTACTTTTGCCAACTCTTTTAGAAAACTCATCTTGAGTAATTCCTAAAGAATTTATTAAATTTCTATAGGCTTCTGCTTCTTCAATTGCACTTAAATCTTCCCTTTGTATATTTTCTAATAATGCTATCTGCATCATTTCTTCATCAGTAAAGTTTTTAATTAAAGCCGGAATAGTTTCTTTGCCTGCAATTCTACTTGCTTTAACTCTTCTTTCACCAGCAACTATTTCATACCCTTTTATACTCTTTTTTACTATAATAGGTTGAATAACTCCAAACTCCTTAATAGAGTCTGCTAATTCATTTAATTTTTCTTGATCAAAATTCTGTCTTGGTTGATAAGGATTACTTCTAAGATCTTCCAATCTTATTTCTAATATATCGTCCTTATTTGCGGTTTCTAATATATTTTTTTCAAACGAAGAAATGTTAACTTCATTGTTAAATAATTGTTCAAGACCTCTTCCTAGAGCTTGTCTTTTATTTTCCATGTTTAGTCACCTCTTTCATTAATTTTATTTCTATCTATTACCTCTTTTGCTAAATTTAAATACGCAAGTGCTCCCTTACATTTAGGGTCATATTCAATAATTGGTTTTCCATGTGATGGAGCTTCTACTAATCTTACTAACCTTGGAATTATTGTATCAAAAACTTTATCTTTAAAGAATTTTCTCAATTCTTCAACAACTTGTAATCCTAGTAAAGTTCTTCCATCAAGCATTGTAAGCAATACGCCTTCTATATCCAAACTTGGATTAATCCTGGTTTGAGTTAATATAATTGTATTTAATAATTGAGTAACTCCTTCTAATGCATAATATTCACATTGTACAGGTATTAAAACTGAGTTAGAAGCTGCTAATGCATTTGTTGTTAATAAACCTAAATTTGGAGGACAATCAATTATGATATAGTCATATCTATCTTTTATTTTATCAATTTTGCCTTTTAGTTGATCGCTTATTCTAAAATCCTGCGTCATCATACTTTTTTGAACTAGTTCTATATCAGTTCCAGCCAAATTTATCATTGATGGTATAACACTAAGATTTTTAAATGGTGTTTTTATTATAGTTTCTGTAATATCGGCATCGCCCATTATTACATCATAAATACTTTTAGAAACATCCAATTTGTTTACTCCGAGTCCTGTTGTCGAATTACTTTGAGGATCTAAATCTATTAGTAAAACTTTTTTGCCTAAATGCCCCAAAGAACTAGAAAGATTTACACTAGTCGTTGTTTTTCCTACTCCACCTTTTTGATTAACCAATGAAATTACTTTCCCCATAATAGACTACCTCACTTCATAAATTATTTTAACACATACTATATTTTTTTAAAAGAAATAATGAAAATTTTAATATTAAATAAATTAAAAAAAGAAGATTTTAATCTTCTTTTTTATTTTTCTTAGATTTAGATTCTTTATAAGAAGCAACGATATCTTCAATTTCTTCTTTAGTTAAAGTTTCTCTTTTTATTAATTCATTAGCTAAAATTTCTACTAAATGCTTATTATTTTTTAAAATACCCTTTGCTTTTTCATAACATCCATCAATAATTTTTTTAACTTCGCTATCAATTTCTAACGCTACTTGATCTGAAAAATTTCTTGACTTGGTGTAATCTCTACCCAAGAAAACATCTTCACTTCTATGCTCGTATTGAACAGGACCCAAATCACTCATTCCATATTCAGTAACCATTGATCTTGCAATTTTAGTTGATCTTTTAATATCATCGGTTGCGCCGGTACTTATTTCATCTAAGAATAATTCTTCACTAACTCTTCCTGATAATAATGTTGTTATTTGTTCTAATAATTCTTCTTTAGTATAAACTAATGTTTTTTCTTCCTTAGGAAGCATTTGAGTGTATCCCCCAGCCATTCCTCTAGGAATGATAGTTATCTTATGAACTTCGTCTCCATTAGGAAGAATAATACCTGCTACTGCGTGACCTGCTTCATGAAAAGATACAACTTTCTTTTCAAACTCGGTAACTTTTCTGCTTTTTTTAGCCGGCCCCATTAATACTCTGTCACTTGCCTCATCTATTTCTTCCATGGTTATGTTTGATTTATTTCTTCTAACGGCTAATAATGCTGCTTCATTAAGAAGATTTTCTAAGTCTGCTCCAGAATATCCTGGTGTTCTTGCTGCGATATTATTTAATTTTACTTTTTCATCTAATATTTTATTTTTTGCATGAACTCCAAGTATTTCTTCACGTTCCCTAACATCCGGTAAATTAACTGTTACTTGTCTATCAAATCTTCCTGGTCTTAATAGTGCGGGATCTAATACATCTGGTCTATTTGTTGCTGCAATTATTATTATTCCTTCATTAGCTCCAAATCCATCCATTTCTGTTAATAATTGATTTAAAGTTTGTTCTCTTTCATCATGTCCGCCCCCAAGACCTGTTCCTCTTTGTCTACCAACAGCATCTATTTCATCTATGAATATTAAACATGGAGCGGTAGCTTTGGCTTGTTTAAACATATCTCTAACACGAGAAGCACCAACACCAACAAACAATTCAACGAAATCAGAACCACTTATATAATAAAATGGAACTTTTGCTTCACCCGCAACTGCTCTAGCTAATAAAGTTTTACCAGTTCCAGGAGGGCCTACTAATAGAACTCCCTTAGGAATTCTAGCCCCTAATTTTTGGAATTTCTTTGGATTCTTTAAAAAATCAATTAATTCTTGAACTTCTTCTTTTTCTTCTTTTAAACCCGCAACATCTTTAAATGTTGTCTTTCCACCCTCTTCTGATAATTTAGCCTTGCTTTTACCAAAATCAAAACTACCTTTTCCATTATTAGATAGCTTAGTTATAAAGTAAAACATAGCTCCCAATAATAATAAAGTTGGAATAAAATTAAGCGCAATTGTAACCCAAGAATTATTCTCGGGATTTGTATTTGTATTTACAGTTAAATTTTGCTTTTTAGCTTCACTAAGAATTGTATTTATAACTGAATCTGATAAAGGTACAGTTACTTCAAAACTTTCATTGTCATTATAACTATCTAGTTTACCAGTTAAAGTATACACACCAGCTCCACTTCTTGGAGTTATGTTTAATTCTTCCACATTTCCTTTATTCAATTCAACCACAAATTTATTGTAATCTAAATCATAGACCTTGTTTTTTATTGTATTAAAGAAAAATAATGTGCTTATTACTACTAAAAAAAGTAATACATAAGGTAACATATTTCTCAAAAAATTATTATTTTTTTTAACTATCATTCGTTCTTCTCCTCATTTAATAATATCTTAATACGATATCATACTCTTCATTTTTATCTTTGTCAAACCTTGATTTTTTTAGCCCTGGAAGCCAAACTATTTTTTCGTTAGAATCTAAAACTATAGGCCATAAATTCCTTTCATTTATTGAAATTTTTTCATCAATAAATATATCATTTATTTTTTTACTTCCGCGCATTTTTTTAACTTCCATTTTGTCACCATTTCTTCTAGTTCTTGCATGAAGTGGCAAAGCAACTTCTTTTGAAGACAATCTTGTAACAAAATTGTTCCCCCACTCAGAATTTTCTACTACTTCAATATTTTTTCCGTTAGGTAAATTAACTATGTCTATTAATTCTATTTCATATTGCTCATTTAACGGTTCATAAAAATTAAATGTTAAATCATTGTAAGCTCTACTACATATAACATTGTTTGGTAGATGTACTACACTATTTACTTTATTCGAATTAATTAAATTTAATATAAGATTAACATGAGCATCATTAATAATTATTAAATCATCTCCATATATTGTTTCCAATATTGAATAAATTATTTTAATTTGAATAACTTTTTCAAGTTCTTTAAACTTTTCTATATCTAAAACACCTTGTTTTAATACTCTGTTCTTAACACAATTCATTTGGTTATTTATATACTCATTATTTTCCAATAAGGTTTCACTAAATTTTAAAAATTTTAAATGTACATTTGGGTCTTCAGACTTTAAAAAAGGTAATACACACTTTCTATATCTATTTCTAGTATAAACATCTTTAAAATTTGATTTATCAACTACATATTTTATTTTATTTTCTTTATCATATTTTTCTATGTCTTCTTTTGTTAATGTTACAAAAGGTCTAATAATTTTATAACCTTCTTTTTGAACTATCTTTGAAAATCCACTATAACCTTTTAAAGTTGAACCTCTTACTATTCTCATCAAAATAGTTTCCATTAAGTCATCTCCATGGTGTGCTGTTAATAAAAATTTTGCATTATAATGTTTAATTAATTTCTCAAAGAAATTATATCTAATTGTTCTAGCTTCGTTATGAAAATTATCATCTCCATAACCTTCTATTTTCATATATTCAAAACATATACCTTCTTTTTCGCAATATTTTTGAAGAAATATTCTTTCATTTTCACTTTCTTCTCTAACATTGTGATTAACATGAGCACAAATTAAAAACAAATCTTGTTCTTTCCTTAATTTATTCATTATATAAAGTAACGCCATAGAATCTGGCCCACCAGACACTCCAATAACAACAGCGTCTTTACATTCGATTCCGCTTTCATTTAATAAAAAATTATAAACCTCTTTCACTGTTATCTCCATTCCTCATAATAAAAATTGTATCAAAAAAAAGCACTTATGTATAGTGCTAGTCTATTTTAATTATTATTTCTCCATCTTTAGAATATAAGTATTTTTCTCTAGCATAACGCGCCACATAATCTGGATCTTGTAATTTTGTTATTTCTGTTTTTAAGTTTTGTTCTTTTTCTAAAACATTTTTATATGTTACTTCTAACTTCTCTTTTTCTTTGACATTTTTATAAATTTGAGACCAATAACTAAACATATTAGCTACAAAGAATACTAATAGTGGAATCAAAAATAAAATCAAAATAAAAATTCTTCTTTTATCTTTTTTGCTTGCTCTTTTCATTTTTACTCCTCCATTATAATAAAATTATATCATAATTATATTAAAATTCAATTGTTGCTTTCTAACATTTACATTTTTTAATTTTTATATATTTTCTTAATTTAATCGATTTATTATTTACTATAATGAATCCAAATATAAGCATTAATATAAATGTTAAATGTACGTTACCATTATTAATTTTTAATAAAATTAAAAAATATATTAATGTTATGTTAGTAACAAATAAAAAATTTATTAAAACTTTATACATAATACGAGTGTTGTAAATCAATTTATAATTAATATTGTATATTAAAGAGAAAAAGCAACCATATAAAAAGGAAAACAATAGTGAAATAATTTGTGTTTTTAAACTCATTATTTAAATAACTTAGAAAATAAATTTTCTTTTTTCATTTTTTTATTTTCTTCATCAAAGTAATTCAAACTATTTAATTTACCTTTAATTGTAATAATTCCTTGATATGTATCAAGTTTAATTAAATCTAAATCTTCTCCTTTTATTAATATATAACCCATTACACTTTCTAAAAAAAATTCTTCGTTATCAAAATTCTCTATTTTTTTTATCCCATTTATTACAATATTTTTTCTTTCATTAATTTGAATATTATGATTTAAGACTTGAATCGCTTCTTTATTCTTGTCCATATTTCCTCCTGATAAATTATATGATTTAAAAAATATTATATAACAAAAAAAGCTCATATGAGCTTTAATTATTCTTCAGTTTCTTCTTCGGTTGGTGTTGCTTCTACTTCATCAGCTTTTTCATAAGCATCAAATATTTCTCTTTCGAACATACTTCTACATTCTTGAGTTATTGGATGAGCTATATCTTCAAATTCGCCATCAGCTTTTCTACGGCTTGGCATAGCAATGAATAAACCTCTTTCACCTTCAATAATTCTAATGTTAGTTACTACAAAACATTCGTCTAACACTACTGAAGCAAAACCTCTGATACGTGAATTTTCTTTTTGAACTCTACGTACTTTAACAGATGTTATTTTCATCAATTCTTCCTCCTTAAGTTCTATATTTTAATTTTACATCTTTTAATAAATAAAAACAAGTACTTTTAACTTATCTTTAATATTACACTTTTAGTAAGAAGATCGGCATAAGAAAAAGATTTAATCTCATTTCCAACTTGCATTATAAATAAAAAAGGATATGTTTTAATAATTGTGCCTTCAAAATATTCTGACTTATTTCTTCCAATATTGACTTTTACTAACACTTTTTTACCTATTAAATTTATTATCTTCTCTCTCATAGCTTCATTAGTCATTATTCCTCATTTCTTGGATAACCCGTATACATTGTTCCTTTTGATTTTATTCCTCCAATTCCATCTGGTCCATACTTAGTCTTTGATAAAGTTCCTATTAAATCAATTTCTTTACCTTTTTCAAAATAACTTAACAAAACCGCAATTATTGCAGGATCTAAAGCATGAATATTTATTCTTTTAGGGCTTGAAGCAAAATTGGATCCAGCTTTAATTAAGTTTTCGTAATCACTTTGACATGCCCCAGAAATTATAACTAAATTTTCATATGATTTTTCATATTTTCTAGCAATTCTTACAGCATTTACAAAACTAGAACTATTTTTATACTCTGAATTTTTACCACCTTTTTTACCATAATAAGCATCGTGACCGGTTATTACTAATATATCGGGTTTTGTTTCTTCTAAATACTCATTTAAATTTTTATATATTTCTTTTTCATTGACGCTTTTTCCAAATGCTAAAACATTTGATTTTTTATAAAAATCCATGCATTTTTTCAAATACTCAGAGTCTCCATCTATATGCAAAATTTTCCCGGGCATATAAAAATAATCACTTCTATTTAAAATTTGATTTTTTAATATAGAATCAGCATAAGAATCGTCATATTTTATTTCATTTTTTTTTACTTTAATTAAATCTTCTTCATAAGCATCTGCTAAAAGTCTTATTTCGACCCCTTTTAAATAACAAATATTATTTTCTTTTTTTAAGATTTTAAAAACAATATCATTATTATGAGATTTTCTAGTAACATAGTCTCCTACTTGTATCATCTTCTTCACCTAAAAAATAATATGCAAATCAAAAAAAAATATATCTAAATAGAATTAGATATATCTATAAATTCTTTAATAGTTAAACTTTCTGCTCTAAAAGTTAAATCTTTATCAGATTTTTTTAATACTTCCGAAATTTTATCTAAATCATAACCTTTTAAATTATTCCTTAAATTTTTTCTTTTATATTTAAATGAGGCTTTTACTAATTCATAAAATTTACTTTCATCTTTAGCCTTTGTTTTCTTTAATATTTTAGTAAATTTAACTACAGTGCTATCAATTTTAGGCCTTGGATAAAAACAATGTTTACTTACATTTGCTACTTTTGATATTTCATAATTATATTGTAAAAATACACTTAATGAATTGTATTCTTTAGTCGAAGGAACAGCCATAAATCTGTCCGCGACTTCCTTTTGAACCATTAATAGCATTTCATCCGCTTCTGTTTCATCATAAATTTTGTTTATGATAGATGTTGTAATATAATATGGCAGATTAGCTATAAAATATAAATGTTTAAATTTCTTTTTTGATAAAAATGTTTTTAAATCAACTTTTAAAAAATCTTCATATATAATTTCTAAATTTTTAGATTTTATTTTACTTAAAGTTTCTTTTAATCTGGCATCTATTTCAAAACAAACAACATCAGCTTTTAATTCAATTAACTTCTTAGTTAAAGCTCCACTTCCAGGACCAATTTCTATTATTAAAGCATCTTCTTTTAAATTTATATTATTAATTATTTTATTAATTATATTTTGATCAATTAAAAAATTTTGACCAAGAGACTTCTTGTATTCAAAATTTTCCATATTACCATCCTAATCTAAGAATATCAAATTCTAATTTTCTTATTCTTCCCACACTACTTCTGGCTTGAGTTTCGTTTTCCATAAGTAAATCTATATTGTTTCCACCAACTCCACGATCCATAACAACCGCGATTATTGGTTTATCAGATACTCTGTTCGCATTAAATCTCAATATTGTTCCACAAGGATATTTCTTACTACTTGCGACCATTCTTATTTGGCCATATTCTGAATCATTAAACATAATTCCTTTTTCGAGTACATTTATTCTTGGTTTGCAAGCCACAACACCACTACATAAAGGACAATCTCCGGCATAACCAGTTAATTCTCCAACAAAATTTGATATTGGTTCATATAAATTAGATTTATATGATTCTATTTGTTGGTCTTCAATTACTTTATAACTAATTGCTTTAGTCATATTCTCATTAGTTGTTACCATTATAGAAGTTCTATTTAATCCAGATGTGCATAACAAAAATACAAAAAATACTAAAGAAAATATTCTTAAATAAGAGAACCATTTCTTAGGTTTGTATACTTTCATAATACACCTTCTAATCTTATAAAAATTATATCATTTTTTCTTATAAAAGTCAAAAATTGAATTGCAATTATTAGTGGTAATTTCTTCTATTTTTTTAATATCTAAATTTAGTACATTTGACAATTTTTGAGCAATTATTAATAAATAACTTGGCTCGTTTTTTGACCCTCTATAAGGCTCGGGGGTTACATAAGGAGAATCTGTTTCTAAAACTATATTTTCTAAACCAAATTTGTTAATATTTTCTTTCAAGTTACAGTTTTTAAATGTTAATAATCCCCCAATACCAAGTTTATACCCTAGTCTAATATATTCATTTGCTGTTTTAGCTGAACCAGAAAAGCAATGTATTATTCCTTTTAATTTATATTTTTTTAATATATTTATAGTGTCTTCTGTAGCCTCTCTTGAATGAATAATAACCGGCAAATTATATTTTTGTGCTAAACCTAGTTGAAATTCAAATAATTTTTTTTGTTCTAAAATATTATCTTTATTGTGATAATAATCTAACCCTATCTCTCCGATAGCAACAAATTTTGGGTTATTTAAATTATCAATAATATATTTTTCTAATATTTCATATGGTTCTTCATTAATTTCTTCTGGATGTATTCCCAAAGTATAATAAAAACCATATAAATTAGAATACTTTATAATTTCTTTAAAGTTTTCAAAATTGGTCGCACAATTAATTATTTTAGTTACATTATTAAAATTAGCATTATTTAATATTTCATCAATATTATCATAATACTTACTATAAATGTGTGCATGAGTATCAATAAGCATCAAAAAACCACTCTAATCATTTGTCACCACAAATACATATCTTATAGAGTACCAATCAAATGATAACAAAAATATATATTCATATAGATGGTGAAATTTTACTGTTGTTAATATGCAAATATTTATTAACAACAGGACAACTGAAACCACAACAACCTTCTTATTTACTTTATACTTCAATAATTCTTTTATTGTTTTCATAGTTCATCAATCAAAATATACCATAAAAAAAGATTGTTTCAACAAAAAATACAATCTTTTTCAAATGTTTACATATTTTTACATTATTCAACATTCTAATTTTAATCTTAACAATTGTAATATTATGTCCACTATAGTAATATCTTTTTCTACAATGCTTTTATCACTAATTAATATTATGCTTCCTAATATATCAGCATTTATTATAATTGGAGAAAAGTAGTAACATTTATTTATTACTAAAGAATTATTAATTTTAAGAGATTTTGCTACATTTTCTAATAATTGTTTTCTTTGCTCTAGCATTTGAATTAAATTTAGAGAAATACTTGAATTATCAATTGTTTCTTTAAGTTTTTTAGACACTACTATTATCTTTTCTTTATCAGTTATTATAAAATCACAAAGCAAATACTTATCCATAACAGATATATAATGAGAAAGTATTTTATCTAAACTGTTTAATATATAGTATTTTTTTAAAATAATTTTATTATCATCTGCAATTATTTCTATATCATCATTACTTTTTATATTTAACGTTTTTCTAATTTCTTTAGGAATAACAATTCTACCTAAATCATCTATTTTCCTTACTATTCCCGTCATAGCAAATTCTCCTATTCTATATATTAGTTTGCTTATTTAAGATTTTATTATGCATTGACAATTATTTTTTTTTAAAATATACTTATTTAGTAGAAAGAAAGTGATAAATTGAATATTATAGTAGAAGCAACAATCGAAATTCCTATGGGAACTAAAAACAAATTTGAGATTAATAAAAAAACAGGGAAAATAAAATTAGATAGAGTTTTATATTCTGCTTTAACTTATCCGGGCGAATATGGATTTATTGATGGTACTTTATCTTTTGATGGAGACCCATTAGATATTCTAATAATAAGTTCTTTCCCAACGTTTCCTGGTTGTGTTGTTGATGCAAGAGTTGTTGGTTATTTAGATGTTATTGATAATAATCAAGTAGATGAAAAAATAATTGCAGTTTTAGACAAAGATCCAAGATTCGACCATATTAACGAAATGGCTGATATTCCAGAACATCAATTAATTGAAATTAAAGATTTTTTTCAAAATTATAAAAACTTACAAAATATAAAAGTTACAGCTAAAGATTTTCATCCAAAAGAAGAAGCAGAGAAAATTATAAACGAAGCTAGAGACAAATATAAAAAAGTGAATAATTAGTTATTCACTTTTTCATTTATATATTTTAATATATCTAAAATATAGCAAAGATAGTTTTTATCATAATTTAATTTTAATAAAGATAAAATTATATAATTATTTCTGTATACAAAAGCAAATTTTGTATTAATTTGATTTGCTTTTACAAATAAGTTTTCAATACTTAATTTTGAATAAATATTATCCATTATTTTTAAAGAAATTTTAGTTTTATCATTTAATAATATTGTAATATTTAGTTTTATTAGTAACTTTTCAACGTATTCTTGTGTCATATACATTTCTATTTTAGGATCAATTATTCCAAATCTATCTATTATTTCATTTTTTACTTCTTCAAACTTCTCGTCACTGTCTACTGAATTTATTTTGTTATGAAATTCTATTATCAGTTCATCTTCGTCTGTGTATTTTTCGCTTATATGAGTATCTACTTCATCTAATAAAATATCTTTTTCATCATCTTCATCGTCAGATACATTATTTAATTCTTCATTAATAAGTTCTAAATATAAATCAACTCCAACAGAATCTATAAAGCCTGCCTGTTCAGTTCCAAGCATGTCTCCAGCTCCTCTAATACTTAAATCTCTCATCGCTATTTTGTATCCGCTTCCAAGTTCTGTAAATTCTTTAATTGCATTTAGTCTTTTTGAAGCTGTCTCAGTTAATAAATTTATATTTTTATACATTAAATATGCATAAGCTATTTTATCGCTTCTGCCTACACGCCCTCTAATTTGATATAACTGACTTAATCCAAATAAATCTGCTTCAATTACTATAATAGTGTTTGCATTTGGAATATCTATTCCATTTTCAATAATCGTAGTACTTATAAGAACATTAAATTTATTTTCATAAAAGTCAGACATAATTTCTTGCATGCTTTCTTTATTCATTCTTCCATGAGCATATCTTATAGAAACTTCAGGAATTAACTTTTTATACGTAGCAATTAATGCATCCATGTTTTTTATCTTATTATATAATATAAAAACTTGACCATTTCTTGACACTTCTTTAAGAATAGCTTCTCTAAGTAATAACTCATCATAAGCAATAACATAAGTCTGAACTGGATATCTATTTTTAGGAGGTGTTTCTATAAGAGATAAATCTCTTACTCCGGTCAAAGACATTTGAAGCGACCTTGGTATAGGAGTTGCAGAAACACTTAAAACATGTACATTTGATTTATATTTTTTTATTTTTTCTTTATGAATTACTCCAAATCTTTGTTCTTCATCTATCACTAATAAACCTAATTTATTAG
Source organism: uncultured Muribaculaceae bacterium (assembly GCA_964396655.1). GTDB lineage: Bacteria > Bacillota_I > Bacilli_A > RF39 > UBA660 > CAYNFP01. Next base: position 26,893 of record CAYNFP010000009.1, on the reverse strand, counting down.
GAATAATATCATCACTTAGCAATCTATGAGTTCCAAATAGCAAATCAATTTTTCCTTCTGTAAAGTCTTTTAATATTTGTTTTGTTTTAGAAGGTGTTGTATGTCTATTTAAAATTTCTATATTAACACCATAATTCATAAATCTTTTATTCGCACTTTCATATTGTTGCTGAGATAATAAAGTTGTTGGACACAAATACATAACTTGTTTGTTATTTAAAACAGTTTTAAATATTGCTCTAAATATAACTTCTGTTTTTCCATACCCAACATCCCCACAAAGTAGTCTATCCATGGGTTTTGATGATTCTAAATCTTTTTTTATTTCGTTTACAGCTCTCAATTGATCCGGAGTTTCTTCATACTCAAAATCAGATTCAAATTGTTTTTGAATCTCAAAATCTTGTTCATAAGGCATTACTTTAGATTTTAATCTTTCTTTATAAATTTTTATTAGTTCATCTGCAACTTCTTTAACTCTGTTTTTTATTCTTGTTTTTATTTTTTTCCATTCATTACTGTTCAATTTTTGAATATTTGGTCTAGCCCCATCCTTAGAAGAATATTTATATAATTTATCAAGGTTATCAACAGAAATATATAATTTATCAGTGCCTTTATATTGAAGTAATATATAATCCTTTTCTAGTCCTCCCTTAGTTATTGTAGAAATACCCATATATACACCAATTCCATGAGATTTATGCACAATATAGTCTCCAATTTTTAAATTTTCTATGTTTGTAATTCTTTTACCTAATTTATATTTCAAATTATAACTAAAATTTTCTGCACTTTTTTTCAAATCATTTATAGAATAAAAATAATTATTTTTATATATAAATCCTTTATTTAAAGGTTCTTCAATTATTTTAATTTTATTTTTTACCAAATTATTAAAATTTTTATTGTTAGAATATAATACCCCATTACTTTTTAATATTTCTTCTGTAAATAAATCACTTTTTTCATTAAAGTTATTAATCTCTTGAGCTTCAACAATCAAATTATAATTATCTTTGTTATTTAATAAATCAACATATATTTTACTTTTAACGTCTTTTAAATTAAAAGAATAATCGGTATCATCAGAATAATATTTTGCTTGTTCTTTTAAAGATTTTAAAGCGTTAGCTATCTTAGTTTCATCTTGAACCAAAAGCAAAGGATTATTTAAATATTCTAATATATTAGAATTAGAATTTTTATAATCATCTATAATTGGTTTAATTTTAATATTATCAATTTGATTGATTGATAACTGAGTAAATTCATCAAAGTATTTTATCTTTTCTATGATATTATCAAAGAGTTCAATTCTTACAGGATGATTTTCATTAATTGGAAATATATCAATGACAAATCCTCTTACTGAAAACTCTCCTGTATTTGTAACAACTGCATCTCTTTTATAACCAATTTCAACTATTTTTTTAATTAATTCTTCTCTATTAATTTTCAAATTAGTATCTAACTCTATAGATAAGTTTTTAAATTCTTTATAATTTGGCAATTTTTTTAGATAACTGTTAATATGACAAATAACAATTTTTGGAGAATTATTAGATATATTATTTAATAAATTCATCCTCATGTATAATAAATCAGGAGAAACCGCTATTGCTTTTTTTGTTAAGTAATCGTCTTCAGGAAATATAAAGACATTATCGTAATAATTTTTTAATTTAAAAAAAAGTTTATTTGCTTCATTAAGGTTTGAGGTTAATATTAATAAATCTCTTTTTTCAAGAGAAAAAACATACAATAAAAATTGATTGTATATCTCATTTTCTGAAACAGATATTTTCATATCTTCTTCTATTCTAAAATTAAACAATTTTTCAAATAGAGTCGTTTTCATTCTTTATACCATTGTATTTGCACATTAGGTTTTCAAAATCTAATTTACAAAAATCTTCTATTATTTCTTCTGATTTTATAATTACTTTTTTTAACTCTTTTTTTTCAAATATTCCAAATTTACCAAGAACATAATTTTTTAATTGACTTTGTTTTTTAGATATCCCAACTTTTAATCTTTTTACATCTTCTGATTTTAAATTTTCTAATATGTTTTTTATTCCGTTATGTCCTCCAGATGAACCATCTTTCTTTAATTTATAAGTTCCTAACTCAAAATTAACATCATCATATATTATTAATATATCATTTAGTTCTATATTAAAATAATTTTTAAATTCCTTTACTACATTTCCTGATAAGTTCATATAACTTTGAGGTTTAAGAAATATTGTTTTTTCACCATTACAATTGAACTCAGAATACAAGCCATTAAATTTTGATTTATACAATAAAGAATGATTATTAACATAATTATCAATAACCATAAATCCAACATTATGTCTGGTATTTTCATATTCTTTACCTGGATTTCCAAGCCCAACTATTAATTTCATTATTTTGTAACCTCATTTTTATTATACAACAAATTTTTAGAAACTCCATATTTTTTAGAAACCAACTTTACGGCATCTTTATTAGATAAGCCTTTTTTCTTTTCCGCTTTTACTTCTTTTAATATTGAGTCAATATCAATTTCTTTTTGACCCTTTTCTAAAATAATAACAATTTCACCTTTAATTTCTTTATAAAAATCTATTGCTTCTTTAACAGTACCTCTGAAAACTTCTTCATGTATTTTAGTTATTTCTCTACAAATGCTAACATCTCTGTCTCCCATAATTTCAAAAATAATTTGCATAGTTTTTAAAAACCTATGAGGCGATTCATAAAAAACTATTGTATATTCTAAATCTTTAATTTTCTGTAATTCTTTTTTTGCGGCCACACTTTTACTATTTAAAAAACCATAAAATAAAAATTTATTAGCTTCAATTCCAGACATATTTAATGCAGGAAGTAAGGCCGAAGGACCAGGCAATGCTATTACATTTATTCCTTCTCTTATAATTAAATTCACAGCTTCATACCCCGGATCACTTAATAACGGAGTTCCCTGATCTGAAATTAATGCAAGATTTTTACCTTGTTTTAGCTCTTCAAGCATATTGATTTTTGCAGTTTTTTCATTATGCAAATGACAAGATTTCAAGGGTTTTTTTATATCTAATGCTTTTAATAATACTGATGAAGTCCTTGTATCTTCAGCATAAATGATATCTACAAGTTTCAATATATTTACAGCTCTTAATGTTATATCTTTTATATTTCCAATAGGAGTTGGTACAATATATAAATCTCCAGTTTCTAGTTTTTCATAACTTTTTTGAATCATTTTTCCTCCTTAATTTCAAACATTTCCAATACTTCTTTTGTATAATTGCCTTTTTCATCATGAACTATTAAAGGGTTCAAAATTTTAACTCCCGAATTAGAATTTTTTCTAGCTTCAATAAGAGCCAAGTTTGATTCTTTGTTAATTTTTGGATACACAAATCTAATTTTCTTTGGTTCTAACCCATAACTTTTCATTAATGAGACAATCTCAACTATTCTTTCGGTTCTATGAATTAAGCAAAAAGAGCCTTTATTTCTTAATAATTTAGAAGCTATCATAATTATATTTTCTAACGTAATCAATGTTTCATGTCTAGCATTAGTTTTTACTAAATTTTCATTTAAAATACTATTTTCATTTTTTTTAAAATAAGGCGGATTAGAAAAAATCAAATCAAATGATTCTGATTTATAATGTTTTAATAAGTCTTTTATATCTAAATTTCTTATTTCTATTCTATTTTCTAACTTGTTTATTTTTACTGTTTCTAAAGCTAAATCATAAATTTCTTTTTGAATTTCTATACCAATTATTTTTTCTTCTGTTTTAGTTGATAAAATTAACGGAATAGGAGCATTTCCACATCCTAAATCCATAATATTTTTATACTCTTTTTTGATTTCTATAAAATTTGGCAAAAGAACTGAATCTAAACTAAAACTAAAATAATCATTACATTGAATTATTTTTAAATTCTTATACCCGACTAAATCATTTATTACATTTTCCACATTCATCACACTTATTTTTTAAAATAACCGTTTCTTTCCCATAGTCTGGAATATTAACAATATATTTTTTATTTGGTATATCTATAAATATAACTTGTCCTTCACCATTTGATGTTTTAACAAAATCTCCAAGTTCCGGCATATCTTTTTTGTTATCTGTATAAAGCTGATCCTCATAATTAAGACAGCATAATAATCTTCCACATAAACCATTTATTTTAGTTGGATTCAAAACTATATTTTGATTTTTTGCCATTGAAATGGTAACAGAATCTAAATCTTTTAAAAAACTTGAACAACATAATTGTCTGCCACATTGTCCTATTCCAGAAATCTCTTTTGCCTTATCTCTTACCCCTATCTGTCTTAGCTCTATTCTTGTTTTGTAAACTGAAGCTAACTGTTTTGCTAATTCACGAAAATCAACCCTGCTATCTGCTAAAAAATATAGCATTAATTGAGATCTCTCAAAATTAAATGAAGAATCTACAAATGTCATAGAAAGACCTAAACCCTTAGCTATTTCATCTGCTTTTTCTAATGCTCTTTCAGCATCTTTTTTATTTTTTTGATAAATTCTCTCATCTTCTTTGTTAGCAACTCTCATTACTCTAGATAGATCAAGATCTTTGTCTATATCTTCTAAACTTTTATTATCTAAAGCAATTATGGCGTATTCATATCCTTTTTCAGTTTCAACTATTACATTCTTTTCATCATTTAATTCTACGTTGTTTAAATCAAAATAATAAATCTTACCATTTGGTTTAAATTGTACTCCAACTATTTTTTTCATCTAAATTCTCCCTAACTCTATTAATATTTTATCAATAAATGAATTAATATTTAAGTTATAGTTTAATAAATTTAAATATTTATTTATTAAAACTATTTTATTTATTAATTTATTTTCATTATTGCTCTTTAATGTCTTTTCTATATTTTTTTCTTCATTAATAAAGTACTCTAATTCTATATCATTTAATTTATTTAAACAATCCTTATAGAAATATTCTAATATATTTAAAACACTTTTTAAATCTTCTTTTTCTATATTCTTATACAAATCATTATTATATACAATTGATTTTACACCATTTTCCTCAATTTTATTTAATATTGACATTGCTTTTTTTATTTGTTCTTCATCATACAAAGCATAAATGTTTTCTAAACTACCGTTTGGTTTATAGATTATTTGACATCTTGATTTAATTGTTAACATAACTCTTTCTATATTTTTTGTAAATAAAAATGCATAAATATTTTCTGAAGGTTCTTCTAATATTTTTAATAAACTATTAGCTGAATAATCATTTAATTTATCACATTCTTTAATAATATATACTTTGTTATTACTAACTTGAGACATTGTAGATAAGTTTTCTTCTAATTGTTTTATTAATTCTTTTTTTATAATATTTTTCTCTGGTTCTATAAAAAATACATCTGGATTATTTATTAGTGGCAAATTATTTTTAAAAATGTATTTGTTTAAAACACTTTCTATACAAGAATTTATTTCATTATAATCTGAATTTGAGAATAAGAAAGCATGTCCAATAGAATTAATTGAATTCAAATTTTCAAAATATTTTTCTATCATTTCGCTTCCCATAATCACCTCAAAATAACAATATTTTTAATACTAATAAAGAAATCATACCAGGTAGTCCAAAAATACTTACAATAATTAAAGAATAAATATTTATAGGTGCAACAAATCCGGTTTTGCTTACTAATACATTAAAAGTATATAACATACATAAACCAACAACAATTTTTCTTATAATTAATAAAACTTTTTTCATAATATTCTCCTTTATTAAAAAATATTATGATTATCTTTTTTTATTCTAAATATTTTCTGTCTTCTAATGCTTTCGAAATCATTATAGGATCTAAAAACTCTATATCTGACCCCATTGGAATACCATGAGATAATCTAGAAACCTTTATTTTCTTGCCCTCTAACAATTTTTTTATGTATAACGATGTGGTTTCTCCTTCTATTGACGGAGACAAAGCAATAATTACTTCTTTAACTTCTTCATTTATTCTTTTGTTAATAAGTGAATAAATATTAATGTCTTCTGGATTAACATCTTCTATTGGGTTTATTAAACCATTTAAGATGTGATATTTTCCATTATAGTTTCCGCTTTTTTCAAAAATAAATGCACTTTTAGAATCCTCAACTACACAAATAATAGAATTATCTCTAGATTTTGAACTACAGAAGTCACATTCTTCTTTATCAGTCATTATTCCGCAAGTTTTACATTTTTTAATTTTTGCTTTAAAGTCAATTAGATTTTTTGAAAATTCACATATGTCTTCTTTAGTTAACGAGTCAATTGTGTAAACAAATCTTTCAGCAGTTTTATCTCCGATTCCAGGAAACTTTTTAAAGTCCTGAACAAGATTCTCAAATGCTTTGGGATGCATTATTAAAACAATCCTCCAAGCCCATTAGTATATTTGCCTAATTTAGTTTCTTTGTCTTTTCTTACTTTTTCTAAAGCTTCATTAACTGCTAACATAATCATATCTTCAACTAATTCTTTGTCTGTTAAAGTTTCTTCGTTTAATATTTCAATTTTAGTTATTTCATTTCTTCCTGTCAATTCAACTAGTACTCCATTGTTTTTACCAGTGTAAGTAGTTTCCTCTATTTCTTTTGAAATTTTTTCCATATCTCCTTGTAGTTTTTTAGCTTGGGCCATTAAATTTTGCATATTCATATATAATCACTTTCCTTTCTATTTTATGTCTATGCTCTCTTCACCAAATATATCAAAAGCGGCAGATTTTTGTTTACTGTTTCTTTCTTTTATAATTGGTTCTTCTTGCAAAATATATTTTACACCATTTTTTACATTTTTTACATATTCTTCTTTTATTTTTTTCCAATCATCATTTATAATAGCAACTACCTTATACTTATTTTTAAAAAGTTCAAGTAAAAATTTTTCAATAGAATCTAAATTATTAAAAAATAAATTTAGTTCTCTTTCTTGTTTATAATTAAATATTAAATACTTATCTGACGCTACTATAATTTCGCCTTTTGTTAAAATATTTGCAACTGTATTATATTTTTTATTTGAAATATAATCAGTAAAGTTCAAAGATTTAACTTTTAATTCTTTTAAAGTCTCTTTGTTTGCTTCAGCTAAAGCATTGTTTATTCTAACCGAAATTATTTCCCGGGAAATAATTTTATCATTTTCTGTTATTTTTTTATCATTTTCAGCAATTTTTTCTTCAATATTTTCTAATTTTTGTATTTTTGTTTCAGCAGAAGATGGAAAATCATTAAAAATATCCAACAAACTTATCTCAAAAATTATTTTTTGATTACCCGATTTTTTAATATTATTTGATAACTCCAGTAATTTTTTTGCTAAATACATACAAACATCATTTGTAACATTCTTGTATTTTTCTAAATTCTTTTCTGTATTTTTATCAAAATAGTTTTTAACATTATTGTTAATATTTATATTTCTAGTAATAATAAGAAGTCTATCAACAACATTTAATAAATTTTTACCATTATCATAAAACTCGTTTATTAATTTAAGAGTACCAAATGTATTTGTAGCCAGTATTTCATCAAACAATTGTTCTATATTTGCTGATGAAATGCCGCCATTCAGATTGTAGATATCTTCTATCGAAGGTTCGTTGCAGTTTGTTAAAATTTGATCAAGCAAATTAATAGCGTCTCTTAATCCCCCATCACTTATTTCTGAAATTAATTTTATAACATCATCAGAAACTTTCTTGCTTTCTGAACTTAATATTTTATTTATTAATTTTTCAATATTTTTAGGAGTTATCTTTTTAAAATCAAATCTTTGACATCTAGATATTATAGTTAGTGGTATCTTTTGAATTTCAGTAGTTGCTAATATAAATATTGCATGTTCAGGAGGTTCTTCTAATGTTTTTAATAATGCATTAAATGCTCCTATAGAAAGCATATGGACTTCATCAATTATATAAATTTTATATTTACCAATTGTAGGCACAAGCTTAACATTATTTCTAACTTCTCTTATTTCATCAACCCCATTGTTGCTAGCTGCGTCTATCTCAATAATATCTATATCATTTTCCTCTATTTCTTTACATGTTTTACATTTTCCACAAATCTCGCCATCTTTTGGGCTTTCACAATTAACTGCCTTTGCAAAAATTTTGGCAACACTTGTTTTTCCAGTACCTCTAGGACCACTGAACAAGTATGCATGACTTATATTACCGGTCTTTATAGAATTTTTAAGAATATTTATTATTGGTTCTTGCCCAACAACTTCACAAAATTTAGATGGTCTATATTTCCTATATAAAGCTAAGTAACCCATATTTACCTCCCTGTTCTTACATATAATTTTTCTTTATTATATCATTCTTTCCTTATTAAACACTATCTTTTTTGAACAAAAAAAGATATTAATATTTTTCTAAATTTTTCTGTATCTTTATTTATTTTTTTATAATTTACTTTTCTATTTTTTACTTCATTATTATCTAATATATAAAAAACATTGTTAATTCTGGATTCTTCTATAATTGCGGAACACATATCGCAAGGCTTTAATGTGACGTACATATCACATCCATCTAATCTCCAGTCTCCAAGTTTTTTGCAAGCTTTTATTATTGCAAGTATTTCAGCGTGCATTAAAGGATTCTTTTTAGTTTCTTTATTATTGTAAGCTTTTGATATAATCTGATTGTCTTTTACTATTAATGCCGCTACTGGGACTTCTCCTTTTTTATACGCTCTCTCAACCAACTTTTTTAATTCATTTATATATCTTTCCATATTTTTCCTCACAAAAAATGCACACACAAATGTTGAGCGTTAAGGCTGCTATTTTCCAATCCTGACCTATTTCTGCGCATTTGTTGTGCAAGTTAATTATATTTTATTTTGATTTATTAATCAATGTTCCACGTGGAACATTCTTCCAAATTATTTCCCGGGAAATAATTTTAATGTTTCACGTGAAACATTAAAATTAAATTTCTTCTGTCTCTTGTATGTTTTCTTGCTCTAAACTTTCACCCATTTCTTCTTCTTTATCTACTATAGATATTGAGGAAACAAAACTATTATTCTTTAAATTAATCAATCTTACACCTTGTGTAACTCTTCCCATTTGAGATATTTTTTCAATTGCCATTCTTATAATAGTTCCTAAATTTGTAATCATTATTAAGTCTTTATCTTCAGAAACGGATTTAAAGGCAACTACGTTACCATTTTTTTCAGTAACATTTATTGTTTTTACACCTTTACTACCTCTTTTTGTTTCTCTATATTCTTCAACAGGTGTTTTCTTTCCATATCCTTTTTCTGTAACAACTAGTATGTTTTTATCTACTTCTGATATCTCCATAGATATACAATAATCATTTTCTTTTAATTTAATACCTCTAACACCAGATGCTGATCTTCCCATTACTCTTACTTCTGATTCTGAAAATCTAACCATTCTTCCTTTTTTCGAACACATTAGCACTTGATTATCTCCGTAAGTTTTCTTTACGGATATTAATTCATCTTCTTCTTTTAATGTGATTGCAATTTTTCCGCTTTGTCTAATATTATCAAAATCTTCAATTAACGTTCTTTTTATAACTCCATTTTTAGTAGCAAATATCAAACATTTGTACTTGTTTTCGGTTTCTATCTTTAATATTGTATTTATTTTTTCTTCTTTATCAATTTGAATTAAATTTACTAGTGGTAAGCCTTTCGAATTTCTAGAAAATTCTGGAATTTCATATCCTTTTAATCTATAAACTTTTCCTTTATTTGAGAAAAACAAAATATAATCGTGTGTTGAAACACTTATAATTTGTTCAACAAAATCTTCATCATTAGTTGTCATTCCTTTGATTCCGGTTCCACCTCTATTTTGAATTCTATAAGTATCAGAACTTACTCTTTTTATATAATTTTTATTAGTAATTGTTATAATAGAACTTTCAACAGGGATTAACGATTCATCTTCTATGTATTCGATTGTTGTCATATCGATTTCAGTTCTTCTTGGATTTGAATACTTTTCTTTTATTTCTATTAATTCTTGTTTAATGATATTATTTATTTTTTCGTCACTTTCTAATATTGCCTTAAATTCTGTAATATTAGATAATAATTCTGCTAATTCGCTTTCAACTTTACTTCTTTCTAATCCTGTTAAACGACGTAACTTCATTTCTAAAATTGCATCAGTTTGAACTTCTGTTAAACTAAATTTAGACATTAAATTTTGCTTAGCTATTTCATCGCTTTCGGCACTTTTAATTGTTTTAATTATTTCATCTATATTATCAAGTGCTATCTTCAAGCCTTCTAATATGTGTACTCTTTTTTCTGCTTTATCTAAATCAAATTTAGTTCTTCTTACTATAATTTCCTTTTGATAATTTATATATTTTGAAATTATTTCTTTTAAATTTAATGTTTTAGGCTGTCCTTGATCCAACATTAAAAGCGCTATACCGAAAGAACTTTGTAATTGTGTATGTTTAAACAAATTATTTAAAATAACATTCGCATTAGCGTCCTTTTTTAATGTAATAACTATTTTCATTCCATTTTCTATATTAGTTTCTTCGTGATAATCTGATATTCCATCTATAATTTTGTCTCTTACTAATTCTGCTATTTTATTCTTTAATTCAGATGTATTAACTCCATATGGAATTTCTGTTATAACAATTAAATGATGATCTTTATTTTCTTGAATTTCAGCTTTGCATCTTATAGTTATTGTTCCTCTACCTGTTTCATAAGCTCTTTTGATTCCACTATTACCTAAAATAATTGCTCCTGTAGGAAAATCAGGACCTTTTATATGTTGCATTAATTCTAATATACTTATATCATTATTATTTATATAAGCTATACATCCGTTTACAACCTCACCTAAATTATGAGGTGGAATGTTTGTTGCCATACCTACAGCTATACCCATAGTTCCATTTACTAAAATATTAGGAAAACGACTTGGTAAAACTTTTGGTTCTTGTAATGTTTCATCAAAATTTGGGATGAAATCTATTGTGTCTTTGTTAATGTCTCTCAATAATTCTAATGAAATTTTTGATAATCTAGATTCAGTATAACGCATTGCGGCTGCTCCATCACCATCTGTATTACCAAAATTACCATGTCCATCAACTAATGTATGTCTATAACTAAAGTCTTGAGCCATACGAACCATAGCCTCATATATTGAAGAATCTCCATGTGGATGATATTTTCCCATAACGTCTCCAACTATTCTTGCACATTTTCTGTGGGGCTTATCAGGAGTGAATCCTGATTCATACATTGAATATAATATTCTTCTATGAACGGGTTTTAATCCATCTCTTAAATCAGGTAATGCTCTATCAACTATTACACTCATTGAGTATGATAAAAAAGATTTCTCTACTTCTTCAACTATATTAAATTGATTTATTTTGTCCATTTTAACCTCCTATATATCCAAATTATCTACAAAAACTGCATTTTGTTCTATAAATAATCTTCTTGGTTCAACTTCTTCTCCCATTAACTTTTCAAAAACTTTATCAGCTGCTATTGCATCATCTACTGTAATTTGTCTTAATATCCTATGTTCCTTAGACATTGTTGTATCTCTTAATTCATCTGCATCCATTTCTCCAAGACCTTTCATACGCAAAACAGTATATTTTGAGCTATCAGGAAGAGTCTTTAAAAACTCGTTTTTTTCTTCATCTGTTAATACATACTTAATATTTTTACCGTATACTATTTTAAATAATGGGGGTTGTGCAGCAAATACAAAACCTGCCTCTACAACTGGTTTAAAAAACCTATAAAATAAAGTTAATAACAATACTCTTATGTGAGAACCATCAACATCGGCATCTGTCATTATAATTATCTTATTATATCTTAATTTTTTTAAATCAAATTCTTCACCTATTCCGGTTCCAAAAGCTGTTACGATAGTTCTTATTTCCTCATTGCCTAGAGCTCTATCCAATCTAGCTTTTTCTACATTTAATATTTTTCCTCTTAAAGGAAGTATTGCTTGTGTCATATAATCTCTTCCATTTTTAGCGGAACCACCAGCAGAATCTCCCTCTACTAAAAATATTTCTGATTCTTCTGGATTCTTACTCTTACAATCTTTTAATTTTCCATAAAAATTTGTAATTTCTAAGTCCCCTTTTCTTCTTATTAATTCTCTTGCTTTTTTTGCAGCTATTCTAGCATGAGCAGCAATTAAAGATTTTTCAATAATTATTTTAGCTACATCTGGATTTTCCAATAAAAATCTTTCAAATCCATCGCCAAATACATCAGAAGCAATTTTAACAACTTCGGCATTTCCTAATTTAGTTTTAGTTTGTCCTTCAAATTGAGGGTTAGGATGTTTACATGAAACAATCATTGTTAGTCCTTCTCTAACATCATCCCCACTAAGAGATTCATCTGCGTCTTTTAAAATTTTATTATTTTTAGCATAATTATTAATAACACGAGTTAAAGCTCTTTTTACACCGTCTTCATGAGTTCCACCTTCATGTGTGTTAATATTATTTGTAAATGAAAGCAAAGTCGAAGAATATCCTGAGTTATATTGAAAAGCAACTTCTAAAGATATTCCATCTTCGCTACCTTCTAAATATATTATTTGAGGATGTATTGGAGTTTTAGTTTCATTTATCATCTTTACATATTCAACTATCCCACCATTATATATAAATTCTTCTTTTTTTACTGGAATTTCTCTATCATCTACTAATATAATTCTTAATCCTTTATTTAAAAATGCTAATTCTCTAATTCTATTTTTTAATATGTCATATTCAAATGTAGTAGTTTCTGTAAAAATTTCGGAATCCGGTTTAAAAGTTACTGTGGTTCCTGTTCTATTTTCATCACATGAATCTATAACTTCAAGCGGTTTAACTGCATGTCCACCATTTTCAAAACGTATAAAATAGACCTTGCTATTTTGATATACCTTTACTTCTACCCAAGTACTTAATGCATTAACAACTGAAGCTCCTACACCATGAAGACCTCCAGATACTTTATAACCACCACCACCAAATTTACCACCTGCATGTAAGTGAGTATAAACTGTTTCTACTGTTGATAGGCCTGTTTTAGCATGAATTCCAACCGGGATTCCTCTTCCATCATCTTTTACTGTGACTGAGTTATCTTTATTAATAATAACTTCTATATCATCACAATAACCCGCTAATGCTTCATCAATTGCGTTATCAATAATTTCCCAAACTAAATGATGTAATCCTCTACTACTTGTAGTTCCAATATACATACCAGGTCTTTTACGAACTGCTTCTAATCCTTCTAATACTTGAATTGTATTCTCATCATACTTTTCATTTTTCATATTCTTCTGTCTCCTTTAACTTAATAATATTTACTTCCTTAAAATTTTCAGTATTTAAATTATTTAAATCTGTTGTTGTTATAAATGTTTGAAATTTTTTATTCAATAATTTTATAACTTTTTTTTGATTTATTTCGTCTAATTCGCTAAATAAATCATCTAATAATAAAATTGGTTTTATATTATATTTATTATTTAAAACTTTTATTTCAGCTAATTTCATAGATAAAATTATTAATTTTTGAATACCTTGAGATGAATATTTTTCTGCATTTTTCTCGTTTTGAATAAACTCTATATCATCTCTATGTATACCTATGTTTGTCATTCCTAATATTATTTCTTTTTCTCTGTTTTTTTTAAGAAGATTTATCAATTCACTAGCCTTCTTATCTTCAAAATCAGAAATATATTTTAAATACAAATCATCGTTAGTTTTAAACTTCTTAAATAACAAATTAATATATTCATTTACTTCTGTTATATATTTTTTCCTATATTGATAGATTTTTATTCCTATATCAACAATTTTCTGATCAATAATATCTAAATATTTTTCATCTATATTTCTATTAAAATTAATTTTTTTTAAATAATCATTTTTATTTTTTATTAATTTATTATAATTATTTATCAAAAATATATATTCTTTATTAATATTAGATAATTGAATATTTAAATAATTTCTTCTAATATTTGGAGTATCTTTTATTAATCTTATATCATCTGGGGAAAATAATATAACTGAATATTGACATATATAATCACTTAATTTTTTAATTACTTGATTATTTATTTTTGCTTTTTTTTCTTTTCCTTTTAAGATTAATTCTAATTTTTTAATTTTACCTTTATCTTTCAAGTCTATTTTAACTTTTAAAAATTCTTTCGAGTCTTTTATTAATACCTCATCATAATAAGATTTAAATGATTTAGAAACACTACCAAAATAAATACTTTCAATAATTGAGGTTTTACCCACTCCGTTTTTACCTATTATTATATTCATTAATTTTAGATTTTTTAATTTTAATTTTATAAATTTTCTAAAATTTATAATTTCTAAGTTTGTTATATTCATTTTAAAACCTCATTTGAATTGATTTAAGAAAAAATTATATAAATATGTACTCCTATACACACTTAGAATTATATCATAGATTTGATTTTATTTCATTATATTTTAAAAAAAACATAATAAAAAATTATGTTTCTTTAAATTTAATTTTTATTAAAATTTTTTTGTCTTTCCTCTAACAAATATTTTAATCTACTAGCTCTTAAAATTTGATTTGTCAATGAACCTATAGACATATCTAAATTCAAAATATTACCATTTTTAAATAAAATTTTTGAAGTTCCTTTTAATTCTCCTTTTTCATAACTTACAATATTATTTAAAGATATCCAGATACATTCTTCTTTAGTAGGAGAAGTTGTAGGAAAAAATATTATTTTAGATGTATCTTCTATAATAATTGGGGATTTATGTGTTATCCCTGCTATCTTTTTTGTACCAACATATCTTCCTTCATAATTACTCCCAAAATATTCGCAACTGTGCTCAATTACATCAAATGTTTGAACAGACAAAATATATTCTTCTTCTTTTTCTAATATTTTACATTTAGATTTGGATAAAGGTATTACTGCTAAAGTATCTTTATTTATTTCATAATCCATTTTTTCACCTCCTTTTTTTCAAAATTGGGTGTTATTATAACATATCAAAATGTCGAAATTTGTTGAATATTAAAAAAAAGACATATTTTTTAATATGTCATTATAGGTAAAATTAATTGAATTAAATTTCCTTTATCATTTTCTTTTATTATTATAGGTTTTATTTGTCCATTAAAATATAATTTTACTGTTTCTGAATTAAATGTTTTTAATGCATCTAACATATATTTTGCTGAAAATGATATTTTTATATCATTATTATTTAAATTTTTTATTTCCATTGTTTCTTCTACTTTTCCTGCTTCTTGACTAGATGAATTAATAATTAATTTATTTTTTTCTATAGATAATTGAACAGTATTTTTTTCTTTTGATTGTGTTAATAATGATGCTCTATCTAATACATTATATAATTCTATTAAATCAGCTTCTATTTCCATTTCAAAATTTTTAGGAACAAAACTATCTGTATTTGGATATGTTCCATTTAATAAACTTGATTGAAATAATATATTTTTATATTTAAATAAAATTTTATTATTAAATATATGTATTTCAACATTTTCTTCTCCTAAATCAAATACTTTTACTAATTCATTTATATTTTTTGAAGGAATTACTATATTAATATTTTCTTCAATATCTTTAGGTAATAAAATTAATTTTTTAGCTAATCTATATGAATCAGTTGCTACACATTCTAAAATATTACCTATTATTTTTATATTTATGCCTGTTAATAAAGGTCTGCTTTCTTGTAAAGATGTAGCAAATGAAGTTTGATTTAATATTTCTTTTAATAACTCACTTGATAATGTAATAGGATTATTTGCTTCTTTTATTTCTATTTTAGGAAATTCATTAATAGGATAACAATTTAAATTATATTTTGAATTCTTTGTAGAAATAATTGCTTTATTTCCATCTACTTCTTCTATTAATATTTCTCCATCTGGTAATTTTCTTATAATATCTAAAAGATATCTTCCATATATAATTATTTTTCCTTCAGATGAAATTTCTTTTATATCTTTTTTATTTATAAAATTTTTAATAGTTATATCATTATTAGTTGCTGTTAAATATAACCCTTCTTTTTTTAATTCAAATTCTACTCCATTTAATACAGGAATTATATTTTTAGTAGATACAGCTTTTGAAACTGAATTTAAATTTTCTAATAAAATATTTTTTTCAATTTTTAATTTCATTTAATTTACCTCTTTCTTTTTATATATTTATTAGTATTATTACAGTTAATATTGTTAATAACTTTTCAATATCACTTATATAATGAAAAATTGTAATTTTGGGATGTTAATAACTAATTTTTACTCACTTATTTTTGATTTTATTTCTAATATAATATTACCAAGTTGTTTATTATTTTGCAAATCATGTTTAATTTTTTCATAAGAATGAATAGCGGTTGCATGATTTCTATTTCCAAATTCCATTCCAATTTTTATATAACTGTCATCGGTCATTATTCTGCTTAGATAAAAAGCAATATGTCTAGCTTGAGTAATAAGAGCATTTCTTTTTTTACCTTTTAAATCTTCTACAGATAATTCAAAATATTTAGCAACTACACTTTGTATTTTTTTTATTGTATTTGGACTAAATAATAATGAATTTGTGTATTCTTTTAATGCTTCAATTGCCTCTTCTAATGATAATTTAGGAATATTCATTATAGCTTGATATGCACAAAGTCTAGTTATAAATCCTTCTATATTTCTAACATCACTTCCACAATTTGATGCTACATAATTAATAATTTCATCACTTAAATCTATAATTAAATCCGTATATTTAATTTTTTGTTTAATTATATTAACTTTTAATTCATAATCTGGAGGACTTATATTAACTTTTAAACCCCAGTTAAATCTTGTTCTAAGACGATCTTCTAATAATTTTAAATCATCTACAGACCTATCAGAGCATATAATAATTTGTTTTTCATTATCATATAAAGAATTAAAAGTATTAGTGAATTCTTGTTGAGATTTAATAGCTCCTCCTAAAAATTGTATATCATCAATCATTAAAACATCTATATCTCTGTATTTTTTTCTAAATATTTCTATATAACCCAAATTATCTTTATTAACTTCATCTTTTTTATACATTAAAATTAAATCATTAACAAATTGTTCTGTTGTTATATATAAAACTTTTTTATCAGAATTGTTTTTTATATAATTTCCAATTGCGTGCATTAAATGTGTTTTTCCTAAACCACTATTTCCGTATATAAATAAAGGATTATATAATTTTCCTGGTTTCTGAGCTACAGCTAAAGCACTTGAATAAGCTAGTTTGTTGCTATCACCAACCATATATGTATCAAAGGTGTATTTAGGATTAAAATTACTATAATATTTATATTCTTCAGTTAAATTATCATCTGTTATTTCAACTATTTCTTCTTTTTTATCTAATTTTTTGTTTTCAGTAGTTATTTCTACAAAATTTAAAGAATCATTCATTTCTAAAATAGTTTCTTCAATAATTTCTAAATAATTGTTTATTAAATGTTTTTTATTTGCTTCATGTGGAGATAATATATAAACGTTTTTTTCATCTAAATAAAAGTCTAAATCTTTAAACCATGTATTTATAGTTGCATTAGAAATTTTCTTAGAAATTAAATTTAAAAAATTAGATTCAAAACTTTTAACATCCATATAAAACCCTCCTTGTACTTTTATTAACTTAATTGTAATTCAAACCTTTTCAAAAATAAAGACTCAAAAAATATTAACAATAATCATTAACAAGTTATTAACAGTAATTTTATTGATATTACTAACAAAATTAAAGTTATTAACAATATTAACAAGTTTTAAATTAATATGTTAATAAAGTTATTGACAGCATTGTTAATAAAATAAAATTGACAATTCCTATTCTATTGTTTATAATGTTCAGTGTCAAGCAAATAATATATTAAATGGAGGTAATTATGAAAAGGACATTTCAACCTAATAATTTAAAGAAAAGTAAAGTTTCTGGTTTTCGTTCAAGAAAAGGTAAGAAAGTTTTATCTAAAAGAAGAGCAAAAGGAAGAAAAGATTTAGCAAAATAAATAACTACTTTTAATTAAGTAGTTTTTTGTTGTATAATTATTTTGGGAACGGAGACTATGAATAAAAAATATATAATACAAAAAAATAAAGAAATATTAGATATAATAAAAACTGGAAATAAAAATTTCTTTAGATTTTTTATTATATATAGAAAGAAAAATCAATTAACTTATAGTAGATTCTGTATTAGCATTAGTAAAAAAATAGGGAATGCTGTTACGAGAAATAAATTAAAAAGGCAAGTTAAAGATATAATTATGAAAAATATGCTTTCTATAAATGAAGATTATGTTATAATATTGAATAGTGCCTTAAAAGAATTATCTTATGAAGATAAAAAGAGCGAAATTTTGAAAGGAATACAATAATGAAAAAGAAAATATTATTATTATTTATAGCAGTTTTATTTGCATTTAGTGGATGTACTAAAAGATTTACATTACAAACTGAAGATAAAACAACTAAAAGTTATGTTTCAAATATATTATGCCAGCCTTCTACAGAAGAGATGAAAAAAATATATATTGAAAATGAAGATAAAACTGGAATTAAATTAGAAAATTTACCTAAATGTAATGAATTTTCTCTTAGTAATTCAAAATATGAGGGATTATGGACTTCATTCTTTGTTAAACCATTAGCGTGGTTTGTTATTAAATTAGGACTATTATTAAAAAGTTATGGATTATCTATAATGGTTGTAGCATTCATTTTAAGAGCGGTATTATTTCCATTCTCAAAAAAATCTACTTTATTAAGTGAGAATATGAAAAAGGCTAAACCAGAGTTAGATAAATTAGAGAAAAAATATAAAGACAAGACCGATAAAGAATCAACTATGATGAAAAGTCAAGAAATGATGGTTATTTACAAAAAATATAATATAAGTCCTTTATCTGGTTGCTTATTTGCATTTCTACAATTACCTATATTCTTTGCTTTCTTAGAAGCAGTTTATAGAATACCAGTATTGTTTGAAGGAAAATTTTTAATATTTAAATTGGGAACAACTCCTTGGGAAGCAATAAAAACAGGAAATTACTGGTATATAATATTAATATTATTGATAATTGCAACAACATATTTCTCTATGAAAAACATGAATAATCAAGGAATGGATGAATCTCAAGCTAAACAAATGCAATTTATGAATAAATTTATGATTATATTTATATCATTTATGTCATTCTCATTGCCAACCGCAATCGCATTATATTGGATAGTATCTAGTGGATTTACAATTATACAAAATATAATTATGAAAAAATTAAATTCAACAGATCATAAAAAGAAAGTAAAAATAAAAAAATAGGGAGGTAATTATGGAAAAATATAAATTTGAAGGAAAAAAGGAAGAAACATTATTAACTCAAGCTTGTGAAGAATTAAATTGCCAAGAAACAGATATAATTTATAATATATCTGAACAAAAAGGCGGTTTATTAAAAGCTAAAAAATATATAATCGAAATTGTTAAAGTAACAGATGTAGCAGATTATGGTAAACAACTAATTGAAGAGTTTTTAAAGGGTTTTAATTTAAATGGAAATGTTGAAACAAGAATAAGAGAAAAACAAATATCATATAAATTATTTACTGACAACAATTCAATTATAATAGGAAAACAGGGGCATATATTAGAATCTCTTCAAACATTTGTTAAACAAGCAATATATAACCATATAGATATATTTGCTAATGTAATATTAGATGTAGAAAATTATAAAGAAAAGCAAAATTATTTTTTAGAAAAAAATGTCAAAAGATTAGCAAGAGAAGTTACTATATCTAAAGTAGACATTAAATTAGATCCAATGAATTCATATGATAGAAGAGTTGTTCACAATGCTTTATCAGGATTTGATTATATTGAAACAATTAGTGAAGGTGAAGAACCAAATAGATATGTAGTTATAAAATATAAAGGAAAGGAATAGGGGTCATTATGCCAAGTCAATTAGGATTTAGAATTTTTATGAAAGACAATAAGCCTTATATTAGTGCTAATACCAAAGCAAACAGAATACTTCAAGACAGGCGTTATTATAGAAAATCAAATTCAAGTGTTTTAGTTCAAATAGATGAAGCTGCTGTAACATTTGTTAATAATTATTTTACAAAAAAAATAAAGGAGCTTCCAGCTTTTGAACCTGAATCGAGGGTTTTTTTTAGAGGTTTGAGACAATAAAAAACTAATCTATAATACTCTTAAATATAGGAGGTATATATATGAGAATAATGAGGCTAGGCCAAGAAGGGACGATATTAAAAGAATATCAACTAGAGTGTGATACTTGTTTTTCATTTCTAGTTGTTAATATTTCTGATTTAAAGAAGAACCATTTAATTAATGGTTCTTTTTTTATATTCAGGTGTCCTGTGTGTGGTTATGAAAGCTATATAAGTATTATAGATTTAGAAAAACAAGAGATTCCAGTAATAAAAACAAGACACTTATAAAGATTTAAAATTAATTAAGAGTATTATTAAAAAATAACGCTTAAAAAGCGTGTTTTTCATTTACTTAATAATATAAAAATGCTAAAATTTATTTAAATTTAACATTAAAAAATTAAAATAAGAATGTGAGATGTTTTATGAAAGAAGATACTCAAAAAATAAATATTAGAGATTCACAAAATTTTTTGTGTGATACAAATTTAGTTAAGAAAATAATTGATATAAGTTCTATAAATAAAAATGATTTAGTGATTGAAATAGGTCCTGGAAGTGGTATTATAACAGAACAACTATCTTTAAAAGCTGAAAAAGTAGTTGGAATAGAATTTGATCAAGAATTATATCTAAACTTATTAAATAAATTTAAAACAAATAATAATATATCTATTTTAAATGAAAATTTTCTCAATTATTCATTACCAGAAAAAGAAAATTATAAAATTTTTTCAAATATACCATTTAATCTTACTTCAAAGATTTTAAGTAAAATATTAAGTTCTTCAAATCCGCCACAAGATATGTATTTAATAATGCAGTATGAAGCTTTTTTAAATTATGTAGGAGAACCACTTAATAAAGAAAGTTATAAATCATTACTTTATAAGCCAAAGTATGAAATTAAAGAAATTTATAAATTTAATAGAGAAGATTTTTATCCTGTTCCGTCTGTAGATATTGTTTTGATTAATTTTAAAACAAGACCTTTTTGTGATATAAAAAAATGTCCTATTACAGATTATTGGGATTTTATTTCTTATGTCTATATGTCTTCAGGAAATAATTTGGAACAAAAAACAAAAAAAATATTAACTTATGAACAATTAAAAAGAAGTAAAAAATATATTGGGATTGATTTAGAATCAAGTATTTCTTCCTGGACATATCAAGAATGGCTAAAATTATTTGAAGTTTATATACAATTTGTGTCTCAAGAAAAGAAAAATCTAGTAAAAGGTTCTTATCAAAAAATGAATAAAGAAAATAATAAATTAGATAAAATATATAGAACTAGGTTGGATGAAGATTGGAAAAACACATATAACAAAGATTAATTATTTACTTAATTATATAAAAATGCTATAATCTATCACGAAAGAAAAGGAATTTATATGGAAGATACTATATGTGCTGTTTCTACAATAATTGGAGAATCTGCATTAAATGTAATTAAAATAAGTGGTAGAGAATCATTATCTATAGTTAATAAAATATTTAATAAAGATTTAAATAAATTTGATAGTCATACTATTCATTATGGTTTTATTATGGACAAAAAAGAAAAAATAGATGAAGTATTAGTATCTATATTTAAAGCTCCTAAAACATACACAAAAGAAGATATTATAGAAATAAATTGTCATGGCGGGGTAGCAAGTACTAATAAAATTTTAGAGCTATTATTAGTAAATGGTTGTAGGTTAGCAGAACCAGGAGAGTTTTTAAAAAGAGCTTTTTTAAATGGAAGAATAAATTTAGTTGAGGCAGAAGCAGTAGGGGATATAGTAAGTGCTAAAACTGAAGTTGCTAGAAAGATAGGAATGAAAGCCTTAACCGGAGAAGCCACTAAATTAATTAACAACTTAAGAGATGAATTATTAAGTTTAACTGCTAATATAGAAGTTAATATTGATTATCCAGAATATGAAGATGCTTTAGTGGTAACAAATGAGTTACTAAAAGAAAAAACTAAAATTATTAGAGAAAAGTTAGAAGAAATTATAACTAAAAGTGAAAATCAGCAATTATTAAAAAATGGAATAACAGTTTCTATTGTTGGTAAACCAAATGTAGGCAAAAGTAGTTTATTAAATAAATTAATTAACGAAGATAAAGCAATAGTGACAGATATAGAAGGTACTACAAGAGACATAGTAGAAGGCTCAATAATATTAAATGGAATAGAAATAAAATTAATAGATACAGCAGGTATTCGTGAAACTAGCAACATAGTAGAAGAACTAGGTGTAAAGAAAAGTTATCAAGCAATTGAAAATTCTGATTTAGTTTTACTTGTATTAGATGGAAGTTCAGAAATTACTGCTGAAGATAAAAAAGTATTAGAAAGTATTAAAAAATCTAAATTATTAATAGTTATAAATAAAAGTGATAAAGACAAAAAAATAGATGAGAGTATTTTTAAAGAATACAGAAAAATCTATACATCAACTAAAGAAGAATCAGGTACAGAGTCTTTAAAACAAGAAATTATAAAGATGTTTAATTTAAATGAAATAGAATTGAATGATTATACATATTTATCAAATTCAAGACAAATTTCAATTTTAAAAGAATGTAAAAATGTAATTAATAATATAGAAAAAGATGTTAAAAATAAAGTTGAAGTTGATTTAATTGAAATTGATATAAGAAAAATTTGGGATAAATTAGGTGAAATAACTGGAGATACATATAAAGAAAATTTAATTGATGAAATATTCAAGAACTTTTGCTTGGGAAAATAGAGGTGAATAAGATGAAATATGATATCATTGTTGTTGGCGGTGGACATGCTGGTTGTGAAGCAACTTTTGCGTGTGCTAAAAACAATTTAAAAACTCTTTTAATTACTGGAAATATACAAAATATAGGAGATATGCCATGCAATCCATCAATCGGGGGAAGTGCTAAGGGTATTGTAGTAAGAGAAATAGATGCCCTAGGTGGAATTATGGGTGAAATTGCAGATAGAACTCATATTCAAATAAAGTTTTTAAATAGTAAAAAAGGTCCTGGAGTTAGATCTTTAAGGTGTCAATCTGATAAAAAGTTATATACTATAGAAATGATCAAAGAATTAAAATCAAATGAAAATATAGAATTATTAGAAGATTTAGTAAAAGAACTAATTATAAAAAATAACGAAGTTATTGGTGTAATTACCGAAAGTAAAAAAGAAATATATTCTAAAAAGGTTATACTAACAACCGGAACATATTTGAATTCTGATATAATGAGAGGTCACGAAAAATATAAGGGTGGTCCTCACGGAGAAAAAACATCTTTATATTTGAGTAAAAATTTAGAAGGTCTTGGAATTAAAATAATTAGGTTAAAAACGGGGACACCACCAAGAATAGACGGAAGTACAGTGGATTATTTTAAAATAAAAATAGAAAAAGGTGATAAAAAATTACTTTCTTTTAGTAATTTCTATAAACCAACTTATAAAGTTAAAAATCAAATTCCATGCTATCTTACTTACACAAATAATGAAACACACGAATTAATATTAAAAAATCTAGATAAATGTGCTTTATATAGCGGAATGATAAAGGGAATAGGCCCTAGATATTGTCCATCAATAGAAGATAAAGTAGTGAAGTTTAGGGATAAAGATAGACATCAAATTTTCTTAGAACCAAACGAACTAGAGACAAACGAACTATATGTTGGTGGTTTTTCAACAACTATGCCAGAAGACATTCAAGAAAAATTATTACATACAATGAAAGGGTTAGAAAATTGTAAAATAACTAAATATGGTTATGCAATTGAATATGATGCAATAGACCCCACAGAATTAAATATGTCTTTAGAGTCAAAAAAAATAAAAAATCTTTATACTGCAGGTCAAATAAATGGAACGAGTGGTTATGAAGAAGCAGCTGCACAAGGTTTAATTGCCGGAATAAATGCTTCACTATCTATAAAAGGTAAAGAACCATTAATACTTAAAAGAAATGAAGCATATATTGGAGTTTTAATTGATGATTTAATAAATAAAGGAATAACAGAGCCTTATAGATTATTAACCTCAAGAGCGGAATTTCGCTTGTTATTAAGACATGATAACTCGGATATAAGGTTGACCGAAATAGGCAAAAGAGTAGGGTTAATAGACAACAAAAAATACAACAAATTTATTAAGAAGGAAAATAAAATTAAAGAATTAGAAAATTTATTAAAAGAAATTGTTTTTAAAAGAACTTCTGAAAACAATGAATTTTTAGTTAAAAATAAATCTTCTAAGATAAATTCGGGTATAAAATTAATGGATTTAATTAAAAGACCTGAAATTAAATTAAATAGAGTATTAAAACATTTAAATATTAAGTTTGATAAATATGTAATAGAGCAAGTTGAAATAAATATAAAGTATAAAGGATATATTGAAAAAACTCAAAAAGAAGTAGAAAAAATGATTAATTTGGAAAAGAAAAAATTACCACTTGATATAAATTATAGTAAAATTAAAAATATAGCAACTGAAGCTAGACAAAAATTAGAGTTAATAAGACCATTAACAATAGGTCAAGCTTCTAGAATTGGTGGAATAAATCCATCAGATATATCTATGTTATTAATATATTTAAAAAAGGAGTATCCTAATGAATAAAGAAGAATTTATATTAGAATGTAAAAAGTTAAATTTAAATGTTACAGATGAAATATTAAATAAATTAGATAATTATTATAAAATATTAACAATTTGGAATGAAAAATTTAATTTAACAAGAATAATAAAAGAAGAAGATGTATATTTAAAACATTTTTATGATTCTATTTGCATTGTAAAAACAAATTTATTCAAAAATGAAAATATAGAATTGTGCGACTTTGGAACAGGTGCTGGATTTCCAGGAATGGTTATAAAAATATTTTTTGATAAAATAAATGTTACTTTAATAGAATCAAGTACTAAAAAATGTGAATTTTTAAAAGAAGTTATAAACAAACTTAATTTAGAAAAAATAAAAATTATAAATGATAGAGCGGAGTTGTGTGCAAAAAATAATAAAGAAAAATTTGATATAGTGACTTGCAGAGCGGTTTCTGATTTAAGAGTAATATCAGAATTAGCAATACCCTTATTGAAAGTTAATGGGTATTTTCTACCTTTAAAATCTAATTTGGAAGAAGAGCTAGTAAATTCTAAATTTATTTTAAAAGAGTTAGATTCTGTAATAGAAAAAATAATTTCTTATGAGTTGCCAATAGAAAATTCTGATAGAAAAATTTTAATCATTAAAAAATTAAAAAAAACAAATGAAAAATATCCAAGAGAATATAAAGATATAGTAAAACACTTGAAATAAATTTTCAAATAGTTTAAAATTATAATAGGATAAGAATAGAGGGTGATTTTTTTATGATAGGAAATAAAGAAGTATTAAATATATCAATTGAAGATATAATACCAAATAGGTTTCAACCAAGATTGGCATTTGGTGAAAAAGAATTAAACGAATTGGCAGATTCTATAAAACAACACGGAGTAATACAACCTCTATTATTAAGGAAAATCGGCGATAAGTATGAAATAATTGCAGGAGAGAGAAGATATAAAGCATCTTGCATAGCTGGGCTTAATAATGTACCCGCAATTATTGTAGAAACTGATGATAATACAAGTGCGGAAATAGCTATTACTGAAAATATACAAAGGAAAGACTTAACAGCAATAGAGGAGGCACAATCATATAAAAAGTTAATAAACAAAGGAGAAACTCAAGAAGAAATAGCAAAAAAGCTTGGAATCGGACAATCTACCGTAGCAAATAAAGTTAGATTGCTAGCATTAACAGAAGAAGCACAAGATGCACTATTAAGTAATAGAATTTCTGAAAGACACGCTAGAAGTTTATTGAGGATTACAGATGCTCCTCTTCAAATTAATTTATTAAATAGAATTATTAATGAAAAATTAACCGTTAAACAAACCGAAGATGAAATAAACGAGTTATTAGGAACATCCGGAGATGGTGGAGTTTTAAAACCTCCATTTAATATTGAAATTCCAAATTTTGGAGAAGAATTTAAACCTTTACCTAAAGAAGTTTTAGAACCCAAACCATATAAGGAAGCAGAAATTTTTGAACCAAAAGACAATGATAAAATAATAAATATAATAGATGAAGATAGCAAAATATTATCTCCTTTTGAAAAAAAAGAAGAAGACGAAGAAGAATTCTTTTTAGAAAATCCAATAAAAGTACCTGTTGAAATACCAAATACAAATAATGATTTAATAAATGAGTTTAAAAGTCAGAAAGAAGAAGAAATTGAAAATGTTGAATCTTTGCCTGAAAAACCTCAAGGTTACATAGGAATAGTAAATAAAACTAGAAGTTTTATTAGAGATTTGGAAAACAAAGGAGAGGACATATCAACAGAAGAGTTTGATTTTGAAGATATGTATCAGATAGTTATAAAAATAAAAAAAGATGAATAATCAATTATTTGAACTAGTCAAGTAAAAGTAGACACATTAAAAAGATTTCAGAACCCCAATTC
>CAYNFP010000008.1:0-55145 GCA_964396655.1 uncultured Muribaculaceae bacterium | reverse complement strand
TTGTATCATAGGTATTTATATGTGTCTTTTTTTATGCCCTAACCGGACACTTACTATTTCAATTTATAATTTAAATTTAATAAACCTTTATGCTTAACATTATACGTGTTATAATTATAATAGGAGTGATTTTGTAATGAATAATATTGTAAAAGAAAAAAAGAAAAAGTTTATTTTAAAAACATCAATTATAGCTTTAATAATTATAGTATTAATAGTAGTATTATGTACTATATTTGGAATAGTAGATTATTTTAGAGCGACGAATGGCAAAAAACCTATATTTATTTATCGTACAGTTTTATCTTTTGATGTTGAAATAGCAAGATTTGAAAATGCTAGTTTACCCAAAAAAGAAGGTGCTACATATTATGGTATAGGTTATACTGTATCAATTTGTGATATTAATGCTAGAAAATATGTTTTTCAACTAGGTAATAAAAAAGTTAAACCTTGTTATACTAGTTTGACTTGTACTTCGGATAAAAAAGGTTCGTTGGTTTTAAATGATGATTCTACGGTATCATATGATGAAAATGATAAAGATAATTATGTTTATACTTTTTTTGAAGATAAATTAGTACAAGTTACAGCGACTTTAATAAGGCCAATTTCTTCTATTGAAAATATAGAAACTGCATCTATGGAAATTAAAAAATTTTATGATAATATTCCAGGTTGTGCTGGAATGGGGAATAAAATAAGTGATGAAGCATATGAAACAACAATAATTTGCGCTATACCTAAAATGTCCGGTGATAACATTGATAAATATTTACCTATAAGTAATAAAGAATTATTAAATTATACAAAAGAAGAAATTATTGATTATCATCATAATGATTTAACATGTGAATAAGTGTTAATTTTATGAAAAAACTGTTAGAAAAAAGCTGCAGTTTTTATTTTGGGAAATATGATTATTTATATAAAAGGAGCACTTAAATGAAGAAAAGGAAAAAATTTTTAGTATTTGAGGTTATAGGTGTTATTTTAATAGTAATAGCATGGTTAATAATAAAATCAAGGTTTGCAGATGGAATTAAAATAAATTTATATATGAAACAACTTTCTGGAACTAATGGGGGTTCAGATAGATTAATTACTTCAATAGAAAAGAGTGAATCTCTTGATAATTTGGATTTAGAAAAAGATAAATATTATACTTTTTATACAACTAATCTAAGTGATAAATATTATATGTGGTATGATTCTGGTATTATATATTGGTATACTGAAGATGGCACTTTTGAATTACCAAAAGATTCAAGTTGGATTTTTGATTCACTACAGTATCTTAAAAGTATAGATACAGAAGATATGGATACAAGCAAAGTAACAGATATGTCATATGTGTTTTCTAATTGTATTTCTTTAGAAAATTTAGATGTTTCAAGTTTGAATACAAGTAAAGTAAAAAAAATGCGTGGTACGTTTTTGAGTTTAAATAAATTAGAATCATTAGATTTATCTTCTTGGGATACAAGTAAAGTAACTGACATGAGTATAATGTTTGAAGATAATGGGTTTAAAGAATTAAATATAACAAATTTTGATACAAGCAAAGTAATCAATATGTCAAATATGTTTACTTATGGAAAAAGTATGAAAACTATAGATTTAAGTAGTTTTGACACAAGTAAAGTAACTAACATGACAGAAATGTTTTTTGATAACATGGGTAATGAAACTTTAACTACAATTATTGTTGGTTCATTGTGGGATACATCAAAAGTAATTTTATCAACTAATATGTTCACAAATTGTGATACTTTAGTAGGTGGATCTGGCACAAAATATGATGAAAATAATACTGATGCATCATATGCTCATATTGATGGTGGTACATCTAATCCCGGTTATTTGACAGGAAAATAAAAATTTATTTTTTATTATAAAAAAACAAATTCAATATCTAAGAATTTGTTTTTTCTTATATTAAAGAGTTTTTATGTGACCGGATTTTTTGTTGATTTTAGATAATACAAATTCTGCAAAATCTTTAAATTGAGCCATGGTTTCTGGCCCGCTATATGCTGCTAATAGTAATACTTCTAGATAACTGCTAATTATATTTGTTTTAACGGCAATAAGTTTGTTTTGGTTATCTAATAATTCTTCTAATCTTGATACTTCTGCTCTTGATTTTTTTAAATTCTCATTTAAAAGATCCCAAACATATGAACTCAATTCAACATCTTCCTGAAATTCGTGTCTTTTATAATCTTTAACTATTTCGATAACTTTTTTAAAAGAAATAAAAATATCTCTTGCTTGAAAAAGTTGTCGCTTTAAAATTTCTTGAGTTTTAAGTAAATTCTCTAGTTCTTGTTTATCTTGCTCACTTATTAAATCAACAAGCCCGTAATAATTAGTTCCATTTAAAATAGATTTAATTTGTTTGATTTCATCATATATAGTGATTTCTTCTGGACTAAGTTTATCCATTTTGCACTCTGCATGTTTAAAATCCTCTTCATCTCCAAAACGCATAATTAATCCACAATCGGCTTTTTTATGAGCAATTGATTTTTCCAATTCTTCTTTTAAATGACTTATAATATCATTAAATGTTTTCATTTATCTTTTTTCTCCCTTTATAAGTGATTATTATAACATATATTTAAAAAAAGCAATATAATTGTGATAAATAAATTTTATTTTATTTTTTGTTAAATTAATATATAATTATGTTGGGTGATATAAAATGTTAAAAGAATTAGTGATTGAATTAATAGTTAAAGATATTAAAAAAACAGTTGATTTTTATGAAAAATACTTTAATTTTTCAATTGAAATGGCCGCTCCAGATAATGAAAATTTTACCTGGGTACAAATAACAAACCAAAATATTAAGATAATGATGCAAGATTTTAATCAGACAAAAGATGAAATAATAAATTTTCCTAACACATTAGCTTCATCTAATTTAATAGTATTAAAATATAATAATGTTGAAAAGATAAAAGAAATATATAAATTGTTATTAAATGATAAAATTAAATTTTTTACGGATATTAAAGAAACTGAATATGGAACAGTTGAATTTGGAGTTTTTGATCCAAATAATAATATGGTTTTAGTTTCAGGAGAGAAATAAGAAAATTATAATTACATTGGTAATAAAAAAATAAATATTATATAATAAATATTATATAATATTCTTAGAACAAGGAGGTTTTTGTTATGATTATTACAATCGGTAGTGATAGTAAAAGTGTCGTTTTTAATGATTTGGTTATAAAAGAAGGAAAGGAAAAGGAAATTGAATATTTACATAAATTATATTCAACTCCTAATTTTGAATTGGGGTATTTACAGCATGGTGGGGTTTGGTTCCATCAAGAAGAACCCAAAGAAATTTTAATTACAAAAAATGATATTCAGGTATATGATTCACGTAAATGGAGAAAAGATAGAGAACTTTATCCTGTAGAATATTTTACAACAAGAGCTAAAAGCACATTATTTATTATAAGACAATTGCTAAAATTAGAATATCCAGAAGATTTAAGTTTGAAAGATTTTTTTGCTGATAGTTTTAAAGAAGTAGGCCCTCAAGGATTTCTAGTATATAGTAGAGAACCTGATTTTTCACTATTACTAAAAAAATTAAACTATATTTTAAAATACCCAGAAATTGCACTTTCATTATTAAAAGATGCCTATTTAGATTTTTATTTATTTGTTGATTTATTAACTAAAGTTGACTTTAAAACAAGAAGGTATGAAGATCCCGAAATGTTTAATCATGTTGAGAAAGAAGCAACAGAAAACACTCAAATATTAAATTTAGCTAGATGTTTTAATACATTAATGCAATAAAAAATTATAGAAAAAAATCTATAGTTTTTTTTATTTTAAATTATCATTTTTATAATAATTTACCAATTCAGATTCTTTAACTTTTTTTTCTGCCGAAATAGTTTCTGAAATTACAATATGCAAAGGCGCAATAAATATTGGATGATTATCAGTAGAACTTTGTAATACTAACATACCATATTCATTTTTTATCACATTACCTGTAGACTCTAGTAATATTTCCGAATAAATATTTAACACATCAGAAGAAATGGGCAAATAATCATGTATAGCTGTTACCACATCAGTATCACAACCGGGTGATAATGGTAAAGTTGGCGCTAAATAAGTAATTGTTGAATCATAAATTGTTCCTGAACCAACAGTAATAGCAGTAATTGTATTTAAAGTAACTGAAGCAAAATTTCCGGTATCATCTGTTAATATAAAAATACCTGGTCCATTTCCTTCTGGAGATTGATATAAAGCTGAAGGAACACCCACAACATTAAACCATGAGTTGGTATATACAGTAAAAGTATTTCCAGAATATTTTTCCATGAGTTGTTCTATTACATGTGCAAGTTGAGCTTGGCAAAAACATAAAGTACTATTTGCTAATGTTGATGATGGTCCGGTCGGGCCTGTCGGTCCAGTTGGTCCAATAGGACCAGTTGGTCCGTAGCAGCAATAATATTTAGTAGGATAAAAATCTTCTTTTTTATTACAATTCATAATTTTCCTCCTATTAATAATATATGAAAAATATTTTTAAAAGAATGTACAAAAAAGTTAAGTAAAAGTAAGAAGACTTTATTTTTGAAATTGATTTCATTAGAAACAGGAAGAATAAAAGAAATAAAAGTGTCTCAAGATGCAAACGTTTCTCAAAAATCTACACTACCTACAATTTATTTTTACGGAGATAAAGATTATAATGCTTTGCGTGTAGAAATAGTGAGTTTTAAAGATATAAAAAATACTTTTGCCAACGAGAAAGCCAAAGTTTTAAAAAAAATAAATTAGGAAATTGTCATTTATTTACAAAAAATTGACAAAAAATGCTAAAAATGTTATAATCTTGTCCATTAAAGGCAGAGAATATATCTAAGTAGGTACATTAAACTCTTTTAGGAAGGAAGAATCACCGACTGAAAGTTCTTCTAAGAAAGTAATGTAGTGAATTTCAATATAGGAGCCCACTTATGTGCGTGTAAGAGCGTTAATCTTTACTAGTGCTAGTGTTTTCTAGAATTTGGGTGGTACCGCGGATTCGACAGTTATTCGTCCCTTTGTAGGGATGTATAGCTGTTTTTTTATATACTAAATAATGGCTTCATAGCTCAGTTGGTAGAGCACAGGACTGAAAATTCTGGTGTCGTTGGTTCGATTCCAACTGAAGCCACCAAATATTAAAATCATGAAAGGATGTGGTTTATATGGAAAGTGATTTTAATAGTGATTTTTATAAATCACATTTTACTTTAAAAAAATAAAAAGAAAGGAGGAAAAATTTATGGAATGGGAAATTTTAAAATCAGAAACCAAAGAATTAATTGCAAACTCTTTAGGAATCTACTATGCTTTAGAACAAAAAAACAATCTTTATAGAAAAGAGAATATTGCATATTTGTCATTATATTGTGGAGTTTTAAGAATGGGTAAAAATCACGAGATAAAATCTACGGTGAAAATTGGAGGAAGTCTTTTGGCTGGTCTTCCAATAGAAGATAGACCAAAATACGATAGTTCGATTTATGAAATAAAAAGTTACAATTACAATAATGTAGTATGTCAAATATTAAATGAATATGGTATAAATATTGAGAAAATAATTGAATTATTAGATTTGAATAAAAAATTATTATATCCTGTAAGTGCAATAAAAAACAATAAAATAGAATCTCAATATCAAATGGTATATCAGACATTATTGCATGTTATTCGTGATTATTATATTGCTTCAGCAAGAATTGAAATGGGTAAAGATAAATCATATTGTCCTGAGATTGGAATGACTGTGCCTAATATTATTAGTGCAATACATTATCCAAATATTGATCCATATTGTACTATTGTATCTTTATATAGTGCTTTAGGTATAGAAAGTGAATCTATGGCAAAACTTTTAGAAGAGATTGAAAAGTATTCAACATATCAAGAAGGAATGGTCAAATATGATAAAAAAATTGGTAGTTTAAATATTTATGAAGTTTCAAAATCTTTAGTAATTAAAAGAACTTTAGGCAAAATATATTAAAAAATAATTTAATTTTAAAATAAAATCAATCAATTTGGTTTTATTTTTTTAATATTATAGTATAAAAACAAATAAATTAATTGGTTTAATATAAAGCCTCCTTACATAAATGTTCATATAATATAGTGATATTTATAAGTGCTAAGGAGATGAAAAATGAAAAATTCAAACGAACAAATTCTAAAAAAAATTAAAATGTATAAATGCAAAGAACTTGCATACTGTTGTTATGGTCCAACAGGACCAACAGGACCATCTGGTGGACCAACCGGACCAACCGGACCGACAGGACCAACAGGACCTCAAGGAATAACTGGACCTAGAGGTGCTCAAGGAATTCAAGGAATTCAAGGTATTCAAGGTATTCAGGGAATCCAGGGACCCCAAGGCTTAATAGGAGAGGTGGGTCCAACTGGTCCAATTGGAGAACAAGGTATAGAAGGCCCAACCGGACCTCAAGGTATTCAAGGTATTCAAGGAGTTCAAGGACCCCAAGGCTTAATAGGAGAGGTGGGTCCAACTGGTCCAATTGGAGAACAAGGTATAGAAGGCCCAACCGGGCCTCAAGGTATTCAAGGAATTCAAGGTATTCAAGGTATTCAAGGCCCACAAGGCTTAACAGGGGATATAGGTCCAACAGGACCGACGGGAGATCCGGGTGTAGAAGGGCCAACCGGACCTCAGGGAATTCAAGGTATTCAGGGAATTCAAGGACCCCAAGGATTGACAGGGGAAACAGGATCAACCGGGCCTCAAGGCATCCAAGGACCTCAAGGTGTTGAAGGACCAATCGGACCTACAGGACCGGCAGGATCCGCTTTAGCTTCAGCGGGATATTTTACAAATACAAATAATAATGTCAATGTTGTTAATGATGGGGTAGTTCCTTTAATAACAAATTTAATTTATGGAACAAATATAATTTATGTTTCTTCAACTTCGATAAATATAAATACTGCTGGAATATATTTTTTTAGTTGGTGTGTAACTTGCAGCAATGTTGGTGTTCCAACTCAAACTTGTTCAATTTCTCTTTTTAATAATCATAATGAGGCAACAGAAATTCCAATCGGAAGATCATCCGGATTTACTACAGAAGACACCGGAATAATGGTTGCAACAGGTTCATCTGTCTTTCAATTTACTGGAACAACAAACAATATTCAATTAATAAATGAATCTGGAAATTTAATTTCGTTAAAATCCTCATTAGAAGAATTTCCTGTTTCTGCTCAACTTACAATTGTTAGAATTTCATAATTTTTAGTAAAATATAAAAATAGAATTTATTTAAATAAATTATAAAATCCTATTATTTTTAAAAAGTAAATGAATAAAATTATTTAATTTACTTTTTTTAATTGTGTTAATTTTTTTAATATTTGCAGAAATTTTGATAAAAATTGTTAAATATGATTATAATATTTAACTTGAAAAGAGGGTTTATGAATAATATAAAAAATAAATTATATACATTTGGGACGCTTAGTCTTGCATTTGTTGTTTTATTGACAGGGGGATGCAGTCCTAAAGAGTCAACTAGTAATGCAGTTGCCATAGAAAAATCTTGTGAGCAAACAAAGAAGAAATTTGCTCCAGGAGAGCATATTATATCTATACCAATTGATAAAAATCCTATGCGTCATATAATTCAATATCCATATTATGATGGGTATAAAGCAATTGGATTAGCTAATTATTCTTCTAATGGCTGTATTTTATATGCGAATTATGAGGAAGTCGAATGTACAGCTACATCAATAGATAAAAAAGGCAAAGTCATTTATTGTGATTTTGGTATACCCACTACCCAAACAGAAGCTTTTGATGAAAATATAACAGAAGATTCAAAAGACTTTGGAGTTGGAGAGCATATTATATCTATACCGATGGATGAGGATCTAACCCAAAAAAGATTTCAATATCCATATTATGAAGGATATGAAGTTATAGATATTAGTACTATTTCTACTTCATCGTTATATATTGGTGCTTATTTTGATGGCGCATGTATACTATATTCAAATACGGTTCCAGTAAGATGTAAAGTAACAAATCAAGATAAAGATGGTAATTCAATTTATGCTGAATTTGGAACACCAATAAATCTTGATAATGGCAGAACTTTAAAATAAGTATAAAAATTTATATTTTTTAACTTGCTTTAATTATATTTACAATTTATAATAACAAATTAATGGGGGAAATTAATAATGGAATTAAATGAAATAAAGCAGAAAATAGAAAGAACTATTGGAACTGAAGTAAAAGATTCAACTATTTTTATGGCAGAAAAAATAATAAATGAATGTGATGAATCTTTAAGAGATTTTATTAGAGAATTTGCATATACAAATTATGCATTTACACCTTTTATAAAAATATATGAAGAAAATAATGAAAAAAAAGATTATTTTGAGATATTAGAAGTTATGAAAAATATACATAATACCAAACTTTTGACTTGTTTTACATTCTTTGTATACGATCAATACTTTTTCCATAGAGCAAATACCGGATACTTTTATGATTATAAAATCATATTAAGGTTTTTAAATGCTTTTTCAAAATTGAACATATCAAATGTTGAATTTATTAAAAAATCATTTGATAAATATGAAGAACCTTATGAAGGTCTTAGTGAGCCAATATTATTATTTATAATTGCTCATACTGAATATTTAATAGAAAATCCCGAAATGAGTGATTATTTCAAAAATGAAGATGTTGATTCTTGGGATATCGAAGGAGTATCGTCTTTTAGTGATGAAAATTCTTTAGAGAATTTAGAAGAAGATGAAAACGAAGAGGAATATGAAGATGGTAAAACTGATTTTTACGATTTAGAAACTCTTTATGACGAAGAAACTCCTAGTAATGATATAGCGTATAGAATTTCATTTTGTAATGAGGATTTTGAAGTTCAAGAAGAAACAATTTATTTAGAAGAGTGTGATGATATTTGTTCTGAATTTAAAAGAGTGATAAGCGAATTTATGAACAAAGAGAAAAAAGAAGTAATGAAAAGAAAACGTGAATTATAATCATGTTTTTTTTATTTATATAAAAATAGAAAATATTAAATTCTTGAATTTAATATAATGATATAATATAATTATAATATTATTTGAAGTTATGAAAAGAGAAGTGAAAAATCATGTATAATCATAAAAAAATAGAAAATAAATGGCAAAAATATTGGGATGATAATAAAATATTTGAAACAGATATTAGAGATTTTACAAAACCCAAATTTTATGCTTTAGATATGTTTCCGTATCCTAGCGGTATTGGACTTCATGCTGGACATCCAGAAGGATATACCGCAACTGATATAGTTTCAAGAATGAAAAGAATGCAGGGATTTAATGTTCTTCATCCTATGGGATGGGATGCTTTTGGATTGCCAGCTGAACAATATGCTATACA
Source organism: uncultured Muribaculaceae bacterium (assembly GCA_964396655.1). Classification (GTDB taxonomy): domain Bacteria; phylum Bacillota_I; class Bacilli_A; order RF39; family UBA660; genus CAYNFP01. The sequence continues at coordinate 45,652 of CAYNFP010000008.1, read as the reverse complement.
GACTGGAAATCATCCTTCCATTTTTACTGCTGAAAATATCAAGACTTTTAAAGAGCAATTAAAAAGAATTGGTTTATCATATGACTGGACAAAAGAAGTATCTACAAGTGATCCAAACTTTTACAAGTGGACTCAATGGATATTTAAGCAATTATTTTTAGATGGACTTGCTAAAAAAGTAGATATGCCAGTAAACTGGTGTGAAGAATTAGGAACAGTTTTAGCGAATGATGAAGTAATAGATGGTAAAAGCGAAAGAGGAGGTTACCCAGTTATAAGAAAAAATATGAAACAATGGGTAATAGATATTCCAAAATATGCTGATAAATTACTTGATGGATTAAATGAAATAGATTGGCCTGAATCAACCAAAGAAATACAAAGAAACTGGATAGGTAAAAGCATTGGAGCAGAAGTAATTTTTAAAATAAAAGATAGCGAGTATTCTTTTAATGTATTTACTACTAGATGTGATACTTTATTTGGAGCTACTTATTGTGTTTTATCTCCTGAACATTCTTTAGTAAATAAAATTACTACAAATGAATACAAAAATAAAGTTTTAGATTATCAATTAGAGTGTAGTAAAAAATCAGATTTAGAAAGAACTGAGCTTAATAAAAATAAAACAGGAATATTTACTGGCGCTTATGCAATTAATCCTGTTAATAAAAAAGAAATACCTATTTGGATAAGTGATTATGTTTTATCAAGTTATGGAACTGGTGCTATTATGGCTGTACCAGCCCATGATGAGAGAGATTATGAATTTGCTAAAAAATTTAATTTAGAAATTATTCAAGTTTTAGAAGGTGGAGATATTAAGAATAACGCTTATACAGAAGATGGATTACATATTAATTCAGAATTTTTAAATGGATTAGATAAAGATAGTGCTATTAACAGAATGTTAGAATGGTTAGAAAAAAATAATTGTGGACATAAAAAAGCTAATTATAAATTAAGAGACTGGATCTTTGCAAGACAAAGATATTGGGGAGAACCAATTCCTACAGTTGATTTAGAAAATGGTGAAGTTGTTGCCTTAAGTGATGAAGAATTGCCTTTAATATTACCTGTTTTAAAAGATTATGCTCCTTCTAAAGACAGTAGAGCTCCTCTTGATAAAGCAACTGATTGGGTAAATACCGAAATTAATGGAATAAAAGGAAAAAGAGAAACATCTACTATGCCGGGAAGTGCTGGTTCAAGTTGGTATTTCTTAAGATATATTGATCCAGATAATAATAAAGAGTTTGCTGATTATGAATTATTAAAACATTGGATGCCAGTGGATTTATATATTGGAGGACCAGAGCACGCAACTGGACATTTACTTTATTCTAGAATGTGGAATAATTATTTATTTGATAAAGGACTTGTTCCTGTAAAAGAACCATTTCGAAAATTAGTGCATCAAGGTATGATTTTAGGAGAAAATGGTATAAAAATGGGTAAAAGGTATCCAGAATATGTTGTTAATCCAAATGATATAATTGATGAATATGGAGCAGATACATTAAGACTTTATGAAATGTTTATGGGACCTCTTGAAGCAGATAAACCTTGGAGTGAACAGGGTGTTATAGGAAGTAAAAGATTTCTAGATAAAATTTGGAGATTATTTGTTGAATTTGATAAAGTAGATGATAAAGAAAATAAGAATCTAGAAAAGATATATCACTCTACAGTAAAAAAAGTTACTGAAGACTATGAAAACTTAAAGTTTAATACCGCCATAAGTAGTTTAATGATATTTATTAATGCTTGCACTAAAGAAGAATTTATTCCTAAAGAATATGCATTAGGATTTATAAAATTAATTTATCCAATATGCCCTCATATTTCAGAAGAAATATATGAAATTTTTGATGGAAATGAAAAAACAATTACATACACTTCTTGGCCAACTTATGATGAAGAAAAAACAATTGATGAAAAAGTTACAATTGCGGTAAGTATTAATGGAAAATTAAGAGCAACTTTTGAAGCGGCAAAAGATACTTCTAAAGAAAAATTATTATATTCAGCAAAAAGTCTTGATAGAATTAAAATGTATATAGAAGGTAAGACTATTATTAAAGAAATAGTAATTCAAAATAAGATTGTAAATATAGTTGTAAAGTAATCAAAAAAAAACAATTTTTTAGTTAACTAAAAAAGATGAAATTTCATCTTTTTTTTGGTTTGATTAATTTTCTTGATAAATCTTTACCCGCTTCTTCATTTTCTGCAGTAATTGTAGATCTTATTCTGTCTTCCATATGCTTATACAAAGGTTTACCTTTTATTGTTTCACATGGATCTTTTTCAGGGTGCTTTTTTATGTATGGAACATATATTAAAAAATAATATAACGATTCAATAGATAAAGGGAAAATCGTTCTTTTATTATAACACCAATAATTTTCATTATCTTTTTTTATAAATTCTTCTACTTCAAAATATAAACCTTTTAATTTATTTTTATTTTGTATATCGTCTATATTAAATATTAAAACATATTTTTTATTTTTAAATATTAGTTCTTTTTTATATAATTCGCTATCTAGCAATCCGCCTCTAGATTCAATCCTTCTATCGTATTCAGCTTCTCTAATCGCCATTCTAGCATATTCTAAAATCATTTGTTTTAAATTTGGATCCATTTCAATTTCTTCACTAGTCCAATATTCATAACCGGTTTTATAGTCGGTGCAAATAGGGCATCTAAAATTTGGTTCCCAATTTTCATCAAAAAAATATCTTATAACTGTTCCACATTCAGTGCATATTAATATACTCATGCAAAAACCTTCTGATGAATATATAGTTTTAAATGATTCACCGTTTTTTCTTTTATAATTTTCATAAAAATCATCTGCTGGAACTTTTTTACCATTAGATAAAACTACTGAGTCTGTTTCTTCTTCATAATATATTCCGCTCGGTTTATTTTTATTTAAATAATTTACAAATTCATTTTTAGATATCATAAAGTTCCTCTTTAACAATGATTATTATATATAATTATTAAATTTTGTAAAGAAAAAGATTAAAATCCTAAAAATTTAAATCTCTGGTTTTATATTTTTTATATGATATTAACATTAATATAGTTGCTATTATAATTGTAAAATAATGTAATAAATATTTAAACTTTTATTTATTTTATTAATAATTTAAATGCTTCATAAGCCATTAAAGCCGGCCAGACAAGAGCTTTTAAAAAACCTAATACTCCTTGCCAAAATGTTGTTGCTTGACTAATGAAAAATACAGCAGATCCTATAAAACCAAGGCCATATATTCCGTTTCCTGGAGTACATTTATTGTAAAAATGTCTGTCATGAGTTTCATGAAAACAACTACAACTTTTTTCCATGTCCATTTCTTTTTTATTAGTACGTCTCATAAATACCTCCTTCTTATTTACATATTAATTTTATCATATAATACTAATAATTAATATTATGAAATATAAGATTAAAGATTCAAATCTCTAGTTTTATATTTTTTATATGATATTAACATTAATATAGTTGCTATTATAATTGTTAAAATAATGTAGTAAATATTTAAATTTTTATTTATTAAAAAGTCTTTGGCGTCAAAATACTTAAATGGAGTAATAAATTTTAAAAAACTAATTTTATTGCTTATATCAGATAATATATAGAAGAAGTATGTTGTAATAAGTATTCCCATTGATATTAGTGAAGATTTTTTTGGTCTTTTCATTATACAAGAAAAATAAATTCCAATAGCTAAAAATATAACTTGTATAAAAAACATTCCTGCACTAAGTAACAAAATATCTTTTAATATAAAAGTATCTGAATAAGTTTTTAACACTAAATATGAAGTTATAAATGTTACTAAATTAAAAATTATTATATTAGTTAATGATATTAAAAATTTTGATAATATTATTTTATTCCTACTAATAGGTTTAGTCATTAAAAATTCCGCTGTTTTATCTCTTTCTTCTTTATAAATTATATTAGAACCTAACATTGATGAATGTATTGCTGCCATTAAAGCTAAGTAAGAAAACAACACTCCAAAATATCCAATAGGGGTAGTTATATCTAAAGAAGATATTCCCCACATAGATTGTAAAAATTTTGGCATAGAATTAATTAATTCTATCATTCCATTTGTATTTTCTCCTGCGATAGCGCTATATTTTTGCATTCCCATTATTACAAATAATACCATTGATAAAGACCATATAATAATACTTTTTCTATTAGCTTTTAATTCTCTTAAATAAATATTCATAAAATCCTCCTAAATTACTGGATGAATATCTTTTTTGTTATAAATTATATAAGTTAAAGATATTGATATAATAATTATTATAATAGATATAATTATGTATTTTGATTCAAATGTTCCAGTTAATAAAATTTTAGATACATCAAAATACTTGAAAGGTGCTATTAACTTTAAGTCATCTTTTACAAACATACTCAATAAATATAATCCAAATGATAATCCAAGTGAAATTGATGTTACACTCTTAATTTTTTTAAATAATGTTGATATAAACATTCCAATAAAGAAAAATAATAATTGAATAAATAATATACTTAGAGTTAATAATGAATATATTTTGAAATTAAATTCAATGTTAGTAAAAGAATTTAAAATTAAATAAAATATTATGAAATATAAGATATTGCTTATTAATATTAATGTTAGAGAAGATAATATTTTAGATGTTACTATTTTTGTTCTTGATACAGGTTTTGATAGCAAAAAATCTGCTGTTTTGTCTCTTTGTTCTTTAGTTAAAATAGATAATCCCAAATAACATGCCTCAATAGCACCACATATAAGTACAAAGGTTAATATAAAAGAATAATAACCTAGTATTGATCCAATAGTATCTGGATTCATTCCGAAAGATTCTTTAAATAGAGGTGGTAGATTATCTATGATTTTTAAAAATTCTTTCATTTCTTTTGAAAACATAGGAAAAAACATTGATACAAATAATACTATAGATATAATAGCAATTGCCCAAGATATGGCTAATTTTTTATTTTGTTTTAACTCAAATAAATAAATATTCATAAACTCTCCTAATTATAATAATGCATAAAAATTTCTTCTAAATCAGGTTCATTTATCCATATATTTTGGATGTCCAATTTAGAAATTTTATTTAAAATAATATTTAAATCTCCTTTATAAATAAATTCATAAATATTATCTTTTATTTTTAAATCATTTATTCCTTCTATATTAAAATAATTTTTCTCTAATTTATTTTTAATTTCTATCTTAATTCTTTTATAATTATCTTCATTTATTTCACTAATCTTTTGTATTTTTACTATCTTTCCTTCTTTTATAATAGCGACTCTATCACATATTTTTTGAACTTCACTAAGTACATGAGAAGAGAAGAATATAGTGACTCCTTTTTTATTTTCTTCTTTTAATAAATCAAAAAACTTTTGTTGAATTAAGGGATCTAATCCACTTGTGGGTTCATCTAATATAATTAATTTTGGTTCATGTAATAATGCTTGAACTATGCCAACTTTCTTTTTATTCCCAAAAGATAATTCTTCTATTTTTTTATTTAAATCTAAATCCATTATTTTAGATAATTCCATTATTTTTTTAGAACAATCCTTTTTATAAAAAGAAGCAGAATAATTTAATAAATCAATTACTTTCATTCCATCATAATAAAAAACATCAGCAGGTAAATAACCAACATTCATCATTATCTCTGGAGAATTTTTCATACAGTCAAGTCCAAATATTAAAGCTGATCCACTAGTTGCATGTATTAATTCTAATAAAGTTCTAATTAATGTGCTTTTACCAGCTCCGTTAGGGCCAATAAATCCAAATATTTCTCCCTCTTTTACAGTCAAATCAATGTCAATTATTCCTCTTGACTTACCATAATACTTTGTTAACTTTTTTGTTTCAATTGCGTTCATATTTTCTCACCTACTATAAACATATTTTACCACAACTAAAAAAAATACACAAAATTAACATAATCATTATTTTATAGTATAATTAAATTAGAAAAGAGATTTATATGAAATTAGAATTTAATATTGTTGATTTTACTAATGTTATGGACGCTATTAAAGTACATCATGAAATATTTCCAAATGAAGATGGCACACTTAATTTGCTAGGAAGTCTTGATAGAGAATTATTTATGAAAGTAAGTGGGTTATTTTATGTAAATGATAAAATAAAATATTATTTAGCATACTTAGGAAATGAAATAATTGGAATTACTGGGTTATATTCTTATGTTGATAAATGGCCAAATGATGCTTGGATTGGATGGTATGGTGTTAAAAAAGAATATAGAAATAAAGGATTTGGTAGTCAAATATTGGAATGGACTATAAACAAAGCTAAAGAAGAAGAGTATGAAACCATTAGGCTTTATACAGACATGAATGAAAATAAAAAAGCTATAGAACTTTATAAAAAAAATGGATTTATTGAAGAAAAATATAGTGCGGAAGAATTAAAATATGACTGTTATATATATTCAAAAAATCTAACAAACAAACCTTTAATACTTTGGAATAACAAAAAATTGGGGCTTAGCTATCAGTCAGAACTAGACCAACTTGATAAAAGCAAGGTAAATGAATTGCTAAAAAAATTTGAAAATTATATAAAAAGCAGTTAAAATATAATTTATTTTTTATTTAACCTAATTTGTTATTAACATATTGACAATAACAAATAATTAAAGTATTATAAAATTATAAAAGAAGGAGGGTTTATTAATGGGAGTATTAGAAGATTTAAAAGCAGAAGTACGTAAAATTGAACTAGCTCAATCACTATGTAAACATGAATGGAATGAACCTGTTTATAAGCCATATGAAAAAGAAAGAACAACATTTGAACTTGTTCCTTTTGGATCAGATCCTTATGTGAAAGAAGTCGGAACAGGAAGTTTTGATAAAATTAAGCGTTGGACTAGAACATGTAAAATATGTGGTAAAGAAGAAAGCACAGAAGAATTATGTGATAAGGTTATTTTATCAAGAAAGGAACCTAAGTTTTAAATAGAATTGATTTGCAAGTACTAAAAATTGCCCGGAACAATGGTCAGTTTTATGGAAAATATTTATCCCAATAAACTCTACTAAAACAATGTCAGATATGACCGAAGAAGAAAGAGATAATAGAAATGATGGTCATACATCTTGTTTTAAAGAATTTAATGATTATTTAAGAAGCAAAAGATTAGTTTTAAAATAACTAATTTTTTGTTATAATCATTTTAGAATAATATAGAGGTTATTTATGAATAAAAGAAGATTAATAATAATTTTAATAATTTTATTGTTTGTTTTAATTTTCTTTATACTAAACAGTAATAAAAATAATTTAAATAAAACTTCGTGGAAATTAAATTCGTGGATTGTTTCTTCTCTTGACTTAGATTCTGTAAATATAACATTAAATTTTGATAAAAAAATGATAAATGGTTATGGTGGCATTAATAATTATAGTGCAAGCTATAAAATATCTATGAATAATAGAATAGAATTTGATAAATTTCAAACCACCAATATAGCATCTGAAAGTGAAAAATTAAATAGAATAGAATCAAATTATTATAATTTGTTAATGGAAGTTAAGTTTTATGAAATAAATGATAATAATTTAATGCTTCTTGACAGTTATAAAAACGAAGTGTTTCTTTTTGTAAAACAATAAATGCCTTTAAAATTTATATATTTATGATATAATTTAATTAATAGTAAGGAGTAGGAGGTGTAATATGAAAAAAGATTTAAAATCATTAGCTAAATTTAATTTCATAATGGGTTTCTTTCATTTTATTCAAGGTGTATTTATGCTAATAGTTGCTATTAGTGTTGAAAAAGTTGCTAGTTTTAAACCTATGATTTGGTCATACTTTTTAAAGTTTGATACAAACACAATGCATTTAGTAACAAGTCCTAAAGAATTATTTGCTTTACCATTTGGAATTTTAGTTTCAGTATTCTTATTTTTATCTGCATTATTTCATTTTGTTGTGTCATCAAAAAGATTTAGAGGAGTATATTTTAAACAATTAGAAAAGAATATGAATATGTTTAGATGGTATGAATATTCTTTAAGTTCATCATTAATGATAGTATTAATAGCTATTTTATTTGGTGTTTATGATATTGGTGCTTTGATATTAATATTCTTCTTAAATGCAGTTATGAATTTATTCGGTTTATTAATGGAAAAGATGAATCAATATACTAATAAAACTGATTGGACACCATTTATTTATGGTTCAGTTGCGGGAATAATTCCTTGGATAGTAGTAATAATGTATGCGTTTGGAAATGCAAGTCCTGCAGAAATTCCTTGGTTTGTATATGCTATATTTGGTTCATATTTTGTATTCTTTAACTGTTTTCCAATAAATATGATTTTACAATATAAAAAAGTTGGTAAATGGAAAGATTATTTATATGGAGAAAGAATATATATAATATTAAGTTTAGTTGCCAAAACAGTATTAGCTTGGTTAGTATTTTTTGGAGTAATGCAACCATAATGTAAAGACTCTCTTTATAGAGAGTTTTTTTGTGATATAATATTTATGATAGGAGAAAAAAATGAAAAAATGAAAAAAATATTTATTGTTCTATTAATTTTTGTTTTATTTATATCTGGATGTAATAGAAAGACTTCAAGTGAAAATTATTCTGGTACAGTAACGGATTTATCTGAAAAATGTTTATCTGGAGGATATATAATTAATGTTTATAGAGGAACCGAACCATTAGGAGATGATTTAGAAAATTATGGTAAATCTTATATTACTATGACTTTTAATGTCAACACTAATATTTATTGCAATATTGATTATGACGATACTAATGATTATGTTAAACAAAAGAAAATCAGCAATATTCGTATAGTAAAATCTCCTAAAATGGGATTGGCTGAGGAAATATATGTGAATTATGGGTTAAACGATTGGGGTACAGAAATAAAAGGTAGTAATAATTTTTATACACAAAAATATGATACACCTTTAAATTATGTAAATCAGTCTTCGTTAGCAGTGAAAATAAATAAAATTGCATTATTTGATGCTACAAATTATGGCTACGATGAAGAACCTACTACAAGTCAAATATATAGTGATTTAGGTATAACTAGAGATAACGTAGCACTTACTTTGGGATTTAGGATAGAATTTACAATGGTTAACGGTAAAATTTTATATAAAGATTTTGAGGTTGAAATGCCTTCAAAAGATTTTGATATTAGTGGTTCAGGTTATCAAACAGATACTACAACTAATGATACAACAAAAATGGAAACTTTTTTAGAAAAAAATTAGATTTAAAACAAAAGAACTATTGACACTCTTAGTGTCTTTTTTATTGTTTTATAGAATTTATAACTAAAGCAACCATCAAAAAAGATACTAAAAGAGAAGAACCTCCATAACTTATAAAGGGTAAAGTAATTCCTATTATTGGCAATATTCCAGTAGTCATAGAAATATTTTGAATTTGAGGATATATAAAAGATGTTATTATCCCTGCTATCATATATTTGTTTATTGTTTTTGAAGTGTTAATTCCAATCTTAATTATTTGATAATCAAATAATAATAAAACAGATAATAAAACAATAACTCCAATTAATCCAAAATTACTTGTAAAAACAGAGAATATAAAATCACTGTATGGTTCCGGAAAATATATTGGAGTGTTTTTAATACCAAAACCAAACAAACCAGAATTAGCAATTGCTATCAAACTGTTTTCTAGTTGCATACCACTGCTTGATCTCCATTCAACTATTCTATTTATTCTATAATAAAAACCATCTCCAAATATGTTAATAAATTGATTAGGATAATAAATATAAAATAAAGTGACACATGTAATTAAAATAAGAAATAATATACAAAGTAAAATAAACCATTTTTTTCTAATTTCACTAAAAAATATCATAACGAAAGCTATTAATAAATATCCTATAACAGCGCCAGTATCTGGTTCTATAAAAACAAGTATACTTGGTATAAAAGTAATTAAAATAATTTTTAAAATAAGTTTAAATTCTTTTTTATTATCTTTATTTTCTTCAAAATGATAATCATTTAATATTTTAGATAAATATAATATTAAAGCTATCTTAGCAAATTCACTGGGTTGAAATCCTAAACTTCCAAATGTTATCCATCCTTTAGTATTATTTATTTCATTACCTAATATTAAAACAAGAATTAACAATATTATAGAAACAATATATATATAATAAGAATATTTTAAAATTTTATCACTTCCAATAATTAAAAATACAAAAAACACTATAAATCCTATGATATACCATATTAATTGTTTTATATATAATGTACTATAGTTTAAAGATAATATGCTTGAAGAGGAATATATAGAAATTATACTAACAAAAAAGAAGAATAATAAACAAATGGGTAAAACAATTTCATATTTTCTTTTATTTTTCATATAGATTATTATTTACCAAAAAATAAAATATAAACAATATTGGGCAAAAAAACATAATATATATTGGAGGGTCATATGGAAAAAAAGTTACCCAGTGTTTTTGTTAACAACGCTGCTAAAAAAATAACATCTAATAATAAAAGTGTTTTTTATTCAAATTCTAAATTTCAAACAGAAACTATATTGCAAAAAGATTCGAGCTCAAAAAAATTTTTAGAAGAACTATCTGTTAGAAAAAAAATTAATGATATTTTTTCTTCTAATAAGTTTATTTATAAAGCTGTAGTTTCAATTACAACAAAAAGTGGAGGTAGTCAAAAAGAAACATTAGTAGCAAAACTTCCAAAAGGTGTATTAACAATTAATAATAAAGTAATTAATTACTCAGATATAACTGATATAAAAATGATCTAAATTATGCTATAATCATTTCCGGAAGTGATTTATTATGAATTTGCCTGATATGATAGAAGCCAAAAAAAGAACTGAAAAAGAAGTATCTTATATTGATTTTTGTGAGAGTGGACAAAAAGATTTTGGTATGAATAAAAAATATTTATTACGTACTTATGGATGCCAAATGAATGAACATGATTCAGAAAATATAAAAGGATTATTAGAAAGTGCTGGTTTTAATCAAACTGAAATAATTGAAGAAGCAGATTTAGTAATATTAAATACATGTGCAATAAGAGAAAATGCACATAATAAAGTTTTTGGTCTTCTTGGAAGAATTAAACATTTAAAAGAAACAAAAAAAGATTTAATAGTTGGTCTTTGTGGATGTATGGCTCAAGAAAAACATGTTGTTGATGAAATATTAGCTAAATATAAATGGTTAGATTTCGTAATTGGGACACATAATTTAGATGATTTATTAGAAACAGTTTATAATTCTTTTAACAAAAAAGAATTAAAAATAGAAGTTTATAGTAAAGAAGGAAATGTAATAGAAAATATCCCTGTAAAAAGAGATTCTAAAATAACTGCTTGGGTTAATATAATTTTAGGCTGTGATAAATTCTGTACTTATTGTATCGTGCCATATGCTAGAGGAAAACAAAGAAGCAGAAAAAAAGAGAGTATTATAAATGAAATAATTGATTTAAAAAAAGAAGGTTATAAAGAAATAACTTTATTAGGTCAAAATGTTAATGCTTATGGAAAAGATTTGTATGATAATTATGACTTATCATCATTACTTGAAGATGTTTCTAAAACCGGAATAGATAGAATAAGATTTGTAACTTCTCATCCGTGGGATTTTACTGATAATATGATAGAAGTAATATCAAAATATCAAAATATAATGCCATATATCCATTTGCCAGTTCAATCAGGAAGTAACAAAATATTAAAATTAATGGGTAGAAGATATACAAAAGAAGAATATATTAATTTATTTAATAAAATAAAAGAGAAAGTATCTGATGTATCAATTACTACAGATATTATAGTTGGATTTCCAGGTGAAACAGATGAAGACTTTAATGAAACATTAGATTTGGTAAATAAATGTAAATTTGACGGTGCATTTACTTTTATATATTCTCCAAGAGTTGGAACTCCTGCAGCAGTTATGGATAATCAAGTTGATGAAAGCATTAAAAATAAAAGGTTAAAAGAACTAAATGAAAGTATCAATAATTATAGTAATGAATCTAATAAAAAATTAAAAGACAAAACTGTTAAATGTTTAGTACTAGGAGTAAGTGAAAAAGATAAAACTAAATTAATGGGATATACTGAAAATATGAAATTAGTTAATATTGAGGCACCCAAAGATAAAATTGGAGAAATTATTAATGTAAGAATAGAGAAAACTAAAAGCTTTAGTTTAGATGGTAAAATGATTTAAATATTACCTCTCACACAATTTAGGCTAAATGCATAAATTAAAATGAGGAGGATATATGGCACAATATAAAGAGATAGTTACTAAAGCTGTAATAGGAAAGGGTAAAAAAACATTTAAAAACAAATATAGTATAACTGTAAATGATAACATTGATACAGTTTTGGGATGTTGGGTAATAAACCATAATTTATTTGGAAACAACAATAATGGAACAGTTTTAATTCAGGGAAGCTTTGATGTTAACATTTGGTACAGTTATGATAATAATACTAAAACTAGTGTTGTAACAGATAAAATTAATTATGTAGAAAATGCTAAAATAAAATTAAAAGATGAAGCCACTCTTACAGATAATTCTGAGATAATTATAAAAAGTTTAAGAAATCCAAATTGTGTAGATGTAAATGTATCTAAAAATACTATTAACTATGAAATAGAAAAAGAATTGGGTGTTGAAATAATAGGTGATACAAAGGTAAGAATAATTGTTGAAGATGATGAAGAAGAGTACGACGTTATAGAAGAAGAAGTAAATCCAGAAGAAGTTAATAAAGAAATAGATGAACAAGTTGAAGAAACTTTTCTAAATTCAGAACAATAAGGTGTTAACCAAAAAAGGTTGACATCTTTTTTGAATTGTAGTAATATTATTTTATAAAGAAGGAGAAAAAAATATGGCAGTTAAATTAAGACTAAAAAGAATTGGTTCTAAAAAAAGACCTTTTTACCGCATTGTTGCATCTGATTCAAGAGAAAAAAGGGATGGAAGTTTCATTGAATTAATAGGTACTTATAGCACACTAGAAGATAATAAAACTAATATTAATGAAGAATTAGCATTAAAATGGTTAAATGACGGAGCAACTCCAACAGATACTGTTAAAAATATTTTCAGTAAAAGTGGAATTATGAAAAAGTTTCATGATTCTAAAATTAAAAAATAATGACTTTAGTAGAATTTGCTGAATTCTTAATTACTCATATAGCCAAAGAAGAAGATTTAGTTAAAGTAAAAGATTTTGAGACTGAAGAAGGAACAATAATCGAAATTTTAGTTAGTGAATCTGACATGGGAAGAGTAATTGGAAAAAAAGGAAAAATTGCTAATTCAATTAAAACCTTAATACAAGCTAAAGCTTATAATGAAGGTAAAAGAAATATAAAAGTAAATATTGATTCATTTTAAAATATAGAGGAATCTATATTTTTTTATTTGAAGCCGAATTTTTCGACTTCAAATTAACAATAATTAAAAGTTTAAAAGAAATATTAAAAAATAATAAAAAAACACTTGAATAATAGAATATAATATGTTATATTTTAGTTACACAAAAGAAAGTGTTTTTTTTTGGAGGATTATATATGGATAAAATAAAAGGTTTTTTTATCGGAGTAGGTAAAGAAGCTAAAAGGACACATTGGCCTAAAGGGAAAGATATGGTTAAAAAATCAGTTATAAGTTTAACCATGATAGCATTTTTTGCATTATTCTTTTATGCGTTTGATGTTTTATTTGCATTTTTGAGGGGGTTATTTAGTTAATATGGGAGATAAACTTTGGTATGTAGTAAATACTTATTCGGGACATGAAAGTAAAGTTAAAGAAAATCTTGAAATGAGAACTGAATCTATGGGAATGGAAAATAATATATTTAGAGTTATTATTCCAGAACAAAAAGAAGTTGAAATAAAAGATGGAGTTAAAAAAGAAAAAGTCAAAAAAATGTTTCCTGGATATGTTATAGTAGAAATGATTATGAGTGATGAAGCGTGGTATGTTGTGCGTAATACTCCTGGAGTTACAGGATTTATTGGATCATCTGGTAAAGGAGCTAAACCAACACCTTTGTTACCTCAAGAAATAGATAAGATTTTAGCTAATGAGGGCTTAAATAAAATGGAAGTTAATACTGATGTTAAAGTTGGAGATTCTATTACAATAATAGAAGGGCCATTTAAAGGAATGTTTGGTAAGATTGAAACAATTGATTTAGACAATCAAAAATTAACTGTATTAATAGATTTATTTGGTCAAGAAACACCAGTAGAAGTAGAACTGTTACAAATTAATAAATGTTAAAAGAATGGATTAAATTCTGTTCTTTTTTTTAGGTTTTATAAGATTAACTAAAGAATTAATAACAAGTATGCCACCACCAATGCCTAAGTAAGTTAAATTTTTAGTCGCAAAAGCTATAAAGTAAAAAGCAGAGGCTATTAAGTTTAAAATAATATATATCCATTCTCTATATTTCATATTTATAGTATAACATAAACTATAGCTCAAATTGACAAAAATCAATATAAGTGTATAATATTCTCCCAAAAGGGTGTTTTATGAAAGAATACATAGATATAACAGAAAAAAATGGTAATGTAAAAAAAGTTGAAGTTGTATTTAGACTTCATGATGAAAAAAGTAATGTTTTTTTTATTGTTTATAAAAATGAAAATGAATATTTTGCTGCTAAGTATGAAGATGTTATTGGTATATCAAAATTAGATACAAATTTAAGTGAAGAAGAAATAAATATGTTAGAAAGTAATTTAAATGAAGTAGAGGAACAAAAATAATATGAAAAAAATATCAGTTAATAAAAATGATTGTTCTTTTAAAAATAAATATAAATTTGATGATTTAGTATCAAAAATAAAAGCTATAGGTGGTAGTATAAAAGCAAATGCGGGTCGTATTTGTATTACGGGAATTATGATAGGAGCCCTTATTATTTCTGGTCTTGTTTCTTACAATCTTGGAAGCGATATAGTAGAAGATATAAAATATGAAAAAGAATATGAAATATATATTGAAAATGAAGGTGGAGAAGTTATAGAATATGAAATTTTACCAACCGATACAATATTTGTTAATATTTTTGCCGACTCAGAGCAGCAAACTTATCTTTTTAAAGACAATTTATTATATGACAATAATGGGAATATAATTGATTTAACTGGATATACTGGCCCAATATACTTTTGGGGTTGTAATATTGATGAAACAACTTTTAAAAATATAAATTTATCTATATCTGAAGTTAAGAGATTAAATTTATATTATTCTTCTGTAACTGATGAGTGTATTTGTTATTTTCCGTTAACTTTAGAAAATTTATCATTAAATAATTGTAATTATATTACTAATTTAGATATGTTAGTTGAAAGATGCCCCAATATTACTAAATTATCAATAAATAATCTTTCTTCTTTAAATAATATAAATTTTATTTATAGAATGAAAAATTTAAAAGAAATTAATATAAGTAATTGTGCTTACATAACTCAAGAGTTATTAGATTATTTAAAAGACAAAAATATAAAAAATAATTTAACCGAAACAGACGTTATTAATTCTAAAAAAACAGATGAGATTATTAATGAAATTATTAAACCAAATATGACTGATAAAGAAAAAATACAAGCAATATGTTTATATGTGATTGAAAATTATGAATTTGATATTAAAACAGGACATGATAGCAATAAAAATCCTTTAAATTGTTTTTTGAAAAACGGTAAAGGAGTTTGTATTTCATATGCTTATATAACTAATGTTTTACTAAATAAAGTTGGTATAAAATCATTTAAAGTAGAAAATTCCGACCATGCTTGGAATGTTGTAGAAGTAGATGGAGAATATTTTTATATAGATACAACTAATATAGATTCAGATGAATTCTATCATTTTTTATTAAAGTATTTTAATTTTACAAATTATTATATGACAGATACTGAAAACACTTTTGAAGCTGCAACCACTAAACCTTCTGATGAAGAAACAATGATGCCAATGTGTTTGGTTGAGAAAATAGAAGCTGAAAGGGTACATAAAAGTTTTATAGAAAAAAATAATGGTGACATTGAAAATTCTTTTATCATAGTGGGAATTTTATTAAAAATTCTTTCAATCCCAGCAACTATATTTTTAGGAGCTTTTAGCTACACTTCTACAAAAGAATTATGTAAAAGTTTAAAAAGAGGGTATGAAAAAAGACAAAGAAATAAATAAAAACTTCTTGAATTCTTTGAACTTATGTGATAATATGAATAAGCGAATTTGTATTTGTATATAATTCGATTAGTGGGAGATTGTGGATTATCGTATACCACTCGCGAAAAAAAATACTAAATAGGAGGTGTTTTTCGTGGCAAAGAATGTTCAAAAAATAGTTAAATTGCAAATAGAAGCAGGAAAAGCTACACCAGCTCCACCAGTTGGAACTGTTTTAGGCCCTGCAGGAATTAATTTACAAGAGTTTTGTACAAGATATAATGATGCTACTAAAGATAAAATGGGAAATGTTATTCCTGTTGAAATCAAAATATATGATGATAGATCATTTGACTTCGTATTAAAGACTCCACCTGCATCAACTCTTTTATTAAAAGCAGCTAATATTGTTAAAGGTTCTACAAAAGGAGCCAATCAAGTAGTAGCTACTATTACAAAAGATGATTTGAGAAAAATAGCAGAAATTAAATTACCGGATTTAAATGCATACACAATTGAAGAAGCAATGGAAATCGTTGCTGGTACTGCAAGAAATATGGGAATTGCTATTAAAGGTGTAAATGATGCTGAATTAGCAGAACAAGGAGCTGAAGCAGCTAAGGCTGAAGAAGAGGCTGCTAGAATGGAAGCTGAATTAGAGCAAATGCAAGCTGACGCTAAAGCAATGTCTGAAGAGGCAATGCCTGAAGTTGAAGTAAGTGAACAAGAACCAGAAACTGAAGAAACAGTTGAAGAAAATAAAAAAGAAGACGAGTAAAATAGAATAATCCAAAAACCACAGTAAGGAGGATATTATGAAAAAACATGGTAAATTATATGTGGAAGCTTCTAAAAGTGTGGACAAAAATAAAAGTTATACATTAGATGAAGCGATAAAAATCTTAAAAAGTGTAAAACCAAGAAAATTTGATGAAACAGTTGAAGCTGCTATAAGAGTAAATATTGATACTAAAAAAACAGAAATGAATATAAGAAACTCTATAGTATTACCTAATGGAACTGGTAAAACTCAAAAAATCTTAGTAATTACTAAAAGCCAAGCAGCTGATGCAAAAGAAGCTGGAGCAAATTATGTTGGAGACGTTGATATGATTGAAAAAATCGAAAAAGAAAATTGGTTCGATTTTGATGTAATAGTAGCAACTCCAGATATGATGGCTATATTAGGAAAGATTGGTAAGATATTAGGACCTAAAGGTTTAATGCCAAATCCTAAATTAGGAACTGTTACAACAAATGTTAAAGCAACAATTGCAAACATTAAAAAAGGTCAAGCACAATATAAGAATGATTCATATGGAAATATTCATGTAATTATTGGTAAGCATTCATTTAGTGAACAAGCATTAAAAGAAAACTTAATTGCAGTAGTTAAAGAAATTTCTAAAAATAAACCAAATGGTGTAAAAGGGACATTTATTAAGAACATTAGCATATCATCAACTATGGGTCCTGGCATAAAATTAGATGTAACATCATTTGAATTGTAAAAAAGTATTTACAAAAAAATAAAAGTATTATATAATACACATTGATGAAGAAGTCCCATAGACAGTAGGTGTAAAAATAAATCCTACCGAGGAACTTATAAATTTCGTTTATAAGCTTTCCTATGGAAGGCTTTCTTTATTAATATAAAGGAGGAGACATGGCAAGCGAAAGAATTCTTGAGCAAAAGAAAGCTGTTGTTGAAGAAATCAAAAATAAGTTAGATAAAAATAAAACATTATTGCTTTTAAATTATCGTGGACTTACAGTTGATAACATAACAAAGCTTAGAAGAAGTTTAAGAGAAATTGGCGCTGATATTAAAGTTTATAAAAATACTTTAATGGACTTAGCTTTAAAAGATAAGAATATTAAATTAGATAACTTTATGGAAGGCCCAAATGTTTACTTATTCTCAAATGACATTATTGAACCAATCAAAATTTTAAGTAAATTCATAAAAGATTGTCCTGCATTAGAAATAAGAGCTGGATATATCGATTCTGAAGTTGTTGGTGTAGATGTAATTAAACAATATGCAGATATTCCATCTATGGAAGGATTACTTACAATGTTTGCTGGTGGTTTGATCGAACATTTAAGAAACTTAAGTATAGGTCTTAACTTATATGCTGAAAAATTAGAAAAAGGAGGAATTGAATAATGGCAAAAATAGAAAATAAAGACATTATCGCAGCATTAAAAGAAAAAACAATTCTTGAAGTAAAAGAATTAGTTGATATGATGAAAGAAGAATTTGGTGTAGATCCAAGTTCAGTAGCAGTTGCAGCTGCTCCAGTAGCAGAAGCTGCTGAAGAAGGAAGCTCAACTAAAACAGTAGTTTTAAAAGTAGCAGGTCTTCAAAAATTACAAGTTATTAAAGTAATTAGAGAAGTTACTGGTCTAGGATTAAAAGAAGCTAAAGATTTAGCTGATGCTGGCGGAAACGTTAAAGAAAATATGCCTGTAGAAGAAGCAAATGCTTTAAAAGCTAAACTTGAAGAAGTTGGCGCTACAGTAGAATTAGCATAAATATAAATAAGCCTTTGGTAAAAAGGCTTTTTTGCGTTTATATTAGTTAAAAAGAAAAGGGGAATAATAAATAGTGGATCATTACTTTACAAATAATGAAAACTTAAAAAGCGAAATAAAAGAAATTGAGTATAAGATACTTGATAATTCTTTTGTTTTTTATTCTGATTTAGGAGTGTTTTCAAAAAATAAAGTTGATTTTGGTAGTGATTTATTAATTAAAACGTATTTGAATTTCCATAACGAAAAATTTAAAATATTAGATTTAGGAAGTGGTTATGGAGTTATAGGCATAACTATATCTATAATAACTGGAAGTCAGGTTGACTTAGTGGATATAAATAAAAGAAGTATTCATTTAACAAAAATGAATATAAAAAAATATAAATGTAATGCTTATGCATTTTATTCAGATGCTTATAGTAACATTACAAAAAAATATAATATAATTATTACTAATCCACCTATAAGAGTGGGCAAGGAAAAGCTTTTGGAAATTTTAATAAATGCAAAGAAATATTTATTAAAAGATGGAGAATTATGGTTTGTAATTCGTAAAGATCAGGGAGCTTTAACTATTAAAAAAATATTAGAAAATGATTATAAAATAGAAATAAAAGAAAAAAATAAAGGCTATTTAATATTTTGTGCTAAAAATCGTTGACTTGTTTACAATTGTTTGTTAAAATTATAAATTGCGATATATTGATTTTCAAATTATTGTAGTCTTTTAAAAATAATTGGAATTGGGGTGAAATAGTGGCATACAAAACAGAAAAATTTGGTGACCATAGAGAAAGAAGAAATTTCTCAAAAACACGCAATACATTAGAACTAAGCAATTTACTAGAAATTCAAAAGAGTTCTTTTGAAGCGTTCTTAAAAGAAGGAATAAAAGAGGTATTTGAAGATGTTTTCCCCGTTGAAAGTTTTTCAGGTTCATTATCACTAGAATTTGGTGATTATTATTTTAGTGAGCCTAAATATTCAGTGCGTGAAAGCAAAGAAAGAAGAGTTAGTTATTCAGCTCCTCTAAAAGTTAAAGCAAGGTTATTTATTAATGAGACAGGAGAAGTTAAAGAACAAGAGGTGTATTTAGGCGACATGCCTTTAATGACACCTACTGGATCATTTATAATTAATGGAGTAGAGAGAGTAATTAATTCGCAATTAGTTCGTTCTCCTAGTATTTATTTCAAAAATGAAATTGATAAAAATGGTAGAAACCTAATTAAGAGTGAAGTAATCCCTAATAAAGGAACATGGTTAGAATATGAGTTAGATGCTCGTAGTATTTTTCATGTTAGAATAGACAGAACTAGAAAAGTAACAATAACAACATTACTTAGAGCTTTGGGATTATCAAGTGATGAAGATATTTTAAATTTATTTGGTGAAGATGATATTTTAAAGAATACTATTGAAAAAGATAGTACAACTAATACTGATGAAGCATTAATAGAAATCTATGAAAAATTAAGACCAGGTGAACCTGCAACATTAGATAGTTCTAAGAATCAACTAGTTACAAGATTTTTTGATAGATTCAGATATGATTTAGCTAAAGTTGGAAGATATAAATTTAATAAGAAACTAAATGTACTAGACAGATTATTAAATAATAAAATTGCTCAAGATATTAAAGATGGTAAAGAAGTTGTAGTTAAAAAAGGTACAATTATTACTAAAGAAATATTGGAAAGCATTAGACCATTATTTGCAAATGGATATGGTGTAAAAACTGCTAAGATAAATGAAGAATTAGATATTTATGATAAAATTCAAGAAGTTTTAGTATATGCTAATGATGGAAGTAACAAAGTATTAAAAGTTATTGGAAATGATCAAAGTATTGATGTTAAGAGATTAACAATTTCTGATATTTATGCTTCTGTTTCATATTATTTAAATTTACAATATGGAGTAGGAAGCTTAGATGAAATTGATCATTTAGGTAACAGAAGAGTTAAACAAAGTGGTGAATTAATTCAAAATCAATTTAAAGTTGGTATTGAAAGAATGGAAAGAGTTATTAGAGAAAGAATGTCAACTCAAGAAATTGATGTTGTAACTCCCAAGAGTTTAATAAACATTCGTCCAGTAGCTGCTGCTTTAAAGGAATTCTTTGGAAGTAGTAAATTATCTAAGTTCATGGATCAAATAAATCCAGTTGCAGAATTAAATGATAAGAGAAGATTAAGTGCTTTAGGACCTGGAGGATTATCTAGAGATAGAGCTGGTATGGAAGTTCGTGACGTAAACCCTTCACATTATGGAAGAATATGTCCTATTGAAACACCAGAAGGTCAAAATATTGGACTTATTACATCATTATCAAGTTATGCAAAAGTAAATGAATATGGATTTATTATGACTCCATATAGAAAAGTGGTTAATGGTACTGTTACAAAAGAAATGATATACATGACTGCTGATGAAGAAGAAGATTATTATATTTCACAAGCAACAATTAGTTGTGATAATAAAGGAAAAATATTAGAAGAAACAGTTCCTGCTAGGTATTGTGGGGACAATTTACTTGTATCAAAAGATAAAGTTAATTTTATAGATGTTTCTCCAGCACAGATAGTTTCTGTAACAACAAGTATGATTCCATTTATGGAACATGATGACGCTAACAGAACACTTATGGGAGCAAACATGCAACGTCAAGCTGTACCATTATTAAAACCAGAAGCTCCAATAATTGGAACTGGTGTTGAATATATGGCAGCACATGATTCAGGAGCAGTAGTTGTTGCTGAAGAAGATGGTGTAGTTGATTATGTTGACGCAAAGAAAGTAATAGTTAAAAATATAAATGGTAAAGATAAACATGTTTATGAAATGATATGTTATCAAAGAAGTAATGCTGAAACTTGTTATAATCAACATCCCATTGTTAAAAAAGGTGATGCTGTTACTAAGGGTATGGTTATTGCTGATGGACCTTCAACAGATAAAGGTGAATTAGCTTTAGGACGTAACGTTTTAGTAGCATTCATGACATTTAATGGATATAACTATGAAGATGCCGTTATATTAAATGAAAGAATAGTAAAAGACGATGTATTTACTTCTATTCATATTGAAATGAAAGAAGTAGAATGTAGAGATACTAAACTCGGACCTGAAGAATTTACTAGAGATATTCCAAACGTAAGTGAAGAAGCTCGTAAGAATTTAGGAGAAGATGGTATCATTAGAATAGGTACAGAAGTTAAAGAAAATGATATCTTAGTTGGTAAAGTAACTCCTAAGGGTGTTCAAGAATTATCAAGTGAAGAGAAATTATTACATGCTATATTTGGAGAAAAGACTCGTGAAGTTAGAGATACTTCATTAAGAGTACCTCACGGAAGTGCAGGAATAGTTCATGATGTTCAAGTATTTACTAAAGAAAACTTGGATGAACTTCCAGCAGGTGTTTCAAAAATAGTTAGAGTATATATAGTTAAAAAGAGAAAAATGCAAGTTGGAGATAAGATGGCTGGACGTCATGGAAATAAAGGTGTTGTGTCACTTGTATTACCTGAAGAAGATATGCCATACTTACCAGATGGTACTCCAGTGGATATTATGTTAAATCCATTAGGTGTTCCTTCTCGTATGAATTTAGGACAAATTTTAGAGTTACATTTAGGAATGGCTGCTAAGAAATTGAATTGTCATATAGCAACTCCAGTATTTGATAGTGCAAGTATTGAAGATATAGAAGAGATGACAAAAGAGGCTGGTTTGGATCCCGATTATAAAACTGATTTATATGATGGCAGAACTGGTGAAAAATTTGATAAGAGAGTATCAGTTGGTGTTATGTATATGATAAGACTTATACATATGGTTGACGACAAGTTACATGCTCGTGCAACTGGACCTTATTCATTAGTTACTCAACAACCTCTTGGTGGTAAAGCTCAATTTGGTGGTCAAAGATTTGGTGAAATGGAAGTTTGGGCATTATATGCTTATGGTGCTGCACACGTTTTACAAGAAGTTTTAACTATTAAATCTGACGATGTTATCGGAAGAGTTAAAGTATTTGAAGCTTTAGTAAAAGGTCAACCAGTTGATCAAGCCGGAGTTCCAGAATCATTTAGAGTATTAATTAAAGAATTCCAAGCATTAGGATTGGATATTTCAATTATTACAAAAAACGGTGAAGTTAAAGAACTTAAAAAGTTAGAAGAAGAAGAAGAAAAATTAGATGCTCCAATAACTATTGATGAAATTGATATTTCAAAAGAAGAAGAACCAATAGTTGAACCTGGAGATGAATTTGAAGAAAATTATAACTCTGAAGAAGACGAAGAGGAAGTAGAAGAAGAATTTGAAGAATTTTCTAAATCAAATGTCATAACAGATAATTTTGAAGAGGGGAGTGAAGAATAATGGAAGTAAATAATTTTGAAGGAATTAGAATAGGAATTGCTTCCCCAGAAAAAATTCGTAGCTGGTCATACGGAGAAGTTAAAAAACCAGAAACTATAAATTATAGAACACTTAAACCTGAAAGAGATGGATTATTTTGTGAAAAGATATTCGGACCTACTAAGGATTATGAATGTTCTTGTAAGAAGTATAGAAGACTAAGATATAAAAATGTAATATGTGATAGATGCGGAGTAGAAGTTACTCGTTCTAAAGTAAGAAGAGAAAGAATGGGACATATAGAACTTGCTTCTCCTGTCGCACATATATGGTTTACAAAAGGTGTACCACCTAAAATTGGACTTGTATTAGGTATGTCTCCAAGAGATTTAGAAGAAGTAATTTACTTTGTAAGTTATGTAGTTTTAGATCCAGGTATTACACCACTTGAAAAGAAACAAACATTATCTGATAAAGAATACAGAGCTAATTATGAAAAATATGGTAATGGATTTATAGTAGGCATGGGTGCTGAAGCTATTAAAACTTTATTAAAAGAAGTTGATTTAGAAAAAGAAATTGCTAATATTAAGAAAGAATTAGAACGTGTTCAAGGTCAGAAAAAAATAAGTTTAGTTAAAAGATTAGACTGTTTAACAGCATTTTTAGAAAGTGGAAATAGACCTGAATGGATGATACTTGATGTATTACCAGTTATACCACCAGAAATAAGACCAATGATTCAATTACCTGGTGGAAGATTTGCAACTAGTGATTTAAATGATTTATATAGAAGAATTATCAATAGGAATAATCGTCTTAAAAAATTATTGGATTTAGGAGCTCCTACAATTATTGTTCAAAATGAAAAACGTATGCTTCAAGAAGCAGTAGATGCTTTAATTGATAATGGTAGACGTGGAAAAAGTGTTCAAGGTGTAGGAAATAGAGCATTAAAGAGTTTATCTTCAATGTTAAAAGGTAAACAAGGTAGATTTAGACAGAATTTATTAGGAAAACGTGTTGACTATTCTGGTCGTAGCGTTATCGTAGTAGGACCTACTTTAAAAATGCATGAATGTGGTATTCCAAAAGAAATGGCTTTAGAGTTATTTAAACCACATGTTATATATGAAATAGTTCAAAGAGATTTAGCTCATAATATAAAAGGTGCTAAAAAATTAATAGATGCGCAAGATGATAGATTATGGGATATAGTAGAAGATGTTATTAAAGAACATCCAGTATTATTAAACCGTGCTCCTACACTACATAGATTAGGTATTCAAGCATTTGAACCAAAATTAGTTGGTGGTAAAGCTTTAAGACTTCATCCATTAGTATGTAATGCATTTAATGCAGACTTTGATGGTGATCAGATGGCTGTACATGTACCTTTAAGTGAAGCAGCTCAATCAGAAGCCAGAATATTAATGTTAGGTGCAAATAATATTTTAAGTCCTAAAGATGGTAAACCTATTGTTACTCCATCACAAGATATGGTTTTAGGTAACTATTACTTAACAATGGAAGAAAAAGGATTGCCAAATGAAGGAAAAGCTTATAAAAACTCAAATGAAGTTTTAATGGCTTATGAAAGAAAAGATATAACTCTACATACAAGAGTATGTGTTTTAACTAGAAGTTTTAAATATAAGATTTTTACTGATGAACAAAGAGAGAAATATTTAGTAACTACTCCTGGTAAAATAATATTTAATGAAATATTACCAGAAACTTATCCATACATAAATGAAGCTACTAAACAAAATATTGAAAATATGACACCAGACAGATTCTTTATAGAAAAAGGTGTTAATTTAGTAGAAGCAGTTGCAAATATGCCTTTAGTAAATGCTTTCCAAAAAGGTGATTTAGAGCGTATAATTGCACAAATATTCAAAAGATATAAAACTACTGAAACATCAATTATGTTGGATAAATTAAAGAATTTAGGCTTTAAACATTCAACTTTAGCAGGTATTACAATATCATTAAGTGATATTAAAGGAAGCGATAAGAAAGAACAAATTATTGCTGAAACTTATAAAACAATTGAACAAATAAATAAACAATTTAAACGTGGATTAATAACAGATAGAGAAAGACACGATAAAGTTATTGATTTATGGTTTAATGCAAGAGAAGTTGTTCAAAATGATTTAGCTGAAAATGCTATGAAAGATTTGAATAATCCACTTTCATTAATATTCAATTCAAAAGCTAGAGGAAGTAAAGCTCAATTAGTTCAGTTATCAGGTATGCGTGGTAATATGGCTAAACCAAATGGTGAAATTGATGAAATTCCTATTTTAGCCTCATTTAAAGATGGCTTAAATGTACAAGAATTTTTCGTAAGTACCCATGGTTCTAGAAAAGGAACTGCAGATACAGCTTTAAGAACAGCAGATGCTGGTTACTTAACTCGTAGATTAGTTGATGTAGTTCAAGATGTATTAGTAAAAGAAGATGACTGTGGCACTATTCAAGGTGTTGAAGTAAGTGCATTCGTTGATGAAAAGAGTGGAGCAGTTCTTGAAAGTTTAGGAGAAAGAATATTAGGAAGATTTACTAATAAGAAAGTTATAAATCCTGAAACTAAAGAAGAAATAATAGGAAAAAATCAGTTAATTACTGAAGCTATAGCTGATAAAATAGTTGCTGCTGGAATTAAAACAGTAGAAATTAGAAGTGTATTAACATGTAAGACAGAAAACGGAGTATGTCGTAAATGTTATGGAAACAATTTAGCTACTGGTGAAGTAGTTGAAATAGGTGAAGCTGTAGGTATTATGGCTGCTCAAAGTATTGGTGAACCAGGAACTCAGTTAACAATGAGAACATTCCATACAGGTGGTGTTGCTGGTGCAGGAGATATTACTCAAGGTTTACCACGTGTTGAAGAAATATTTGAAGCTAGAACTCCAAAAGTTAAAGCTACAATTGCAGAAATAAGTGGTAAAGTTACTAAAATCAGTGAATCTGACAAAGGTAAATATAAAATATATATTACAAACGATGTTGAAGTACGTGAGCATGTTACAATGTATAATTCAAAACTTGCTGTTGAATTAAAAGAGCAAGTTGAAGCAGGGCAACCTTTATCTGAAGGCGCAATTGCTCCAAAAGAATTATTATCAGTAACAGATCCTATAACAGTTCAAGAATATATATTAAAAGAAATTCAGAAAGTATATAAATCTCAAGGTGTTGATATGTCTGATAAACACGTAGAGGTTGTTGCAAAAAGAATGATTCCTAAGATGAAAATTGTTAATTCTGGAGATACTACTCTTATAGAGGGGACATCAATATCATTAAAACAATTTACAGAGGTAAATAAACCTATAGTATTAGAAGGTGGAGTACCAGCAACTGGTAAACCAGTTCTATTAGGTATTACTAAAGCATCTTTAGAAACAGATTCATTCTTGTCAGCAGCGTCATTCCAGGAAACCACTAGAATATTAACTGATGCTTCAATTAGAGGTAAAGTTGATCATTTAAGAGGATTAAAAGAGAATGTAATTTTAGGTAAATTAATTCCTGCTGGAACAGGTGCTAGAGAATATTCTAATATTGAATTAGAATTAGAAAGACAATTAATAAGTGAAGATGCTTCTGAAGCATTAGAAGAAACTTTCTTAATGGAAAAATAATAAATAAAACTTCAATTAACTTTGAAGTTTTTTTGATGTATCAAAAAAAAGATTGAAATATAAAAGTTTTTTTGATACATCAAAAAAACTTTACAAATGGTTATATTTGTGTTATATTTATTTCGGGTGATAAAAAATGTTAAAAAGAGAGATTTATTTACAAAAAATTAGACCATTTTATTATGAAACTAATCTTATTAAAATATTATACGGTCTTAGAAGAAGTGGAAAATCCGTAATATTAACTCAAATAATTGATGAATTACAAGAAAAAGGGATTGATGATAAACATATAATATATATAAATTTTGAATCTTTAGATTATAGTGATATAAAAACAGCCAAAGATTTAGATACTTATATTAAATCATTTGTTGAGGATAAAAAAGTATATTATGTATTTTTAGACGAAATTCAAAAAGTAGTTAATTTTGAAAAAGGTATAAATTCTTTGAGAGTAACAAATCAATTTAGTATATTTATTACAGGATCAAATAGTAAAATGACATTTAAAGAACTTTCTACAGATTTATCTGGCAGATATGTTAGTTTTAGAATTAATCCATTAACTTTTAAAGAAGTGGTTGAATTGACAAATACAAAAAAAGAAGATTATGAAAACTTATTATTTGATATATTTGAATGGGGAACTTTGCCTCAAAGATTTTCTTTAAAAGAAGAAAATTCAAAGACCACTTATATATCAGATGTATATGACTCAATTTTATTAAAAGATATAGTTGAAAGGACTGGAGTTAAAGACATAACATCTTTTAATAAAATATTGCAATATTTATTAGAAACAGAAGGTAAAGAATTTTCGGTTACTAATATAATTAATTATCTTAAAAATGAAAATTCTGAAATTTCCACTCAAACTTTATACTCGTATTTAGAAAATTTATGTTCAGTTTTTATTATGAATAAAAGTAATAGATATGATGTTTATGGAAAAAGCGTTTTAAAAACATTAAATAAATACTATGTTTCAGATTTAGGAATAAAAAAAATAAAAACAAATGATAAAACAATTAATACTTCAATATGTTTAGAAAATTTAGTTTATAATGAATTAATTAGTAGAGATTATACAGTTTATACTGGTAAAACCAAAAAAGGTGAAGTTGATTTTGTTGCAGTAAAAAACAAAGAAACAAAGTATATTCAAGTAACTTATTATTTAGCTTCAGAAGACACTATAGAAAGAGAATTTGGAGCTTATAAATATATAAATGATAGCTTTAAAAAATATGTTATAAGCATGGATAAATTAGACTTATCTAGAGATGGAATAAAACATATCAATATATTTGAATTTTTAATGAATGATGAATTTTAAATAAAACTTCAATTAACTTTGAAGTTTTTTTATTTTGACATATTTTTTATTTAATCATTGATAAAAGTTTATATATTTAGTAAAATTATAAAAGGTAGAATAAAAAGATTAGGAGTTTTAATGGAAAAGAAATTAAATAAATGGAAAGTTATAATGCTAATAAATACAGTTGTTATATTGTTTTTTGTCTTATTTTATTCATATAGACTATATCATTTTTGGTCTTTACAAATGAATAGTAAAGAAGATGTAAAACTATTGGTTGATAGTTTATTACAAAATATTAGTTATATAGATCAAACAACTGGTCTTATAGATAATAATGATGGAACTTATACGTATAAAGGCGACACAAAATACAATTATATTAAATATTCTGGAAGAATGTTTAGGATTTTGAGCATAGATAAAAATAAAAATATGAAAATAGTATTAGAAAATTCTGATGTATTATTTGGACAAGATTTAGCGGAAAGCTACAATGATACATTAATTCAACAATGGCTAAATGATTATGAAATATCAAATGGTGGTATTTATTATAATACTTTAAATAATCAAGATGTTTATTTAACAAAGAATACGATTTGTGTAGATAAAATAGATGATGTAGAAAACATTACTTGTGAAACTACAGATAAGACTAATTATGTATCAATGTTATCTTTAAATGATTATAAAATAGCAGGAGGAGCTTCAAGTTTCTTAAATAATGGAGAAAGTTTTTGGTTATTATCAAGAAATAGTGTTAATAAACTTTGGAATGTCGCAACTGACGGAGGCTTAAATATACAAGAAAAATTAAATTCATTCTATGGAGTTCGTCCAGTTGTAACTTTAAAAAGCACTACAGCTGTTTATAAAGGAAATGGAACTGAAGAAAATCCTTATTTAATAGAAAATCCAAAAGCTAAAACAGAATTTTTAATGGATACCAATATTGGAGATTATGTAACTTATAGTGGTTATACATGGAAAATAATTGATAGAAGTGTAGAAAAAGTTAAATTAGCCTTAGATGGATATATAAAAGTAGATGACAAAGAAGTTTTAAAATCTTATAATTCAAAAGTTAATACTATGGAAAATAAACAAGGTACATTAACATACTATCTTAATAATGATTTTTATAATTCTTTAGAAAATAATGACTTAATAGAAACATCAACATGGTATTATGGAAAAATAACAGATTATAGCACTTATAAATATACAGACTTATATTCTAATAGTGTAGATTTAAAAGTTGGTACATTAAAATTAGATGATTTATACGCTAATGAATATGGAGATATATTCCTAAGTTCTAGACCTTATGGAGATGATAATTTAATATATACTATTAATGAAGAAAATAAAGTTTTTGTTAATTTCGTAACAGCAGAATTAAAAGTAAGACCAGTTATAAATATTGCAGGAAGCGCCATATTAGATTCTGGTAAGGGTACAATTAATAAACCATATGTATTGGAGGTTTTAGAAGATGAACAATCAAGTGCAGAATAATGAAGAAATATTAATTAATCCTTCAAAACCAAAAAAGAAAATTGGGATATACAGTGTTATTCTTATAATAGTAGATATTATTGCTATTGCTTGTTTCTTTGTTGCTTATGGGCCATTTGCATTTTTTAGAAACTGGTTAGTTTCAACTGCATTGACTTCTATGGATCATGATTATTTTGCATATGTTTTATATAGTGCTGATTATGTTAAAGAAATAGCAAAAAATAATGTAGTAATTGATGCCGGAGAAGCAACAGATACAAATAAAATAAAAATAACTAAAGTTACAGATACTGGAGAATATGAATCTATTTATGAAGAACAGATATTAAAAAGAAATGATGATGAAGAACTATATAAAATAATTTCTATTGAAGGTAAAACCTGGGAAGGAAATATTGTTGTTGTCTATGATCCTTCTAGAATAAGTATGGCTTTAGCTAAAAATTTATCAAAAGGCGGACAAGAAACAACTACTATAGCTAAAGAGAATGAGGCGGTTATTGCTATAAATGGCGGTGGATTTACAAGAACGGGTAGCGCACTAAGGCCTCAAGGAATTTTTATTCAAAATAGTAAATTATTATATAATGCTACTAATAAAGCAAAAATCGTGGGATTTAATAAAGATAATGTTCTAGTGTTAACAAGTATGACTGGAAAAGATGCAATTGATTCAGGTATTAGGGATAGTGTTACTTTTAAACCGTTTTTAATTGTTAATGGCAAAGTATCAGAATTTAAGGGGAATGGTGGCTATGGTTATAGACCAAGAACTGCTATAGGTCAAAGACAAGATGGTATAGTATTAATGATTGTAATAGATGGCAAGGGAAGTATAAGTGGAATAGGTATGGAAGATCTTACAGATATTTTTGTTAGATATAAAGCATACAATGCAGCAAATTTAGACGGGGGCGGATCTGCAACCTTAGTAGTTAATGGAAAATTGTATAATAATCCTGCAGGATGGAGTTATACAGGGGAAAGATATGTTCCAAATGCATGGATAGTTAAATAAAATAGAAAAAGCATTAAAATCAATAAAATATTTGATTTTAATGCTTAATTTTATAACAAAAGTAGATAATATTTTTGTTATTTGTTATAATAAAAATAGGTACTTAGAAATCAAAATTAATTAAACAAGGAGTTGAGTTTTAATGGAAATTTTGAAAAAAATTTATAATAATAAAATTATAACTATATTTATGATTTTGCAGCCTTTGGTAGATGTAATGACATATTTTATGAAAGTTAATCTAAATTTTATTTTAACTTTTGGAATGATAATAAGAATTATATTTTTCGTTTATATGTTAATTTATTTAATTTTTTTTGATAAATTTAAAAAATCAAATAATTATATTTATATTGGAATTGTTTTTATAGTGTTTTTATCAAATATAATATTAAATTATTATACTAAGGGTTCATATAATTTTTTAAGTGAAATAAAAAATATAATCAAAATATGTTATTTCCCTTTTTCATTATTATTTTTTGTTAAATATAACAAAAATAATGACAAAGAAAAATTATCAATTGATATACTTTCAATAAATATAATATTAATTTCTTTAGTTTTGTTAATTTCTAAATTTACTGGAACTCAATTTTGTTCTTATAGTAATACTATTGGTTGTATTGATGGAAGTTCTGGATGGTTTTATTCCGCTAATGAACTTAGTATGATATTAGTATTGTTATTTCCAATATGTTTATATAAATTTATTAAATCTAAGTTTTCATTTTTTGATAGTATAGTTTTAATATTAGCTATATATTCAATACTAGAAATTGGTACTAAATCTGCATATATTGGCTTAATATCGACCTTAGTAGTATATTTATTTTTGCAATTAATTAAATTAATAAAACATTTAGATAAAGATAAATTAAAAAATATTTGTGCAGTTTCTTTAGTTATATTAATGATATTTATTATAACTCCGGGTTCTTCTGTTTGTTATAATAATTTCCAACTTTTTGAAAAGTATAATGTATTTTGTAAAATTCCTATGAGTTCAAACACTAATGAAAATTTAGAAAAGATTAAAAACTATGTTAAAGTTATATCTGGAGAAGGAGAAAATGATTTAATTTTAAATGGAAGAGAAGAAAAATTAAAAGAGTATGAAGTTGTATATAAAAAAACCACATTAATCCAAAAAACATTGGGAATAGGATATGGAAATTATAATATTAATGATACAACGATTGATAATATAATTGAAAGAGATTTTCATGATTTGTTTTATGAGTATGGGTATTTAGGATTTGTGATTATTTTATTACCATTAGTATTTTATGTTGGAGTCATAATTTTTAAATTCTTAAAAAAGCCTATAAATATATTTAATGATGAAAACATTATTTTAGTTGGCGTATTTATGTGCGTGTTTGGAGCTTATATATCTGGTCATGTTTTATTTGCTTCTGCTGTTACTACTTATTTAGGATATATATTGGGAATATTCTCATCAAAAACTAGCTATAAATAAAAACAAATGGAGGTATTTTTATGAAAGTCAGTATTATAAGTACAGTTTATAATAAAGAAAAATTTTTAATAGAACACATTAATAGCTTAATTAGGCAAGATTATAAAAATATTGAATTTATATTTATAAATGATGGAAGTACTGATGATTCATTAGAAATATTAAAAGAATATCAGAACAAAGATAAAAGAATAAATATAATAAATCAAAATAATCAAGGACCTTCAATTGCTAGAAAAAATGGTTTTATTAAGAGCACGGGCAATTTAATATATTTTGTTGATTCTGATGATACTTTGTATAATTGTTATGTTATTTCAGATATTATAAAAATCTTTAATGAATATAAAGATATAGATTTTGTTATTGGACAAATGTATAATTCGTATAATAATGTAGATATTTTAGATAAAATTATATATACAGAAAACATTGAAAAAGGAATATATGATATTAGTTACTTGTATGATAAATCGTTTAGATTAAGTTTATGTAATAAAATAGTAAAAAGAGACAGAGTAAAAGAAGAAGATTTTTTATCTTCTAGAGTTTTTGAAGATGCAGTATTAACATATGAAATTTATAGTAGATCCAAAAAATTTTATTATTATAATGAGCCAATTTATGTAGTCAACAGAAAAAATGAAAATTCTGGTAGAATTACAGCAACCTTAAATTTAGATAAAATAAAAGAAAAATATAAAAATTTAAAAATTATAGAAAAAAACTCTAGATTTGATATATCCATAAAAAGACTATATTTACAATGTTATTTAGATGATTTAAATTATTCATTGAAATTTAAATACAAAGAAAAAGTGGAGTTTATCAATTTAATAAATAAATTTTTTTCAAAACAAAATTTTAATAAAAATTATCTTATAAATAATAAACATTACAAACAAATTTACAGATTTAGAAAATTTTTAAATAAACCGTTTTTAAATTTTTTGATTTATTACATAATAGCAATTAAAAAAGTTTTACTTGTTATAAAAAGATTTTTTTTCAAAATATTTAAAAAAATAGTTTTATTTTTTCCAATAATATTTATAAAATTTTTCAAAAAACTTAAAATCAACTTTTATAAAATTAAATATGGAAAGAGATTATCTATTGGGAAAAACTTTAATTTTAGAAAAAATTTTATAATAAACATTTCTAAAACCGGGAATTTGAAAATAGGTGATAATAATTTCTTTAATAATTATTGTACAATAAATTGCCAGAATAACATTATGCTCGGTAATGATAATATTTTTGGAGAAAATGTTAAGTTTTATGATCATGATCATCTTTTTAATGATTTATCAAAAGACATTAAATCAAATTTTAATAAAGGAAAAATAATTATTGGCAATGATAATTGGATTGGAACTAATTCAGTTGTACTTAGAGACACTTATCTTGGTAATAAAAATGTTATTGGAGCAGGAGTGATTTTAAAGGGCAAATATGATAGCAATAAATTAATAAAAAGTGATAGAAAAATTGTGGTTGAAGATATAACATATAAAAAATAAGGAGAATTCTATGATAACTAAAAAAATTCATTGTGTTTGGGTTGGAGGCAAAGAAAAGCCAAAAGATATAAAAAAATGTATGAAAACTTGGCCTAAACATTTAAAAAATTATGAGATTATTGAATGGAATGAAACAAATTTTGACATTAATAGCCATCCCTTTGTTAAAGCTGCTTATGATGCCAAGAAATGGGCTTTTGTAAGCGATTATATAAGAGCATATATTATATATAAAGAAGGGGGTATTTATTTGGATACTGATGTATTAGTTTTGCACAATTTTGACAATTTATTAAATAACAGAGCTTTTGTAGGATATGAAAGTCAAAATTCGCCTTTTACTGCTGTTTTTGGAGCAGAAAAAGGACACCCTTTATTAAAAAAAATATTGGATTATTATGATAATTTAGACGAATATCAATTTAATTTTGAAAACAATAATACTATTTCAGTTTCTAATATATTAATAAATGATTTTGGTTGTAAAATTGGAAATATTGAGCAAACATTAAAAGATGATATAAAAGTATATAAAGATGATGTTTTATGTAATCCATCAAAAAAATCAATTGCAATTCATATATTTACAGGATCTTGGTTAGATAAAAGTAAATTTAAATATAAAATAGTAAAATTTATTAGATTAAGGCTTACCAACAATACAAAAGCGGAATTCTACAGAAAGTTTACAAATTTATTACATATATTTAAAGGAGAAAAGCATGATTAAAGTAATGATTATTTTTGGTACAAGGCCTGAAGCAATAAAAATGGCACCAGTTATTAAAGAATTAGAAAATAATAATAATATTTTTGAAACTATAGTTTGTGTTACTGCACAACATAGAGAAATGTTAGATCAAGTTTTAGATGTTTTTAAAATTAAACCAAAATATGACTTAAATATAATGACTCAAAATCAGACGTTATCAGATATAACAAATAAGATTTTACTTGGATTAGATCCTATTATAAAATTTGAAAAGCCAGATATAGTATTAGTTCACGGAGATACTAGCACAACTTTTGCTGGATCTCTTGTGGCTTTTTATAATCAAATTAAAATCGGTCATATTGAAGCGGGGTTAAGAACATATGATAAATATTCTCCGTTTCCTGAAGAAATGAATAGGAGAATGGTTAGTTGTTTGGCAGATTTAAATTTTGCTCCAACAGAATTAAGTAAAGAGAATCTTATTAAAGAAAATGTAAATTTAAATAAAATATATGTAACAGGCAATACCGCGATAGATGCTATGAAAACAACAATTTCTGAAACTTATGATAACTCAATATTTACTTGGCTTAAAGATAGTAAAATGATTTTATTAACTGTTCATAGAAGAGAGAATTTAGGTGAACCCATGTACAATATTTTTAATGCTGTCAAAAAAATAGCGTTAGAATTTCCAGAAATAAAAATTATTTATCCTATTCATTTAAATAATAAAATAAGAGAAATAGCAAAAGAGTCTTTAAAAGAAATTGATAACATTAAATTAATAGAGCCATTAGATGTAATTGATTTTCATAATTTTGAAAAAAGATCTTACATAATTTTAACGGATTCTGGGGGATTGCAAGAAGAAGCACCTTATTTAGGAAAACCAGTTTTAGTATTAAGAGAAACAACAGAAAGACCAGAAGGGATAACAGCTGGTACTTTAAAATTAGTTGGAACTAAAGAAGAAAATATATACAAGGAAACAAAAAAATTACTTACAGATGAAAGCGAATACAAAAAGATGAGTGAAGCAATCAATCCGTATGGAGATGGTTTTGCTAGTCAAAAAATAGTAAAATATTTAATAGAAACTTTTAAAAATAAGGAGTGATTTTATTATGGAAAAAATTTATTTTATAGATGAAAGCTTAGATAGAATGGGTGGAGTTGAAAGAGTAATTTCAACTTTAGCAAATGATTTTATAAACGAATATGAAGTGTCCTTAATAAGTTTATTTAAGTCAAATCAAAATTCATATTACAAATATGATGATAGAATAAAAAGTTTTTATATATTTGATAGGTATAAGTTAAATTCTAAGAAATATAAAAAAGGTGAACTTTTATATTATATTAATAGATTTTTTGAAAAAATTTTTGAAAAAATAAAACTAAACTTTGGTATTAAAAAAATAGTAAAAAAAATAAATTATGAAAGCATTATTGTGTTCGGAGGAGTACAAACAGCTATAAAATTCTTGCCTTATATCAATTGCAAAAAAGTAATAGTAAGAGAAGCCGTTCATTATTACTGTTATAATAAAAAACAGCAAAACATAATAAAAAAGTATTTTATTGATAAAGTTAATATTGTAATAACCTCTTCAGATGAAAATATAAGCATTTACAACAAAATCTTTAATAATAAACTAAACATAATAAAAATATATAATCCTTTGGGAATAAAGCCCATTAAAAATGAAAATCTTGATAGTGAGAGCATTGTTTCGATTGGACGATTTGATAAGCAAAAAGGATATGATTATTTAATACCAGCCTTTAAATATGTTGTAAAAAAACATCCGGAATGGAAATTAAGAATAATTGGGGATGGTTATTACAAAACAGAGATGGTTAAGATTATTAATGATAATAATCTTCAGAAATCTGTAATTTTAGAACCGTCAACAAAAGATATAGTTAAAGAAATAAATAAATCTTCAATTTATGTTTTAGCGTCTAGATTTGAAGGTTATGCTAATTCTTTAGTTGAAGCTATGGCCTGCGGTTTACCTTCAATTTCATATGATTGGTTGGTAGGCGTTGATGATATAATAACAGATGGAGAAAATGGTTTAATAGTAAGATTAGAAGATAGATTTAAATATTTTTATAATAAAGAGATAAATGCAAATGATATTATAAGTTTAGCAAATAAGATAAATATTTTGATTGAAGATAAAAATTTACGTAAAAAATTATCGGATAATGCAGTTAAAATAGTTAAAACGAGAAATAATCAAAAAATAATTGAAAAATGGAAAAATATTATAGTGAGTAAAAAATAATGAAAAAAAGTTTAAAAATTAACATGTCAAAATTATCTGTCGGAGGAATGGAAAAAGCTCTTGTAGATTTATTAAATGAAAGTGATTTATTAAAAAATTATGATGTTACTTTATTATTAGTGTATAATAGTAAAATAAATTATATTGATTTTTTACCTAAGTCAATAAAATTAGATATAGTTTATAAAGGAGATTGGAATATTTTTGGTAAAATTATAACTTCTTATAAGATTTTATTTAAATTAATTAAAGCATTATTTAAAAAATATGATGTTTCAATTTGCTACTCTCATCATCATGGAATATTATCAAAAATAACTAGATTAGAAAGCAAAAATAGTATTGTATTTATTCATACTGATTTGTTAAGATCAAGAACATCAAAAGAATTAAAAAAATTAAATAATAAATTAAAATTTTGCAAGTTTTCAAAAGTTGTTTGCGTTTCCGAGTGTGCTAAAAAATCTTTCATAGAAATATATCCCGATTATAAGGGTGAAATTGTAGTTGCTAATAATTATATTGATGGAGAAAAAATTTTAAAAAACAGCAATGAAAAAATAAATAAATCCAAAGAAAAAATCATTACTTTTCTAAATGTTGCTAGACATGAAGATTTCCACAAAAAAATATCAAGGATAATTAATTCTACAAAAAAATTAAATGAAGAAGGATATAAATTTAAAGTTTTATTAATTGGTGACGGAAAAGATCATCAATATTATAAACAAATGATATCTGATTTAAAATTAAATAATATTGAATTATTGGGAGGAAAGAAGAATCCTTTTCCATATTATAAAATATCTGATGCTTTTATATTTTCTTCTTCTTTTGAAGGTTATGGTATAGTTCTAAATGAAGCTAGAGTACTAGGAATTCCAATAATATCTACTGATGTCGCTGATGCCTCTTTAATTGTGGAAGAAGGATATGGAATTTTATGTGAAAATAGTGAAAAAGGTATTTATGAAGGCATGAAAGAATTTTTAGAAAAAGGATATATTATAAAAACCAAATTTAATTATAAAGAATTCAATCAAAGAATAACAAAAATAATAAATGAAATAATAAAGGAGTAAATTATGAAAGGAAATATAAAGGAATTTTGTGGAGAAAAACTTTTAAAACTATTAGGTTTGAAAAAAGTCCTAAAATTTTATTATTATTTAAAAACAGGTAAAAAATTAAATTTAAATAATCCATCTAGATTTAATGAAAAAATACAATTGAGAAAATTAAATTATAATAATCCTCTATATTTTCTTTGTGCAGATAAATATAAAGCAAGAGATTATATAAAAGATAAAGTTGGTGAAAAATATTTGATTCCTTTATTATTTGTTGGGGACAATATAAAAGTCAAAGATTTAAAAGAATTACCAAATTCTTTTGTTATAAAAACTAATAATGCTAGCAAAACAAATCTTATTGTATTCGACAAGGAAAAAGAAACTTTAGAAGAATTAGTAAAAAAAGTAAACAAATTTTTAAAAATTAAATTTTGGTATAGAAGTTTTGAGATGTTTTACAGCAAAGTAAGTCCAAAAGTGATTGTTGAAAAGTTGCTTTTAACAAAAGAGAATAAGGTGCCAGATGATTATAAAATACATATTTTCAATAATAACAAAAATTCTAAAGTAATAATT
Organism: uncultured Muribaculaceae bacterium; assembly: GCA_964396655.1. Lineage (GTDB taxonomy): Bacteria > Bacillota_I > Bacilli_A > RF39 > UBA660 > CAYNFP01. The sequence goes on along the minus strand of CAYNFP010000008.1, from coordinate 7,215 downwards.
CAAGTAGATTCAGATCGTATGAATAATCATAAAAGAGCTTTTTTTTCTGAAAATTGGGAAGAATTAGATTATAGTTTAGGATTTAAAAAGAATGAAAACAAGATAAACAAGCCTGATAATTTAGAAGAAATGTTATTCGTAGCAAAAAAATTATCAAAAGAATTTGATTATATTAGAGTTGATTTATATAATGTTAATGGTAAAATATACTTTGGAGAGTTAACATTCACTCATGGTAGTGGATATGAAAAATTTTCTCCTGATTCGATTGATTTAGAATGGGGAAGATATTGGAATTAAAGGAGAATTCAATGAAAAAAATTGCTATTTTTACTTTGTGTGGATATAAAAATTATGGGAACAGGTTACAAAATTATGCATTGCAAGAAACAATAGAAAAAATGGGATTTAGTTCTGAAACCATATGGTTATATTCCGAAAAAAAGGAAAGTTTCGTTTATAGAATTAAAATATATATTAAAAATTTTGTTAAAATAATATTAAAACACATAAATCGTTTGAAACTCGAAAGGCTTAGGAAAAAAAATTTTGAAATTTTTAATTTTTTAATTAATATAAATTATAATTATAAAGCTGTTTTAAATAATAAAATTAAATATAATAATTATATTGTTGGTAGTGATCAAGTTTGGAATTATACATTTACAGATGAAAATGATGTATATTTTTTGAAATTTGCAGATAAAAATAAAACTTTATCTTATGCCGCTAGTTTTGGCATAACAAAAATTCCGGAAGAAAAATTTGATTTTTATAAAAATGGTTTAAATCATATAAAGGCTATTTCTGTAAGAGAAAAAGATGGAGAAAATCTTGTTTATTCATTAATTGGAAAAGAATCCACAACAGTTTTGGATCCAACTCTCCTTTTAACAAAAGAAGAATGGGAAAAGGTAATAAAAGAACCTAAAGTTAAACCGAATAAAAAATATATTTTAAAATGTTTTTTAGGAAATTTATCACCAAAATTAGAAGAAAATATTCAGCAAATAGCTAAAGAAAAAAATTGTGATATAATTAATATGCTTGATGAAAGACAAAAAGAAGTATATATATCTGGTCCCTCAGAATTTTTATATTATATAAAGAATTCTGAATTGGTGTTAACAGATTCATACCATACAATGATATTTTCTATAATTTTTAAAAAATCTTTTTATATTTTTGAAAGAAATCAAAACAAGGAAAGTATGATTTCAAGAATAGATTATTTATTAGATTTATTAAATTTAAAAGATCGAAAAATAGAATATATAAATAATATTACTAATATAAATTATACAAATGCAAATCAAATAATTGCTAATGAAAAAGAAAAAAGTATTCAATTTTTAAAAAATAATTTAAAATAAAAGAGGTATTTATGAGAACAAAAAACAGTTTTTTAAATGTGTTGTCTAATTTGAGTTTAGAGATTTTAAGTATTATCTTTGCTTTTGTTGTAAGAACACTTTTTATTAAGTTTTTGGGCTCTCAATATCTAGGGTTGAATGGTTTATTAACTAATGTGTTATCAATGTTATCAATAGCAGAACTGGGTTTTGGAACCGCTATCACTTTTTCACTGTATAAACCATTATCAAAAAATGATAATGAAAAAGTAAGTATACTAATGTCTTTTTACAAAAAAGTATATATGTACATTGGAATTCTAATATTAGTTTTAGGAATAATTTTGTCTTTCTTTTTAAAACTTATAATAAAAGATTATTCTTTATTTAGTAATATAAATTTAATTTATTTTCTTTATTTAATTAATTCTGTTTTTTGGTATTTTGTGTCTTTTAAAGATATTTTAATAGTTGCAGACCAAAAAAACTATAAATTGACTAAAATAAATTTTCTTTTTAAATTTATAATTTCTTTTGTTCAAATAGCTATTTTATATTTCACAAAAAATTATATCTTATATTTAGTTAGTCAATTTTCATTAACTTTGTTACAACGTTTTATTACAAATAGATATATAACAAAATTATACCCAAATGTTAGTTTCAAAAGTAATAAATCCTTAGATTCAGATGATAGCGCTTTAATTAAAAAAAATATAAAAGCAATGATTTTTCATAAAATCGGTGATTATTCTATTAATGGAACAGACAACATAATATTATCAGCAGCGTTATCTATAAATATTGTTGGAATTTATTCAAATTATTTATTATTTATTAATACATTAAATACTCTTATATCAGCAATATTTAAAAGTGTGGTTTCTAGTATAGGAAATTTAATAGCAGAAAATGAAAATAAAGAAAAACATATTGAGGTTTTTAACAATATTAATTTTATTGGATTTCTTATATATGGTCTATCAGCATTAATTTTATATTTTATGCTTAATAGATTTATTACTTTATGGTTGGGTGAAAGTTATATTTTCAACAATTTTATAGTTTTAATAATAGTTTTAAATTTTTATTTTACAGGTATGAGAACCCCAGTTTCTTCTTTTAAAATAGCGGCAGGAATTTATAATGAAGATAAATATGTTCCCTTAATTCAAGCATTAATAAACCTAGTTGTTTCTATAATATTAGTTAAACCACTAGGAATAGCGGGAGTATTGATAGGAACTTTAGTTAGTAGTTTGGTTTTGCCTTGTTGGAATAGACCTTATGTTGTTTGTAAATATGTTTTGAAAACTTCTCCGAAAGAATACTATATTTCTTATATTGGTTATATTTTCCTTTTAATAATAAATGGTTTATTGTTAAATCAGATTTTCAATACAATTAAGATTAGTTCCCCAGTTTTATTCATGGTATTCATAATTATAACTACTATTATAATATTTATCTTAACGATACTTTTAATTTACAGAAAATCAAAACCATTAAAATATTTATTTTCAATTATAAACAGGGAGATGAAAAAGATATGGAAAAGGGCTTAGTTTCTATAATTACTCCATGCTTTAATGGAGAAAAATATTTAAAGAGATATTTTGATTCTTTATTGGATCAAACATATAAAAAAATTCAAATAATATTTATAAATGATGGATCCAAAGATGAAACAGAAAAGATAGCTTTTAAATATAAGGAAATATTTTCTAAACAAAACATTGATTATACATATATTTATCAAAAAAATTCTGGACAAGCTTCAGCTATAAACAATGGTCTTAAGTATGTAAAGGGTGAATTTTTGATTTGGCCGGATTCGGATGATTATTATGAAAATAATGCTATAGAAGAAATGGTAAAGCCTCTATTAAATGATAAAAACATTTCTTATGTAAGATGTGGAGTTGCATTTCGAAATGAAGATGATTTATCTTTAATAAAAGTATGTAAACCATTTGATATTTATAAAGAAAATTTATTTGCTGATTACTTAATGAAAACAAATAATGTTCATTGTTTTTCAGGTGTAATAATGATAAGATTTGCTGAATTTTTGAAGTATAATAATGGCACAAATATATATTTATCGAAAGAAGGTCAAAATTGGCAATTAATATTGCTCATAGCGTATAAAGGTGTAGCAAAATATGTTGATAAAAATTTATATAATTGTTTAGTAAGAAAAGATAGCCATTCAAGAATAGCCAGAAATTCTTTAAATCAAATAAAAAGAAATCATGGATTTTCAAAACTAATAACCAATACTTTGAAAAAAATAAAAATGCCTACAAGAGAAAAATTAAAATATATTTTAATTATTAAAAAAAAGTATATTAAAGAAAATATTAAAATTAAATATAACGATTTAATAAATTCTAGAAAAATTGAAAATAAAAGTAGTAATAAAAATCTTGTTTTAGATTCTAATAAATGCAATGGATGTATGGCTTGCAAAAATATATGTCCTCAAGAATCAATTAGTATTTATACCGACAAAGAAGGTTTTGAATTTCCTACAATTGATGATAAAAAGTGTACTAATTGCAATTTATGTAGAAAAACATGCCCAGTAATAAATAATAATTCATACTTGGAAAAACCTATAAAAGCCTTTGCTTGCTATAATAAGGATGAATCCGGAAGAATGTCTAGTTCTTCGGGCGGAGTATTTGAATTGCTTGCAAATTACATAATAGATAAAAAAGGTGTTGTTTTTGGTCCGAGTTTTGATAAAGATTATTTTTTAGTTCATGACTATTGTCAAAATAAAAAAGATATAATAAAATTTAAAGGTTCAAAATATGTTCAAAGCAGCATTAATAGCATATTAAAAGAAGTTAAGAGGTTTTTGGAAGAAGAAAGATATGTTTTATTTACTGGCACTCCATGTCAAATTGGCGGGCTAAAGGCTTATTTAAAGAAAGATTATGATAAATTATATACTCAAGATATAATTTGTCATGGAGTCCCTTCAAAGAAGTTATTAAATAAATATCTTAATTTTATAAGCAAAGGGGAGAAGATTGATTATTTAAATTTTAGAAACAAAGATTTTGGATGGCAAAACTTCAGTTTTAAAATAAAATATGGAAATAATATACATAATAAAATAAATAAAGAAGATATTTATATGAATTTATTTAAAAAAAATAAATGTTTAAGGTATTCTTGTTATAATTGTGAATTTAAATCAAGAAAATGTTCTGATATAACTTTAGGAGATTTTTGGGGAATTGATAATGTGATAGAAGGATTTAATGATGATAAAGGAGTTTCTTTATTAATTGTTAATTCTCAAAAAGGTTATGATTTATTTGATTTTATAAAATCAAATTTAAAATATAAAGAAGTTAATTTTGGTGAGGCAATAAAATATAATTCATCTTATTTTGAATCGCCTAAAATGCCAATAAAAAGAGATAGATTTTATTTTGATTTAGACAAACTATCTTTCAAGAAAATTTATAATATATATATGAAAAATAATGCAAATATTTTCAGCAAAATTTTTAATAAAATAAAAAATATTGTTAGGAGCAAATAATGAAAAAGAGAAAAGTTATGTTTGTTTCAAGTATGGGAGGTCATTTAACTCAACTATTACAATTACAATCAGTATTTAATGATTATAATTATGTTTTAGTTACAGAAAAATATGACGCCACAATAAAACTAAAAGAAAAATATAATATGGCTTATTTGAAACATACTTCTAGAGATAGATTATTGTTGTATTTTTTGATAGTAATAATTAATTGCTTTCTTTCACTTTATTATTTTATAAAATATAATCCACAAGTTATAGTAAGTACTGGAGCTAATACGGCAGCGGCTATGTGTTGCTTAGGAAAAATATTTGGAAAAAAAGTTATTTTTATTGAAAGTTTTGCTAAAAGAACTTCTCCCTCAATAACTGGTAAATGGATATATAAATTGCATGCATATACAACTTTTGTTGTACAATGGGATACAATGATGAAATTTTATCCTAAAGCAGAATTTTGGGGAGGTATATATTAAATGATATTAGTTAAGTTAGGAACTCAACATCAAGATTTTAAAAGATTACTTGATTATATAGAAAACAGCAATATTAAAGATGAGATAATAGTCCAAGCAGGGCATACAAAATATAAATCTAAAAAGATGAAAATCCTTGATTTTATAAGTTATGATCAAATGAATGAATACATGAAAAAATGTGATTTAGTAATAACTCATGGAGGAACTGGATCTATTGTAGAAAGTTTGCAAGATGGTAATAAAGTAATTGTTTGTCCCAGAAAACAAAAATATGGAGAACACGCTGATGACCATCAAGAGCAAATAGTAGAAGCTTTTGAAGGGGAAGGATATATATTAAAGCTAGATGAAACAAATAAACTTGATGATTTAATTGAAAAAATGAAAACCTTTAAACCTAAAAAGTTTATTAGTAATACAGATAAATTTATTAAGCATTTGAAAGAAGAAATAGGAGAGTAGTTACATGAGAATAGCAGTTGCTGGAACAGGATATGTGGGGTTAGTTACTGGAGTGGTTTTAGCTCATATAGGACATAGTGTTACTTGTGTTGATGTAAACAAAGAAAAAATAGAAATGATGAAAAAAGGAATATGTCCTATATATGAAGAAAATCTAGAAAATTTAATGATTCAAAATAAAGAGAGAATAGAATATACAACAGATTATAAAAAAGCATATAAAGATGCTGAAGTTATAATTATTGGTGTTGGAACTCCAGAAAGAGAAGATGGGTCTGCTAATCTTGATTATGTATATGGGGTATCAAAACAAATTGCGGAAACAGTTGAAAATGATTGTGTAGTGGTAGTTAAATCTACTGTGCCAATTGGAACCAATGACACTTTAGAAGAGTTTATAAAAGATAATTTAAAAAACAAAGTAAAAATTTATGTTGCTTCTAATCCGGAATTTTTAGCACAAGGAACAGCTGTAAAAGACACTTTATATGCTTCACGTATTGTTGTTGGTACAGAAAATAAAAAAGCAGAAGAAATAATGAAGAAATTATATAAACCATTAACTTTAGAACCATACAATGTCCCTTATGTTCATATGAATAGAAGAAGTGCAGAAATGGTAAAATATGCTTCAAATGACTTTTTAGCTTTAAAAATATCATATATTAATGAAATAGCAAATTTTTGTGAAAAAGTTGGAGCAAATATTGAAGATGTTACAAAAGGAATGGGTTATGATTCAAGAATAGGTAATAAATTTTTAAACGCAGGTATTGGTTATGGAGGTTCATGCTTTCCTAAAGATACTAAGGCATTACATTGGTTAAGTATGGAACTTGATAGTGAACTAAAAACTGTTAAGGCTTGCATAGAGGTAAATAAAGCACAAAAAGTAAAATTGTTTGAAAAATTCAAAGATGATAATGAATGCATAAAAGGCAAAAATATTGCTATACTTGGAGTTACTTTTAAACCCGGAACCGATGATTTAAGAGAGGCACCATCAATAGACATAGTTAAATTATTATTGGATTATGGAGTTAAAGTAACAGTTTATGATCCGGTTGGATTAAATAACTTTAAAAAAATGTTTAGAGATTCTGTAGAATACTCTGATGATATTGATTCTGCAATAAAAGATAAAGATGCTGTATTTATATTAGCAGAATGGAAAGAAGTTAAAGAATATCCATTAAATAATTATAAAAAATTAATGAAAACTCCAGTAGTGTATGATGGAAGAAATTGTTATTCTATAGAAGAAACAAAAAAATCAAAACTAATTTATAAATCTATTGGAAGATAATTATAAATTGAAAAAGTAAGTGTCCGGTTAGGGCATAAAAAAAGACACATATAA
>CAYNFP010000007.1:0-61659 GCA_964396655.1 uncultured Muribaculaceae bacterium | reverse complement strand
AAAAGTAGAACGTTTTTCCTTTTATCGTGTCTACTTTTATATTATCACTACAAATAATCAATTATTCATCTTTTAATAATAAATTATTATAATTTATAGAGGGCTCGGTTCCTGAAATATAAAACATTAGAGCATTTTTAGAATCAGTATTTGGAGAACCCGTTATAGGATCTACTAATGCTGCAGATATATTATCTGGAATTTCATACCAAGTTTTATTTTTATTTTCCAAAATCTTTTCTATTGTTCTTGCCCAAATTCTTTTGTTTGCCTTTGAAACGTTTTTACCTACTGAAGAATTATCATCATATCCTGACCAAACCATTACTAATAAATCCGGATTATAACCAATTGTCCAAGTATCAGAAGGAGTACTTCCACTTTTTACTGAATACTTTTTTGTTAATAGAGAATTGACACTTAACATAGTGGGAGAAGTATAATCAACAAAGCTGTAACTATAGGTATTACTTAAAAGTTCATTTAATATATAAACATATTTTTTATTTAAAACTTGTTCTTCATTATCTTTTTTTTCATATAATAACTTTCCATCAATATCAGTAACTTTTTTAATTAAATATACCTCGTTTTTAATCCCTTCATTTGCTAGTGTTATATATCCATTAGCAAAATCTAACATATTTATTTCACTGCTTCCAAGAGGAAGAGAAGCATTCAATTTTAGTTCTGTTTTAATACCTGCTCTAAAAGCAGTATCAACTAAAACATCTTCACCTAAAAACAAATGAGTTTTTACTGCATAAATATTATCAGAAAATGCAATTGCAGAAGCCAAAGATATGCTTTTATTAGCATAAATATTCCCATAATTTTTAGGAGAATAAGTTTTACCATTTCCTAAATTAAACGTTGTTGCTTCACTAGTAAAAGATGAAGAAGCTGTAAATCCATTTTCTAATGCTGCATAATAAAGAAATGGTTTCATAGTTGAACCAACTTGTCTTGCAGATTGAGTAACTCTATTATATTGACTTTTTGAATAATCAAAACCACCAATTAATGCTGATATTTTTCCGGTATTTGGATCTATCACTACCGAGGCTACCTGAATGTTTTCTATATTTCCCAGTTCTTCTTTAATATTATTTTCTAATATAGTTTGATTCTCCACATTTAGATTTGTATAAATTTTTAATCCTCCGGTATCAATCAAAGATTGTGGTATCTCTTTTATTGAATTTAATTCTTGTATAACAGCATCTTTATAATAATATAAACTACTTAAAGTTTTATTATCTTTTTTACCATAAAAATTTAATTTGGTATAATAAACCTCATCTGCTTCTTTTTGTGTTATATATTTATTTCTAACCATGCTTTGAAGAATTATTTTTTGTCTTTTTTTAGCGTTTTCTAAATGGTTTATAGGGTTATAATAAGTAGGATTTCTTGGCACTCCAATTAGAATAGTGGCTTCTGCTAAAGTTAAATCTTTAGCGCTTTTATTAAAATAATATTGACTTGCAGATTCTATTCCGTAAATACCACCATAGTTTATAGTATTTAAATAACCTTCTAATATATCATCTTTATCATAATGAACTTCTAATTCAAATGTTAAAAATGCTTCTTCAATTTTTCTTTTCCAAGTTTTTCCAAAATCTAAATATAAATTTTTAACATATTGCTGGGATATAGTGGAAGCTCCTTGGGCTTTAGAAGATTTTTTAATATTTATCAAAGCCGCCTTAATTATTCTTAAATAGTCAAATCCATGATGTTTATAAAAATTTTTATCTTCGGCCGAAATTGTAGCGTTTATTACATTCTTAGAAATATCTTTTAATTTTACCCATGAATTTCCACTTGAATTTTCAAAGACCAAGCTTTCATTGTCATCATATATCAAAATTTGGCCAACAGTGGTTAATTCCATCTTGGGAGTAATAAAGGCATATGTATAGAATCCCAATAAAACTAAGGTTATGAAAATAATAGAAAATGTTGCAATTTTAAGTAAAAAGTACAGTTTTTTCATAACTCCTCCGATTACTATATATTAGTATGTAGAATAAAGTTATAAAATATTACATAATAATGAATAAAAAATACTTGATTTATTAAAAATAATAAGTATAATTTTAAGAGATAAGAAATGAAGACGAAGGAGCGATTTAAATATGAATTTCAAAACTGTTACAAAAGAAGAATTGGAATTAATGCCTTTTGATGATATAGCGTATATCATTCTAAAAGAAAAGGGTAAAAAAATGAAAATTAATGAAATTTTCAAAATAGTATGCGATGAACTAGAATTAGGTGATAAAGCATATGAAAATCAAATTGGAGACTTTTTTACTTTACTAGCTACAGAAAAAAGATTCATACAATTAGAAAAAGGATATTGGGATTTAAGAGAAAACCACACTGCAGAAATAAGTATAAAAGAAATAGAAGATGAACTTACAGAAGAAGAATTAGTAGATGATGATTCTTATGATGAAGATGATGACTATGATGAATCAAAAGATGATGAAGATGATGATGAAGATGAAGATTTAAAAGATTTGGTTATAGTTGATGATTTAGAAGACGGAAATGAATTATAGCTACCTTACTTAAACTTTAAAATAATTAAAAGTAAGGAGATATGAAAAAATGGAAGAACGTTTAAAATTAATAGAAGAAAGATATAAATTTTTAGAAGAAGAATTACTTAAACCAGAAGTATATACAGACTTTGAGAAAATGAAAAGCTTAAGTAAAGAAAAAGCGATATTAGAAGAAAAAGTTAATAAGTATCATGAATACATTCAGGTTTTAGTTGACATAAAAACTGCTCATGAAATGTTAGAAGATCCAGAAATGAAAGAGTTTGCAGAATCTGAAATAGAAAGTTTAAATATTAAAAAAGAAAATACAGAAAACACTTTAAAAAAGATGCTTTTACCAAAAGATCCGAATGATGATAAAAACGTAATTATAGAAATTAGAGGAGCAGCCGGAGGAGATGAAGCCAACATTTTTGCTGGTGATTTATTTAGAATGTATTCAAAATATGCAGAGCATCAAAACTGGCATTTAGAAGTAACCAATTCAATTGATGGTGAAAGTGGTGGTTATTCTCAAATTGAATTCTTATTAAGAGGAGCAGCCGTATATTCAAAACTAAAATATGAAAGCGGATCACATAGAGTTCAAAGAGTTCCTGAAACCGAAACTCAAGGCAGAGTTCATACATCAACAGCTACAGTATTGGTTATGCCCGAAGCAGAAGATGTGAAAATTGAAATAAAAGATACCGATTTAAGAGTAGATGTTTGCAGGAGTAGCGGAGCTGGAGGTCAGTGTGTAAATACAACAGATTCAGCTGTAAGAATAACTCATATTCCAACTGGTATAATTGTTTATTGCCAAGTAGAAAGAAGTCAAATAAGAAATAGGGAAAGAGCAATTCAAATTCTTCAAACTAAACTTCAAGATAAGCTCGAAAGAGAAGAAGAAGAAAAAATCGGAGCAGAAAGAAAAAGTAAAATTGGTTCTGGAGGAAGGTCTGAAAAAATTAGAACATACAATTATCCACAAAACAGAGTAACTGATCACAGAATAAATTTAACTTTAATGCATTTAGACAGAATAATGGAAGGACATCTCGAAGAAATTATAGAAGCATTAATAACTGAAGATGAAAGAATGAAGTTGGAAGCAGAAGAATGAAAAACAAGATAGAAGAGTTAGGAATATCTGTAAGAGAAGCAGAAGAATTATTAAATGTTAGCAAAAATATAAGCAAAGATTATAAAAAATTAAAAAGTGGATACCCAATTCAGTATTTGATTGGATATTCTTCTTTTTATGGTTATAAATTTTTAATAAATAAAAACACATTAATTCCAAGATATGAAACAGAGTTTTTAGTAGAAAAGACTATAAAATATATTAAAAAATATTTTAAAAAAGAGATAAATATTTGTGATTTAGGTACAGGCAGTGGTTGTATAGCAATAACTTTAAAAAAAGAATTAAATAAATGTGACATTGATGCTTATGACATTTCTCTTAAAGCATTAAAAGTTGCTAAAAAAAATTCTAAAATAAATAATGTTGAAATAAATTTTTATCTTAAAAATATATTAAAATCTTTAAATCAAAAATATGATGTAATTATAAGTAATCCTCCATACGTAGGGAATACTTATGAAGTTATGAATATCGTTGATAAATATGAACCAAAAATAGCTTTATACGCTAAAGAAGATGGTTTAATATTTTATAGAAAAATAATTGAAAACTCTAAAAAATATTTAAATAAAAAGTCGATAATAGCTTTTGAAATAGGATCTTCTCAAGCAGATAGTATAACTAAAATAATTAAAAAAACTTACCCGAATTCTATAATATCTGTAGAAAAGGATATGACAAGAAAAGATAGATATATATTTGTATTTAATAATATTGAATAAAAAATAAAAAAAGACATCAACATTTATTATAAAGGTTGGTGTTTTTTATAAAGAAAATATTAATTTTGTTAGGAATCATGCTTTTAATAATAACATTAATAAAAAAAGAAGAGATGATAATAGTTCCTGATGAATCGATTAGATTTAGGGTAGTAGCAAATTCAAATAGTGAAGAGGATATATCCGCTAAAGAGAACGCAGTTAAAAATTTATCTAAAATAATAAATAATATAAGTACATCATCTACAATAGAAGAATCAAGAAAAAATATTAACAAAAATTTAGAATTAATAAAAAATAATATAAACGAAACATTTGATAGTATAAATTATAATAAATCTTATGAAATAAATTATGGAATTAATTATTTTCCAAAAAAAATATATAAAGGAGTTAAATATAATGAAGGATACTATGAGTCTTTATTGATAAAGATTGGTGATGGAAAAGGAAATAATTATTGGTGTGTTTTATTTCCTCCACTTTGTATGATAGATGAAGATATTAAAGGCAAAGATATAGAATATAAATTTATAATAAGTGAAATAATTGAAAAATTTAAAAGTATAAAAGAAAAAAAATAAAATAAGATTTCTATAGGAGGATAAATGGAAATACTTACTTTATTTTTAATTGGTTTAAGTTTAAGTTTAGATGCATTTAGTTTATCCTTAGCATATGGATTAATGGGTATTAAAAAAAAGAATATAATATCATTTTCTTTAACAGTTGGTTTTTTTCACTTTTTTATGCCTTTAGTTGGGGCCTTAGTAGGATATAAACTATTATCTTTTTTAAAAATAAATCCAAAGTATATAATTGCTTCAATAATTCTGTTAATAATATTAGAGATGTTAAAGTCTATAAAAGATTCAGATAAAATATATGAAATTAAAACAAATTTTATAAGTGTGCTATCTTTTTCGTTTTTTGTTTCATTAGATAGCTTTACAGTTGGATTAGGATTGCTTTATATTACAAATTATCCAATATATGCAGGAATTATATTTGCAATAATAAGCGGAACATTTACTTTTATTGGTTTTAATTTAGGAAAATTTGTTTCAGAGAAAATTGGTAAAATCTCAAAATATATTGGGATATTTATTTTACTAATTTTACTTGTATACTTTATAATATAAAATTGACTTAGAACTAAAAAAAAGTTATAGTTATATTAGAATTTGGAGAGTAAATATGCCTAAAATCAGAATTGAAGGAAATCATGAACTAAATGGTGAGGTTCAAATAAGCGGTGCCAAAAACAGTGCTGTTGCATTATTACCGGCAGCTATTTTATCAAGTGGCAAAAGTGTTATATATAATGTTCCAAAAATAACAGATATAAAGTATTTAATAGAAATTTTGGAATTATTAAATTGTAAAGTTGAAAAAGATGGGGATGCTCTAAAAATTGATTCATCAAAAGCAAAAAATAAAAAAATACCTGAAGAATTAAGTGTTCAAATGAGAGCCTCTTATTATTTTATGGGAGCTTTATTAGCGAAATTTAAACATATGGAAATTTCTTATCCTGGAGGTTGCAAAATTGGAAACAGACCAATAGATTTGCATATTAAAGGTTTTGAAGCCTTGGGGGCAACCGTAACACAAATAAAAGGTAACTTTGTTATAGAGGCTAAAAAGTTAAAGGGGGCTAAAATATATTTGGATTTCCCAAGTGTTGGTGCAACTATAAATATTATGCTTGCCGCAACCAAAGCTGAAGGTATTACTATAATTGATAATGCTGCTAAAGAACCAGAGATTGTTAACATTGCTTCTTTTTTAATTAGTATGGGGTGTAAAATTAAAGGAGCAGGGACAGATAAAATAATAATAGAAGGTGTAAAAAAAATATCTAATGGGATAGCAGAGGTATTTCCAGACAGAATAGAAGCTGGAACATATTTGATAATTGGAGCTCTTCTTGGGAAATTAAAAATAAAAAGCGCTATAAAAGAACATATCTATGCTTTATTAGTAAAATTAAAAGAAGTTGGCGTAGAATTTAAAATAGAAAAAGATGGTATAATTGTATATAAAGCTGATAAAATAAAACCAACTATAATAAAGACATTAGTATATCCAGGATTTCCCACTGATTTGCAGCAACCATTTACAACATTATTAACTCAAGCAGATGGTAAATCAATCATATACGAAACTATATATGAATCAAGATTTAGAAATACAGAATATTTAAATAATATGGGAGCTGATACAAAAATAATAAATTTTGATACATTAGAAATATATGGAAAAACCTCCTTGAAAGGTCAAGATGTTTATGCTTCTGATTTGAGAGCTGGAGCCTCTTTATTGATTGCGGGATTATTAGCGGAAGGTACAACAACTATTGATAATATAGATATGATTTTAAGGGGTTATGAAGACGTAATACAAAAACTTCAAAAAATCGGTGCTAAAATAGATTTAATAGAGTAAAATTTAACAAGAAATAGTTTTGGAGGGAATATGAACCGAAAAACTCTTGTTATTTTTTTTGCTTGTTTATTTTTTTCAATTATTATATTTCTATTTACTTTTAATAATAAATTGGATTACTTAGCTTTAGGTGATGAACTTGTACTTGGTATTACTCCATTTAATGATTTTAATAAAAGTTATTCTGATTATTTCAGTACTTATTTAAATAATAAAAATAAATTAAAAACATACATAAAAAAGTTTTCAAAAAAGGGTTATCATATTACAGATTTGATAAATGATATGAAAAATAATAAAGAATTAAAAATTAATAAAAATAAAGTAAATATAAACCAAGTTATATCTAATTCAGATATTATAACAATTTCAATTGGTCAAAGTGAAATATCAGATTTATTAAAAAGTAATTATAAAAATAGCAAACTTAAAAATAAAAATGAAATATATAATAAAATTGATGATTTAATTAGTGATTATGTAGTTTTATTAAATAAAATAAGAAAAATTAATGATTCAGAAATTTATATCATTGGTTACTATAATCCTTTAAAAAATACAAATCAAAAAACTTTAAAAGAATTAAATGAAATATTCAACTATATAAATGAAAGATTTACCTCATTAGAAGAAAATAAAAATATTTATTACATAAAGATAAATGAAGGCATCGATAATAAAGATTATTATATTCCGAATTATAAGATACCTTATCCATCTTTAGAGGGATATAACTACATTTCTAATCAAATAATATGTCAATATGAGAAAAAATGTTGATTTCTTTATCAAGTTCTTGTATAATACTCTTTGAAATAAATTTTCTATGACTTGAATTAGTCATGGCTAGGAGGAAAATATGAAAAAAGGAATACATCCAGTATTAAAAGATTGCAAAGTTAAATGTGCTTGCGGAAATGAATTCACTGTTAAATCAACAAAAGATTCAATTCAATTAGAAACATGTAATAAATGCCATTCATTTTATACAGGAAAATACAAGACTGCTAAAACAGGTAATGTACAAAAGTTCAAAGAAAAATATGGAATTAAAGAGTAAGATTACTTACTTTTTTTTTATTTAAATTTATATTATAATTAAAATGAAAGGATAAGTATATGAAAATAGTAATCGGAAGCGACCACGGAGGATACGAATCAAAAAATAATATAATAAAATATTTAAAAGAATTGAATTACAATGTAGAAGATGTTGGGCCTTATATTCTTGATTCTACAGATGATTATCCAATATATGCAAAAAAAGTTTGCAGTGAAATTTTAAAAGATGAAGATAATTTGGGAATTTTAATATGTACTTCTGGAATAGGAATGTCAATTGCGGCCAATAAAATAAAAGGTATAAGATGTGCAAAAGTTGATAATGCAGAGGAAGCAAAAATCTCTAGATTGCATAATAATGCAAATGTAATGTCTTTATCAAGTTATAAAACCATAGAAGAAATGCAGATTATGGTTTTGAATTTTATTGAAAATAAATTTTCTAATGAAGAAAGACATATAAGAAGAATAAATGAAATAGAGAATTTCTAGTAATAATTTTTAATTTATCGAATATAATGCATATATGAAATATCTTATATGCATTTTTATTTTACTTATACCCGTATATTTTTTTACTCTTAAGGACGACGAACCCAAAGAAAAGGAAAAAACAGCCCAAAAAGAAGAAACTACTCAAAAAGTGGTGAAACTTTTAGATGACTCAGAAGTAATAAAATTAACATTAGAAGATTATATAATCGGAGTTGTTGCTTGTGAGATGCCAGCTTCTTTTGAAATTGAAGCGTTAAAAGCTCAAGCTGTAGCGTCTAGAACTTTTGCTTTAGAAAAAATGAATGATAGTAATGAATATGATTTAGAAAATTCAACTAATGATCAATGTTATATTTCGATTGAGGATATGCAAAAAAAATGGAAAGCAAACTATAATAAATATTATACAAAAATAAAAGATGCGGTATATTCTACTAAGAATGAATATATAACTTATGAAAACAAAATAATAAAAGCATTTTATTTTTCGACTTCAAATGGTTATACAGAAGATGTTCAAAATGTTTTTGGAGAAAGGCTCGATTACTTAGTACCAGTTGAATCCTCTTGGGATAAGAAGAGCTCATCATATGAAAAAGAAACTACATTTAGTGTAGAAAACTTTCTGAAATTATTAAATATAGAAGATGATAAAGTAGATTACATAAATATAGACGAGAAAAATGAAACTGGAAGAGTTAGTTATATAACAATAAATGGTAAAAAAATTAAAGGGACAACTTTTAGAAAATTATTAGAAATTAGATCAACTGATTTTGATATAAATTATGAAAATAATACTATTTATATCAAGACAAGAGGTTATGGGCATGGAGTAGGATTAAGCCAATACGGATCCGATGGAATGGCTAAAGAAGGATACACATATAAAGAAATTTTAAAATATTACTATAAAAACACTGAAATAAATAATGTATAAAATCAATAAAATTGTCCACACTTTATATTAGGAGAGTGAGACATGGGTAAGATTAAAAAAATAATTATTCCATCAATATATGCCGTATCTGTTTTAGTAATTATTGGTAGTATATTTTTACTTGTTAAAGGTGTTGATAATTATTTAAAAAAAAGCATTGATTACAACTATTCAATAAAAAATGTGTTAGAAGATACAGTGCCTGTTGTAGGTAAAACTCAATTAATTATAAAACCATATTTATCTGAAAGTGTTAGTATAGGAAAATATTTTTATGATTATGAAGGTGAAAAATCAGAACAAGAGAAATCTCTTATATATTATGAAAATACTTATATGCAAAATTCCGGCGTTGATTATATAAGTAACAGTGCATTTGATATTGTTTCGATACTCGATGGAGAAGTCATATCTTTTGAAGAAGACGATACGCTTGGTAATATTGTTCAAATCAAGCATGAAAATGATTTAATAAGTATATATCAAGGCATTGATGAAGTAAGTGTTAAAAAAGGTGACAAGATAAATCAAGGACAAATATTAGGAACAAGCGGAACTTCAAAAATTAATCCTGAATATACTTCAGCCTTACATTTTGAAATATATTACAAAGGCGAAATTATGGATCCCGAAAATTTATATTCTTTGTCAATAGAAGACTTTTAACAGTCTTTTTTTCATATTTTAGTGGCTTCTTTATTATAATTAAATAGAGGGGTGAACTATAATAAAAAAAGAAATAATTGAAAGAATAAAAAAGGAAGCTGATTATATTATTAAAACAAAATCAACAATAAGAGATACCGCAAAACTATTTAAAGTAAGTAAAAGTACAGTGCATAAAGATCTTCACGAAAGACTTGAAGAGATAAATAAATTTTTATTTGAGGAAATAAAGCCAATAATGAAAACCCATATAGAAATTAGACATATAAGGGGCGGAGAGTCTACAAGAATTAAATATTTAAAAGCCACTAAAAAGTAGACTTTTTGTTTACTTCTTATATCAAAATTAAGATATTGTGGTATATTCTTATTATGATAAATTTTGTTATATTAGAAGACAATAAACTTCATATGAAAAACACAGAAAAAATAATAATAAAATATATGATGAAAAATAAATTCGAGTTCGAAATTTCTATGTTTGAAAAAGAGACCCCAGAATTAATTGAAATTATAAATAAGAATGAACAAAATAACATCTATATTTTAGATTTTGAATTGCCTAATACTAACGCTTTGGATATTTCTAGAAAAATAAGAAAAAATGATTGGGTAAGTCCAATTATAATTTTAACTGCTCACGGAGGTATGGCTTTTGAATCTTTTAAACAAAGGCTTCAAATCTTAGATTTTATTTCTAAACAATATCAGGCTAGCAAAAATTTGGTAGAACTTTTTGATATTTGCATTAAACAATTAAAAATATCTAAGTCATTAAAATTTACTTATAATTATATTGATTACAATATTCCATTTGAAAAAATTCTATATATTTATAGAGATACAGTTGAAAGAAAAATAATAATAGTGACAAATACAAAAGAATATAAAATAAGAATGAGTATGAAGAAAATAAAAGAACTTCTTTCTAAAGACTTTAAATTTTGTCATAAAGCATGTATTATAAATATTGTAAGAGTCGAATCATATGATTGGAAAAATTTTGTTGTGACTTTTGATAATGGATTTACAACTAATTTAATATCAAAAACTCACAAAAAGGAGTTTGCACAAAGATGAATATATTAAAAATTTGCCTAGATATAATTGGTATTGTTTTTTGTTTTTACACTTATATAAAAGCATGTATGGTAGTTTTTAATTCAAAAATTAAAAATATTAATTTTATAACGGGTTTTGTTTTGCTATTAGTAATTATATCTACTTATTATAATGTTTTTAATAATTATAGTTTTTTTAAAATAGTTATAAGTTTTTTGTGTTTATTTCTAGTTTTAAAAGTACTGTTTAAAGAAAATATGAAAAGCACTTTTTTGAAATTATTAATTGTATATTTAATAGGATGGATTATTGAAACTTTATTAGGGACTGCATTTATATACATATTTTTAAATAGTTTAAAGGAGTTTGACTCAATGCTTGTAAAATTACCTTTTTCAATATTAACTATGCTCCTATTATTGCTTGTATGTTATATTAAGCCCACCAGAAGATTTTTGGTAAAAATTTATAATTATATGGTAAAAACAATAAGCTTAACATTACTTATTTTTTCTTTTTTAGCTGTTTTGGTTATTTTAACTTTTTATATTGTAAAGTCTTATAATCTTCTTTCCTATATTTCAATAATAACATTAATTATAATATTTGCATTTATTTTTGCATTATCTATTTCACAAGTTATGAATATAAAAAATGCTGATGAAAAGCAAGAAATATTATTAAATTTTATGAAAAAATATGAAACTATAATAGATAACGAAAAAATTTCCAGACATGAAATGTTAAATAATCTACTTATTTTAAAAAGTATTAAGGATAAGAATTCTAAGAAATATGACAAAATTCTTGAAGAAATCATGGCTTGTTATAAAACCGATACAACATATAATAGACTTTATGATCTCCCTTCCGGGCTAAAAGGCTTATTTTATTATAAAATTTATGATATGCAAAATAAGGGAATAGAGCCTTTTATCGATATATCAAATAATGTAATTGAAAAATTAGAAGAATTAAATGTTAAAGATCTATCAAAATTATCAAAAATATTAGGAATATTACTTGATAATTCAAAAGAAGGGGCAGAAGAATCTGACGAGAAAATTGTAATTATAGAAGTTTATGAGGATAATGGTAAAATTATAATATATATTGAAAATTCAATATCAAAAGATTTATACAACATAGATATAAAATCAATTAAAGAAAAAGGATTTAGTACTAAGGGATCTAAAAGAGGATATGGTTTATATTTGGCTGAAAGCACTTTAAAAAGAACCAAAAAAATATTTTTAGAACAAAAAATAGAAAATAAAAGATTTATCTCTATTGTTAGAGTAAAATAAAAAAACAAGAAATTCTTGTTTTTTTATAATAGACTTTCTGGTATTTCTGCTTCGTCTAACCACATTAAATAGCATCCTCCAACAGCAGTTAACGCAATCAATGCACCTAGCCAAGCTAAAATTTTTGTCATTTTTCCCTCCTTTTCTCTCTTTTTAAAATATTTAAACTGTCAGCGTTTGTTTTGATAAATCATAAGATTTATAATTAGCATATTTCAGCTTAAATATTTTATAAGTTAAAGGGCTTATCATTATGCACTCTAATATTAAAGAAAGAATAATTGAATTTTGAATAAGAGTATTAATGGTGAAGAATTGGTAAATGGTAATTACAATAGCGGTTACAATACAAATAATTTTATAAGTGATTCTTCTTTTGCTTCTTATTAATGGTCTTTTTTCTGTATCAGCAGGGGCATAAATTCCAATATATATTATACACAAAACAGATATTATAATTCGCATTATAACACCAATATATATAATTTTTGCTAAATATGGCATTAATAAAAATATTATTAAAGATGAAATCCAACAATGCCAACTCTTTTTTGTATGAAGCCCAAATCCCGTAAGTCTTAATAGTCCATAAAATAGTAATATCAACAATAATTCTTTTAAAGCCTTTAGAAAATATGAGGCTGTTAATATAACAATTGTTTTAGTTATATTGATATATAAGGTTTCTAGCCCATATTTAATTTCTGATAGTTTTGTTTCTGTGAGGTTTTCTTTTTCTCTTATGGATTTCATTATTTTATTAATTATTAAACTTCTCATAAAATACCTCTATTACAATCAAAGCTTAACAATTAAAAAGTTAATAATTTTTAATTATTAACATTATTTATTCTTAACGTTTTATTATTAAATTTCTTTTAAATTAGGACACAAGAAATCAACTTTAAACCAAAAATCAAATATTTAAAACTAAAGTTAAAAAAGTGTATTATTTTTAAAATACAATATATATGGTCGCGCACGGGCGTCGTATGTAAAAGAAGGGTAGGTGTTAATTTGAGTAAGGGTCGCGTTAAGTGGTTCAATAATGAAAAAGGATATGGCTTTATTGAATGTAGTGAACTGGAAAATCAAGATATTTTTGTACACTATTCCGCTATTGAATGTGAAGGTTATAAGTGCCTTAAAGAAGGAGATATTGTAGAATTCAGTTTAATAAAAACCACTAAGGGGCATCAGGCAATTAATGTCAGAGAAGTTAAATTAACAACCGTTTAAAACACACAGTAGTTTATGTGTGTTTTTTGTGTGAACTAATTTTTTAAAACTAGCATTAAAATGCTTATTATGTTAAAATTATAGTAGGAGGATAATGTATGAAATATGTTATAAGAGGAGAAAATATTGAAGTAACTGATTCAATCAAGAACTATATTGAAGAAAAGCTTTCAAGAATCGACAAATATCTTGAAAATTCAAAAAAAACAGAAGCAAAAGTTATAATATCAATTAATGGAATTGATCAAAAAATAGAAGTGACTATTAATGGCAATAAATATTTTATTAGAGCAGAAGAAATACATCCTGATTTATATGCAGCAATTGATTTAGCAACGGATAAATTGGAAAGACAATTTAGAAAATATAAGACAAAATTATTAAATAAAAATCAAAAAGAAGAAATAGTACCTGAAATTGAAGATTATTTTGAGGATATAAAAGAAGAAATTGTTAAAAGAAAAAAATTATTTTTAAAACCTATGGATGAAACAGAAGCAATAACCCAAATGGAATTACTTGGACATACATTCTTTGTATTTAAAAATATTGAAACAGGAAAAGTCTCTATTTTGTATAAAAGAAAAGATGGAGATTATGGAATATTAGAAACTAGTTAAATAACTAGTTTTTTTGTAAAATAATGTAAATAAAGCAATTATTAATTGAATTTTAATTATAATTTGCTAATATAAATGTTGAAAGAGTGGTGTTTTTTGTGACAGAAAATGAAATAAAATTATGGAATGAAATTTTTGCTAGATTTAAACTTGGTTTTGGTCATTTAGATGAAGAGTTTGAAATTACCAAAAAATCTGTTTTGTACATACTTCAATCCAAAGGACTATCAATTGAACTTGGCGGAGAAGATAAAGAAGAAATATTAAAAAAATTTATTAATCCATGGGGACTATTTATTAAATTTAATTTAAAAGATAAAAATGGTCACTCGGCAGAACTGTTTTACTATCTTCCTAGTGCTATAACTGGTCTAGGGCATCTTTTCTTGTCAGAGGATGGCGGAAAAACTTTAACAGAATTTACAAGTTTTCAAAAAACAGACACTTCAACTCTTCCAATAAAGGAAAAAGGTTCGGAAAGTAAAGATCAAGATCTTTATACAAAAATAATCGGTTCAAGAGTAACCACTATTTCTATTAAACCAGAAGGAATATACGTAGCTGAACTTAAAACCCCTTGTATTTTGAAAGATAGAGAGAATATAAAAATAATTGATGGTGAGGCAGTAAGTTCCACTAAGTTTTATCGCATAGACTCACAAGATTTAGAAGGCATAGATCTTGGAAAACATTTTGTTATTGCAAAAGTTAAATTTCCGGATAATATAATTAGGGTTGGACAAGTATCTATAGTTGAAAGAATATTAAAGAAATTAAGAAGTCAATTTGTACCAGAACCAGAAAAATCTCCCAAACCCACAAAAAAAGTAGAATCTATAATTGAAGAACAATCCCTACAAAAAGAATCAGCTTCTCCTGATTTGGAGTTGAAAAAGTCAGTAATATTAGATTCAAAATCAGAAAATAAACTTTTTGCAGTACTGACTAATGTTTTAAAAAAGCATTTAAGTACACTTATTCCTTTAGGAGAGCAAAAAGAGAGAATATTTTTAAAAATTTTAATCACAACTTTAAAATCAGAAGGTCTTCATTTTAAAGGGGTTGATGATATAGCTATAATTAAATCTATTGAAGAATGTAAAATTGGTGAAGAAGGATTTGAATTGATAGATCGAAAAGGCAGAAGTTACAGATTAATTGCTGGAGATTATGATAAATTAATAACAATAATAGGAGAAGATAAAATAATTTGTATTCGAAAAGATATTTCATATCCTGATGAGATTTTGGCTCTTGAAGGTTATGATTACAAAATATTAATAGATGGATACAGAATTACAACTATAGGAATTGCAAATGAAGGAATTTATAAAAATGAAAATGATGTGTGTTTTCCTCAAGACTTAGAAAAAAGAGGACCAGCCGTTATTTTTGCACCTAAAACCCCTAGAACAATATACTATTCTGAAGAAGAATTAAGAGCATTAGATATAAGTCCAAAATATCTTATTAAAAAAGCTATAGAATCAATAACTCTTAAAAAATCAGATGTTTTTGAAAAAATTTATAGATATGATGAATCTTTGGGTAACTTTAATAATATATCATCATTTGATATACATAAATTTTATGTTGAAATGCCCTATAAGTCCAAAGGGACAAAAGGAGAAACATACATATATATAAGTGGAGCAAAATATAAAGCTAAAAAAGATGAATCATATGAAGAAATGGAAGAAAAATTTTTCGAATTATATATTAAAGAGGTTATTGGAGTTAACAAAAAAGATTTAAATGATTTTTTATCTGAACAAAAAAAAGTACATAGACGTTAATTAAAATAATGTAAATAAATATAAATAAAACTTGTATTAATTGATTTTTTATTATAATATTGATAATATAAAATATTGAAAGAGTGGTGTTTTTTGTGGAAATAACAGAAAGAACAGAAACATTATTTTGGAATGAGTTTTTTAGCAGAATTATTCTTGGTTCTGATTATTTAGATGAAGAATTCAACATTACCCAAAATGCTATTTTGTATACACTTCAATCTAAAGAACTATCAATCGATTTTTCTGCTGGAAGCAAAGATGAATTATTAAGAAAGTTTAATAATGAATCTAAAAATCCATTTGTTAAATTTAATTTGAAAGGGAAAGATGGTTTGACAGCGGAATTAATTTATTATTTTCCTAGAGTTATAACCGACCGAGGGAATCTTTTCTTATCAGAAGATGGAGGAAAAACTTTAACTGAATTTGTAAGTTTTCAAAAAGTAGATACTTCAACTTCTCCAATAAAGGAAAAAGGTTTAAAAGGTAAAAAACGAGATTTTTATACAAAAACAATTGGTACCAAAATAACTACTATTTCTATTAGACCAGAGGGAATGTATGTGGAAGAACTTGAAATCCCTTATATCTCTGAAGATAGAGAAGGTTTAGAAATTATTAATGGTGAAGCATCAAATACTGTTAAGTTTTATAGTGCAAACTCGACAGATGAAGATTCGATAGATATATTAGAAGGTTTAGATCTTGGAAAACATATGATTGAAATAAAAGTTAGAGACACAGAAAATAATGTTAGAATCAAGAAAGTATCTATAGTTAAACAAATATTAAAAAAGTTAAGAAGTCAAATTATAAAATCAGATAAAGACGAAGGTTGTTCATCATATAAGTACTATGTCGGAAAAATTAAAATAAATAAAGACCATAAAGATTTATATTACCTAAAAAATTATTTAAAAATGATATGGGATGAAAAAAGGAAAGCTTTGTTACGAATATTAGAAGAGCCATCAAAATCGATAGAGCAACCAAAAGTTGTAGAGCCGGTACTGGAAACAGAATTAAAAGAACAGCAAAAAAAATCAGAACCAGAAAAACAACAAGAAACAGAGCCCGAAGAATCAGTTGAAGAAGAAGT
Source organism: uncultured Muribaculaceae bacterium (assembly GCA_964396655.1). GTDB lineage: Bacteria > Bacillota_I > Bacilli_A > RF39 > UBA660 > CAYNFP01. The sequence continues at coordinate 44,495 of CAYNFP010000007.1, read as the reverse complement.
TCCGCCAAAGGAATTGGATTCTCCTGATTTGGAATCGAAAAAGCCAATATTATTAAGTTCGGAAGTAGAAGAAAAACTTTTTTCAGCATTATTAGATAGAATAAAACGAAGTAGTGAAGAAAAAGATGATAAAATCTTTTCTAGAACTCTTATTGAAATTTTAAAATTAGAAGGACTTCATTTTAAGATGGTTGAAGGGGTTCCGATAATAAAATCTATCACGGATTGGAAAATTGCTGAAGAAGGATTTGAATTAATAGATCAAAATGGCAGAGTTTATAAACTATTTGAAGGTGATTTTTACAAAATAGCAACTTTAGTAGGAGAAGATAAAATAATTAACATAAAATATAAGTGTTATTCTTATAAAACAGTTCCTAGTTATGGGGATTGGGGAGTAGAAGTTCCGGAATCTTTTGGATATGAAATTACAACTATAGGTGTAAAAAACGGTGGAGTTTATAAAAATGAAAACAATATATGTTATACTAGGGAATATGATGATAAAAAAGGTAATAAAAATGGATTTTTTACAAAACCAATCGAAACCGAATATTATTCTAAAGATTTATTATTAGCTCTAGGTATGAATTTAGAAGATCTTATACAACATTTTCTATTTCAGATAAAATTTCGTGGAAATGATGATGTATTTGCAGAACTTCATAAATTTGGTACTGATTTTGCAGCGAGAGAAGTCAAAGAATTACCATTTGATAGAAAGCAAATCTTTAAAGAAGAGTTTTGGCCCCTTGATGATGATGAATTTTATAAAACATACATTATGCAAAATTTGGGTTTTAACTACGAAGCTATTGAGAAATTTTTATCTCAACAACTTTCTCAAAGACGTTAATTAAAATAAAGATACATTAGTATCTTTTTTTTTATAAAAATGGTACAATATTTTATTGAAAGGCAGGACTTATGAATTTATTTAGTGCAATATTTGATCACGAGAAAAAAGAATTAAAAAGATTTGAAAAAATAGCAAATGAAGTTGAAGCATTAGAAGAACAAATGCAAAAACTTAATGATATAGAATTAAAAAGTAAAACAGATGAATTTAGAACAAGATTAGGAAATGGGGAAACTCTAGAAGATATATTAATTGAAGCTTTTGCTGTGGCTAGAGAAGCTGCATTTAGAGTACTCGGAGAAAAACCATATCATGTACAAATAATTGGTGGACTTGCAATACATTATGGAAATATAGCGGAAATGAAAACTGGTGAAGGTAAAACTTTAACTGCAACAATGCCTGCATATTTAAATGCATTAGATGGTAAAGGTGTTCATATAGTAACAGTTAATGAATATTTATCTTGTCGTGATGCTGAATGGATGGGCAAAGTATATTCTTTTTTAGGATTAACTACAGGCTCTAACAAAAAAGATATGACTCCATCAGAAAAAAGAGAGCAATATTTATGTGATATAACATACACAACTAACAATGAGCTTGGATTTGATTATCTAAGAGATAATATGGTTGTTAAAAGAGAAAGAAGAGTACAAAGGGGATTAAACTTTGCAATTGTAGATGAAGTCGATTCCATTTTAATTGATGAAGCCAGAACACCTTTAATTATATCTGGAGGAGTTAGCAAAGCAGCGGATTTATATATAACTGCAGATAAAGCAGCTAAATCATTAACACCAGAGGATTATGCAATTGACGAAAAAACAAAAAAAGTTACATTAACTGAAGAGGGTGTACATCATGCAGAAAAACTTTTAAGGTTAAATAATTTATATGATATTGAAAATAGTATGATGGTTCATAATTTAGATAAAGCATTATCTGCTAATTATGCATTTAAAAAAGATGTAGATTATGTTATTGATAACGATAAAATTATAATTGTAGATTTATTTACCGGAAGACTTATGCACGGAAGACAATTCAGTGAAGGTCTTCATCAAGCTATCGAAGCAAAAGAAGGAGTAACTATAAATAGTGAAACTAAAACTTTAGCAACTATAACATTCCAAAATTTATTTAGAATGTATAATAAATTATCTGGTATGACTGGTACAGCAAAAACAGAAGAAGAAGAATTTAGAAATATATATAATATGTATGTTATTTGCATACCTACAAATTTACCGGTTATTAGAGAAGATTTAGGTGATTTAATTTATTCAACTATGAAAGGCAAATTAAATGCAGTTGCAGATTCAATATCTGAAATACACAAAAAAGGTCAACCAATATTAGTTGGTACAGCTTCTATTGAAGCTTCTGAAGTATTGAGTGCAATACTTAAAAGAAGAGGAATAAATCATGAGTTATTAAATGCTAAAAATCATGAAAGAGAAGCTGGTATAATAGCTAAAGCTGGCCATAAAGGTTCTGTTACAATTGCAACTAATATGGCAGGTCGTGGTACAGATATTAAATTAGGAGATGGAGTTAAGGAATTAGGCGGACTTTTTGTTATAGGAACAGAAAGACATGATTCAAGACGTATAGATAATCAATTAAGAGGTCGTGCCGGAAGACAAGGAGATCCTGGATTTTCTAGATTCTTCGTTTCTATGGAAGATGACCTTATGGTTAAATTCGGTTCTGAAAAAATGAAATCAGTTATGATTGCTTTGGGAATTAAAGAAGATCAATCTATATCAAATAAAATGATTTCTAAAAATATAGAAACATCTCAAAAAAGAGTCGAAGGATTTAACTTCGATAGACGTAAAGGTTTATTAGATTTTGATAACGTAATAAGCAAACAAAGAGAAATAATTTATGAAAGAAGAAATGAAATACTTGATAAAGATAGTATCACTGACAGAGTTCTTCAAACTTTTAGAGAATATGTTGAAAATGAAGTTAACAATCATTTATCTGAAAAAGATGAATTTTTTAATAGTGATTTAGAAAATATAATGGAATTATTTAATAGTAACTTATTAAAATCCAAAAAAATTAAATTAAAAGATATAGAAAATAAAAAATCAGAAGAAATAATTAATTATATTTACGATATAGTTGTAGATGACTATAATGATAAATTAAAAGATGTTCCAGAAGATATTAGAGACGATTTTGAAAAAACCATTTCTCTTAGAGTTGTAGATAAAAATTGGATGGATCAACTAGACGCAATGGAAAATCTAAAAGAAGGAGTAGGATTAAGAGGTTATGCTCAAACAAATCCTCTTCAGGTTTATGCATTAGAAGGTTTTGAATTGTTTGATAATATGTTAGCTAGCATTAATGCAGAAATATCAACATTCTTATTAAAATCAGAAATTAGACAAAATTTAGAAAGAGTAGAGCAAAAAAATATTAAAACTAATGATGGAAAAGAATCTACAAAATCAACTCCAAAGAAAGCAAGTCCTAAAATCGGAAGAAATGATCCTTGTCCTTGTGGCAGTGGTAAAAAATACAAACAATGTTGTGGCAAATAATTTAACCCCCTATTTTTAGGGGTTTTTAAGTATCTAAATTAATCATTTGTTGTCAAGTTTATTGAAAAATAAGTTTTTCAAATGGTTTCTCGTCATATAGCTTTAGGAAGTAACTAAATACTATTTTTGATAAGTGTTATAAATTTTGTGATATAATTTATATGGAGATGATTATATGAGAATAGCAATTTTTTCTGATATTCACGGAAATAAACAAGCGTTAGAGTCTATATTAAATGATATAAAAAAACAAAAAATAGATAAAATAATTTCTTTGGGAGACATGATAGCAATAGGACCAAATTCTAAAGAATGTTTAGATTTAGCTATAAATAATAATATTGAAATGGTTTTAGGGAATCACGAATTGTATTATTTAAAAGGAACGCAAATAGATGAAATTGATGGAAATGAATTAAAACATCAAAAGTGGGTAAAAGAACAATTAGATACTAATTATTATAAATTTTTAAATAATTTTGGATTAACAATTGAAAAAGAATTTGATGGCAAAAAAGTTTTGTTTGAACACTTTTTAATTAATAACGAATCAAAAGCTGATTACCCATTTTATGGTTTAACAATAGTAAAAAACGAAGAAATAAATACAATTGCTAACAAATTAAATTATGACTATGTATTTATAGGACATGAACATAAAAATTTTACTATAGAAAATAAAGTATATGATATCGGCTCATCTGGTTGTCAAAAAAACAACATGACTAGATATACTATTTTTGATACTAAAAATTTTACCATCGAAACAAAAATAATAGAATATGATAGAAGCGGTTTTATAAAGAATCTAGTAGAAACAGATTATCCAGATAGAAGCCTAATTGCAAAATGGTTTTTTGGATATGAATTTGAATAAATATTTATTAATTTAGGTACTTTTTTGTGTACGCATTTGACAAAATTAAATAAAAGTTTCAAGTATGGTTTTAAAATAAACTAAAGCAATATAAGTATCAAAGATTGCAAAAATCGGATTCAAGTGGAAGTGGCAAGAAATATAAACTGTTGTGGTAAATAGCCCGTAAAATAAAAGTGCAACAGAGTTTTTAATTATATCACAATATAGAAGAAGTCATATAGGAAAGAAAGCTACAATGGGAATTTTTGATAAAACTTTATTTTTAAAAAGTAAATTGTAATTAATCAATCAATTCAGTGTTTTGACAGATATATATTTATATGATATACTATAAATGTAGTAAATCAATTAGGTCATTCGCGTCTTACTACCAAATAAACAAATGTTTAAAGGAATAATGAAGAGTCTTAAGAATCTCCTCATGAATGGTAAAAAATATACACAATTATTTGTGATTGTTTTTTGTGATATATTCATGGAAGGAGGTTTTTTTATACAATTATATATACAAGTAGAAATTAAGGAGAAAAAATGAAAGAAAAAGAATTTTACGAAAAAATTAAAGACTGGGATTTTAGTCATATAAAATATGAGACAGAAAATTTAACTAATTGGGATATGTACGAAATATTAAGAAATAATGTTAATTCAGAATCAAGAATATTAGATTTAGGAACAGGGGGAGGAGAAAAAGTATTAAAATATTTTCCCAAAGTAAAAGAAATTCTTGCAACTGACTTTGCAAGTGAAATGATAGTAACTGCCAATAATAATTTATCAAAAAGCGGAAGAAATAATATTACATTTAAGGTTATGAATAATTTAAAAATGGAAGTACCGGATAATTATTTTGATATAGTAGTAGCTAGAAATACAACAATTGATCCCAAACAAATATATAAATGTTTAAAAGATGACGGTCTATTATTAATACATGGTGTTGATAAAATGGATTGTTTTGAATTAAAGAGAACATATGGCCAAGGCCAAGGAATGAAAGACAATAAACCTATTAGCGTTATTGACTATGAAAAAGTATTAGATGCGGGTTTTAAAAATGTGGAATTAATACCCATTCATGTACGAGAATATTACAAAACAAAACAAGATTTATATGCATTATTATTAAAGACTCCTATAATTGATGATTTTTCTGAAATAGATTTTGAAGACAATGAATTTCACAAAAAAGTATTAGATCATTCAAAAATTGATAAATATATCAAGGAAAACACTGATAAAAAAGGTATAAAATTGATTAGAAGATATTACGGAATAATAGGCAAGAAATAAAGTTATGTATATAAAAATGAACATTAATATATAATTGATGCTCATTTTTTAATAACTTTTAGAGTTTAAATCTATATCGTAAACGAAGCAACTAAGTACATTTTAAAAATAAAAATAAAACAACAATGTTTATAGTAATAAATTTTTAAATATACTTGCTTTTTTAATTGAATAAAGTTTAAAAATATATTATATTTAAGTAGGAAGATTATTATGGATATAGAGAAAAAGATAATTGAATTAAAAGAGAAGTTAGAAACTTTATATGAAATATTAAAGATAGATGACAAAAAAATTAAATTAAAAGATTTAAATGATATTTCTATGTCAGAAAATTTTTGGCAAGATATTGATAACGCCAATAAAATTATGGAAGAAATAAAAGATTTAAATAATAGTGTTTCTTTAACTCGGGAATTAAATTTAAGAATAGATAATGCATTAGAATTATATAATATATCAAGTGAAGATGAATTAAAAGATATAGAATTAGAAGTAAATAATATAGAAAAAGAAGTTGCAAATTTAGAAATAGAAACTTTATTTGATGATGAATATGATAGTAGTAATGCATATATTGAAATACATAGTGGGGCTGGTGGAACTGAATCAAATGATTGGGCGGACATGCTTTATAGAATGTATTTAAGATATTTTAATGATAATGGATTTAAATATGAAATATTAAATGAACAACCTGGTGAAGAGGCTGGTATAAAAGGTGTATTCATTAATGTAAAAGGTAAATATGCTTTTGGAAAATTAAAGGGAGAAACTGGTGTACATAGATTAGTAAGAATAAGTCCATTTGATGCTAATAAAAGAAGACATACATCTTTTGCTTCTGTTTTGGTTACTCCTGAAGTTGAAAATAAAATTAATATTGATATTAAAGAATCTGATTTAAAAGTGGATGTTTATAGAAGTAGCGGAGCAGGAGGACAAAGTGTTAATACAACAGACTCAGCTGTAAGAATAACTCATATACCTACAAATATAATTGTTACTGTTCAAAATGAAAGAAGTCAAATCAAGAATAAAGAAAAAGCTATGGAAATTTTAAGAAGTAAGTTATATATGTTGGAGAAAGAAAAACATGATGAAAAACTTAAAGATTTAAAGGGTAATGTAATGGATGTTAACTTTGGAAGTGCAATTAGAAGTTATGTAATGTGTCCATATACTTTGGTTAAGGATATTAGGACAGGAGCAGAAACAGCAAATGTAAAGAAAGTTCTCGATGGAGATATAAATTTATTTATAGAATCATATTTAAAAAATAAGTAGACATATTTAGACATTTATAAACAATATTAATAGAATAATTAGAAATCTTATGCTATAATTTATTATGCTAGGAGTAAAAGAATATGGGTTGGTTTAAGAAATATAGGCAACAAGCAACAATAAATTCTATAAGAAATAAGAATATAGTTTTAAAATTATTTCTTTTTACATTGGGAGCATTTATTTCTGCATTGTCAGTTAATTTATTCTTTGTTCCCCATAATTTTGTAACCGGAGGTGTTACAGGTCTAGCTATAATAATCAATTATTTATGTGGTATGAAAGTTGCTACATTTGTATTTTTTAGTAATCTTATGTTAATTGGCTTGGGGTATATATTTTTAGGAGGAAAGAAAACTGTTGGAAGTGCTTTTGGAGCAATGTTATTTAGTGTATTCTTATTCTTAACTGAAGATATAGTAGCTAAAATAAATTTTTCATTTGATAGTGCTCTTCTTTATGCTTTGGCAGCAGGTATTTGTAATGGTTTTGGAGAAGCATTAGTGTATAAAGTAGGTTATTCAACTGGTGGAACAAGCATAATAGGCTTAATAATATCGGAGAAATTTAAGAAACCGTTAGGAAAAATAATGAGAGATATATCTTTTATTATAATTATTTTGGGTGGTTTCGTTTTTGGATATACAATGGTAATGTATGCATTAATCATTATAGTAATTTCTACTTTTGTTATAGATAAAGTTACTCTCGGAATATCGGATAGTAAGATGTTTTATATTCAAACAAATAAAGAAGAAGAAGTCTTAGATTTTATTATTCAAATAATTCATAGTGGAGTTACTGAATTTGAAACAAAAGGTGGATTTAGTGGTAAAAAGAAAAAAGTTTTAATGTGTGTTGTACCGACAGAAAAATATACATATTTAAAATCAGCTATTCAAGAAATAGATGAAAATGCTTTTATAATAGTTAGTGACTGTTATGAAGTATTAGGTGGGACTAAAAGGAAAAATATTCCAATTTTAATAGATGAATAAATAATATATAATTAAACATGGAGGTATCATGGAATTAATACAATTTAAAAATATTTTTAAACAATATAAAAACGGAGTAACTGCTCTTTGTGATGTAAATCTAGAAATAGGCAAAGGGGAATTTGTTTTTGTAATCGGAGCATCTGGTTCAGGTAAAAGTACTCTTATAAAATTAGTATATAGAGAAGAAAAACCAACTAAAGGAGAAGTTTTTGTTGGTGGAATAAATGTTGCAAAATTAAAAAACAGAAAAGTTTATAAATTAAGAAGAAAAATAGGAATAGTTTTTCAAGATTATAAATTATTGCCAAAGAAAACAGTATATGAAAATGTTGCTTTTGCTTTAAGAATGTATGGTTTAGGGAATGATGAAATTAGGAAGAAAACTTTAAAAGCGATAGAACAAGTAGGATTAAAGGATAAATGTAGATCTTTCCCAGACCAATTGTCAGGAGGAGAGCAACAAAGAGTTTCTATAGCAAGAGCTATAGTTAATAATCCTAAAGTTTTAATATGCGATGAGCCAACAGGGAACTTAGATCCTGACACTTCTTTAGATATAATGAAAGTTATAAATGAAATTAATAAAGAACTTGGAACAACTATAATAATGGCTACTCATGATAAAGAGATTGTTAATAGATACAAAAAAAGAGTTATTTTGCTTGACCAAGGTATGGTAGCTAATGACGCTATGAAAGGAACATATAAAAATGAGGGGATTTAGAATATTAATAAGAAGTGTTTCAGAATCTTTTAAAAGCGTTGGAAGAAATTTAAGTTTAAGTATAGCAAGTATATCTTGTATAGCTATTACTTTAGTTTTGGTTGGTATTAGTATAATAATTTCTTATAATGTTAATAATTTAACTAATCAAATAGAAAAAGATGTTACTATAGTGGTATTTTTAAATAAAACTACTACTACTGGTGAAATAGATTCAATAAAAGCGCAAATAAAAAATTTAGATAATGTTGAAAGTGTTAAATTTAAATCTAATGAAGAAACAAGATTAGAAATGCAAAGAGATTCAGAAGACTTAAAGACAGTGTTAGAAGATTATACTTCTCAAACAAATCCTCTTTTAAATTCTTTTTTGGTAAAAGTTAAAGATATTAAAAACATAAGTAATACCGCTAATGAAATAAAAGCTTTTAATAAAGTTGAAGTTGTTAAATATGGCGAAGGAAAAGTTGAACAATTAGTAAAAATATTTGAGGCCACAAAAAAAGCTACATATATAGTAGTTGGAGTTTTGATTTTTGTTACAGCGTTTTTGATTAGTAATACAATTAAAATAACTATCACAAATAGAAAAAGAGAAATAGAAATAATGAGACTAGTTGGTGCTTCGAATACATATATAAAATTACCATTTTTCTTTGAAGGATTAATTTTAGGATTTATAGGGTCCATACCACCTTTATTTATTTGTTGTTATGGATATGTATATGTTTTTAATAAGTTTAATGGTCAAATTTTATCTTCAATTATAAATTTAGTAAAACCAAGTTTAATAGTATTTAATTTAATTTTATATATTGTTTTAGTTGGAGTTTTAGTTGGAGCTTTCGGAAGCTATAGAGCAGTAAGGAGGTACTTAAAGATATAATGAAAAGAGTATTTAAACTTTTGTTATGCATCTTTAGTATTTCTTTTCTTTTTTATATGCCTAGCAATTTGGAAGCAAAAACTCTTAGAGAAATGAAAGAGGAATTAGCAACAACTAAAGCTAATAAATCAGCAATCGAGGCAGCCAGAAAAGAAGCGCAAAATAAAATAAATAAATTTAATTCTGAAATTAGTGCCGCAACTCAAGGAATTGAAAAGTGTGAAGATGATATTGATGCTGCAAGAAAGAAGATAGCAGAATTAGAAATCGAAATTGTAGAAAAGAATAAAGAAATTGAAAATCTTTTAAGATTTTTACAAATATCAGGTGGGGAAAATGCTTATTTAGAGTATATATTTGGAGCTACTAGCTTTGCTGATTTCATATATAGAACTACAGTTGTTGAACAATTAAGTAATTATAATGATAATCTTATTAAAGAAATGGATCAAATGATAGAAGATAATAAAAATTTGCAAGTGGAATTAGCTGATAAGATTAAAAATTTAGAAGGGCAAATTGTAATTTTTGAATCAAAATTAAAATCATTAAATTTAAGTATTGAAGATTTAGATGAAGATCAAAAAGATTTAGCAGCCGAAATAAAAGCTACAGAAGCCGAGATTTCATATTATGAAGAATTTGGATGTAAATTAGATGAAGAAATAAGTGATTGTATAGATGTACCTTATGCAATTGGGTTCACTAGACCTACTACTTATGGTTATATATCAAGTAATTTTGGTTACAGATATATTTTTGGAAGAACAAGTTACCACTCTGGAATTGATATAGCACTTTCTGAAGGAAATAAAGTTTATGCTTCGGCTGCTGGTTATGTTTCTAAAAAAGTTATAAAATCAACATGTGGTGGAAATATAATTTATGTTCAACATAATATAAAAGGTGTTAAATATACAACAGTTTATATGCATTTATTATCATTTAATGTTAATGTTGGTGATATCGTAACTTTAAATACAGTTATAGGAAAATCTGGTGGGTCTTCTACTAAAAGTTATGATTCCTGCACAACTGGAGCTCATTTGCACTTTGGTATTTTAAAGGGATGGACTACTTCAAGTTCTAAAGCAATGAATCCAAGAGATTATGTTAATTTCCCTGCAAAATATTCTAGTTATTACTCGAGGTGGTAATATGTCTTTTACGGTTGATATAAAAAATGAAATTTCTAATAATATATATTCAAAATCAGAATTAATAGCGGAATTATCTTCTATAATTAATATTTCTGGTTTATTTGAAAATGATTCAATTAAAATATATTTTGAAACTATTAGTGTTGCTAGAAGAATTTATAAGTTATTAAAAGAAATATACCATATAGAAATTATTATGGAAAAAGTAAAGATTAATAATTTTAGAAAAAACAATTTTATATGTATAATTGTAAAAGAAAAATATAATTTTATCTTAGAAGATTTGTGTATATTTAAAAATAGCAAAAGATTATATAAACCAGAGGAATATATAGTTGATACTTTAGAAGATAAATATTCATATTTAAGGGGGGCATTTCTTGCTTGTGGAAGTATAAATGACCCTAAAACTTCCAGATATCATGCAGAATTAATGATAAAGAATAAAGAAACGGCATATTTTATTAATGATTTACTCAATGAATTTTATTTTAACAGTAAAATAATAAAAAGAAATATAAATTATATGGTTTATATAAAAGAAGCAGAAAAAATAAGTGATTTTATAAAACTATTAAATGCATATAATTCATTATTCTATTATGAAGATATACGAATATATAGAGATCATAAAAATATGACTAATAGATTAAATAATTGTGAACAAGCTAATACTGATAAGATAGTTCAAACTTCTATGAAACAATTAGAAGACATAAAAAAATTAAAAGAATTAAAAGACTTTGATATGCTTGATGAAAAGATTCAAGAACTTTGTGTATATAAAGAAAAATATCCTGAAAGTTCAATGTTAGAGCTTGCTGATATAATAAGTTTGGAAACTGGCAAAAGAATTACTAAAAGTGGTATAAATCATAGATTTAGAAAAATTAAAGAATTAATAAATAAAAAAGATGAAGATTATTTTGATTAAAGTATTTTATCAATAATTCCATATTCCAATGCTTCATCAGCATCCATAAAATAATCCCTTTCAACATCTTTTTCAATTTTTTTAATATTGTTATTTGTATTTTTAGCTAGCATTTGTGCTAGTTTTTTCTTTATTTTAATAATTCTTTCTGCGGCAATTTTGATTTCTGTTGCTTGACCTTGGGCTCCACCAATGGGCTGATGAATCATAATTTCAGAATTTTTAAGAGCATATCTTTTCCCTTTAGTACCACTAGATAAAATAAAAGCAGCCATTGAAGCACAGAGTCCAATGCATATTGTTGATACATCACAATTGACGAACTTTATAGTATCATATATAGCTAAACCTGCTGTAACTGATCCACCCGGACTATTAATATATATATTAATGTCTTCTTTTCCTTTAGAATTTAAGTAAAGCAATTGTCCAATTATTATATTAGAAGATGAGTCTGTAATTTCCCCATCTATAAATACTATTCTATCTTTTAAAAGCCTAGAATATAGGTCATAAACTCTTTCTCCATTATTACTTTTTTCAATTACTGTAGGTATTAGATTCATATTTTCTCCTATTAATATATTTAGTTATAAACAATTATTTTATTCACAAAAACATTAAATTCTGGTAAAATTATATTGATACTAGGAGGATGTATGCAAGATCAGATTAAATTAATTATTAATGGAAAAGAAGAAATAATTACTAAAAGAGGAATACTAGTAATAGATTTAATAAAAATATTGGGAGAAATAGAGGATGTAATAGCGGCTTCTATTAACGGAGAAATAGTAGAACTTTCATATAGAATAAGTGAAGATGCTAATATAAATTTTATAAAAATAAATGACAAAGTTGGAGGGAAAATATATAGAGCAGGACTTCAGTTTGTTTATATAGTGGCAATAAAAGAATTATTTGGTGAAAAAGTAGATGTTAGAATAAAACATTCTTTAGACAAAGGAATTTATACTACCATTAATGGAAAAATCACAGAGAGTGATGTAATTAAAATAAAAAAGAAAATGAAAGAATTAATAGAATTAGATATTAATATTCAAAAAATAAGTATACCTAGAAAAAAAGCTATTGAATATTTTGCTGAAAATAAAGAATTTGAAAAAGTAGAATTATACAATCAAATTAGTAATGATTATGTAACTTTTTATGAATTGTTAGGTTATTATAATTATTTCTATTACTTTTTACCAACTTCTACAGGTATATTAAAAATATTTGATTTAAAATATATTAAACCAAATGGAATTGTACTAAGATATCCAAAAGGGGAAAAAAATATAATTCCTCCATATCATCATTTACCAAAGGTTTTAAATATATTTGCCGAATATGAAGAAAAGATGAAAAAAGTTGGAGTATCTTACGCTCCTGATGTAAACAAATTAATATCAGAAGGTAAAATAAATGAGTTTATTCAAATAAACGAAATGATGCAAGAAGAAGAATTAACAAGAACTATTAAATATGCTTTATCAAAAGAAACTATTAGAATGATTTTAATAGGAGGTCCTAGTTCTTCAGGCAAAACAACAACTTCTAAGAAAATAGCTTTAAAGCTAAAAGAATATGGCAAAAATCCATTTATAATATCACTTGATAATTATTATAAAGATAGATTAGAAACTCCTAAAGATGAAAATGGTGACTATGATTTTGAAAGATTAGAAGCAATAGATATAAAATTATTTAACGATCATTTAAAAAAATTATTAAGTTATAAAGCTGTTAAACTTCCTATATTTAATTTTATGACCGGAGAAAAAGAATATAAAAATCCTGAAATTAAACTAAATAAAAAAGACATAATAATAATTGAGGGTCTTCATACATTAAATGAGGAATTAACAAAAGTTATTAAAAGAAGTTGTAAATTTAAAATTTATGCTTCACCATTTACCCCATTAGCAATGGATAGGCATAATCATATTTCATCTACAGATTTAAGACTTTTAAGAAGACTAGTTAGAGATAATTCTCAAAGAGGATATTCAGCAGATGAAACTTTAAATAGATGGAAACTTATGAGAGCTAGTGAAGAAAAGTATGTATTTCCATATCAAACAGAAGCTGATGCTGTTATAAATACAGCGCTTATGTATGAAATAAATGCATTAAGAACATATGCTGAGCCACTACTATATTCAATAAAATCTAATAGTGAAAATTATGAGGAAGCAATTAAATTAATAAATTTTATAAACAATTTCTTTTGTATACCTGATGATGGGATACCTAGTACGAGTGTTTTAAGAGAATTTATTGGTAAGAGTTATTTTGAATAAGAAAGGAGATTTAAAATGATAAAAGTTGGGATCAATGGTTTTGGAAGAATAGGAAGATGTGCATTAAAGCTAATAAGTAACTTGGATAATGTGGAGGTGGTTGCAATAAATGATTTAACAGAACCTCTTCAATTAGCATATTTGTACAAGTATGATTCAGTTCATAGAAGTAGCAAAGATAAAGTAGAATACACTGAAAATTCTATAACAGTAAATGGCAAAAATATAATGGTTTACAAAGAAATGGAACCTAAAAATATTCCTTGGGGAAAGCACAATGTAGATGTTGTATTAGAATGTACTGGTATATTTACTTCAATTGAAAAATGTAAAGCACATTTAGAAGCTGGAGCAAAAAAAGTAATAATTTCAGCACCTTCAAAAGATGATGCTAAAACTATAGTCTTTGGGGTTAATGAAAAAATATTAAATGTAAACGATAAAATTATTTCATGCGCAAGCTGTACTACAAATTGCTTAGCCCCAGTATTAAATTTAATAAATAAAAATTTTAAAATTAAAAGAGGCTTTATGTCTACAGTTCATGCTATAACAAATGATCAAGAAACTCTTGATATTCCTCATAAAAAAGGAATAGAAAGTAGACGTGGTAGAGCTGCATCTTTAAATATTATTCCTACTTCAACCGGAGCTGCATCAGCTATAGGAAAAGTAATACCAGAATTATCCGGAAAATTAGATGGTTATGCTTTTAGAGTACCGGTAGGTGATGGATCATTAATAGATTTAAGTTTAGAACTTGAAAGATCAGTAACTGCTGAGGAAATAAATAGTTTATTTGAAAATAATCAAACTGATACTTTAAAATTCACTAAAGTCCCTATAGTAAGTAGTGATATTATAGGAGATGAATGTGGAGCTTTAGTTGATGGTTTATTAACAAAAACTTTAGATAATAATTTCTTAAAAGTAGTTGCTTGGTATGACAATGAAATGGGTTATACTTCTCAGATGATTAGAACTTTAATTTATTTAGCTAATTTATAATAAAAAAGAAAATATATAAAAAATTTTATATATTTTTGTTTTTCTATTTAAAAAACTAAAAAAGTGTGTTAAAATATCATAAATTATTTATTTTGGGAGGTTAGTATGAGTGTTAATAGTCAATGCTTAAAATATAATAATAATTATGAAGGGTATCGTATAGAAAAGATGCTAAGAAGGGTTAAAAAATTAATAAACGGAGAAGTTGAAAGTCCAAATGTTTCAGAAGAAATTGATTATATAATTAACTACTTTTTAGAATTTGATTCAGATACCTTAAAAAGATATGGAATAAATGATCCAAGAGATTTAAAAAGGACATTAAGACATTAATTAAGAAAAATTTAACTAATAAGAATTTAAAACAAATAAATATTGAGAAATATTTGTTTTTTTGTGCTTTGAAAATAAATATAAGAGATATATCAAAAAAATTAATTAGTTAAAAAATTAAGTATATTTTTTAATATGTTTTTATCTTCAATTAAATTTATTGCAAAACATTTTTTGCCTAGTTCTTTAAATGATGCCCCACAATGATATAATTCCTGTTTATCTATAATTATTATCTCTTTTTTAGCTTTATTTAATATATCCATCATAAGTGAATAAGCATAATATATTTGTCTTTCAAAAAATATATTATTTTTAACGATTTTATCAAATTTTGAAAATAATATATAAAATTTGTTATCATAATCTATAATTTTTGTTTCTAAATTTGATATTCGTTCATTACAATTGTTTTTAGCAATATATTTTCTCATAGAAACAAAAGCATCCGTTATTTTAATACTTATTTCTTCTGCCAATTTTGTTTTTAATACGGTTGCTAACATAGCGACTCCTTGTTCAGTAAATGCGAAGGGTAAGTATTTAGAGTATTTACCTTGTTCTAGTCCTAAGGTTTCAACTTGAAACCTTAGGATCTTATAATATTCTTTTCTTTTGAGCTGAAACATAAATCTTTCTGGGAAACGATTTATATTTCTTTTTACAGCAAGATTAATAGATTTAGTCCCGTTAGCGCAATTATAAAGTATAGCTAAATCAGAGTCTAACATTATTTGTTTGCCTCTTATTTCATAAATCATATTTTCTATTTTGATATTATTACTTATTATTAAATTATTCATATATATTTTTTATGCATTATTAATTCCTTTCATACAAATAATAATTAATTATAATACAAAAGTAAAATCATGGAAATTAAAAAACAAGTTATATAAATTATTAAATTTTAAATTTTTTTTATAAGTATATTTTTAAAATTTAATTGATTTTTTCATAAATAATTATAAATTTATAATTTCTTTAAGATAAACATCATCTATTTTAAAATTGAATATTTTCAAATTCCGTGTTAATATAAAATTATAAATAATAGTAGGTGGATTTATGGATTTGAAAGATATAAAAGTAGACAATAAAAAAACAATGTTTTTAACAATAGGAATAGTTGGCTTAATTGTTGGAATAGTAGGTGTTACCTATGCATGGTTTGCGCCGAACGTTGAAAATCCAATAGGTTCGTCTATAAATATTACAACAACCAATTTAGGAGTGATTAACTTTGTTGATGGTCCGGAAATAGACCTTGAAGATATGTATCCTGGCACAACAGAAGAAAAAACCTTTACTATAACAAGAACTGAAGCTGATACAACATCAGAAATAGAATACAAATTAATTTTAAATGTTACAAATAATACTTTAACAGATGTAGCCGACGGTGAATTTACTTATTCTGTAACTGGGAGTAAAACTGGTTCTGGTATGTTAATAAATGTTGTAGATGAAATAGTTCCAACTTCTACAATAACTGTAGGAATCGGTTCATTTATTGGAAATGGAGTACATACATATTCCTTTACTATTACTCTTGATGAAACTGGAAGTGATCAAAATTCTACAAGGGGAATGGGATTTACTGGATATCTTCAAGTAGAAGCAGATGATGAATATAAAGAAGAAATATTAAATGGAGCATATCCAAGATTAGCTGAAGGTATGATACCGGTAACGATAGCGGATGATGGTGTAGTTACAACAATAGATCCAAATAGTTCCAACTGGTATAGTTATACTAATCAAAAATGGGCAAACGTAGTATTGGTAAAAGCAAGCGGAACCCAAACAAGAGCATATTATGAAACAAATTATAATCAAACAATAGATGAAGCAGATATATTGGCATATTTAGTATGGATACCAAGATATAGATACACACTATGGAATGTATCTGGTTTAACAGCAACATATAGTGAAAGCACATGTACATCAAATTGCCCAAGAAGTATAAGTATAACATTTGAAAATGCAACAACTACAAAAAGTGCAAGTGTAACAAACGGTGGAGAAAAAACTCATCCGGCATTTACATATGGAGGGAAAGAACTAAATGGAATATGGGTTGGAAAATTTGAAACAACACAAGGAACAGCAGCAAATGTAGGAACAACAAACCCAACAATTAAACCAAATATAGCATCTTGGAGAAGTCAAAATGTAAGCACACAGTTTAGTACATCACAAAAATTCTCATCAAACGCATCTTATGGATTAAGAGGAGAAAGTAGAATGAGTAAGAATAGTGATTGGGGAGCAATAGTATATTTATCTCATTCAGCATATGGTCTTGGAAATAATGAAATAAGAATAAATAATTATTATTATTCAGGGACAAAGACAGGATGTGGAGCAAGTGCAGACAACGCTGCACAATCAACAACATGTTCTATAATATATGCTGGAGCATCATCATATCCACAAAGTACAACCGGAAACATAAGTGGAATATTTGATATGAGTGGTGGAGCGGGAGAATATCAAATGGGATCTTACACAAATGCATCAAATGATAAATATTCGGGACTTTGTAATATATATGATAGTGGATATAAAGGAGTATATAGTAATCCAAGTTATACAGGATGCAATTCAAGCATAACAAGTAATACAACAGGATTAGATTATCCTAATAGTAAATATTATAAATTATATACTACAACAAGTTGGCAAAGTAATATAAGTTACTTAGGAGAAGCTTTAGGAGAAACAAACTACTGGCATAAAGATCGCAACTATTTTGTCAATGCTACAAATTCGTGGTTCCTCCGTGGAGGCTCTCTTACCTCCGGCGTGGGTGCTGGTGGATTCGATTTGGACCGCAACGCCGGGAACGGCTACAGCAACGTTTCGTTTCGTTCGATTGTGTTGACTCGTTAAAACTGTTTGAGTTTTTTTATAAAAATATTATAAGCTGGTTTATTTTAATGTAAACCAAATAAAGAATAATTTATAAATTATTCTTTTTATTTTATAATATTATTAGAGGTGAACTATTATGTTAAAATCAAAAGAATTTTATAAAGGGAAAAAAGCAATAGTAAGAGTGGATTTTAATGTACCTATTGAAAATGGTTTTATTATGGATAACAATAGAATTGTTGAAAGTTTAAAAACAATTAATTATTTAATTGAAAGTGAAGCCAAGTTAATTTTATTATCTCATTTAGGAAAGATTAAAACAGAAGATGATTGGAAAAAAAATAGTTTATATCCTGTGAGTATTGAATTATCTAAATTATTAAATAAAGAAGTTAAATTTAGTAAAGTGACTAGAGGTATGGAATTAGAACAATTAGTTAATTCTTTAAATAATGGAGATGTTTTATTAGTTGAAAATACCAGATTTGAAGATATTCCTAATAATTTAGAAAGTGGATGTGATGAAGAACTTTCTAAGTATTGGGCATCTTTAGGAGATACTTTTGTTATGGAAGCATTTGGGTCAATGCATAGAGCGCACGCTTCAACTTATGGTATACCTAAAATACTTGGAGGTACTACTGGATTTTTAGTTGATAAAGAATTAAATATGTTAGAAAGTATTTTAAATTATGATGATAAAGTTATAATACTTGGTGGAGCAAAAATAGGTGACAAACTTGGCGTTATAGAAAACCTTATTAATAAAAGTAAGAAGATTATTATAGGTGGAGGAATGTCATATACATTCTTAAAGTCTAAAGGTTTAAATATTGGCAAAAGTTTATTAAATGAAGAGAAGTTAGAATACGCTAAAGAAATGTTAAATAAATATGGAAATAAAATTATATTACCAATTGATGTTAAGACAGATAATGGAATAAAAGATATAGATAAAATGAATGATGAAGATACAGGATTTGATATAGGCCCTAAAACAATAGAACTATATAAATCTTTAATAAGTTTAAATGACTTTGTTGTATGGAATGGCCCTATGGGAATGTTTGAAGTAAAAGAATATGAAAATGGTACAAAGAATATATTAGAATATTTAAGCCATAATAATATTAAAACTGTGATAGCAGGAGGAGATACCGGAAATGCTGCGAAAAAATACAATTTAAATTTTTACTATATATCTACTGGAGGAGGAGCAACGCTTGAATATTTAGAGGGTAAAAAATTTAAATCATTGGAGGTTTTAAAATGAACAAGAAATTAATATTGAATCATAAAAGTTATTTAAATATAAATGAAATAGAAGTGTATAAAAAAGAATTAGAAAAAGTTTCTTCAAAAAATATAGATATAATTTTATTTCCAAGTGTAATATATTTATCAATGTTTAATGATTATAAGCACAAAGTTGGAGCTCAGAATTTTTATTCATATAATTATGGAAATTATACTGGAGAAATTAATTTAGAAAGTTTAAAAAATTTAGGTATTAATTATACTTTATTAAATCATTATGAAAGAATAGAAAACGGTATTGATAGTTATAATATAGTAAAAGAAAAAGTATTTAAAAGTTTAAGTTCAAATTTTAATACAATTCTTATGGTTGGAGAGACAAAAAAACTTAAAAACCCATTTAGCTATATTAAAAAACAATTAAATTATTATTTAAAAAATATTGAAGAAGTAAAGATAAAAAACTTATCTATATTATATGAACCTTCTTGGATTTTAGATTCTTCAGAGTATCAAGATATTAATGTGATAAGAAAAATTGTGGTTCAGATTAAAGAATACTTTATAAAAAAATATAAACTTGATATTGAAGTTTACTATGCTTCTGGAGTTACAAAAGAAAATATAAATGAAATTTTAGAAGTATGTGATGGAGTTGGATTAGGTAAAAAAAGTACTGATGTAAAATACATAAAAGATATAATCGACAAATTAAGCCAAAATATGACAAAATAAGACAAATGATTACAAACTCTCCTATAGCAAAATATATAATGCTAGATGTATAATTATTTTGAAATAGAAAGGGTCCAAAAATGAAAATAAAGCTTTTAGTAGTAGATGACAATAAAGCATTAGTTGGTATGATTAAAGATTACTTTGAAGACAACAAAGAAATCGAAGTGGTTTATGAGGCATATGATGGAAATCAAGCTTACAATATTATTAAAGAAAATTTGGAAAACATTGACTTGATATTATTAGATTTAATAATGCCTAAAAAAGATGGTGTATACGTTTTAGAAAAATTAAAAGAAGAGAATATTTGTAAAAATGTTATAGTAATAACTTCATTTAATCAGGAAGAGACAATTAGGAAGGTTAGTGAATATGGTGTTAAATATTTTATTTTAAAACCTTTTGAATTACTTGATTTAGAAAATAAAATAATTGAAACAACAAAAACTAATAATAAAGGAAATATTATAAATATAAGTCAAAATAATATGCAAAAATCTGTAACCAAATTATTGCATGAATTAGGGATACCTTCTCATATAAAAGGATATCAATATATAAGAGAAGCTATTATTTTAGTTTATGAAAATCCTTCTTTAATAGGAGGAATTACTAAAGAGTTATATCCTGCTATTGGAAAGATATATGATACTTCAATGTCTAGAGTTGAAAGAGCTATAAGACATGCAATTGAAGTTAGTTGGAATAGAGGAGATTGGGACTTAATGGAAGAAATATTTGGACATAGTGTAGATATTGATAGAGCTAAACCAACTAATTCAGAATTTATAGTAACAATCGCAGACAAACTTAGACTTGATATGTTAAAAGTTAGATAACACACTAAGTGTGTTTTTTAATAATTACTTTTTAATTACATATAATTTAATGGAATTGTAAAAATAAAATTCATGTGATAGAATTAATTAAGGTGAATTTAATGAAAAAAATCATATTGTTAATATTAGATGGATTTGGAATATATGATGAATATAAAGGTAATGCCGTTAAATTAGCTAATACTCCTGTATTAGATAGATTAATGTCAGAATACCCTTGTGCAGAACTTAGTGCAAGTGGAGAGTGTGTTGGATTACCCAAAGGACAGATGGGTAATAGTGAAGTAGGACACATCACTATAGGAAGTGGAAGAGTTACTAAACAATCTCTTACTTTGATAAACGATAAGATAAAAAATAAAGATTTTTTTGAAAATGATGTTTTATTAAATTTAATAGATCATGTTAATCAAAATAAAAGCACTCTTCATTTAGTTGGGCTTATATCAAATGGAGGAGTACATTCAAGTACTAATCATTTTTATGCTGCTTTAGCAATGGCTAAATTAAAAGGTGTTAAAAATGTTTGCTTTCATTTTATAACAGATGGAAGAGATACTCCACCTAAAAGTGCCAAAGCTTTTATTGATAACTTTATGGAAAAAGCAGCATCTTTAAATTTAGGGAAAATATCTACTATAGTTGGAAGATACTATGCAATGGATAGGGATAACAAATGGGAAAGAACAGCCAAAGCATATAATGCAATGGTTTATGGAGTGGGTAATGAATTTAAAAATTCTTCAAACTGTTTAGAAGCTCATTATAGAAGTAGTATAACAGATGAATTTGTTAATGCGAGTATAATAACTGGCGGAAGTAAAATAAACGAAAATGATGGAGTATTATTTATAAATTTTAGACCAGAAAGAATGAAACAATTAATAGAAGCTTTTACAGATCAAAGTTTTAAAATATTTAATACAGTTAAATTTAAAAATGTTAAATATGCATCTATATTTAAAATACATAAAAATGTAGAATTTGCATATGAAAACGAAGAAATAAAAAATACTTTTGGAGAATATCTTGCTTCATTAGAATATAAGCAAATTAGAATAGCTGAGACAGAGAAATATAATCATGTTACATTTTTCTTCGATGGAGGTAAGGAATTAATTGATAAAAATTATTTTAAAGTTTTAGTTCCAAGTCCAAAAGTTCCAACTTATGATATGAAACCAGAAATGAGCGCAGGAGATGTTACTACTGAGGCGTTAAAAGCTATAGAAGAAGATTTTGATTTTATACTTGTTAACTATGCAAATCCAGATATGGTTGGACATACAGGCAATATAAAAGCCGCAATAGATGCTATAGAAATATGTGATTTTTGTGTTGGAAAAGTAGAAGAGAGAGCAAAAGAAAATTTCTATGAATTAGTAATAACTGCTGATCATGGTAATGCAGAATATATGTTAGATAAAAATGACAATCCTGTAACAAGTCATACTACAAATAAAGTTCCATTTATAATATGTGATAATAAATATAAGATTGCACCCGAAGGAGAACTTTCAGATATTATTCCAACAATTATAGAGATGTATGAAATAAAAAAACCAGATGAAATGACTGGTAAATCTTTAATAGTTAAAGATAAAGAACAATAATAAGAAAACTGTTGCTATGACAGTTTTTTTCATTTATACTTAAATTAAAGATAAAAAGCGGTTAAATAATTTTGGGAGGTTTAGTATGGCAGAAAAAAAGATAGTAATGATTGATCAAGATGAGGTTATATCAAAAGGGGGTTTGTTGTTAGCTATAAACGAATTTTTAAAAGCAAATTATCCAGAAGAATATTTTAATCATTTTTATATGCAAAGTGTAATTCCTGAATCTAGAAAAAATGAATTCTTTTATGATTATCTTCCTAGTTTTAATTTGTATGAAAGATGCATCTTGATGCCTGATTCTGTTGAAACAATAATGGCATTAGAAGAAAGTGGAATATACAAACCTTTTATAGTAACAGATTGGATGTTTCCAGAAATAAAAAGAGATTGTGGTTGGAATTTGCATAACAAGCATGATTATTTATCTAAAACAATACCTCTTGATCCAAGTCGTTTTGTATTTGTAGGTGATAAAAGTATAATAATGGCTAACGTTAGAATTGATGATAAATTAATTAATTTAACTAATGCTTTATATCCTGCAGAAATTAAATTATTATATGCTGCTTATCATAATGCTGAAATGACTGATGATTATCTTAAACCATATGGCGCACAGAGAGTAGAGAATTGGTTAGAAATTAAAAGAAAATTGTTGCCATAACATTTTTTTTAATCTATAATTAAATTAAGAAATAAAGAATCGATTGAGGGTAATATAAATTTTTATGATAGAAGGAGTTTTTAATATGGAAAAGTTTGGAACAAAGGTTGAAATATTACCAAATATGTTTTTAAAAAGTGATGGTACTTTTGATAAAGAGAAAGCACTTAATTTATGCGGAAAGATGGCAGGGGTTTGTTATGACAAAGAAGGATTTAAACATTTGGAGAATGAGCCAATTGAAAAAACAAATAGAAGAATTGATATGACTTTAAATAATGGTCACCATAGTGTTTATGATCATATTGGAGTAAGTCTTAATTTGCAAGACATCCCTAAAATCTTGGTTATGATATTAAACAATGAACATCAATATACTACAAGTGAAAAATCTGCAAGATATACACCCGTAGTTAGACAAGAAGGATCTATTATAACTTTGGAAGAAGAAAGACTTTATAATAAATGGATTGAAATCTTTAAAATAGAAATAAAAAACAAATATGGAAATATTTATGATGACAATAAAATTCAAAAGTTAGCTCAAGAAAATGCTAGATACTTAGTAACAGTATTTATGCCAACTCAATTAGTTTACACAACATCATTAAGACAAATAAATTATATATATTCATGGCTTAAGAATTATTTTCTAGAAGAAATAAAAACAGTTCCTTGTGATGAATTTAGACTTAGATTATTACAAGCTATAAAAGAATTTTTAGAAGAAGTTGAAAAAACCGGATTATTAGTAGATGGTCTTTTACAAAATGAAAAATCTAGAACAATTTCTTTGTTTAGAGAAAATCTAGATTCTGTTAGTGAATATTTTGGTAATGTGTACTCTACTAAATACAAAGGATCATTTGCACAATTAGCACAAGCTCAAAGACATAGGACATTAGATTACCAAATGGAATTTTTACCAGAAAAAGAATATTTTATACCGCCTATTATAGAAGGTAATCCAGAACTTGTTGTGGAATGGTTAAGAGATATTGAATCAGTAAGTAAAGTTTCACCTCAAGGAGAACTTGTTATGATTGGAGAATCTGGAACTTACGAAAATTTCATATTAAAGTGCAAGGAAAGATTATGCTCAGCTGCACAATTAGAAATAATGAATCAAACAAAGGCAACTTTATTAAAATATAAAGAAGCATTAGAACAGAGTAGACATCCTTTAGCAAAAGATATTGATTTATATTCAAAAGGAGCAAGATGTACATTTCCTGATTATATTTGTCCAAAAAGTTGTTTCTTTTCTGAAGGTATAACTTTAACAAGGAAAATATAATTATGGAAAGAGGTAAGTTAATTACTATTGAAGGAACTGATTGTTCTGGGAAAGGCACACAAACTAAACTTTTATTTGAAAGATTAAAATCAGAAGGTTTTAATATAGAGAAAATGGGATTTCCCATGTATGATACTCCAACGGGGAAAATAGTTGGAGGTCCTTATTTAGGAAAGGGATATATCTGTGATGGTTGGTTTTTAGAAGGTGCGGCAAATGTTGACCCAAAAGTTGCGGCTCTTTATTTTGGAGCTGACAGAAGATATAATTCATATAAAATAAAAGAATTTCTTGAAAATAATTGTAATGTTTTGCTAGATAGATATGTTTATTCAAATATGGGACATCAAGGTGGGAAACTACATACAGCCGAAGAAAGAGAAGAGATGTATAAATGGTTAGAAACTTTAGAATATAAATTATTGGAATTACCAATACCAGATAAAACATTCTTTTTGTATATGCCTTATGAGTATGCTTTAGAATTAAAAAAGAATAGACCTGAAATTCCTGATCAACACGAATCAAGCGAAGAACATTTAAGAAATGCTGAAGCCGCATATTTGGAATTAGCAAAATTATATGACTTTGAAAGAATTGATTGTGTAGAAAATTGTAAGATAAGAACTATAGAAGATATACATGAAGAGGTGTATTCTAGGACTAAAAAGTTAATTTTATAGTAAAATTTATGACAAATTTAAAAATTAAGCAAAAAAATGCTTGATTTTTATTTGACTTTAGCATATAATCTTAAGGAGATGGCTGGCAGAGAAGTGCAAGGTTGCTGATACACCAGGTTGAGTTGTTAACTCAATACTTATCAGGTAATTTGTACTGAGCAAGTCTATTAAAAAATAGGCGAAGGAGGAAATAATATGTCTAAAAACAAAGTAAGAATCAGACTTAAAGCTTTTGATCATAGAATTATAGATCAAGCAGCAGCTAAAATTGTAGAGACTGTTAAGAGAACTGGTGGGGTTGTAAGTGGTCCTGTACCATTACCAACTGAAATTGATAAAATTACCATTTTAAGAGCTGTTCATAAGTATAAAGATGCTCGTGAACAATTTGAAATGCGTACACACAAAAGATTAATTGATATCACAGATCCAAGCAAAGAAACAATTGAAGCATTGACTTTCTTGGATTTACCAAGCGGAGTAGATATCGAAATTAAATTATAATATTAGGAGGAAAATAAAATGAAAGGAATCTTAGGACGTAAAGTTGGAATGACTGGTGTCTTCACAACTGACGGTAAACTTATACCTGTAACTGTTGTTGAGTGTGAACCAAATGTTATTACACAAATTAAAACAAAAGAAAAAGATGGGTATAATGCAATTCAATTAGGTGCTTTTAATAAGAAACAAAAAGCATCAAACAACCCAGAAATGGGACATGTTAAAAAAGCAAATACAGAACCTAAGCGCTTCTTAAAAGAAATACGTGGTTTAGATGTATCAAATTATGAAGTAGGTAATGTTATTGCAGTAGATACTTTTGAAGCAGGAGAAATCATTGATGTAACTGGAACTTCAAAAGGTAAAGGATTTAGTGGAGTTATAAAAAGATATAATCAATCACGTGGTCCGATGACTCATGGTTCTCAATATCATAGAAGAGTTGGTTCTTTAGGACCAATGAGACCAATGAGAGTTTTAAAAGGTAAAAAATTACCAGGACAAATGGGTAATGAAATAGTAACAATTCAAAATCTAGAAGTTATAAGTATAGATGTAGAAAATAATTGTTTATTAGTAAGTGGAAATATACCAGGAGCTAAAGGAAGTTATGTATTAGTAAGGTCTGCTATAAAAGGCGGAAAGAAAGATGCACAAGAATTAGTAACTTATGAAGTTATTGAAACTGTGCCAGCTTCTACAAGTACTGTAGAGGAAATTAATGATACTGTAACTCCTGAAGAAACAGAGGTTTCAGAATCTGTTGAAACTGTAGTTGAAGAAACTCCTGAAAAAACAGAAACTGAGGAGGCAGAATAATGACAAAGATTAATGTTTTAAAACTTAATGGTGAAAAATCTGCAGATTTAGCTTTAGATAAAAATATTTGGGATATAGAAATAAACGAAAATGTTTTATCTGATGCTATTAAATTTCAGTTGTCTTCTTTAAGACAAGGAACTAGTAAAACAAAAACTAGAGCAGAAGTTAGTGGCGGAGGACGTAAACCTTGGAAACAAAAAGGTACCGGACGTGCTCGTCAAGGTTCTATTAGAGCTATTCAATGGCCTGGAGGCGGAATTGCTTTTGGACCTACACCAAGAAGTTATGATAAGAAAATGAATAAGAAAGTTAGAAAGTTAGCATTAAAATGTGCTCTATCTTCTAAATTCCAAAATAAAGAATTAATAGTAGTTGAAAATTTAAATATTGAATCAAATAAAGTAAAAGATTTAATAGCAATCATGAAAAATTTGAAAGTTAATAAAAATGCTTTAATTGTAAGTTTTAATGAAAATGAAGCATTAAATTTAGCTTCAAGAAATAATAAAAATTATAAAGCTGTTGTTGTAAATGAAATTAATGTATTAGACATTATTGGAAACGACAACTTAGTTATTGACACAGAAAGTGTTAAAAGGTTAGAGGAGGTGCTTAAGTAATGAATTACGATATATTATTAGCACCAGTTATTACAGAAAAATCACAAAACTTAGCAACTAAAAACATATTTGTTTTTAAAGTTGATAGAAAAGCAAACAAAACTCAAATTAAACAAGTAATTGAAAAAAAGTTTGGAGTTAAAGTTGCAAGTGTGAATACATTAAATGTGGTAACTAAAAAGAAAAGAGTAGGAAAATACTCAGGAAGAACAAATGCTTATAAAAAAGCATACGTAAAACTAATGGAAGGCTCTAAAATAGAGTTTTAGTTAGGAGGAAAAAATGCCAATAAAAAATTATAAACCCGTAACAAACGGTACAAGAAATATGAGTACTTTGATTAACAAAGAATTAACAAAGAATAAACCACAAAAAAATTTGATATCAAAAAGATCAAAAACAGGTGGAAGAAATAATCAAGGTAAAATAACAGTTAGACATATTGGTGGAGGCTCTAAAAGAAAATATCGTACAATTGATTTCAAAAGAAATAAAGACGGTATCATTGGAACAGTTGCTTCAATAGAATATGATCCTAACAGAAGTGCAAATATTGCATTAATTAATTATGCTGATGGAGAAAAAAGATATATAATAGCTCCTCTTAATATAAAGATTGGAGATAAAATTGAAAGTGGTGAAAAAGCTGATATTAAAATCGGTAATGCATTACCACTTATAAATATTCCAGTAGGTACAGTAATACATAATATAGAATTAAATCCTGGAGCTGGAGCAGTTTTAGCAAGAAGTGCTGGAAGCAGTGCTCAAATTCTTGGAAGAGAAGATAAATATGTATTATTAAGATTAAAAAGTGGAGAAACAAGAAAATTCTTAGGTAATTGCAAAGCTACTATCGGAGAAGTAGGAAATACTGATCATGAATTAGTTAGTATTGGAAAAGCCGGAAGAAAAAGACATATGGGAGTTAGACCAACAGTACGTGGATCAGTTATGAACCCAGTAGATCACCCACACGGTGGTGGTGAAGGTAAAGCTCCAGTAGGACGTAAACAACCAATGACTCCATGGGGTAAACCAGCATTAGGTAAAAAGACAAGAAAATCTAAGAAAGCTTCAGAGAAACTTATAGTATCTCGTAAAGCTAGAAAATAAGGAGTGAAAATATGGCAAGAAGTTTAAAAAAAGGACCTTATACATTTGATAGATTACTTAAAAAAGTAAGAAAATTAAATGAAACAGGTAAAAAAGAAGTTGTTAAAACATATTCTCGTCGCTCAACAATATATCCTGATTTTGTAGGTCATACTTTTGCAGTTCATAATGGTAAAGAATTTATACCAGTTTATATTACAGAAGATATGGTTGGACATAAATTAGGAGAGTTTTCACAAACTCGTAAATTTACAGGTCATGCTGGCGGTAGCGAAGGAAAATAGGAGGATAATAAATGGAAACATATAGCTTACATAAAGGTGCTATGATAGCTCCTCTAAAAGCAAGAATGACTCTTGACTTAATTAGAGGAAAAAGCATAGCAGAAGCAGAAAGTATTTTAATAACTACTAATACTAAAGCTAGTCGTCTAATAAAGAAAGTTTTAGATAGCGCTGTAGCAAATGCTGTTAATAACTTTGGATTAGATAAAAACAATTTATATATAAAAGAGACTTATATTAACGGAGGAACTGTTTTAAAAAGATATAAAATTGGTTCACGTTCTCGCGTTGATAAAAGATATAAAAGAACAAGTCATATTTACATTAAAGTTGCAGATATGAATATTGTGAAGGAGGACAACTAATGGGACAAAAAGTAAGTCCAGTTGGACTAAGAATAGGTATAAATAAAGATTGGGAAAGCAAATGGTTTGCTCCTAATAAAGATTTTAAAAAATATTTACAAACTGATATTAAAATCAGAAAATATTTAGATAAAGAATTAAAGAATAGTTCAGTAGCAAGTGTAATTATTGAAAGAAATAAAAAGAGAACAAACGTAATTATCAATACAGCAAAACCAGGAATAATAATTGGTCGTGGTGGAGCTGATATTGAAAGAAGAAAAAATGATTTAAAGAAATTAACTGGAGAAGAAATTTATCTATCAATAGTTGAAATCAAAAATATAGATTTAAATGCAACATTAGTTGCAGAATCTATAGCAATGCAAATACAAAACAGAGCATCTTATCGTTCAGCACAAAAAAGAGCAATAAGAAATGCTATTAAAGCAGGAGCTAAAGGTATTAAAACTTTAGTGTCTGGTCGTCTTAATGGAGCAGAAATTGCTAGAAGCGAAGGCTACAGTGAAGGTAAAATACCTCTACATACATTAAGAGCTGACATAGATTATGCTAATAAAGAAGCTGATACAATCTATGGAAAAATCGGAGTAAAGGTATGGATCTATAAAGGAGAAATACTACCTGCTAAAAAGAAAAATGGAGGTAATTTAAATGTTGATACCAAAGAGAACAAAATATCGTAAACCTCATCGTGTTAGTTATGAAGGTAAAGCAAAAGGCAATATCGAATTAACTCAAGGCGAATATGGGTTATTAGCAAAAGAAGGTGCATACATATCAGCAAGACAAATCGAGGCTGCACGTATTGCTATGACAAGACATATGAAAGATTTTAAAAGAGGTAAAGTATTTATTAACATTTTCCCGCACTTGGCAAGAACTAAGAAACCTGCTGAAGTACGTATGGGAAGTGGAAAAGGTAATGTAGAAGAATGGGTAGCAGTAGTAAAAGCTGGAAAAATAATGTTTGAAATGACAGATGTTACTGAAGACATTGCAAGAGAAGCTTTTAGATTAGCTGGACATAAATTACCGATAAAAACAAAATTTGTTAAGAAGAGTGAGGTGGCTAAATAATGAAAACTGAAGAAATCAGAAAATTATCCACTGAGGAAATTAATAAGAAAATCGAAGAATTAAAAGCAGAGTTATTCAACTTAAGATTTGCAGCCGCAACCGGAAGCATTGAAAAGCCGCATAGAGTTTCTGCTTTAAGACATGATGTAGCAAGATTAAAGACCGTTCTTAGAGAACGTGAATTAGAAGGGTTAAAAAAATAGGTGAATTATGGAAAAAATTAAACAAGAACTTATTGGAAAAGTTGTAAGTGATGTGTGTGATAAAACTATCACTATTGAAGTAGTTACTTATAAAAAACACCCACTATATGGTAAAAGAGTAAAAAATACTAAAAAATATTCAGTACATGACGAAGAAAATAAAGCTCATACAGGAGATACTGTTAGAGTTAAATTTTCTAGGCCGATTTCTAAAACTAAAAGATATGTATTAGACAAAGTTTTAGAAAAGGCTGTTATTGTAGATTAAGGAGGCTAATTATGGTACAACCAGAAAGTCGTTTAAAAGTTGCTGACAATACTGGAGCTCGTGAATTATTAGTAATTAGAGTTTTAGGTGGAAGCAAAGTTAGAAGCGGAAATATTGGAGATGTAGTAGTTGGTACTGTAAAAAAAGCAATACCAAATGGTACAGTAGAAAAAGGAAAAGTAGTAAAAGCTGTTATAGTAAGAACAGTACAAGGGGTTAAAAGAAAAGACGGAAGCCATATCAAATTTGAAGATAATGCTTGCGTATTAATTAAAGATGATAATAGTCCAATGGGAACTCGTGTCCTAGGACCTGTTGCTCGTGAATTACGTGATAAAAATTACATGAAGATAGTTTCACTAGCACCAGAAGTATTATAGGAGGAAAACTCATGAAAATAAAAATAGGAGATATGGTAAAAGTAATATCAGGAAGTAATAAAGGAAAAGAAGGAAAAATTTTACAAGTTTTAAGAGATGAGAATAGAGTTATCATTGATAAAGTAAATCTTATCAAAAAACATGTTAAACCTTCATCAAATAATGAAACTGGTGGAATTCTTGAAACTGAAGCTCCAATTCACATTTCAAATGTTAAATTAATTGAAAAAGAAGAAAAACAAGAGAAAAAAACTGTGAAGAAAACTACTAAAAAAGAAGAAAGTAATAAGTAGGTGAATTATGGAAACATTAAAAGAATTATATGTTAAAGAAATCCAACCTAGTTTAAAGAAAGAATTTGGTTACACTTCTAATATGCAAATTCCTAGATTAGAAAAAATAGTTCTTAATATGGGAGTTGGAGATGCATTAGCAGATTCAAAATATTTAGAAGCAGCTGTAAAGGAGCTTGAAGTTATAGCAGGTCAAAAACCAGTTGTTACTAAAGCAAAGAAATCAATTGCTGGATTTAAATTGAGAGAAGGAAATAAAATTGGTTGTAAAGTTACTTTAAGAGGAGATAAAATGTATGTTTTCTTAGAAAAACTTGTTAAAATAGCTCTTCCACGTGTAAGAGACTTTAGAGGAATATCTAAAGGGAGCTTTGATGGAAGAGGGAATTATACTTTAGGTATAAAAGAACAACTTGTATTTCCAGAAGTAGAATATGATAGTGTTATTAAGACTCGTGGGTTAGATGTTGTTATAGTAACAACTGCTAAGACAAATAAAGAAGGTTTAGCATTATTAACAGGGTTTGGATTACCTTTTAGAAAGTAAGGAAGGAAATTATGGCAAAGAAAAGTAAAATAGTAAGTTGGAAAAAAGGCTCAAAATTTAAAGCTAGAAATTATACCAGATGCGAAAGATGTGGAAGACCACATGGCGTTTTAAGTAAATTTGGTTTATGCCGTATTTGCTTTAGAGAACTAGCTAATAAGGGACAAATTCCTGGCGTTAAAAAATCAAGTTGGTAGGAAAATAAATGAGCTCACTTGAATTAGAACAAAAATTAAGTACTCAAGAAGGTTTGATTTTAGATATTGACGAGCAAATTGATTTATTAACTAAAGAAAAAGAAACATTAACTCCAGAAGAATTTGAAGAAAATATGGTGGAATTATCTACATATAGAAGAGAAGTTTTATTAGGAGTTGAAAAAACAAGAAGATTATTAAATGAATTTGATAAAAAAAATAGAGAATTAGTATTAAAACATAGAAATGTTTTAAGAAGGGAGGCCAATTATGGTAAATGACACAATAGCAGATATGCTTACAAGAATTCGTAATGCAAAAGCTATGAGATATAAAACAGTTGAAATACCATCTACAAAATTAACTAGAGGTATAGCTGAAATATTTGTAAAAGAAGGTTATATTGAAGGATTTAGTGTGAGTGAATCTTCAAAAGGTGATATGCTTATATTAAGTTTAAAATATACAAAATCTAAAGAAAGTGTAATCGCAGGACTAAAAAGAATTAGTAAACCTGGATTGCGTGTTTATACAAAAGCGAACGAATTGCCAAGAGTTCTTAATGGCTTAGGAACAGCAATTATTTCTACTCCAGAAGGTTTAATGACTGATAAGGAAGCTAGAGGTAAAAGTCTTGGTGGAGAAGTACTTTTGTATATATGGTAAGAGGTGAATATAAATGAGTCGTATAGGAAAAAGAGAACTTGTAATACCAGCAAATGTAACAGTTACAGTAGAAAATAATGTTGTAACAGTTAAAGGACCAAAAGGTACTCTTACATTTGAATACAAAAACAAAGTAAATGTTGAAGTAAAAGATAACAAAGTATTTGTTACAAGAAAAAATGAAGAGAAAGCAACTAAACAATTACATGGAACAACAAACGCACTTATTAACAATATGATAATTGGAGTAAGCGAAGGTTTTAAAAGAGAATTAGAAATAAATGGTGTTGGTTACAAATTTACTGTTCAAGGTAATAAATTAGTAATTAATGCTGGATATTCACATCAAGTAAATTTATTAATACCAGAATGTTTAAAAGTAGAAGTTCCTTCTAACACTGAACTTATAATTAATGGTATTGATAAACAGGCTATTGGTGAATTTGCTGCTAACGTTAGAAAAGTAAGACAACCAGAGCCATACAAAGGAAAAGGAATAAAATATAAAGACGAACATATTCGTCGTAAAGAAGGAAAGAAAGCTGCATAAAGGAGGTTATTATGATAAAAAAAGAGTCAAGAAATGTTGCTCGTGTAGCGAGACATAAAAGAATAAGAGAAGATCTTAAAGGGACTGGTTCTATACCAAGACTAAATATATTTAGGAGCAATCAAGATATATATGCTCAAATTATTGATGATGAAGAATCTAAGACTTTATTGAGCGTTTCTGGTAAAGAGTTAAAGTTAAAAGGAAATAACATCGAAACAGCTAAAAAGATTGGTGAAGTAATTGCTGAAAAAGCAATAAAAGCCAAAATTAAAAAAGTAGTATTTGATAGAGGTGGATATTTATACCACGGACGTGTTAAAGCTTTAGCTGATGCTGCTCGTGAGAAAGGACTGGAATTCTAATGGAAGGTAAGAGAATAGATAGAAGAGAAGAACCTAAAAAATTATATGAAGATAAAATTATATCTATAGGTCGTGTAACTAAAGTTACAAAAGGTGGAAGAACTTTTAGATTTTCTGTTACAGTAGCAGTTGGTAATAGGAAAGGTAAGGTTGGAATAGGAACAGGTAAATCTAATGAAATACCTGAAGCTGTTACAAAAGCTATTAAAGCTGCTGAAAAGAATATGATAGATGTAACATTAGTAGAAGATAGAACAATTTCTCATGAAGTTACAGGAACTTGCGGAGCTGCAAAAGTGTTAATTAGACCTGCTAAAGAAGGTAGAGGAATTATTGCTGGTGGACCAGTTAGAATAATTTTAGAACTTGCAGGAGTTAAAGATGTTGTATCTAAATCATTAGGAAGTAATACACAAATTAATACTTCACGTGCTACAATGGATGCTCTTAGAAAACAAAGAAGTGTTTCTAAATTAGCTGAACTTCGTGGTAAAAAAGTAGAGGAGATTAAAGGATAATGAAATTAAATGAATTAAAAAATAATCCAGGCTCTACACGTAGAAGAAAATTATTGGGTAGAGGTCCGGGATCAGGTCATGGAAAAACTTCGGGTCGTGGTGAAAAAGGACAAAAAGCTCGTTCTGGATCAAGTATTTCAGCTTGGTTTGAAGGTGGACAAACTCCATTATATAAGAGAATACCAAGAAGAGGATTTAGTAATAAAAGATTTGCTAAAAAATATTCAATTATAAATGTTTCAGAATTAAATATATTTGAAGAAGGAACAGTTGTAACTCCAGAATTAATGAAACAAAAGAAATTATATACTAAAGAATTAAGTGGTATTAAGATATTAGGAAATGGCAAATTAGAAAAGAAATTAACTATAAAAGCTAACATATTTACTAACAGTGCTATTAATAAGATTGAAGAGTTAGGCGGGAAAGCAGAGGTGATTTAAAATGTTTGCTACATTTAAGCAATTATTTAAATCTACTAATAAAGATTTGCTACAGAGAGTTATATTTACTCTTTGTGCTCTAGCAGTATTTGCTTTAGGAAACTCTATAACAGTTCCTGGTATGTCAGAAATAACAGGCGACTTAGGATTTTTGGAGTTATTAAATGCAATGAGTGGTGGAGGATTAAGGCAATTTTCAATATTTGCGTTAGGTGTTATGCCTTACATTAGTGCTTCTATTTTAACTCAAATTCTTCAGATGGATATAATTCCATACTTTAAAGATTTGAAAGATATGGGAGAAGAAGGCAGAACAAAACTTAATAAAATTACTAGATATATAGGAATAGTATTTGCATTTATACAAGGTGTTGTTTATTCATTAATGTTTATAGGTAAAGGTGCAGATCCAATTGAATATTTTAAAATAGCTACTATTTTAACAGGTGGAACAGCATTCTTACTTTGGATGGGAGATCAAATTACTCAAAAAGGAATTGGTAACGGAGTATCTTTAATAATTATGGCAGGTATAGTTAATACTTTACCAGCAATGTTTATTAAGGCTTTTGAAGCATTAGTTCCAGAAGCATCTAGTTTATTAATTGGAGGAGTATCATTTGGTTTATTTATCCTATTATATATATTTATTATAGTAGGAGTAATTTATATCCAAGAAGCGGAAAGAAGGATACCTATACAGTATTCAAACAGAACAATTTCTTCTTATGGAGGTAAACAAACATATTTACCTTTAAGAATAAATTCTGCAGGAGTTATGCCAGTAATATTCGCATCAACAGTTATGGCAATACCTTCAGTGTTGACATACTTTGTAAAAAATGAATCTGTTTTAAGTTTTATAAAAAAAGCATTTTCAACTGACACACCAACAGGATTTGGTGTATATATGATATTAGTATTATTCTTTACATATATTTATACATTTATGGTTTTAAGTCCAGATAAATTATCTAAAGACTTAAATAAGAATGGTGGTTACATACCAGGTATTAGACCAGGAAGCGAAACAAAGGGTTATATATCTAAAGTATTAGGAAGAATAACTTTCTTAGGCGCTATATTTATAGCAATAATAGCTGCATTACCAATATTATTTACTGCAACTACAAATTTACCAAGTTCAGTAAAAATTGGTGGAACAAGTATTCTTATAGTTGTTGGTGTAATTGTAGAAACTTATAAACAATTAGAATCTTCTGTAGCAAGTAGAAGTTATAATAAAAGAAGGTAGGTGTCCTATGAATCTAATTTTAATAGCAGCTCCTGCTGCTGGTAAAGGCACAATTGCCCAATTATTAAATGAAAAATATGGTTTAATTGGGATAAGTGCCGGAGAACTTCTTAGAGGAGTTGATCCAGAAACAGAGCTTGGCAAAAAGATAAGAGAATTGCAATCAAAAAGAATATTAGTTAATGACGAAATTACTAATAAATTAATAAAAGACAGATTAAGTAAAAATGATATTAAAGAACACGGTGTTATAATGGATGGATATCCAAGAAGAATGGAGCAGGTTTATGCTTTTGAGGATATATGCAAAGAATTAAACATCAAAATTGATAAAGTTGTTTATTTAACCGTTGATTATGAAACAGCTTTAAAAAGGACTTTAGGAAGAAGAATATGTCCAGAATGCAAAATGACATACAATGTGTTAACAAGTGTTAATCCACCGAAAGATGGAGAAAACTGTGACTATTGTAAAGTTCCTCTTATTAAGAGAAATGATGATAGTGAAGAATCTTTAAAAGCTGGATTAAAATTCTTTAATGAAACAACTTTAAAAGTATTAGAATTTTATAGAAATAAAGGTCTTGTAGTTGAAATAGATGCTACTAAAGATCTTGAAATTATAATTAAAGAAATTGAAGAATCTTTAGGAGTTAAAAATGATTGATATTAAATCAGAAGATGAAATAAAACTAATGAGGCATTCTGGAAAGATAGCATATGAGTTATTAAATAATCTAAAAGATTTAATGAAACCCGGAGTTACAACTAAAGAATTAGATGATTATTCATATAAATATATGGCTGATAGAAATTGCACTCCTTCTTTCTTGGGATTTGAAGGGTATCCAGCCAGTATATGTGTGAGTATTAATGAAATAGTCGTACATGGAATACCTAGTGATAAAAAGATATTAAAGAATGGTGATATAGTATCAGTGGATGTTGGAGTTAATTATAAAGGATTAAATTCTGACACTGCATATACTTATATAATAGGGAATACAACTAGAGAAAAAAGAGAATTAGTAGAATATACTAAAGAAGCTCTTTATAAAGGACTTGAAGTAATAAAAGATGGCATTAAACTGAATGAGGTTTGTAAAAACATTGAAAGTGTAGCTAAGAAACATCATTATTCAGTATTTAGAGAATTGACCGGACATGGAGTTGGTAAAGAACTTCATGAAGACCCGTACATTCCTAACTACTCTAATAAAGAAAGTGAAGACATAATATTAAAAGAAGGAATGACACTTGCGATTGAGCCTATGTTTGGTTTAAAAAATAGAAATATATGGTTGTTGGAAGATGGATGGGCGATTGAGACAGAAGATAAAAGTCCAGCCGCACACTTTGAACATACCATACTCGTAACAAAAACTGGTTACGAAATAATAACGGGAGAGTGAGAAAATTGGCTAAAGATGGCTATATTGAAGTAGAAGGAAAGGTAATAGAATTATTACCGTATAACGAATTCAAAGTTAAACTTGAGAATGAGCACATTGTTACCGCCGGCGTTTCTGGGAAAATACGAATGAATAACATTCGCATTTATCCAGGTGATGTAGTGCTTGTAGAAATACCAATTTGTGACTTAACACGCGGGCGAATAGTATATAGGAAATAAGGAGAGGATTAAAATGAAAGTAAGACCATCAGTGAAGAAAATTTGCGATAAATGCAAAATAATTAAAAGAAAAGGCAAAGTTAGGGTTATTTGTGAAAATCCTAAGCACAAGCAAGTGCAGGGTTAAGGAGGAATTATGGCACGTATTAAAAATATAGACTTACCAAAAGAAAAAAGAATAGTAGTTGGACTTACCTACATATTTGGTATTGGACCTTCTAGAGCAGAAAAAATTTGTAAAGATGCAAAAGTTAGTGAAGATATCAGAGTAAAAGATTTAACTGAAGAACAAATAAATAAGTTAAGAGCTGAAGTTGATAAATATGTTGTAGTAGGAGACTTAAAAAGAGAAGTTGAAATGAACATTAAAACAAAAATGGAAATAGGTTCATATCAAGGTATAAGACATAAGAAAGGATTACCAGTAAGAGGTCAACATACTAGCAGAAATGCTAGAACTCGTAAAGGTAAACCAAAAACAATAGCAAATAAGAAGAAAGCGAGTAAATAAATAATGGCATATAATAGAAGAAAAAGAAAAGCTAAAAAAGAAGTATTCGAAGGCCAAGCTCACGTACATTCTACATTTAATAATACAATAGTAACAATAACAGACAATAATGGCGCTGTAGTAAGTTGGGCTTCAGCTGGAACTATTGGTTATAAAGGAAGTAAGAAAAAAACTCCGTTTGCAGCTGGTCAAGCTGCTGAAGTAGCTGGTAAAGCTGCTTATGATGGCGGTTTAAGAAAAGTAGAAGTTTTCGTTAAAGGTATAGGAACAGGGCGTGAAACAGCAATTCGTTCATTACAAACAGCTGGATTAGAAATTACTGCAATTAATGATGTAACACCAATTCCACATAATGGATGTAGACCACCAAAAAGAAGACGCATGTAAGGAAGGGGAAATAGATATGTTAAGATTTGAAAAACCAGAATATAAAGTTGTAGAATATATAGAAAATAATTTTTATGGAAAATTTGTATTAGAACCACTTGAAAGAGGTTTTGGTAGAACAATTGGAAATGCTTTAAGGAGAGTAATGCTATCTAGTTTATCTGGAAGCGCTATTACAAGAATTAAAATTGAAGGTGTTTTACATGAATTTCAAAAAATTGATGGAGTACTAGAAGATGTAACTGAAATAGTTTTAAATCTAAAATCTCTAGTACTAAAAAATCATTCTGAAGAAGATCAAACATTATATTTAAAATCAAACAAAGAAGGTTATGTAACTGCTGCTGATATTGAAAAAAATTCAGAAGTAGAAATTATAAACCCAGATTTAGTTATATGCACATTAGCAAAAGGCGGATCAATTGATATGGTTATGACCGTATCTAATGGACGTGGTTATGTAGATTCAAAACAAAATGCTAAAAATATACCTGAAACTGAAGTTGGATCAATTGCAATCGATTCATTATATAGTCCAATAGAAAGAATTAGCTACGATGTAGAGAATGCACGTGTAGGTCAGAACGAAAATTTTGATAAGTTAATTATGGAAGTATGGACTAATGGATCAATAAATCCAGAAGAAGCTATAGCTTTAGCAAGTAGAATTTTAATAGAACATTTTGAAGTTGTTACAGAATTAAATTCTATATCTGATGTAAAAGGATTACTAACTGATAAAGAAGAAGATCCAATTGCAAAAACATTAGAAACTCCAATAGAGGAATTAGATTTATCAGTAAGAGCTTATAACTGCTTAAAGAGAGCTGCTATTCATACATTACAAGATATCACTACAATGAGTGAATCTGAAATGATGAAAATCAGAAATTTAGGTAAAAAATCATTAAAAGAAGTTATGGATAAGATTAAAGATATGGGTCTTAAATTCCGTGACGAAGATTAGGAGGAATTATGGCATTATATAGAAAACTTAATAGAGAAACTAGAATAAGAAGAAGTATTTTATCTAGTCTTACTAAGACAGTTCTAGATAACGGATATGTTGAAACAACACAAGAAAGAGCTAAAGAAGTAAGAAAATTTGTTGATAAAATGATATCTTATGGAAAAAGTGGTACTTTAGTTTCAAGAAGAAAAGCATTAGCGTTTTTAAATAACGATTCTGAATTAGTAAAAAAATTATTTGATGAAATAGCACCTTTATATAAGGAAAGAAATGGTGGATATACTAGAATAATTAAATTAAAGGAAAGAAGAGGAGACGATGCTTTAATCGTTAGATTAGAGTTAGTAAAATAATACTTTAATTAGAAAATAGTTGATTTAGAATTGACTATTTTTTTATTTGTATTTTTTTTGTGAAATATTTTTAATTTGAGTTTAAAAATATTTTATATTATGATATTATTAGTAGTAGAAAAATAAGAGGATGTTATGAAAGAGAAAAAAGACAAGAAAAATATAAAATCAAAAAGAATAAAAATATTTAAGAAAAAGAATGATAAGGTTATTAAAAAAACTGAAAAAAGGACCGCTACATTCTCGTTAACTGAAATGATAGTTGTAGTTGTAGTAGTAGCTTTAGTAGTAAGTATATTAAGCGGATATTTGGTATTTAAAAATTATGGATACATTTTAGGACAGACAGTTAAAGAAAATGATTCTACTGAATTAACAGAGTTTATAAACATATATAAAGAATTAAAAGAAAAATATGTAGAAGATGTTGATAGTGATGAATTAATAGATGCCGCTATCGACGGTATGCTAAATTATTTAGATGTTTATACTGATTATTTAGATAAAGATACTACAACAAATTTACAAGATAGATTAAACGGAGAATATAAAGGAATAGGAATTGAAATATCTAATAATACAGAAGGCAATGTATATATAGTTAATGTTTTTGAAGACACTCCTGCCGAAGAAGCCGGATTAAAAAGTGGAGATGTAATAACCTCTATTAATGGTGAAAGTGTATTAGGAAAAACATCTAGTGAAGTTGCTTCGGCTATAAAAGAATCTTCTGAAACTTTAATTAAACTTACATATAAAAGGAATAATGTAGAAAATACTGTTAATATTAATTTATCAAACATTATAATACCAAGTGTTAATTATGAAGTATTAGAAAATAAAATTGGATATGTTAAATTAACAACTTTTTCAAGTACTTCATATACTCAAGTAAAAGATGCTTTAAGTAAGTTGAATCAAGAAAAAATAACTTCATTGGTAGTAGATCTAAGAGATAATACGGGTGGTTATTTGGAATCTGCTAAAAACATTTCAGACTTATTTATAGAAAAAGGCAAAGTAATATATAGATTAAAATATAAAGATGGAACAGTGAAAAAGTTTTATTCAAAAACTGCTGCAAAAACTTCTTATCCTATAGTAGTCCTTATTAATGAATCAAGTGCAAGCGCAGCAGAAATATTAGCAGCAGCTTTAAAAGAAACATATGGAGCAACTTTGGTTGGAGCTAAAAGTTTTGGAAAAGGAACAGTTCAAGAAACTGAAATATTATCAAATGGATCAATGATTAAATATACATCTGCTTATTGGTTAACTCCTAAAGGAAACAGCATAAACAAAATAGGATTGGATCCCGATATATTAGTAAGTAACTCTAATACTAATACTGATGACCAATTAAAAGCCGCTATAGAAGCTTTAAAATAAGCTTCTTTTATTTATCTGCAATATATGATATAATTTTGTTGTGAAAGAGGTGTCTATGAAACTAAATATCGGAGACACACTTGTAATCCATTGTTATAAACACGATGGAGGAATTTATAAAACGTGGGATAAAGCTTTGATACTTGATATAAAAAAGGATTATATAGTTTTAGGTAATGATAATGTTTTAGTTACAAAAAAGGATGGAAGGGCATGGAGAACAAAAGAACCCGCTATAATGTTTTTCTATAAAAACAAATGGTTTAATATAATAGCACAATTAAAAGCAAGCGGTTTATTTTATTATTGTAATATAGCAAGCCCATACATAATTGATAATAGAATACTAAAATATATTGATTATGATTTAGATTTAAGAGTTTTCCCAGATGGGGCTTTTAAAATTCTTGATAGAAACGAATATAATTATCATAAAAAACTAATGAGCTATCCTAAAGAAATCGATTTTATAATTAAAAGTGAACTGTCTTCACTAATCGAAATGAAAAGGCAAGGAAAATTTCCTTTTGATAAGAAGGTAATTGAAGAATATTTTGAAGTTTTTTCAAAACTTAATGATTAAAAATGAATTTTGTGCAT
Organism: uncultured Muribaculaceae bacterium; assembly: GCA_964396655.1. GTDB lineage: Bacteria > Bacillota_I > Bacilli_A > RF39 > UBA660 > CAYNFP01. The sequence goes on along the minus strand of CAYNFP010000007.1, from coordinate 2,967 downwards.
AGTATTATGTATAAAATTCATTTTTATAAAAACTATGAAAAAGTTTCGAAAAATGTCAATTTTACACCCAAAAACACAGAAAAGTGAAAAAAAGTAAAGAAAAGTGAAAAAAGTTGTTGACTTTAATTTTCACTTTTGGTATATTATTATGGCAACAAAGAAAATAGGCAGAAAAGATCTTTGAAAACTAAGTAAAATAATGAGTTTTGTAGTCAGGATAAAAAATAAAAATCAATTCTTTAATCAATAAAGAGTTTTTTATTGAGAGTTTGATCCTGGCTCAGGATTAACGCTGGCGGCATGCCTAAGACATGCAAGTCGTACGGGGTGGCCCACTGAAGTTGGAATGAAGTTTGAGAGCTTGCTCGAAGATGGAGTGAAAATGAATGTGGATTACCACCTAGTGGCGAACGGGTGAGTAACACGTGGGAATCTACCTTTAAGTTGGGAATAACAGTTGGAAACGATTGCTAATGCCGAATGTGATAGTAATATCAAAGAAGCCTTTAAAGCTTCGCTTAAAGATGAGCCTGCGGCGTATTAGCTAGTTGGTGAGGTAATGGCCCACCAAGGCGACGATGCGTAGCCGGACTGAGAGGTTGAACGGCCACATTGGGACTGAGACACGGCCCAAACTCCTACGGGAGACAGCAGTTAGGAATATTCGGCAATGGGGGAAACCCTGACCGAGCAATGCCGCGTGTGCGATGAAGGTCCTTTGGATTGTAAAGCACTTTTATTAAGGAAGAACTATGTATATAGGAAATGATATATATTTGACGGTACTTATTGAATAAGCCCCGGCAAACTACGTGCCAGCAGCCGCGGTAATACGTAGGGGGCAAGCGTTATCCGGATTTATTGGGCGTAAAGCGTGTGTAGGCGGTTTACTAAGTCTAAGATAAAAGCCCAAGGCTTAACCTTGGATTGTTTTAGATACTGGTAGACTTGAATACGGTAGAGGCAAATGGAATTCCTAGTGTAGCGGTGAAATGCGTAGATATTAGGAGGAACATCAGTGGCGAAGGCGATTTGCTGGGCCATTACTGACGCTGAGACACGAAAGCGTGGGGAGCAAATAGGATTAGATACCCTAGTAGTCCACGCTGTAAACTATGAGCACTAAGTGTCGGGTAACCGGTGCTGAAGTTAACACATTAAGTGCTCCGCCTGAGTAGTACGGTCGCAAGACTGAAACTCAAAGGAATTGACGGGCACCCGCACAAGCGGTGGAGCATGCCGTTTAATTCGAAAGTACGCGAAGAACCTTACCTAGACTTGACATCCCTGGCAAAGTCATGGAAACATGATGGAGGTTATCCAGGTGACAGGTGGTGCATGGTTGTCGTCAGCTCGTGTTGTGAAATGTTCGGTTAAGTCCGCTAACGAGCGCAACCCTTGTCTTTAGTTACTAACATTTAGTTGAGGACTCTAAAGAGACTGCCGGTAATAAACCGGAGGAAGGTGGGGATGACGTCAAATCATCATGCCCCTTACGTCTAGGGCAACAGGCGTGCTACAATGGCTGGTACAATGAGTCGCAATACCGTGAGGTGGAGCCAATCTCAAAAGCCAGTCTCAGTTCGGATTGAAGTCTGCAACTCGACTTCATGAAGATGAAATCGCTAGTAATCCCGAATCAGAATGTCGGGGTGAATACGTTCTCGGGTGTTGTACACACCGCCCGTCACGGCATGGGAGTTAGTAATATCCAAAGCCGGTATCCTAACCGTAAGGGGGGAGCCGATTAAGGTAGGACTAGCGACTGGGCTGAAGTCGTAACAAGGTATCCCTACCGGAAGGTGGGGATGGATCACCTCCTTTCTAAGGAGTTAATCTTTTAGAAAAAATAACCGTTTTGCTAGTTCGGTTATACGAAAATAAAACTAGCTGTAGCAAAACTTGACTATAGAGCTTCATTATTTTACTTAGCTTTGAGAGATTTGTTTCTCTCTATTTATTGTGTTATACAATAAATTGTTCTTTGAAAACTTGATAATGTGATTAGTTTATATTTTTTTATATAAACGCGAGTAAAAATTTTTTGAGTAACTAATTTTAAATTAGTATTAAGAAATCGAAACTCATCAAATTAGGATATAGTGGTTAAATTAATAAGGGCGCATGGTGAATGCCTTGGCATTAGAAGCCGATGAAGGACGTGGCAAACAACGATATGCTTCGGGGAGACGTAAGCAGTCTTCGATCCGGAGATTTCCGAATGTGGCAACACAATAGTGGTAATGCACTATTATCATTAAGTGAATTCATAGCTTAATGAAGACAACCCAGTGAACTGAAACATCTTAGTAACTGGAGGAGAAGAAAGAAAATAATCGATTACCTTAGTAGTGGCGAGCGAAAAGGTAAAAGCCTAAACCAGTCTTTGGACTGGGGTTGTAGGACACTATACACGGAGTTACAAAATCATAATATAGCAGAATATTCTGGAAAGAATATCCATAGAAGGTGATAGACCTGTATGCGAAATATTGTGATCTCCATAGTGTATCCTGAGTAGGACGGGACACGTGAAATCTTGTCTGAATCTGCGGGGACCATCCCGTAAGGCTAAATACTCTCTAATGACCGATAGTGAACAAGTACCGTGAGGGAAAGGTGAAAAGAACCCCGGAAGGGGAGTGAAATAGATAATCTGAAACCGTGTGCTTACAAAAAGTTCGAGCCCATTAACGGGTGAGAGCGTGCCTTTTGCAGAATGAACCGGCGAGTTATGGTGTCGTGCAAGGTTAAGCAGAAAATGTGGAGCCGAAGCGAAAGCGAGTCTTAATAGGGCGACAAGTACGATGCTGTAGACCCGAAACCGAGTGATCTATCCATGAACAGGTTGAAGTTGGGGTGAAACCCAATGGAGGACCGAACTCACGTATGTTACAAAATGCGGAGATGATTTGTGGATAGCGGAGAAATTCCAATCGAACTCGGAGATAGCTGGTTCTCCCCGAA
>CAYNFP010000006.1:0-68283 GCA_964396655.1 uncultured Muribaculaceae bacterium | reverse complement strand
AAATACATTGTATCAGGTAACAAAATGTGCGGACACTTACTATTTCAATTTGTAATTTACTTTTTTATTTGTAAAAATACTTTTAAATATTTATCATCTATGTTAAAATAACATATAGAGGATAGATATTAATATGGATAAAACAACATTAATATTAATTTTAGGTGGAATATTATTATTTGGTATAACTCTAATTATAATTACTTTAGTTTTAATACGCTCTAAAACCAAAGAAAAATTTAAAGATGAAATAAGTAAATTAGAAATTGAGAGAAATTTAATTATTTCTCCTGTAATTATGCAGGAGTTAAGTCAAGTTGAGAGTTTAATAAATAATGATTTTTTAAAAGCTAAATTTGATGATTGGACAAAAAGATTTAATGAAATAAAAACAATTGAACTGCCAAAATTAACTGACAGCTTTTTAGAGTTGGATGGTTTATTAGAAAAAAATAATTTTAAAGGTTTAGATTTATTAATGTCTAAATATGAGTTAGAGATTTATTATTTAAAAGCTAAAATAGATTTCATGGTAGAAGAAATAAGAGAAATAACTTTATCTGAAAAGAGAAACAGAGAAGCTATCACTAAATTAAAATCAATATATAGAGAAACAATAACCAAATATAATTCAACTAAAGGAGATTATAAAGATGCTTGTGGACCGATAGAATTGCAGTTTGAAAATATTGATAAGTTACTTGGAGCTTTTGAAGCCGCAATGGATAGAAAAGAATATGAAAATATAGGAAAGATTGTAAGGGCAGTTTCAAATCTAATTCAAAACATAAAAATAGTTATAGATGAAGCTCCTACTATAATTTTTATGGGTAAAATTGTAATCCCTAAAAAAATAAATGAAATAAAAAATATATATAAAAAGATGACTAAAGATGGTTATAACTTAGAATATTTAAATATTGATTATAATATTGAAGAAACAAATAAAAAATTAAGTGATATTTTTGATAGATTAAATGTATTGAACTTAGAAGATTCAATTTTTGAGTTAAAAACTATGTTAGATTATTTTGAATCTTTATATTTAGATTTTGAAAAAGAAAGAACTAGTAAAAAATTATATGAACAAAATGTATTTATTATAAATGACAAATTATCTAGGATGTTTAAATTAATTAAAAATTTATATTTAGAAATCAATGATTTAAAATCATCTTACGATTTAAGTGATGATGAATTAAAATTGGTTGAAGGAATTAGAAAAGAATTATTAATTTTAAAAGATGAGTACAAACTATTATCAGATAGAACTCAAACTAAAGTTATACCATTTTCTAAATTATATAATAATTGTGAAATGTTATCTGTTAAGATTACTAATGTAGAAGATAATTTAGAAACAACTTTAAGAAATTTGGGCAGTTTAAAAGAAGATGAAATAAGAGCTAGAGAACAATTAGTTGAAATAAGAGAGATATTAAAATCTTCTAAATATAAATTAAAAGAATTCAAATTACCTATAATTCCTAAAAAATACGCTGTTGAATTACAAGAAGCTAGTGATGCAATTGTTGAAATAATAAAAGAATTAGAAAAAAAACCTATTTCAATAAAAACACTAAATACAAGAGTTGATACTGCTAGAGATTTAGCTTTAAAATTATATAATACATGTAATGAAACATTTAAAACAGCCTCTATGGCAGAATTATCTATAGTGTATGGAAATAGATATAGAAGTACATATAAAGAAGTAGATAGTGGTCTAAACAAGGCTGAGAGGGAATTTTTTAAAGGTAACTATAAAGATTCTTTAGAAATAATTATTAATACATTAAATATAGTAGAGCCTGGTATACATAAGAAATTAATGAGTGTATATCAAGATTAAGGGGTGAAGTTATGCCAAAGAAAAAAGCTAGAAGAGAAGAACCAAAAAAGACATTTCAATATACTAAAGAATTAGAAGGATTATTTTTAATTCTAATAGGAATTATTGGATTTGGAAATTTTGGTATAGTTGGAGATGTTATTAAAAAGTTTGCCATTTTTATGTTTGGAAATTGGTATGTTTTGTTATTGTTTTTATCTCTTATTTTAGGAGTATATTTACTAGCTAAAAGAAGTGCACCAAGAGCATTTTCTGCTAGATTAATAGGTTTATATACTATTTTAATAGCTGTATTATTATTTTCTCATTTAGGATATATTGAAAATACTGATTTAAAAGGTCAAGAAATGTTAAGAGCAACTGTAGATAATATAATGGTTGCTTCTGAAGATATAGGTGAGCTTAGAAATACTGGCGGAGGCATTATAGGAGCAATATTCAGTTTAGTATTTGTAAAACTATTTGATATAGAAGGAACTAAGATTGTTGTTATAGTTCTTGCTTCTTTTGGTTTAATTATGTTATTTGATTTAAATGTAGTAAATTTAATAAAATTAATATTTAAACCATTTAAGAACTTAAAAGAAAGAAGAGAAGAAAATAAAAAGATAAGATTAGATAATACTGATGAAAGACAGGAAACTCCCGAAGAAATAGATAAAAGAATAGTAATTACAAGTATGGATGATTTAAAACAGCATGAAGTTCCTATTAACTATGAAACTCCAAGACATGTAGAGCAGTTAGAAATGAATTCTGAAGAAAAACCTTATATATTACCGTCAGTTGAATTATTGGATTCAGGTAAAAAAGTCGGAAAAGTAAATTCTACTGAATTTATTACAACTAATACTAAAATAATTGAAAGAGTATTTAAAGATTTTGGTATAGTAGGCAAAGTTGTTGAAGTGCATCAAGGACCTGCGGTTACTCAATTTGAAATAGAATTAAGCCCAGGAACAAAAGTAAGTAAAGTTTTAAGTATAAATAGAGAAATAGCATTAGCTTTAGCAGCTAAAGAAGTTAGAATACAAGCTCCAATTCCAGGCAAAAATACAATAGGTATAGAGATTCCAAATGCTGTATTATGTTTGGTTGCTATGAAAGATGTTTTATTAGATATGCCTAAAAAATATATTGATTCAAAATTAGTTGCACCTCTTGGAATGAATATAATGGGTCAAAGTGAATTTGTTGAAATAGATAAAACACCACATATGTTGATAGCAGGTGCTACTGGTAGTGGTAAGAGTGTATGTATTAATAATATTATTACTACTATTCTTTTAAGAACTAAACCAGAAGAAGTAAAATTAGTTTTAGTAGATCCCAAAAAGGTTGAATTAAATGTATATGATGCAGTTCCACATTTATTAATTCCAGTTGTAACAGAACCTAAGAAGGCTGCAGTTGCCTTGCAAAAAATAGTTTCAGAAATGGATCATAGATATGATATATTTAATGAATCATTAACTAAAAATCTAGAAACATATAACGAATATGTTGAAAAATGGAATAGAAAAAATCCTCAAGATAAAAAACAAAAATTACCATATATACTTGTAATAATAGATGAACTTGCCGACTTAATGCTTGTAGCAGCTAAAGAAGTTGAAGATTCAATTCTTAGAATTACTCAATTAGCTAGAGCAGCAGGAATACATTTAATAGTTGCAACTCAAAGACCATCAACGGATGTTATAACAGGTTTAATTAAATCAAATATACCTACTAGATTATCATTTGCGGTTTCTTCAAGTATTGATTCAAGAACAATATTAGATGCAACTGGTGCTGAAAAATTATTAGGTAAAGGAGATATGCTTTTTTGGCCTATGGGAGCAATTGCGCCCACTAGAATTCAAGGAAGTATGTTAACTGATGAAGAAATTAAAAGAGTTGTTGAAGCAACTAAAAGAAATATGAAACCAATCTATGATGAAAAAATGATAAATTTAGAAAAAAATGAAACAAAAACAAATATATCATATGAAGGCGGAACAACAGATGGAAACGATGATGTTTTATATGATGAAATATTAGAATTTGCAATAAAACTTGGTAAAATAAGTGCTTCTTTAATACAAAGAAAATATCATTTAGGATACAACAGGGCAGCTAGAATAGTTGATTTAATGGAAGAAAGAGGAGTTGTGGGACCAGCTAACGGAAGTAAACCAAGAAATGTTTTAATTAAATTAGAAAGTGACGAGGAATAGGAGGTATTTTATGCCAACACCACATATAGAAGCTCCTAAAGAGGATATAGCAAAGATAGTAATAATGCCAGGAGACCCTAAAAGATGTGAATTTATAGCAAATAATTTTTTAATAGGATCTCGCTTGGTTAATACTTTAAGAGGAGCAACTGCTTACACAGGATATTATAAAAATACTAGAGTAACTATATTTCCAAGTGGAATGGGGATGCCTTCAATGGGAATATATTCTCATGAATTATTTAAAGATTATGATGTAGAAGTTATAATTAGAGTTGGAACTGCTGGAAGTTATGAAGAGTCTATGAAATTATATGATTTATTTTTAGTAGACAGTGCTTATAGCAGAACTTCTTTTGATGAAGAAAGCTTAAATGAATCAATAGACTCAATTAATTCTAGTTTAGAATTAAATACTATAATAAATGAAACTGCTAAAAGATTAGGATTAAATTTATTTGTTGGAAGAGTTCATACAACAGATGCATTTTATTCAGCAGATTCTTTTTCTTCAAGAGAAGCAATAAAAAATAATTGCAAAGCAGTAGAAATGGAAACATTTGCGTTATTATTAAATGCTAGAGAACACCATAGGAAAGCTACTAGTATTTTAACTATAACAGATGAACTATATTCAAATAATAAAATACCAGGAAAAGATAGAGAGATAAGACTTAATTCTATGATTACATTAGCTTTAGAATCAATTATTAAATTAAATATTTAGGGTATAATATATAATTGGAGGAAAGTATATGGAATATAAAAAAATAATTAAAAATAATTATACTTTTCATATAATTAAAACCGATAGATTTAAAACAATTGGTATAGATGTATTTTTTTCAAATAAATTTAATAAAAAAGATGTAGCGTATTTTAACTTGCTTAGTAAAATGCTTGTTACTTCAACTAAAAAACATAAAAATATAAAAGATTTATCTATATATGGTGAAGAACTTTATGGTGCTGAAGTTTCAACTGCTTTTAATACATCGGGGAATATTGAGAGAATGGTAGTTTCTCTTGATTTTTTGAATCCCAAATATACAGAAGAATCTATGTTAGATAAAAGCATTGATTTTTTGAAAGAATGTTTATTTAATCCTGATATTTTAAATGATGAATTTAATAATAAAATATTTGAATTAAATAAAAAGAATATGTTAACAAATTTAAAAAATATTCAAGATAATCCATATGCATATAGTTATATAAGATTTAAAGAAATAATGTATAAAAATAATTCTGTAGGAGTACATTTATTTAATAATATAAAAGAACTAGAGAATATTAATAGTAAAGATTTATATGAATTTTATTTAAATGTTTTATCTTCATTTAAAATAGATATTTTTATTACTGGAGCTTTAGAAAATGAAGAAGAATATATTAAAAAAGTTGAAAATTTATTTAAAAAAATAAAAAATAATTTTAATGATACATTAAGCTTTGAGATTAAAGAAGAGAGATCTACAGAAAAAGAAATAAAAGAAACAAAAAATTTTTCTCAGTCTCATTTATTTGTAGGATATCAATTTTTAAATTTAACTAATTATGAAAAAAGATATATTTTAAATTTCTATAACTCTATTTTAGGAGGAATAAATAATTCTTTGTTATTTACAGAAGTTAGAGAAAAGAATTCTTTATGCTATTCTGTTGATTCTTTCATAATAAAATATCCTGCTTCAATAGTTATTGAAACCGAAATTAGTGGTAAAAATTATTTAAAGACATTAAATTTAATAAATTCTACTATTAAAAAGATGAAAAATAAAAAGAATTTATTAGAATTATTTAATACAACCAAAGAAAATATAAATACTTCTTTAAATGCTTTTTATGATGACAAAAATGTTATGGTTGAACATTTTTATTCTAGACAATTTTCTGGTGAAGAAGATGTCGAAACAAAAAGAGAAAAATATATGAAAGCAACTTTAGATGAAGTTATAGCCTTAAATGATAAAATATATAAAGACACAGTATATTTTTTAGAAGGAAATAAGGAATAATATATGAAAAAAATAATATATGACAAAATAAATGAATGTATTTATAAGGAAAAACTAGATAATGGAGTAGAAGTATATTTATATCCTACAGATAAAACAAAAAATTTTTATATTACAATAAGTGTTAAATATGGTGGAGGAACAAAAGAATATTCTATTAATGGCGGAAAAACTTATAAAAAGATTATTCCAGGTACTGCACACTTTCTAGAACATAAAGTAATGAATTTTACAGGTAGAAAAAAACTTGAAAGAAGAATCAATGAATTAGGAATATATGCTAATGCATATACTTCTTTTGAAGTAACAAATTATAATTTTTTTGGAAGTAATAACATAATTGAATCTTTGAAATTATTATTAGACTTATTTTATAATACAAAAATAAATGATCAAAATGTTAAAAAAGAAAAAGGTATTATAACAGAAGAATATAAAATGTATATAGATAATCCTAATTTTAGAATTAATAGGCAGGCAATGAAAAATGTCCTTAAAAATTCTTATTTAAATGATATATTGGTAGGAACAGAAGAAGAAATAAATAAAATAACAGCTAAAGAACTCAATAATATTTATAATTTATTTTACAGAACAGAAAATACTTTTATCGTAGTAACGGGTAATTTTAATAAAGAAGAAGTAATAAACTCTATAAAAGATTATATGAAAAATATAAAAAAAAGTTTTGATAAAAGGATTGCATATAATAAAATTAATGAACCTAAAAAAGTTTTGATTCCTTATATGGAAATAGATGAGAATATAAGTACACCTAAAGTAATATATACACTTAAAATTTCTAAAAAAGATATTCCAATTAAAGATAAAATATTAAAAAAATTTTATTTAAATTATATTTTTTCTTCATTATTTAGTAACACATCAGATATATATGATAAATATAAAGAGAGTGGTTTAATTATAAATATGGATTATTCAATTGTGGGATCTGAAAATAATTATTTAATGAATGTAAGTATGATTACTAATAATCCTGATTTATTAATTACAGAATTAGAAAAAGATTTAAAGAATCCTAAAATTGAAGTTAAAACTTTTGAAAGAAAAAAGAAAATGTTTTTAAATAATCTAATTCTAAATTTTGAAAATATAGAAGATATAGAATATTTAATAACTGGAAATATAATAAAAGCTAATAAAATTCTAAAAAACTCATATCAAATATTAGAGAATATGAGTTATATAGAAATGAAGAAAGTATTAGATTCAATAGATTTTAATAACTATTCAATACTAAAAGTAAATTCAAAATAGTAAAAAATGCTTGATTTTAGTAATAAGATATAGTATATTTAGTAAGTAAGTTTTTTCTTGGTTTAAGCTCCCTCCGGACTTTTACTGAGAATTAACCGTTTAAAATGAAATGGAGGAAATTTATTATGGCTTTAGACAAAACTAAAAAAGCTAGTATTATTAAAGAGTATGGTAAAAATACTAATGATACTGGATCAGTTGAAGTACAAGTAGCTATTCTTACAACAGAAATCAATGAATTAACAGAACACTTAATAAAACATAAACATGATTTTCATTCTAAGTTAGGTTTATTAAAAAAAGTTGGAAAAAGAAGAAGTTTACTAGATTATCTTAAACGTGAAGATGTTAAAAGATATAAAGAAATTATAAAGAAATTAAATATTAGAAAGTAAAAAGTAGGCACTTAATTTTGAGTGCCATTTTTTTTGGAGGAGAAGAAAGATGAAAAGAGTATTCGAATATGAATTCTTAGGTAGGAAATTAGTAGTAGAAAATGGAGAGCTTGCTAAACAAACAAATGGAGCAGTATTAGTTAGATATGATGATACTGTTATATTAAGTACAGCAGTAATGAGTAAAAACATTAGTACTGCAGACTTTTTCCCGTTAACAATAAATTACCAGGAAAAGTTTTATTCGGTTGGTAAAATTCCTGGGGGATTTATTAAAAGAGAAGGAAGACCAACTGATAATGCTACATTAACAGGTAGAGTTATTGATAGGCCTATTAGACCAATGTTTAATGAAAACTTCAGAAATGAAGTACAAGTAGTTAATACAGTTTTAAGTGTTGATAATGATTGTAGTCCTGAAATGACTGCATTATTTGGTACATCATTAGCACTATCAATATCAAATATTCCATTTAATGGACCAGTTGCAGGAGTAACTGTAGGTAAAATAGATGGAGAACTTATTATTAATCCTGGTGCTGAACAAATGGAAAAGAGTACAATTAATTTAACAGTAGCAGGTACTAAAGATGCAATTAATATGGTTGAATCAGGAAGCAAAGAAGTAAGTGAAGAAGAAATGTTAGAAGCACTTATGTTTGGACATGAACATATTAAAGAATTATGTGCAATTCAAGAAGACATAATTAATGAAATTGGCGAAGATAAAATAGAAGTTGTATTAAAAGAAGTTCCTGAATCTATAGAAAAAGAAATAACAGATAAAGCTAAAGAAGATATGATTGAAGCTATTCAAATTAAAGATAAATTAGAAAAATACGCAAGAATAGATGAAGTTAAAGCAAATACTTTAAAATATTATGATGAAAATCATAAAGATTCAGAAAATTTAGCTGAAGAATTAAAAGATGTTAAAAAAGTATTAGATAATCTTGAAGCAAATGAAGTTAGAAGACTTATTACTGAAGAACATATTAGACCAGATGGAAGAGCATTTGATGAAATAAGACAACTTAGTGGAGATGTTGATTTATTACCTAGAACTCATGGTAGTGCATTATTTACTCGTGGACAAACTCAAGCTTTGGCAATTACAACATTAGGAGCTTTGGGAGAACATCAAATACTTGATGGATTAGGAATTGAAGATACAAAGAGATTTATGTTTCATTATAATTTCCCAGCCTTTTCAGTTGGAGAGACAGGAAGATATGGAGCTCCTGGTAGAAGAGAGATTGGACATGGTTCTTTAGCAGAACGTGCATTATTACAAGTAATGCCTACTGAAGAAGAGTTTCCTTATACAGTACGTGTAGTTAGTGAAGTATTAGAAAGTAATGGTTCTTCTTCACAAGCAAGTATATGTGCAGGTTGTATGTCTCTTATGGCAGCTGGTGTTCCATTAAAAGCTCCAGTAGCAGGTATTGCAATGGGACTTATTACAGAAAATAATTCTTATAATAATTATACTATTTTAACAGATATTCAAGGTCTTGAAGATCATATGGGAGATATGGATTTTAAAGTTGCGGGTACAAGAGAAGGTATCACAGCTTTACAAATGGATATTAAAATAGAAGGAGTTACTGAGCAAATTCTTAAAGAAGCTTTAGCTGAAGCTAAAAAAGCAAGATATCAAATACTTGATGTAATGGCAGGTGTTATTGAGACTCCTAGAACAGCATTAAGTGAATATGCTCCAAAAATCAGAATGATGCAAATTAATCCTGAAAAGATTAAAGACGTTATTGGTCGTGGTGGAGAAATGATTACAAAAATTATATTGGAATCTTCTAATGTAAAAATAGTTAGTGATAAAAATGCTATTAAAATTGATATTGAAGATGATGGTAGAGTAGTTGCATATCACACAGATTATGCTATTCTTGATAAAGCAATGGCTATGATTGAAGAAATAGTAAAAGAAGTAGAAATTGGAAAAGTTTATACTGGAAAAGTAGTAAAAGTTGAAGATTTTGGTTGCTTTGTTGAATTATGGCCCGGATGTGAAGGTTTAGTTCATGTATCACAACTTGATAATAAAAGAGTTGAAAAACCAAGTGATATAGTAAGTGTTGGTGATCAAATAGTTGTAAAAGCTACAGGATACGACAAAAGAGGAAAATTAAATTTATCAAGAAAAGAAGTACTTCCTAAACCGGAAATTAAAGAAAATAATAAAGGAAACAATAAAGAAAATAATTAAAAAAATATTAAACCAGTTGACTATGAAGGTTAACTGGTTTATAATTTAATTATAAGAATAATATGGAAAGGAAAGATTATAATGAAAATTAATAAGAAAGGTTTCACATTAATAGAATTATTAGCAGTTATAGCTATACTTGCAATATTAATAGTTATAGCAGTACCAGCAGTTTTAGATTTATTTACAAGTTCAAAGGAGAATGCATTTGTAACTCAAGCTCAATCACTTTTCAAAGCAGCTGAACAACAAATTATTTCTAATCAAATTGATCCTACTAATGATACTCCGTTGACTCAATTTTGCTATGTGTATACTGATGCATCAACTTCTGAGATTGGATCTGATACAGTAAGTTTGGAGGGGACAAAGAAAATATCTTATAATATACTTGTAAGTGGCGGAAAAATAACTTATTTTGCTGTTTCTAATAAAGATTATAGTGTTACAATTCCAACTTCAGCAGAAATTACAGTTAGTGATATAGGCGTAATTGACGATCCTTATGAAGCAGTTACTTCATGTGACTAATAAATAAAAATTAAAAGTAATTTATAAAATTGCTTTTTTTAATGCATTAATTTATAATAAAATAGAGGTGGCAAAAATGAGTATAATAATAGGTTCTCAAGTGCGTTTTAATAATGAAAGTCAATTATTAGGCAGTGTAGAAGAAGCAATATCTAATAATGCAAATACATATATGATATATACAGGTAATAATCAAAGTACTGAAAGATTTTTAATAAATGATGAATTAACTAATGAAGCTCACAAATTAATGAAAGAAAATAATATTGATTCTAATTGTGTTATGGTTCATGCTCCATTTATAATAAATTTAGCTAATAATAAAGATGAAAGAAAATATAATTTTTATATTAGTTTTATGAGAAAAGAAATAGAGAGATGCAAACAATTAGGAATTAATAACTTAATATTTCATCCGGGAAGTGCTACTGATTTAAGTTTAGAAGATGCGTTAAATAACTTGATATATGGAATTAATAAAATAATGAAAGATGTAGAAAATTTTACATTAATATTGGAATTCATGAGTGGTAAAGGTTCTGAAATAGGTAAAAATATAGATGAATTAAAATACATATTAAATAATATAGATTGCAAAGAAAAAATTGGTATATGTTTAGATACCTGCCATATGAATGATTCTGGAATCAATTTAAATAATTTTGCTGAATTTTTAGATCTATTTGATAAAGAAATAGGAATTAATAAAATTAAATGTATTCATATAAATGATAGTTTAAATGATATTGGAACTCACAAAGATAGACATACAAATATAGGATATGGAAAAATAGGTTTCGATGTACTAATAAATGTATTATATAATTCTAAATTAATGGATGTTCCTAAAATATTAGAAACCCCATCTGTTAATGGAGTTTCATCTTATAAATATGAAATTGATTCAATAAAAAATAAAGAATTTAAAGATTTTATATCTAGTTTATAAATCCTTTATATTTTTCATACTTTTCAATTATCTTTGAATATAAAGAAGGGCTAAATTTTTCTTTATATTTTTTAATATAACTATAAAAATCTTCACTTAATAAATCATCTGCATTATTTTTAATAACATTATATAAAGTATTTAATTCACTCTCTGTTATATTAATACCTTCTTTTTGAGCAAAATCTAATATATCTTTTTTTTGAATATTAGAAGCATATTTTTTAATCATTTCGTTATTCATAAATTCCTCCTAAAATATTTTATGATTTTTAATATTATGGATATACTAATAAATATGAAAAAGACAGAATTTTCAAATGATAAAATAAAAAAGAAGTTTAAATTGATATTGATAATGACTATAATATCATTTTCTTTTATTATATATAAATTATTTGATTTAATGTTTATTAATAATGATAGTTTTGTAGCGGAGCTTAGTATAAGACAAAATAAAACATATGTAAGCGAATATGCTTCTAGAGGAAGAATACTTGATAGAAATGGGAAAGTATTAGTAGATAACGAAAAAGTTTATACAATTACATATACTAAAAAAAGTGGAATATCTGATTTATCAGAGATTAAATTAGCTTCCAAATTAACAAAATTTTTAGATTTAGAATATGAAAAAGTATCTTTAGAAAGCTTAAAAAATTATTATTATTTATTAAATTATAATAAGATAAAATCTATAGCTAATAAAAATATAACCCAAAAATATGAAAATAAATTAATAAATAAAATAGAGTATGAAGAATATTTAAAAAAATTAATAAAAAATTCTGATATAAATAGTTTAACAGAAGATGATAAAAAAACTGCTTATATTTATTATTTAATGAATATAGGATACAGAAATTCTAAAAAGATAATAAAAGAAAACATTGATAGCAATGAAGCAAATAATATAAAAGAATATTTATCAAATGGTTTTGAAATAGGTATTAATTATAAAAGAGTTTATCCTTATGGAAGCGTTTTTAGAGCATATTTAGGAAATATTGGAAGTATTCCTGAAGAAGATATAGAAAGTTATTTAAAAAAAGGTTATAGAAGAGATAAATTAGTGGGAGTTAGTTATTTAGAAAAAGAATATGAAGAATATTTAAAAGGTAACGATGAAGAGTATATATTAACTGCTTCTGGAGAAAAAATAGTAACACAAGAATTAAAAAAAGGAACAGATATTACTTTATCTATAGATATTAATTTACAAAAAGACATAGAAAGTATTATTTATAAACAAGTTGTTTCTGCTAAAAAAGAAGCAAATACAAAATATTTTAATAGAAGTTTTGTAATAATGAGTAATCCTAATACTGGAGAAATACTAGCTGCTTCTGCAATAGGAGTAATAAATAACAAAAATAAAAGTAAAGTTGATTATCTAACAGATTTAACTAATTATGCTTTAACTCCAGGCTCTATTGTAAAAGGAGCATCTCATATAGTTGGGTATAAATATGGGGCAATTAAAATAGGTACTACTGTTACAGATGGATGTATTAAAGTAAAAAATACACCAGAAAAATGTTCATGGAAAAGACTAGGTAAAATAAATGATTTAACTGCTTTAAAATATTCATCAAATTATTATCAATTTTTAATAGCAATAAAAATAGGTAATGGAAAATACAAATATAATTCGGGATTAAATTTAGATACAGAAGGATTTAAAAAATATAGAGAAGTATTTAATTCTTTTGGTTTGGGAGTTAAAACTGGAATAGATATTCCTAATGAAACTGTTGGGTATATAGGAAATGACACTAATGGAGGAGCGTTATTAGATTATCCAATAGGGCAATATGAAACATACACTCCAATGCAATTAATGCAGTATATTAATACTTTAGCTACTTCTGGAATAAGAAATTCACTTCATTTTTTAAAAAGTATAGATGGTAATGATTATAAAACCAAAGTTTTAAATGAAGTTCAAATAGATGATGTTTATATGGAAAGAGTAAAGGAAGGTTTAAGAATGGTAATGGAAAGTGGAGGAACAGGAAGAAGTAATGTAGATCCCAAATATAAAGCAGCTGGTAAAACAGGTACAGCGCAGAGTTTTATTGATACAAATAGAGATGGCGTAATAGATACAGAGACAACAAGTTCAGCCTTTGGAGCTTATATTCCTTATGATAATCCAAAAGTTAGTGTAGTTGTATTTTCTCCAAATGTAAGTGATAGAAAAACTTCTTATATGTCTAGAGTTAATAGGAAAATAGCTAAAGAAGTAACAAATCTTTATTTTAATAAATATAATACATATTAAAAAAACACTTTTAAAATAAAAAGAACTATGTTACAATCTCTTTGTATCAAGAGATTGGAATTAATAAAATTAAAGTATTCATATAAATGATGTAGGACTCATAAAAATAGACATACTAATATTAGATATTGTAAAATAGGATTTAATTTGTTGATTTTATGAAGTATTAATTATATAGGAGGTTTTTATGAATAAAAAAGAAAAAGAGTTAAAAAAAGAATTGATAAAAAGGTATTCGTATTTAGTTAGTAATTTAGATATTATATTACTTTTATATTATAAAAAATATTATTTTAATATACCTAAAAATATCATATTAATGATAGAAGATATGCTTTTAGGAGATAATGATTTAGAAGACTCAACTGCATTTAAATATTTTGAAGAATTAAAAAAAGATAAGGCAACAATGGAAAAACTTCAAAAAATGAAAATCAGTTTTGAAAAAAACAACTCAAAACTTCCAGAGGCTATTCAAACTAAATTAAGTGTTTCTAAAATTTTAGAACTTGTATATTATAGAATTGATAATCAGTCAAATAGATTAAATGTAGAAGCAAAAAAAGCTATAATAGATGAATATTACAGAATATTTAGGTATTCTAATGATGGAAAAGTTTGGCATAGTGGTGTTAGATTAAAGGGTAAAGATTTAAATAATATTAAAAATGGATTTTTCTTTTCAGGACCACTTGGAACAGAAAAAGTTTCTTTTGCAACTTATTTTGGTGAATGTTCATTTAAAGTACCAAAAGAGTCTTTCCCAAATGATAGCGAAAATGGCGTAGAAAATAGTGAATTTATTCAAAGTGTTTATGAAATTTTAGTGTTAAATAGAATTAAATCAGGTAATGAATTTTTTCTTACTGAAAAAGAAAAACAAGCAATATATTTATCAATCCATAATGAATTACCTTTTGATTTTTCAATAAAATGTGAATCAAGTAATACATTTTTAAATAGGCCATCTGAAAGTCTACCATGTGGAACTAAATTTCGTATATCAGAAGAAGAAATTTTTGCTTGTCAATCTCCAGAAACATTAGAATATTCATTTTTTTATCTTTGCCCAATATGTGGGTATATAATTGAAATAAATAAAAAAGATTTACCATTAAATTTTCAAGAGAAAATAATTCAAATTTCTACTCAAGATAAAAATTTAGTTAGAAAAAGACAGTTGCTTTCTGAATTGAGTGCATTAAATAACAAATAGAAAAAAACACTTTTAAAATAAAAAGAACTATGTTATAATCTCTATTGTATTAAAAGGAGGTGTATTATGGCTAAGAAAGAAAACAGAGAAAGTATTAATTTAAAATGTAGCGTATGTGGAGAATTAAATTATTTAACAAATAAAAACAAAAAGAACACTGAAGGCAAAATTGAAATTAATAAATATTGTAAAAGATGTAACAAAACTACTAAACATGTAGAAAGAAAGGTTAGTTAATTAGTATGATAAATGTTAATGATTTGAAAAATGGGATGACCATTAAATATGACGGGAATGTTTATCAAGTAGTTGAATTTCAACATGTTAAACCAGGTAAAGGTGGAGCTTTTGTTAGAACTAAATTAAAAAATTTAAAAACAAACTCAACTCAAGAAATTACATTTAATGCTGGAATTAAAATAGAAAAAGCATTAGTTGAAAAAAGCGAATTATCATATTTATATAATGATGGAAATTCATATGTATTTATGGATAATAGTACTTATGAACAATTGGAACTTCCAGAATCAAAATTAGAATCAGAAAAAGATTTCTTAAAAGAAAATATGAATGTAGAAGTATTAAATTATGAAGGTAATGTTATTGGAATAACTTTACCAGAAAAAGTTTCATATAAAATAATTAAGACAGAAAATGCAGTTAAGGGAAACACTACAAGTGGCGCTCTTAAAGATGCTACTATTGAAACTGGATATACATTAAAAGTACCATTATTTATTGGTGAAGATGAAGAAATCATTGTTACTACAAGAGATGGTAAATATTCTTCTAGAGCGTAAAGATATTAAATAATATCTTTTTTTATTTATAAATTTATTTTTAATTCATAAAAGATGTACAACTTAATATAATTTATAGTGAATAGGGAGGGTGTTTGTGTGATAAATAAACAAAGTTTATGGTTTTTAACATTATTAACATTAGTTTTAGTTCTTGGAGTATACTATGTTACTATGCCAAATGAACTTTTAAAAACAAAAGAAGTATTAGAAACAGTAAATGAAGAAGTTGAAGTAAATGTTGAAGAAAGTGATAAATTAGTTGCTTTAAGAGTAGAAAGAGATGAAAAAATTGAAACAACTATGAAAGAGCTTCAAGAAATACTTACTTCAGCAACAAGTTCTGCTGATGAAAAGAATAGTGCATTTGAAGAATTAAAATTATTAAACTTAACTAAAGGAAAAGAAGAAGAATTAGAACAAAAAATATTAGATGATTTTAAAATTAAATCTTTTATTGAAATAAATAATGATCAAGTTAAAGTTGTAATAAATTCTAGCAAGCATAATGCCTCTTTAGCAAACAACATTATGAGAAGTATTCAAGAAGAATATAAAGAAAAAATGTATATTACAGTTAAATTTGAGAGTTAAATAGGCAATAATTCTCACTTATAATTCATTTCCTCATAAAATATTTTAGAAAAGTATAAAACTTACTAAGTATGGAAGGTGAGGATAAGGATGAATAAAAAAATATTAACAAAAAGAGAAAATGAAGTTTTTAATCTCTTAGTTAAAAATAAATCTACCAAGGAAATAGCACAAGAATTATATATTAGTGAAAAAACAGTAAGAAATCATATATCTAATTCAATGCAAAAACTAGGTTGTAAAGGAAGAGCTGGAGCGGTTATTGAACTATTAAAACTTGGCGAGATTAGTTTGGAAAAATGACTTATAAGTCATTTTTTTTATATTAAACAATATAATTTCTTGAGGGTGATATTATGAAAACTATGTCATTAAGAAAGATAACTCTTACAACATTAGCTTTATTAATAGTTTCTTTGTTTTACTTTTTTCCTTTTAAACATAATGATTTAAAAATTAAAGAAACAGTTACTTATTATGATGAATCAAGTTATAAAGGAATTTATCTTATGGATAAATATAATTATGTGTCAAAATTAAAGTTATCAATTGAAGAAGAAAAATTAGAAGATATTATAAAAGAAAGAATAGAATATTTAACTGTTAATAGTGAAAAAGAAGATTTTATTCCAAATGGATTTAGAGCTATAATACCTATTAATACAAAAGTATTAAATTTGAGTGTAAAAGATAAAATATTAACAATAAATTTTTCCGAAGAATTATTAGAAGTAAATGAGATAGATGAAGAGCATATGATAGAATCAATAGTTTTTTCATTAACTGAATTAGAAGAAATAGATAAAATTAAAATTGAAGTAAATGGAAAAAGTTTATTAAAACTTCCTAATAGCAAAAAATTATTACCTGAAATACTTGATAGAACTTATGGAATTAATAAAGTATATGAATTTGATAGTTTAAGTAATTTAACAAAAACAATAGTGTATTATGTAAATGAAATAAATGATGAAATATATTATACTCCAGTAACTAAGATATCAAATGATGACAGAGATAAAGTTACAGTAATAATAGATGAACTAAAAAGTTCTATAATATATCAAAGTAATTTAAGTAGTTATTTAAACGCTAATGCTGAATTAAGTAAATATGAAATAGTAGAAGACTCAATAATTTTAAGTTTTAATGATAAAATTTTTGATGGAGATAGTAAAAATATATTAGAAGAGGTTGAATACACAATAAGTATGTCATTGATGGATAATTTAAATGTTAATGAAGTTATTTTTCAAGTTAATAATGAAAAAATAATAACAACAACACTTAAAACTCTTGAATAATTAATAAATCTATTGTATAATCTTTCATGTATTCAGGAGTTGTCCTCGTAGCTCAGCTGGATAGAGCAATGCCCTTCTAAGGCATCGGTCGCACGTTCGAATCGTGTCGAGGACGCCATTTAAATAATAAAATCTAAATTAAATTTAGATTTTTTATTGACTTTAATTTTATATGGTGTTATCATATGGCGAAATTATATAAAAGAGGAGGGAATAATAATGGAATCATTAAGAGAATCAGGATTAATAACAGTACTAAATGCATATGAGTATATTACAAACAAAGGATATTTATCAAGTTTTGAGTCTGGAAAAGAAAATAGTATAGTTTATATTTCATATTTATTAAAACAGATGGGAATAGATATGAACTATAAATATATTTTAGATCAAGAAAGCGGAATAACTTCATTAGATTTTTTATTTGCATTGAAATTTTTTAGAGATTGGGATAAAGTATCATTGTCGGGTTTAGTAATTTCTGAATATGTTAATACTGAAAAAATAAGAAAGTTATCTGAAATAGCACAATCTTATAAGGAAACAGAATATAGTCTTCAAGAATTTTTAGGAGCTTTATCAACTTTGAATTTCGTTATTAATTCTTCTTGTTATTCTGATAGGGAAGCTATTGAGTATTTAGAAAATAATAGTCCATTTGTAAATGATATTTCTAATCATAGATGTATGCAATTAGCTAGAAAATTTTAATTATTGAAAAGAACCAAATGTTCTTTTTTTTACAAAATATTTTTAATAATTATGATATACTTATAATAGGAGAAAATATATGTTTATTGAATTAAAAAATGTTAACAAACATTATAAAATGGGTGAACTTACAATAGATGCATTAAAAAATGTATCTTTTGGTATTGAAAAAGGTGAATTAGCAGTTGTTTTAGGTCCTTCTGGAGCAGGGAAAACAACTATATTAAATATATTGGGCGGCATGGATAAATGTAATTCAGGCAAAGTTAAAGTTGATGATAAAGATATAGCTAAATATAAAGATTCAGAATTAGTAAAGTACAGAAGATATGATATTGGCTTTGTATTTCAATTTTATAATTTAGTACAAAATTTAACGGCTTTAGAAAATGTTGAATTAGCTAGTCAAATATGTAAAAATGCTTTATCTCCAATTGAAGTAATGAAAAAAGTGGGTTTAAAAGATAGAATAAATAATTTTCCATCTCAGTTATCTGGAGGAGAACAACAAAGAGTTGCAATTGCAAGAGCAATAGCTAAGAATCCAAAACTTTTGTTATGCGATGAACCAACTGGAGCATTAGATTCAAAAACTGGTAAAAAAGTATTGGAAGTATTACAAGATACTTGTAGGAATTATGGTATGACTGTAGTAATAATTACACACAACTCAGTAATTGCTCAAATGGCAGATAAAGTAATTAAAATGAAAAATGGTACTGTTGAGGAAATAATTGAAAATAAAAATCCTATAGATATTGGGGAGATTAATTGGTAATGAAATTACTATTTAAAAACACATTTAAAAAAATATTTAAATCTATTGGAAGATTTCTTTCAATAGCGTTTATTATTGCTTTGGGAATAAGTGTTTTTATTGGTCTTAGAGAATCAACAGCGGGTATGCTTTACACTGCAGATAATTATTATGATAATTATAACTTAATGGACTTCAAAATCATTAGTAGTTATGGATTAACAGAAGGTGATGTTAATTCAATAAAGAATTTAACCAATACCCAAAAAGTAGTTCCAAGTTATTCAGTTGATGTTATATCTGACGGAGAATCTATTAGGGTTCATGCTTTAGAAAGTGATGTTAATAATGTTGAATTAATTAATGGAAGAATGCCTAAAAATAATAATGAATGTGTTGCTGATTATTATACCTATTCTATAGGAGATAAAATTAATTTTAGTAATAAGAATTTATCTGATTATATAAATATAAAAAGTTGTAAAGTTGTTGGTCTTATTAAATCTGTTTTATATATAAGAGATGAAAAAGGAATCTCAAATGTGGGAAATGGTAAATTAATTTCTTATGTTTTTGTAAACAGAAGCGTTTTTGTATCATCATATTATACAGAAATATATATAATAGCTAAAAACACTAAAGAAATGAATTCATATTATGAAGATTATTCAAACAAATTATCTTTATTAAATGAAGAATTAACAAAATTAAAACCAATAAGAGAAACCATTAGGTATGAAGAAATATTAAAAGAAGCTAATACAAAAATAATAGATATCAGAAAAGAACTAAATGAAAAAATAGATAAAGCTACTAAAACTTTGGAAGAAAGTAAAAAAACACTTGATGAATCTCAACAAAAATTAAACTCAAAAAAGAAAGCAACTGAAGATGAATTTGATAAACAGTATTCTGAATTGAATAATAACAAAGAGACTATATTAAATAATTTAAAATCATATGGTATAAATGAATATAATTTAAATGATTATTTAACAAATATGAATAATAATATAAAAAATTTAAATACAGAATTAAATAAACTTGAAAGCGGAACTGATGAATATAATTCTTTAAAAACTCAAATTGACTCTTTAGAAGATACTTATAATACATTATTAACTTTAAAAAATAATTTATCTGATGTAAATGAAGGAATTAAAACTTTAGACATTCAATATGAAAAATTTATTACAGAGATTAATAATAATCAAACTCAAATTGATAATGGATATAAAGAATATAATGATGGATTAGAAGAATTAAAAAATTCTGAAATTGAAGCTAATAAAAAAATAGAAACCGCTAAAGAAAATTTAAATAATATTGAAAAACCTAAATGGTATTTATTAGATAGAACTGATAATAGTGGATATATTAATTATAAAGAAGATATAATTAAAGTAGATGCAATAGCTAGGGTTTTACCTATATTTTTCATCATTGTTGTAATGTTAATGAGTTCAAATACATTATCTAGATTAATTGAAGAAGAGAGAACTGAAATAGGTATTTTACAATCTAATGGATATAGTAAATCAAATATTGTAGCTAGTTATTTAGTTTATGTTTTTTTAGCTGGTTTATTAGGTCTTATTTTAGGCCTTACAGTTGGTTATAGCATTATTCCTAAAATAATATATGGAGTGTTTTTATCGAGATATTATGTACCAAAATTAATAACAATAGTTAGTCCTCTTCCATTTAGTTTAGTAATTATAGTGACTTTATTATTGATGGTTATTGTAACTATAATTGCGTGCTACAGAGAACTTAAAGAAGTATCAGCAGATTTATTAAGACCAAGACCTCCTAAATCTGGTAAAAAAGTATTTTTAGAAAAAATAAAATTTATTTGGAATAAATTAAACTTTATGTGGAAAATTACAATAAGAAACTTATTAAGATATAAAAAAAGAATAATAATGACAGTTCTTGGTGTTGCTGGTTGTACAGCATTATTACTAACAGGAATGGGATTAAATGATAGTATGAATACCATATCTAAACTTCAATATGAAAATATTATAAAATATGATTCAATGTTTATATTAGATGAAGAAGAAAGTGATTTATCAAAAGATTTAACAACATTATTTAATGAGAATAATGTTAAAAATCCTTTGTTAATAAACCAAAATGCATACACATATACTTATAATAACAAAATAGGAGACGTATATTTAGTAATTCCTTCAGATGAAGAGAAATTTTATGATTATATTAATTTAAAAAGTATTATATCAAATAAAAAAGCATCAATTGAAGATAATGGAGTTATAATAACAGAACAATTATCTAAACAACTTAATGCTTCAAAAGGAGATATTATTAGTATTAGAAATAGTAATAATGAATTATACTTCTTATATGTAACAGATGTAGTAGAAAACTATGTATCTCATTATATCTATATGAATAAAGAATATTATAAAGAGACATTTAAAAAGGGTATTACTTATAATAGTATAATTGCAAATGGAAAAATTGATAAAAGTATTCCATTAACTGAACATAATATATTAATGGTTAATTATACTGATGATATAGTTGGTACTTTTGATAGCTTTGTTTCGGGATTAAATAAAATAATTATTATGATATTAATATGTGCTGGAATATTAGCTTTTGTAGTACTTTATAATTTAACTATTATTAATGTTAGTGAAAGAAAAAGAGAAATCGCAACATTTAAAGTACTTGGCTTTACTGATAAAGAAATATCAACATTTATTTATAGAGAATCATTTGTATTAACAATATTGGGTATATTATTAGGTTTAATATTAGGTGTATTTCTACACAGATTTGTAATAACAACTGCTCAGACAGATAATATTATGTTTTTAAAAAATATTAAATGGTTAAGTTATTTAATATCCGCTATAACAACAATTATATTTTCTTTAGTAGTTCAGTTAATAATTAATAGAGTTCTTAAGAAAATCGATATGATAGAATCATTAAAATCAGTAGAGTAAATATTTGCTTGAATAATAAAAATATGTTATAATTAATTAGACATATTGAAAGGAGGAAATATATATGGCAGAGAGTGTAGATAGAGTAATAGTTGGAAATCCAGAAGCAGATCAATCAACTATTAGAATGATAATTGAAAAAACTAAAGATGCAGAGGTATTGAAAGAAGCAATTGATAATCCTAATGCTACTAAAGAAACTTTAGAGGCAGTTATTAAAAGAGTAAAAATGTTATATGCACAAGGAATTATTGGTAAAGATAAAGCAGCAGAATTAGTTGGATGGGTAGAGTTTTTATTGGATTCAATGGGTAAAGAAATGGGACGTTAATTCGTTCCATTTTATTAGATTAATATTAATAGAAACCTTAGCTAAATTCATAATTGATAGAATTGACAATGTGTCTTTTTAGAAAAAGTTTTATATGTTTCACCATCATTATTTTTAATAAAATTGGCATCAAATAGAGCTTTTATTTAATACAGCAAAGTAAAAAGATAAATTAAAAAAGACTTTAAAGTCTTTTTATTTGCAAGTATATCCATCTCCTGTCATACCTTCTTCAATGTCTTCCATAGTCATAAGTAAATATTTTAAATATGTATCACTTGTAACATAATCTTCTCCATATTGATTTGTTAAATCTTCAGCATTAATTTTAGTATAATCAATTTGAACTTCACATCTAATATGCGATTTATCTTCTTTTGTTATTTGGTAAGTAAAACCATCATAACTTCCTATTTGATCAATTACAGCTTCAGCGCTAGAAATAATATAGTCTATTTGATCTGGATCTGTCTCCATTACTGCAGCAGATTCTAATTTTTTTATTATACCGTTTTTAAAAGTATATATAATTGAATAATCTGTATTATAATCATCTTCATCTGCTGAATTAATTGTACATGTTAATGTTTTTATTTTTCCAGTATCGGTATCTTCAGTAGAATTGTTATTTGAACATGCTGATAAAATAAAAGTAAAAGTTACAATCATAAGAAGCAAATAAATTTTTTTCATATTTTTCCTTTCTTAAGTATAATATCATAATTTAAATTTTTTTGATAGATAAGGTTGAAATTGATAAATAAATATTGTATAATCTAGTTTGTAATGAGAGGAGGGGAGTAGAGAAATGACACGTGTTGAAGTAAAAGACGGTAATGTAGAAAATGCATTAAAGAGATTCAAGATGAAAGTCCAAAGAAGTGGTATCCCTTCTGAAATGAAAAAAAGGAAAGAATACTCTAAACCAGGCGTTAAAAGAAGAGAAGCTAAAAAAGAAGCTATCAGAAACGCAAAAAAACATAGTAAAAGAAGTAATTACTAGGAGGGATTTATGTTATATGATAAAATAAATTCTGATATGAAATCAGCTATGATAAATAAAGATAAAGATAAATTAAGTACTATAAGACTTTTAAAAAGCGCAGTTGATTTATATAGAATAAACAATAAATTAAATGAAGTAACTGATGAAGCCGTCATTGATGTTGCTAGCAAGCAAATTAAAACTCATAAAGAATCAATTATAGAGTTTGAAAATGGTGGAAGAAATGATTTATCTGAAAAGTTAAAAGCTGAGATTGAAATATTAAAAACATATTTACCAGAACAGTTATCTTTAGAGAAAACAGAAGCAGAAATAAATAAAATATTTGATTTAATAAAACCTCAAGGTAAACAAGATTTAGGTAAGATAATGAAAGAAATATCTGCAAATCTTAAGGGAAAAGTAGATATGAAAGTAGTTAATGATATAGTAATGAAAAAAATAAACTCATAAATTGAGTTTTTTTTAATTCCCAAGAATATAATTAAATGATGGATATGATACTAAAAAGCCTTATAAATTATATAAAAGATAATGATTATTTGATTGGGATATATGAAAAAAGTATATATATTTATAATTACCAAGAAATAATAAATATAAGCAAAAGCGAAATAAAGATAAAACTAACTAATAAATATATTATTATAATTGGTAATGATTTATATATAAAGAAGATGGAAAATAAAGAGCTTTATATTGAGGGAAATTATAAAGGAATTAATTTTTTATGAATCAAATATTAATAAAAATTAAAAATTTAGATAAATATGAATTGATTAATAAATTATGTAAGAATAAAATATATTTTAATTATTTAAATAATAAAAAAAACACTCATTATATAAAAATATATAAAAAAGATTTTATTGTAATTAAAAAGTTATTTAAAAAAAGTAAAATAATTAAATATTATGGAAAAGAAGGTATTATAAAATTTATTAAAAATAATTTTATATTTTTAATTTGTATTTTATGGGGATTATTTTTATTAAATATTTTATCTCATACTGTTTTTAGTATAGAAATAAAAACAAATAATGAAGAAATAAAAGATATTTTAATAAAAGAATTAAATAATTATGATATAAAAAAATATTCTAGAAAAAAAAGTTATAAAGAATTAATGAATATTAAGAAAAATATTGTAAAAAATAATGAGGATAAATTAGAATGGTTAGAAATTAAGAATGATGGAACTAAATGCATTGTTGAACTTACTGAAAGAATTATAATAGAAGAGAAAATTAAAAGTAATTTTAAAAGACATATAGTGGCAAAAAAAGATGCCTTAATAAAACATATAACCGCAACCGAAGGGGATATATTAAAAGAAATAAATGAATATGTTAAAAAAGGAGAAATTATAATAAGTGGTAACATATATAAAAATGAAGAGACTCTAATTAAACAAGTTAGAGCAGAAGGGGAAGTATATGGAGAAGTATGGTATATAGTTAAAGCAAAGGTCCCTTTTAATTATGTTGAATATGTTAGAACTGGAGAAGTTATAAATCATTATTATATAGAGTTATTTAATAAAAAAATGACATTAACTGGAAAGTATGAAACAACTTCTTCTATGAATCACGAAATAATTTTAGTTAATAAACCCTATTTATTTTTTAAACTAGTAAAAGAAGTAAAAGAAATATATAAATATAAAGAGTTTAATGTAGATAAAGAATCTGCATTAAAAGAAGCCATTAAAAGAAGTGATAAAAGTATAAAAAATCAATTAGAAAAAAATGAATATATAATTGATAAAAAAGTTTTGAATATTTACCCATATAGTAGTAAAATAGAAGTAGAAATATTTTATAAAGTGTATGAAAATATTACAGATGTATTAGTTATTCAAGAAAGTGGGTAAATAAATGAAAGAAGAATTAATAAGCGTTTTAAAAATGTCTTGGCCTATTATGACTATAGTATTAGCTATAATATTAATAATTAGAATTGCTTATTATAAAAATAGCAATAAGAAATTTCATCTTCAAAATGAAATAATGTTAATTCTTTTTGGGGCTTATATATTAATTCTATTTCAATTAGTTACTTATGGTCAAAATGAATATGTTGGAATGAACTTAGTTCCTTTTAATGAAATACTAAGATATGATTTTGGAACTCATGAATTTTTTAGACAAGTTATTGGGAATATAATTTTATTTATTCCTTTTGGATATTTTGTGACTTATTATGTTAATATAAAAAAAATAGGTACAATGTTTTTAATGTCTGTTGGAGTTAGTTTAATAATAGAGACAGTTCAATATTTTATTGGAAGAAGTTTTGACATAGACGATATAATTCTTAATGTTACAGGAGGTATATTAGGTTTTATGCTTTATATAGCATTAGACGCTATAAAAAGACATTTGCCTAGTTTATTTCAAAAAGATTTTATTTATACAATTCTTAGTATTTTATTAATTGTTTTTATAGTATTATATTTTTTAGGTATTATTACTTTTTAAGGGAGGTTTTATAATGAAGGAATATATTGAGAATACTACAAAGGAAGATATATCAATAGATGATATAGATAATATATGTGCACTTACTTTTAAAAAGTTAGAAGTTAAAAATCCTCTTTATAATATTACAATTGTTAATAATAAAAAGATAAGAGAGATAAATAAAAAGTATAGAGGAAAAGACATTGAAACTGATGTAATATCATTTGCTTTTGAAGAAGAAAATGATGTTAAATATACCAAATTTAGATTCTTAGGAGAGATTTATATATCTGTTGATAGAGCTAAGTCTCAAGCAGAAGAATATGGACATAGTTTAAAAAGAGAACTTTGTTTCTTAACAGTTCATGGCTTACTTCATTTACTTGGTTATGATCATATTGAAGAAGAAGATAGAGTAGTTATGAGAAAGTTAGAAGAAGAAATATTAGAAAGTTACGATGTTAAAAGATAGGAGTAAACAATGAAAGAAAAATTAAAAGAATTAATCAAAAACAGTTATGCACCATATTCTAACATGCATTTTGCGTGCATAGTTGAAACAGAAAGCGGGAACTTATACGGAGGCGTAAATGTAGAAAATGCTTCTTATGGAGGCTCTATATGCGCTGAGAGAAACGCTATTAATAATGCTATTAGTAATAGAGAAAGAAAATTTAAATCATTATATTTAATGACTGATAGTGATAAAATTTGTTATCCATGTAATATATGCAAACAAACATTTTTAGAATTTTTTGATAATAAAGTATTATTTAATATAATGACTACTTCTGGAGAAATGAAAGTAATGACTTTTGAAGAAGTTATGAATACAAAATTCAGTAAAGAGGATTTAAAATGAAAAGTGGTTTTATAAGTGTTATAGGTAGGCCAAATGTAGGGAAAAGTACTTTAATAAATACAATTGTTGGTGAAAAAGTAGCAATTACAACAGATAAACCTCAAACAACCAGAGATTTAATACAAGGAATATATACAGATGAAAATTCTCAAATGGTATTTGTAGATACTCCAGGTATTCATAAACCAGTTCATAAGCTAGGCGGATTTCTTAATAGTAAAGCATATTGTTCAGTAAATGATGTTGATTTAATATTATTTGTTGTAGATGGTAGTGAAAAACTAGGTTCAGGAGATATGTTTATTATTGAAAGATTAAAAAATGTTACTAAACCAGTACTTTTAGTAATTAATAAAATTGATAAACTAAGTAATGCTGAAATTTTAACTAAAATAGATGAATATAAGGATTTATATGATTTTATTGAAATAATTCCACTAAGTGCTGGGAAAAATGATAATGTAGATAGATTAATAAAAGTATTAAAGAACTATTTACCTGATAATGTTAAATATTTTTCTGAAACAGATAAAACATCTTCATCTAAAGAATTTAGAATAACTGAAATAGTTAGAGAAAAAGTAATGAATTTAACTGAAGATGAAGTTCCTCATACTATCGCATGTATATTAACTAGTTACGAAGAAAAAGAAAATATAATAAATATATTTGTAGATATAGTTACTGAAAGAGAAGCTCTTAGAAAAATAATTTTAGGTAAACAAGGTGCTAAAATAAAAGAAATTGGGATAGAAGCAAGAAAAGATTTAGAGCGAATGCTTAATAAACAAGTATATTTAGAATTATATGTAAGAGTTCTTAAAAAATGGAGAGATAAAGAAAAGTGCATGAAAGAATTAGGAATTTTATATAAATCTGAATAAAAATTAAAACTTTATATCATTATATTACTAGGTGAATAAAATGAATGACAAAGAATTATGGAAAAAATTCCAAAAAACTGGAAAAGTAGAAGATTACTTAAATTACAAAAAAGCAAAAAAGACTAGATAAAAGCTAGTTTTTTTTGTATAATTTTTTTATGGAAATAAAAAAAATAGAAGGATTTATATTAGGTAGTACTCCTTATGGAGATAGTAGTAAGATATTAAACATATTAACTAAAGAATATGGAATAATTGGAGTAATGTCTAAAGGCTGCAAAGGAGTTAAGAGTAAACTTAAAATAGTAAGTGAAAATTTTACTTATGCTTATTTTTATATGTATTATAAAGATAGTAAATTAAGTACTTTAATTGGAGCAGACATAATAAATTATTTTTCTAATATAAAAAATGATATTTTAAAAGTAAGTTTTTTATCATATTTAACAGAATTAACTAAAAATGTATATAAACATGGAGAAGATGAAGAGATATATAATTTATTTATATCTTCATTACTAAAAATAGAGGAAGGATTAAATCCTTTGGCTATATCAAATATATTAGAACTTAAATATCTAGACTATTTAGGAGTATCCTTAAATTTAGATGGTTGTGTAGTCTGCGGAAATAAAAATATAGTAACTTTATCTTATGAAAAAGGAGGCTATGTTTGTTCAAAATGTAGAACCAATGAAAGATTATTAGATGAAAAAGTATTAAAAACACTAAGGCTTTATTATTATGTAGATATATCTAAAATATCTAAATTAGAAGTAAGCGAGAATGTCATTAAAGAAATAGATAAATTTTTAACAATATATTATGATAACTATACAGGATTATATATAAAAAGCAAAAAATTTTTAGAAGTATTAAAAGATATGAATAAATAATTGACACTATAAAATATTTGATATATCATTAAATTGTATTTAGGAGGTTTTAGTTATGTTATGGCAAAACAAAAAAAATATACTTGCAGAAGATTTGGTAGTTGTAGAATTATCAAGATATTCTCAAGATTATAAAGAGGAATATAAATTATTTCCATTACAAAGACCATTTACAATTTTAAGATATGTTGGAGATGGGGTTTTTAAAAATCTTGAAGGGACTGAAACTTATAGATTATATTCAAATGAAAAGTTTAATATGGATGATATATATGTTTCTGACTTTTTTCTCCTTTTAAGCGGTGAACTTGAGTATTCGGTATCTTTATGGGACATAAAAAAGCTTCAGCTAGAACTTGAAAAAATAGAATCACCTTCAGAGTTAGATAAACATAAGGTAAGAAAAATAAGACTTTAAAAGATTAAATTTAATTTAATCTTTTTTTTATATTGAAATATTACATAAATAAATGTTAAAATATAAATGTTAGGATGTGATAATATGATAGGTACAACTAAACTTTTTGATAAAGAAGAAATATTAGATAAAAACATAAGAAAAACACTTAAAGGAATATTTGAAGATTTAGAAGAAAGAGGTTATGATCCAGTTAAACAAATAACAGGATATCTAATAAGTGGAGATCCAGGATATATATCAAGTTATAAAGAATGTAGGAGTCGGATATTAGAAATAGATAGAAATAGTGTTATTGAGTTAATGCTAAAGGACTATATTAAATGAGATATTTAGGATTAGATTATGGGAGTAAAACATTAGGAGTTTCATTAAGTGATGAAACTGGCACAATTGCTTCAACATTAAAAATAATTAGATATAATAGTGGAGAAGAATTAATAGAAAAATTGGGTAAAGTAGTTAAAGAATTTAAAATAACAGAAGTTGTTTTAGGATTACCTATTAATATGAATGGTACTTCTAGTGTTAGAGCGGTAGAAACCTATGATTTTAAAAGTAAAATAGAAAAAGAATTAAATTTGAAGGTTAATTTACAGGACGAAAGACTCTCTACAATAGAGGCTCAAAGATTATTGATTTCTAGCAATGTAAGAAGAGAAAACAGGAAAAAAGTTATAGATAGTATAGCGGCTACTATAATATTGCAGACTTTTTTAGATAGAATTAAGAGGTAAATATGAGTAATACTGTTTTAGTTGAAAATAAAAGTGGACGTAAAAAAGAATTTAGAGTTCTTATGAAGTTTGAATGTGAGAAAAATAGAAAATATTTCGTATTTACTGATGAAAGAGAGTTGAATGATGGGTCTTTGCATATAATAGTTTCTGCAACTAATAATAAGAATAAAGTTATTAAATCAAAGCCAACCATTGAAGAAATGAAATATATAGAAAAATTTTTATTAAATTTTTACAAGGAGATATAATGGAAAATAACAAGAATAAAAAAATACTAATAATAATAATTTCAGTTCTAACATTCCTTTTTTTATGTGTAGGGGTATTTTTCTTTTTAGCAAGAGGAATAAATAAAGGTGAATCTTTAACATTTAATGTTAAAAGTGGAGAAAATTATAATTCTATAAGTGATGAATTAAAAGAAGCAGGTTTAATTAGAAGTGAACTAATATATAAAATATATATTAAAATAATGAATCCTTCTAATTTAGAAGCTGGTAATTATAGATTATCTAGAAGTATGAATGTAAGTGAATTGATTGATACTTTAAAAAAAGGTGCAACTGACGATAGAGAAGTAGTAAATATCACTTTTGTTGAAGGTAAAAATATGAGATATGTAATTGATAAAATTACTGAAAACTTTAATATAACAGATGAAGAAATATTAAACACTTTAAAAGATAAAACATATTTAAATAATTTAATTCAAAATCACTGGATATTAAAATCCAATATTGAAAATAATGAAATATATTATTCATTAGAAGGATATTTATATCCAGATACTTATGAATTTTATAAAGATTCTACAATTAATGAAATATTTGAAAAAATGATTGATAATTTGGAAATAAAAATGAATCCTTATAAGGAAGAAATAGAAAATAGTGGTTATACATTTCATCAAATATTAACTCTTGCTTCTATAATTGAACAAGAAGCTGGAAATAGTAATGATAGAAAAGGAGTCGCTGGAGTATTTTACAACAGATTAAATGATAATTGGAGTTTAGGAAGTGATGTTACTACTTATTATGCCGAAAAAATTGAATTATGGAGTAGAGATTTATATTCTTCTGAAATAAAAGAATGTAATTCTTATAATACAAGAGCATCATGTATGGCTGGAAAACTTCCGGTTGGACCCATTTGCAATCCTTCTATAAATTCTATAATTGCATCAATTGAGCCAACTGAAAGTGATTACTATTATTTTGTGGCAGATATATATGGTCAAACATATTTTAATGAAACAGAAAGTGGCCATACTAAAACAGTTGCTCAATTAAAAAGAGAGGGAAAATGGTATCAGTATTAGATAAAATAAAAGAGATGGAAGATTATGCTTTAGTATATAACATTCCTATAATGCATAAAGATTCCATAGAATACATAAACTGGAAAATAAAGAATTTTGATTTAAAAAACATATTAGAAATAGGAACTGCAATTGGATACTCAACAATATGTTTTTCTACTGCTACTAGTGATATTCATATTACATCAATTGAAAAAGATGAAAATAGATTTAATGTAGCTAAAAATAATGTTAATGATATCGGTTATAATAATAAAATAGAATTAATATTAAATAATGCATTAGAGGTAGAATTATCAAATAAATATAACTTAATTATAATAGATGCTGCAAAAGGGAAAAATATAGATTTTTTCAATAAATTCAAAAATAATCTTAAAGACAAGGGATTTATAATAATAGATAACTTAAAATTTCATGGATTAGTTGGAAACAGTGAAGTTATAAAAAGTAAAAATTTAAGAAAACTTATTGAAAAAATAGAATATTCAATTGAGTTTTTAAAAGTTCAAGATGATTTTTATGTTGAATTTGTGGAAGTAGGAGATGGACTAGCGGTATGCGAAAAGAAATAAACTTTAATATAATTCCAAATGATAATAATCTAAATGAGTATAAAACTGACTCGTTTATTTTACCTTTAAAAGGCTTTTCTGTAGGTTTTGATAAATATTTTGAGATAGAAGAAATAAATAAATATTCAACTATTTATAATATTTCTGTAATTATAAATAAGTTTTTACATAGTGAGGATTTAAAAGAATTAAAAAAAATAATAAAAGGATTTAAAAATGTTAAAAATTTTTACATAGAAGATTTTGCAATTTCTAATTTAATTGATAAAGAAAAAATAGTGTTATTTCCAAATCATATAATTAGCAATTATTATGGAATTAATTATTTAAAATCATTAAGTTTTAAAAATGTAGTAATATCAAATGAACTTACTATAGATGAATTAAAAGAAATTAAAAATAATACTACTTCAAATATTTTTTATTTTTATTTAAATAAGAATAATATAATGTATTCTAAAAGAGAATTATTAACTAATTATTATGATAATTATAATATAAAGAATAGAAAAAATAAATTAAATGTAAAAGAAGAAGTATCTAATCATGATTTATTAATATATGAAGAAGAAAAGAGTACTTCTGTATTTAATAATAAGATATTTTGTGCATCAAAATATTTAAGTGATTTAAAATCATTTAATTTAATAATAAATTTTAATAATATTGATTCAGATACTAAAAAATTAATATTAAATAATTTAAATAACAAAGAATTATATAAGTTAATTGATTCGGATTTTAAATTCTTAGAAGATAAAATAATGTATAAAGTTGGTGATATAAAATGAATAAACCAGAACTTTTAGCACCTGCTGGAGATCTAAACAGACTAAAGTGGGCATTAGACTATGGAGCAGATGCAGTATATTTTGGGGGGTATGACTATTCTCTTAGAGCAAATGCAAATAATTTTAGTTTAGATAATATAAAGGAAGCTTGTACTTATGCTCATAATTTAAATAAAAAAATATATGTGACAGTTAATATGATATTTCATAATGAAGATTTTAAGAATTTAGATGAGTATTTAAAATCTTTAGAAAAAATTGGAGTGGATTCATTAATAGTTAGTGATTTTGGAGTAATATCAAGAATTAAAGAATTAAAAATAAAAACACCATTTTTTATATCTACTCAAATGTCTACCACCAATTATGAAACAGCTAACTTTTGGAAGTCTTTAGGTGCTTATAGAGTAGTATTAGGAAGAGAATGTTCAAGAGAAGATATAATAGACATAAAGAAAAATTCTGATATAGAAGTTGAGACATTTATTCATGGTGCAATGTGCACTTCATATAGTGGAAGATGTGTTATGTCCAATTATGTAACATTAAGAGATTCAAATAGAGGCGGATGTAGTCAAATATGTAGATTTTCTTTTAAAGGTGAAAATGAAGAGATATTTGCGATGTCTTCAAAAGATTTAAATATGGTTGATTATATTGAAAATATGATTAAAATAGGCATCGAATCATTTAAAATAGAAGGAAGAATGAAAAGTTTATACTATATCGCAACTGTTACAAATGCTTATAGAAATTTAATTGATAAAATTGTGGAGAATAAATTAACTAAAAAAGATATAAAATATTATAAGAATGTGTTAAATAGATGTGCTAATAGAGAAAATACATCTCAATTTTATAATAAATATCCCAAAGTTCAAGAACAATATTTTTCTGGAAGAGAAGAAGTTTCTAACCAAGATTTTTTGGGAATTGTTATTGATTATGATAAAGAAAATAAAATGGCCATAATTGAACAAAGAAATTATTTTGAAATTGGTAAAAAAATTGAAGTATTTGGGCCAAATATAGAATCATTTACATTCAAAGTTAATAAAATATTAAATGAAAAAAATGAAAGTATTGATGCTGCTAGACACCCTCAAGAAATTTTAAAAATAAACATTCCTAAGCTTGTAAAAAAAGGGGATATTTTGAGAGTTAAAATTTCTTGACAAATGATATGTTTTATAGTATCATATTCTGGACGAAGAGGAGAGAACCAAAAAAAATGAAAAGCAAAGAAATTTTTCTTACAAGTGAAGGTTACTTAGATTTAGAAAACGAATTAAATTATTTAAAATTAGAAAAAAGACCAGAAGTAATGAATTCTTTAAAAGAAGCAAGAGCTTTAGGAGATTTATCTGAGAATGCAGAATACGATGCTGCCTTAAATGAACAAGAATCAGTAGAAAGCAGAATCAAACAAATTGAATATTCTTTAGAGCATGCTGTTATTATAGATGAAAATGCTAAAGAAGAAGGTACAGTTGGTATTGGTTCAACTGTTATGTTACAGTATGATGGGGATGATGATACTGAAGAATATAGAATAGTTGGAAGTGCTGAGGCTGATCCATTTAATAATAAAATATCAAATGAAAGTCCAATTGCAGCTGCTATTTTAAATAAAAGAGTTGGAGCAACTGTTGAAGTGTGCTCACCAGATGGAGTTTATAAAGTTAAAATTGTAAATGTTAATTAACATTTACTTTTTTTTTTGATAGAATAAACTTATGGAGTTTAAAATGATTAAAGTTTTATATGGAATACAATTAGAATTAATAGAAGATTATATAAATAAATTTATAAGTGATAAAAAAATAAATAATGTAATTAAGTATAATTATGAAGAAATTGAAATAACTTCTTTAGTTGAAGAATGTTCATATTTAGATTTATTTGGTGATACTAAATTAGTAATTTTATATAATTCTAAATTTTTAGGTAGTAAAGAAACTATAGATAATAAAATATTTAACGATTATTTATTAAATCCAAATCCAAATACTTTTTTATTCTTAGTTTTAAATGAAGAAAATATTGATGAAAGAAAAAAAGTAATTAAATTAATAAAAGAAAAATATGAAACATTAGAATTTAATTCATTTACCGAATCAGATGCTATAAGATATATAAAAGAATCTTTTAAAAAAGATAACTATATAATAGAGGAAGCAGCTATCAGAAAAATGTTTGAATATTTACAAACCAATTATGGCTTATATAATAATGAAATTAAGAAATTAAAATTATATAAATTAGATGATAAAAATATTACTTTAGATGATGTAATAAATGTAACTTCAAGAGTGCCAGAAGATAACATATTTAAATTACTTGATGCTGTTATTGTTAATAATAAAGAAGAAATATTTAAATTATATAAAGATATTAAAAGTAT
The DNA here is from genome assembly GCA_964396655.1 of uncultured Muribaculaceae bacterium. Taxonomy (GTDB): domain Bacteria; phylum Bacillota_I; class Bacilli_A; order RF39; family UBA660; genus CAYNFP01. The sequence continues at coordinate 33,477 of CAYNFP010000006.1, read as the reverse complement.
TGGAGCAGATGAAATAGCGATACTTGCTTTAATATCAAGTCAGTTTAGATTTATGTATCAGGTATGTGTATTATCAAAAGACGGAAAAAACAAATTTGAAATTGCCAAATACTTAAATGCTCATCCTTATAAAACTGAAATGATACTTAAAAAAATAAACTTATATAAAGAAGAAAAGATATTAGATATATTGTTAGAACTATCCGAAATTGATATAAAAATAAAAACCGGAGAACAGGAAAAGTCAAGCATTTTAGAAGATTTTTTTCTTAAATTGTGATAATAAAAAAGAATTTGAAAAAAATTCTTTTTTTGTATAGACAATTGTCTTTTTAGAACTTATAATATTAAGTCAAGTGGAGGTAATTATGATTAAAACTAACTTGCCAGTAATCTTGCTAAAAGGTTTAATATTACTTCCCAATCAAGAAGTCAGAGTTGAGTTAAGTAATCCTATAAGTAAGAAAGTTATAAATATATCAAAGTTATATCATGATGATGAAGTTTTAATTGTATGCCCTATAAATGCTTTAGAGGAAAGGCCAGATACAAGTGACTTACCTAAGATAGGTGTAACTGGTAAAATAAGAAGTTGTATAGAACTTCCTAATGGAAGTTCAAGAGTAGTAATAAGCGGAATTGAAAGAGTAAAAGTTTATAGTTATGTAAATTATTCCAATGAAGAAGATGTGCTAGAGAGTATTGTAACTCCTATAGGGATATCTGAAGTTGATGAAATAGAAGAAACAGCAGTATTAAGAAAATTAATGGCTGAGTTAGATAACTATATTAACACATGTTCTCATATATCAAATTCTATTATGTCCCAAATAAAAGGAATAATAGATTTAGATAAATTAACAGATATAATAGCTAATTTTTTACCTCTTAATTTTGATAAAAAGATAAACTTAATGTTAGATGCAAGTCCAATAAGCAGAGCTAAATATTTAATAAAAGAAATATCTATTGAAACAGCTATTTATGAACTTGAAAACAAACTTGATAGAGATTTAAAACAAGAACTAGATGATGCTCAAAAAGAATTTATTTTAAAAGAAAAAATTAAAGTAATAAGAGAAGAATTAGGAGAAAGAGATAATAAAAATATAGATGTAGATGAATTTTATAAAAAAATGAATAATATAAAATTACCTACTAAAATTAAAGATAAATTAAAAAATGAAATAGAAAAATATAAAATTATACCAGAGTCTTCTCCTGAATTAAGTGTTACAAGAAATTATATAGATTATTTATTAAAAATACCTTGGGATAAAAGAACTAAAGACATTACTGATTTAAAACAAATTGAAGAAAGTTTAAATAAATCTCATTATGGATTAGAAGAAGTAAAATCTAGAATTGTTGAATATATAGCAGTAAAAGAAAATTGTTCACATTCTAAAAGTTCAATTATATGTTTAGTAGGTCCTCCAGGAGTTGGAAAAACAACCTTTGCATCTTCAGTAGCCGCTTCTTTAGGAAAGGAATTTGTTAAAGTTTCTTTAGGTGGTATGAATGATACTTCAGAAATATTAGGGCACAGAAGAACTTATATTGGATCAAATCCAGGTAAAATTATTTCTGGCTTAATTAAAGCGGGTGTTAAAAATCCAGTATTCTTATTAGATGAAATAGATAAACTTACAAAAGATTTTAGAGGAGACCCAGCTTCTGCATTACTTGAAGTATTAGATCAAACTCAAAATATGAAGTTTGTTGATAATTATATTGATGAAGAAACAGATTTAAGTGAAGTTTTATTTATAGTAACCGCCAATGACATAATGAATATACCAGAAGCTTTATTTGATAGACTTGAAATAATTAATATAAGTGGTTATACAGAAGAAGAAAAATTTAGAATTTGTAAAGATTATTTAATTAAAAAGATTTTGTTAAATAATAATATAAAAGAAACAGATTTAAAATTTACAGATGAAGCTATAAATAAAATAATAGATGAATATACTAAAGAAAATGGAGTAAGAGAACTAGATAGATTAGTAAATAAAATAATTAGGAAGATTATAACTGATTATAAAAAAGAACACAAAAAAATTAAAAATATAATTATTAAAAAAGAAGATATTGCTAAATATCTTAAAACATCAAAATATCCTAGAAAAATAGAAGAAATAAATGATTATGGTTTAATTAAAGCTCTTGCTTGTACATCTTTAGGTGGCTCAATTATAGAAATAGAAGTTAATAATTATCCAGGAACTAATTTATTTAAATCTACTGGTAGTTTAGGTAATGTATTAAATGAAAGTATCGAAATAGCTTTAAGTTATATTAAAACCAATATGGATAAATTTAATTTAAAAAAAGAAATGTTTAAAGAAAAAGACTTTCATATTAATTTAAGAGAAGGCGCTATTTATAAAGATGGTCCTTCAGCAGGAAGTGCTATTACTTCAGCTATTATTAGTGATTTATTAAAACAAAAAATTCCTTCTGATATATCAATGACAGGAGAAATTACTTTAAAAGGCGATATATTAAGAGTAGGTGGTATAAAAGATAAATTAATGATTGCTTCAAAATATGGAATTAAAAAAGTATACTTACCAATTGATAATAAAGTAGATGTTGAGGAATTAGATAAAAAAATAATTCAAGATTTAAAAATTAAGTATGTAAAAAATTATATAGCGATATTTAAAGATATTTTTAAATCATAATAAACTCTTTCTTTCATATATTTAAATGAAAGGAGAGTTTTTTTATGAATAATATAATTCCGTTTAAAAAAAGCATTATATTTAAAACTAAAATTGCTGAAATAACCGATATATCTCTTACTCATGATTATAAAATAATGGATGATATAGTAGAGGGTAATTTTTATTTGAGTGGTGCATATAAAATGACAGAAGCAAGTGTTATTAATGAAGAATTTTATTATAATATTCCGTTTAGTATAGCTTTAAGCGATAGAATAAAGAAAGAAACTATAAATTTATTATTAGATGATTTTAAATATACTTTTAAAGAAGATACTTTTACTTTTAATGTCGATTTAAATATGGAATATGAAGAAGAGATGGTGGAAGAAAGAAATGTAGAAACCGCCATAGAAAATGAAGTTGAATTAAATGAAGAAGAAATTAATTTAGAAGGAGATACCCAAACCTATATAAATCCTGTTACAAATGAAGTTGATAATAGTACAATAAATAACTTATTATCCAATATTAATACTACAAATGAATTTACAACTTATAAAGTTCATATAGTAAGAAATGAAGATACACTTGAATCAATTGCAAACAAATATAAAGTAAGTCTAGATAATATAAAAGAATATAATAATGTTGAATCTTTAAATATTGGAGATAAAATATTAGTTCCTTTTATAAAAAATGAATAGTATTTTAAAAAATAGAGCTAAGATAATTGAAGAAGATAATACAAAATATATATTAAAGCCAAGTGAAAAAAATATAGAGGAATTATTTGAATATTTAAGAACAAGAAATTTTAATAATATTCCTAAAATAATAGATAAAACGGATAATGGATTTAAATATGAATATATAAATGAAGTTAAGAAGAATAATTATAATAAACACTTAGATTTAGCTAGAGTATTATCTAATCTTCATTATAAAACTGCTTATTATAAAGATGTTAGTAAAAATAAATATAGAGAAATATATGAAAAATTAAGTGATAAAATTGAATATATTGAGGATTATTACACTAAATTAATTGAAGAAATTGAAATGGAAATATATCCATCTCCTTCTCATTATTTAATTCAAAGGAATTATAGTATTATAAATGGCGCTATAAACTATTCGAAAAAAGAATTAAAAAATTGGTTCAAGTTAGTAGAAAACAAACCCAAAGAAAGAGTTGTTGTTGTACACAATAATCCTAAGTTAGAACATTTAATAAATGGGGAAGAAGATTATCTTATAAATTGGGATAATTATGTGGTTGATACACCTGTACTGGATTTATATAAATTATATAATGATGATAAAATAAATAGTGATTTTACTAGCGTATATGAAGAATATAGTAAAGAATTTACCCTTACTAAAGAAGAAAAGAAATTATTTTTCATATTAATATCTATTCCACCTAAAATTGAAGAACTTGATAATGAATTATTAAACACCAGAAATATTAAACAAATAATAAATAAAATTTATTACACTAATGAATTAATTACGTCTATAAATCTTAAAGAAGAAGAAAATAATTAGTATAATAAGAATAAGAAGTATGATAACATTTATTCTTAAAGGAAATATTAATGTAAATATAATTTGCCATACTAGAAGTAAACATAAAATTAAAATTATAACTACATCAAATATTTCTTTATTTTTTTTGTATAATTCATATAAATTATTAAAGTTTTTCATAGACAATACACCCTAATATATTATATAAGACTATTATTTATTGGGTGATATAAATACTTTGATTTTTGGTATAAAATGATTTATAATTTATAATAGGTGAAAGTATGAAAAAAGGGTTTGCTTCAATGACGATAGTATATTCCTTTTTACTAGTGTTTTTATTAACACTAGTTTCTTTACTTGCAATATATACACAGAAAGCTAGATTTGTAGACACAATTGTAGAAAATGGAAAAGAAGAAATAAGTGGTATTACATCCACTGCTGGATATCAGAAAATTATATATAGTGGAAATAATCAATCTTTTTTAATTAATGCTAAAGGTGAATTAATGGCTTGGGGGTATAATGATTGTGGCCAATTAGGAATCGGGAGCAATTCGATTTCTTATATACCAGTAAAAGTAGTTAATACTGATAACACAAAATTTATAAAGATATCTTCGGGTATTAATCATAGTTTGGCAATAGATGAAGCTGGTTCGTTATGGGCTTTTGGGTGTAATAATTATGGACAATTAGGTAATGGCAGTTCAACTGCTAGTACTTTGCCAACGAAAATAACAAATACAGAAGGTACCGATTTTGTGGAAGTAGTAGCAAGTAGGGTTTATTCATTAGCAATAGATGAAAATGGTTCATTGTGGGCATGGGGAGCTAATGGATCAGGACAATTAGGTGATAATAGTACAACTACTAAAGTTTCACCAGTGGAAATAATAAATACTTCAAATACTGATTTTGTTAGTATTTCATCATATCATACACATTCATTAGCAATAGATGAAGCTGGGTCATTATGGGCATGGGGAGATAATTCTTCTTATGAACTTGGAAATAATAGTACAGCAATTAGTAAAATACCTATAATAATAACAGCAAACACTTATAAAAAAGTAGCAGCAGGCTATTTATATTCTGCGGCTATAGATACTAATGGTTATCTTTACACTTGGGGCGATGATACATATGGTCAATTAGGCAATGGATCAACTGGAGCTACTAAAGTGCCTACGCAAATAACAAATACAGATAACACAAAATTTGTTAATGTTGCAACAGGAAAATATCATATGGGAGCTATTGATGAAGCTGGTGCTCTTTGGATGTGGGGATATAACAATCATGGCCAATTGGGAGATAATAGTACGACCGCAAGAATTTCGCCAGTAAAAATAATCAACCCTGAGGGGAAAAAATTTGTGAGCATATCAATGGGAGATTATCATACTCAAGCAATAGATGAAGCTGGAAATGTATTTATTTGGGGATATAATGGATATGGTCAATTAGGCCATAATGGTATTACAGCTCAAAGTTTAATTCCAATTATTATAGTTACTTCAAAAGCAAATAAATTATATGCTGGAAATTCAAGTTCATATTCTTTGGATACTTCAAATAATTTGTGGGTATGGGGAGATGGTAGTTATGGTCAATTGGGAAATGGCTCTTCTGCTTCTTATGGTTCTGCAAGAAGAATTACTAATTCAGATAATGCAAAATTTATGAATATATCCACAAGTGTTTCGAGTTACTATTTTGTTCTTGGAATAGATGAAAATGGTTCGCTATGGACATGGGGATATAATTATTATGGTTTAGGCATCTACAAAACTTCGGTTGACATTCCAACAAAAATAACAAATACAGATAACACAAAATTTGTTGCTATAGGTGCTGGTGGATCTCATGGCTTTGCAATAGATGAAGTTGGTGCTTTGTGGGCATGGGGACTCAATAATTTTGGCCAATTAGGAAATGGAAATAATAATAATAGTAGCATTCCTATAAAAATAACAAATACAGATAACACAAAATTTATTTCTGTTGCCGGAGGAAATTTTCATAGTTTAGCAATAGATGAAGCCGGTGCTTTGTGGGCATGGGGATATAATAGTTATGGTCAATTAGGAAACGGAAATACAAATAATAGTAATATTCCTAAAAAAATAACAAATACAGATAATACAAAATTTGTCTCTGTATGGGCTGGTGGCTCTCATAGTATAGCAATAGATGAAGCTGGTTCATTGTGGGCATGGGGATATAATGGTAATGGTCAATTGGGAGATGGAAGTACAAATAATAGTAATATTCCTATAAAAATAACAAACATAGATAACACAAAATTTTTAATCGTTGCTGTTGGGGCAAGTCATAATTTAGCAATAGATGAAGCAGGCTCATTATGGGTATGGGGATATAACAATTATGGTCAATTAGGAGATAATAGTGTAACCACAAGAACTTTGCCAGAAAAAATAACTAATATTTTAGGAACAAAATTTATTGCTATAAGTGCTGGTGGTTCTCATTCATTAGGAGTAGATAATACCGGAGTTTTGTGGGCATGGGGATATAACTCAACATATCAATTAGGAAATAATTTTACAACTCAAAGTTTAGTTCCAACAAGGATTGCTTTAATATATACGAGGTAAATATGAATAGAAAAGGATTTGTTTTAGTAGAAACTATAATAGTTTTAGTAGTAGTAATAGTTAGTATGCTGGGTTTATATAAAGCATATTCTTTCGTGTTCAGTAATTTAAAACAAAATAGATATTATGATAATATAAATGATATATATAAAATTAATGTAATTAAAAAAACTTTTACTAATGGTTATCCATCTTCTAATTATATTAAAATTGAATCAGTTGATTGTACTGGTTATATGTCTGGAGATTGTACTGATTTATATACATTATTAGATATAGATTATGTTATTTATAATAATATAAATATTAAAGAAGTTTTATCAGGAACTCATACAGATTTAACAAATACAGATATTAACTATATGAAAATTTTGCAAAACAATCATAAATATTTAATCATTCATTATGAAAGTGATAATAAAGATTATTATGCTTCGTTATCTATGAAGGTGATAGAATGAAGAAAGGTTTTACTTTAATTGAACTTTTAGTATCAATAGTTTTATTATCAATAGTTATGCTTTTTATGACTAGTTTAGTTATATCGTTTAAAGATCAAAAAGAGAATCTTAATATAGATATGAATTTAATGGTAAATCAAGCTTCTATTTCTAAAACTATTAATTATGATGCTGCTAATTATGGAATATCTTCAATAAGTTGTGAGAGTACTATAAAATGCACTATAACTTTTGATAATAGTAGTACTAAAACTATTGAGATTACTGATAATGGTACAAGTATAAAATATTATAATGCATCTACTGTATATTTAGTAAGAACAATATCAAGTGATAAATTTAATCAAATAACTTATAGTTCGGAGGTGTTAGAAGAAGGTACTTTTTATAAAATAGTAATAAGTTTAACAACTAATACAGATTATAATGTAGAAATTTATGATTATTAACTTGAAGTTATTTTCCATTTAATATAAAATAACTTTAGAGGTATATTTATGGAAACAGTGACTCTTTTACCAGCAGACATATATCAAGTTGTTAATAAAAGTTTTCTTAATGAAGAAGATAAACTTATTTTAACTATGCTTTATATGCCTATAATAGGTAATGTTCCTGTAACTTTATATTTAGCTCTTTATAATGAATTAAAAGTAAATAATTATATATCTTCTGAATTAACTCACCATCATTTAATGACAAGTATGAGTTTAAACTTAAAAGATATTAAAGAATCTAGAATAAAACTTGAAGGAATAGGATTATTAAAAACATATTATATGGAAGGAAATGTTAATTCATATATATATGAATTATATAGTCCAATAAGTGCTTCAGAATTCTTTTCTCATCCAATATTTAATATGGTTTTATATAATAATCTAGGCAAAGAAGAATATAATAGAATTTTAAATTATTTTAAAATACCATCTATAGATTTAAAAGGATACAAGGATATTACTTCACCTTTTGATATGACATTCAAAAGTAAGAACTTTACTAATTATGAATTAGAAAATGCAGACATAATTAATAAAGAAAAGTTAAAGTTAAATTATCAATATGATTTTGATTTTGATTTACTAATATCTTCTATGCCTAAAAATTTATTTAATAATAAAGCATTAAATAAGATAACTAAAGAATTAATAAGAGATTTATCTTTTCTTTATGAATTAGATCCTATGCAAATGAGTGATTTAGTAAAAACATCTTTAAATGAAAAAGGTATGATAGATAAAGAAATACTAAGAAAAAATGTTAGAAAATACTATCAATTTAATAATGATAATAGATTACCTAGTTTGATATTTAAAACACAACCAGAATATCTTACAACTCCTAAAGGAGATAATTCAAAACGTGGTAAAATGATTAAAGTATTTGAAACTATTTCTCCCTATAACTTTTTAAAATCCAAAAATAAGGGTTCTAAACCAGTAGAAAGAGATATGAAAATATTAGAAAATTTAATAGTGGATTTAAAACTAAATTCTGCTGTTGTGAATGTATTAATTGATTATGTTCTTAGAACAAATAATAATAAATTAACTAAAGCATATATAGATACAATTGCTTCTCAATGGAAAAGATTGGGAATAGAAACAGCAACAGAAGCTATGGAACTAGCTGAAAAAGAACATAAAAAATATAAAAAAGTTAAAACTGTAGAAACAAAAAAGGAAGATATAATACCTTCTTGGTTTAATAAAGAAATATCAAATGAAAAATTAACAGAAGAAGAAAAACAAGAACTTGAGGAATTAGTAAAGGAGTATAAATAATGAAAAATTTTAATGAGTTATCAAATAATAAAAACAATTTAAATACTGTTAAAAAAAGTTATATGCTTTCTTTAGAAGAACCTAATTTTGTTAAATTGGTTAATAGACTTGACGTTCCAGAAGAAGTATTAATTAAATATACTTCAAAGTTACAAAATACTGTTTTAGAATTAGAAAATTGTAAGGGCTGCAAAGGGTTAAGTTATTGTAAAAATAAAGTGCAAGGTTATGTTAATTATCCTGTTAATGAAGGCATTGGGTTAGTATTTGATTATATTCCTTGTAAATATGAAAAAATTAATTTAAAAGAAAAAACAAATGTCACATATTTTGAAGTTCCTAAATTTATATATGAAGCTAAAATGAGTGATCTTATTTTAGAAAAAGAGAGACTTAATTTAATAAAATATTTAAATAAATTTATTGATAATTTTGATACAAAAAACGAAGAAAAAGGCTTATATTTATGTGGCTCATTTGGTAGTGGAAAAACCTATATTATAAGTGCTGCTATTAATGAAATTTCTAAAAAAGGAGCAAGATGTGTTATAGTATATTATCCTAATTTATTAAAAACTTTAAAAGCTTCATTTAATACAGAAGATTTTGATTTAAAATTTGATGAAATAATGAGAAGTGATATTTTATTAATTGATGATATTGGAGCTGAAAATAACACTGCTTGGAGTAGAGATGAGATATTAGGAACAATTTTGCAGTATAGAATGGATAATAATTTAACTACATTTTTTACTTCAAATTTAAGTTTAGAAGAACTTGAATCTCACCTAAAATTAACTAATACTTCTAGTGATAGTGTTAAAGCAAGAAGAATAATTGAGAGAATAAAACAACTTACAAACTATATGGAATTAATAAGCAATAACAAAAGAAAATAATTACAAATTTGTAGAAATTTGTAATTTTTTTGTATATAAAAATTTTATATTTTATATATTAAAACATCATAATATAAATATGAAAAGTGATATATTTTTTTACTGTAAAATTCAAATATCTCGCTTTTAAAATTAAAAAATAAAAAAAACTCTTGACAAAAAATGGAAAGTTACATATTATATTGACTTATAAAAGTTTAATTTTATTTTTAAAGTTATACTTTAACGGTATTTTAGTGAAAATTTTGGAGGGAAAATGAAGAAATTTTTAAAGAATTTTATGTTAATCGCATTAGTTTTTATGTTTGGTTTTTTAAACATAAATAAACTTAATGCAAAAGAAGGAATTGAAGTACAGACAGTTGAAGATTCAGCATTTGTGGCAGTAGAAGACACAAACAATTTGGAAAGTTTAGAACCAGGAGAAACAGATGGCGAGAAAGACGCTACTATAATTCCTCAAGATCAAGTTGATCCAAATTATGATGCAACAACAGATGGAGATAGTAGAGAAGCAGAGGTTACTATAAATATAGATAGTGAACCTTTTACAGAAACAACACAAGTAACTACATATGATACCGTTGATGTAGCTTTGGTTTTAGATGCATCAGGTAGTATGACAACAAATATTCAAATTACAGTTACAGATGAATATGGGAACACTCAAACTCAAACAGTAACAAGAATAGCAGCGGCTAAAATGGCAGCTATTAATCTAGCAACAGAACTTTTAAATAATAATACAGAAGATGATATTTATTTTAGAATTTCATTAACAATTTTTAATAATAACGGAAGTGTAATAAATTTATTAACAACAGACTTAAATGAAATAACAGATGCTATTAATGGAATTAATACAACAAATTCTACAAATGTTCAAGATGGAATTAATAAAGGTGGTCAAACATTATATGGTTCTTCAAATGATAAAGTTATAGTTTTATTAACTGATGGAGAAACAAATGCTTCAACTGATAATGTTAATCCTGGAACTGGATATAAGGATTCTGATAATGAAATAAATTATACATGGACTGGCGGATCTTATAGTTATACAAATGCCGCAAAAGCAGCAGCTGATTTCTTTAAAACAGATGATAACTATTTTGTGACATTTTATACAATTGGATTAGGAACAAATACAAATGCCAATAATTTATTAAAATATATTGCAGGTGAAGATATAGATGAAGAGGGAAATGGTTTAGGAACATATAGTAGATTTTTAACAGCAAATGATGGAGATGAATTATTAGAAGCATTTGATGCAATAGTAGAAAATATTACAACAACAAAATACGATGTAGCAACAAATGTGGTTTTAACAGATATTATCCCAAATGATTTTACATTAACACAAACTGAACAAGATAATTTAAAAACAGCTTATGGAACAGATAAGGTTACAATTGAAACAGTATCAGAAGGAACAAAAATAACTTATGCTATTGGAACTATAAATGCATTAACTCCTATAACATTTAATTATAAAATAGTTGCAAAAAATGAATACCATGGTTCAATGTATACAAACTTTAATACAATATTGACTGGAACACCAGCTAGTGGAAATGAATTTACATATACATTAGATGGAAATGGAAAATTTAATTTAGTATTAGATAAGCCATCAGTTGTTGTACCCGCTATAGCAGAAAATGATAATGCTGGTACAGTTAGATCAACTGAAACAAAAGAAATAACAATTGCTTCAATAGTAGCAAATGATAATAATAGTAATTATACATTAGGTACAGAATTAGAAAATGCAGCAAGTTTAACAGACACAATCGAAATAGTATCTTCAACAACTAATGGGACACTTTCATTAAACTCAGCAAAAACAGCATTTATATATACTCCAACATTATTAGGGGCAACATCAGACAGTTTTACTTATAGAATATTTACAAAAGTATTGGTTGGTTATGATAATAATAATGATCCAATTTATGAAACAGTAAAAAGCAATGTAGCAACAGTTACATTAACAATAGAAAAAGTAATGGGAAATGTAACAGTATATTACGTTGAAAAAGACAATCATTCAAATGTGTTAGATACTGAAACATTATCAACAGCTCAAGCTGGAACATCATACACAACAAATTCAAAACCAATACCAAACTGGACATTTACAGAAGTAACACCAAGTAATGCAAGTGGTACTTATATAGATGGAATGATAACAGTATATTATGAGTACACAAAAACAATGGGTACATTGGATGTAAGACATGTATGGATGGACGGAAGTACAGAAGTAGTTATATTAGCTGAAGATCAAAGGACAGAACAACAAGGAACAGCATATACAACAAATCCATTAGATACAACAACATACAATATGTGGAGATTAATAACAACTCCAAGTAATGCATCAGGATCTTATACAGATGGAAACACAACTGTAACATATGTTTACGAAAAAATTATGGGAACAGTAGTGGCACATTATGTAGATGAGAATGGAAATACATTATCAGCAGATGTAACTACAACTGGTCAAGTAAATGTAGATAGTTATAATACAATTCAAAAGACAATAACTAATTGGACATTTAAAGAAATTGAAAGTGGATCAGCCTCAGTTTCAGGAACATATACAAACGGAATATTAGAAGTAACTTATGTTTATGAAGAAACAATGGGAACTTTAGATGTAAGACATGTATGGATGGACGGAAGTACAGAAGTAGTTATATTAGCTGAAGATCAAAGGACAGAACAACAAGGAACAGCATATACAACAAATCCATTAGATACAACAACATACAATATGTGGAGATTAATAACAACACCAAGTAATGCATCAGGATCTTATACAGATGGAAACACAACTGTAACTTACGTTTATGAAAAAGTTATGGGTACAGTAATTGTAAAATATATAGAAAAAGATAATTCTTCAAATGAAATATCTTTAAATACAATTACAACAGAACAAGTTGGAACAAGTTATACAACAAGTCCAGCAAGTATACCAAATTGGACATTTACTGGAACTATTCCGGGTAATGCAAATGGAAATTATATAGATGGGAGTATAACAGTATATTATGAATATACAAAGACATTAGGAACAGTAATTATTCATTATGTAGAAGTTGGAACTAATACAGTAATAAGTCCTAATGATTATACTATGGGCCAAGTAAATGTAGACACATATACAACAAGTCCAAAACCAATATCAAATTGGACATACATTGGAGTGCATTCTGGATCAGCTTCAGTAAATGGAACTTATGCAGAAGGAGATACTAATGTAATATATACTTATACAAAGACATTAGGAACAGTAGTGGCACATTATGTAGATGAGAATGGAAATACATTATCAGCAGATGTAACTACAACTGGTCAAGTAAATGTAGATAGTTATAATACAATTCAAAAGACAATAACTAATTGGACATTTAAAGAAATTGAAAGTGGATCAGCCTCAGTTTCAGGAACATATACAAACGGAATATTAGAAGTAACTTATGTTTATGAAGAAACAATGGGAACTTTAGATGTAAGACATGTATGGATGGACGGAAGTACAGAAGTAGTTATATTAGCTGAAGATCAAAGGACAGAACAACAAGGAACAGCATATACAACAAATCCATTAGATACAACAACATACAATATGTGGAGATTAATAACAACACCAAGTAATGCATCAGGATCTTATACAGATGGAAATACAACTGTAACATATGTTTATGAAAAAGTTATGGGAAATGTAACAGTATATTATGTTGAAAAAGATAATCATTCAAATATATTAGATTCAGAAACATTACCAACAGCTCAAGTTGGAACAGTATACACAACAAATTTAAAAATAATAGCTAATTGGACATTTACTGGAACAATTCCTATGAATGCATTAGGAAGATATATAGATGGAATGATAACAGTATATTATGAATATACAAAGACATTAGGAACAGTAGTGGCACATTATGTAGATGAAGAAGGAAATACATTATCAGCAGATGTAACTACAACTGGTCAAGTAAATGTAGATACATATACAACATCTCAAAAAACAATAACTAACTGGACATTTAAAGAAATTGAAAGTGGATCAGCCTCAGTTTCAGGAACATATACAAACGGAATATTAGAAGTAACTTATGTTTATGAAGAAACAATGGGAACTTTAGATGTAAGACATGTATGGATGGACGGAAGTACAGAAGTAGTTATATTAGCTGAAGATCAAAGGACAGAACAACAAGGAACAGCATATACAACAAATCCATTAGATACAACAACATACAATATGTGGAGATTAATAACAACACCAAGTAATGCATCAGGATCTTATACAGATGGAAATACAACTGTAACATATGTTTATGAAAAAGTTATGGGAAATGTAATAGTATATTATGTTGAAAAAGATAATCATTCAAATGTGTTAAATACAGTAACATTAGCATCTGGCCAACTAGGAACAAGTTATACAACAAGTCCAGCAAGTATACCAAATTGGACATTTACAGAAGTAACACCAAGTAATGCAAGTGGTATTTATACAAATGGAATGATAACAGTATATTATGAATATACAAAGACATTAGGAACAGTAAAAACTTATTATGTAGATGAGAATGGGGATGGAATTATTCCTTATGAAATTACAACTGGCCAAATAAATGTAGATACATATACAACATCTCAAAAAACCATACCAAACTGGACATTTAAAGAAATTAAAAGTGGATCAGCTTCTGAATCAGGAACATATGCAAACGGAACATTAGAAGTAACATATGTTTATGAAAAAACAATGGGTACAGTAAAAATCTATTATGTAGATGAAGTTGGAAATTCAATAGTTGATTATTCTACAACTTCTGGTCAAATAAATGTAGATACATATACAACAAGCCCAAAATCAATACCAAATTGGACATATCTTGAAGTACATTCTGCATCAGCTCCAGTAAATGGAACTTATATAGAAGGTACATTAGAAGTAATATATGTTTATAGTAAAACAATGGGAACTTTAGATGTAAGACATGTATGGATGGATGGAAGTACAGAAGTAGTTATATTAGCTGAAGATCAAAGGACAGAACAACAAGGAACAGCATATACAACAAATCCATTAGATACAACAACATACAATATGTGGAGATTAATAACAATACCAAGTAATGCATTAGGATCTTATACAGATGGAAATACAACTGTAACTTACGTTTATGAAAAAGTTATGGGTAAATTAATTGTGAATTACTTTGATGAGAATGGTAAAGAATTAATAGCATCCGAAACATATGAAGAACAAATCGGAAATATGTATGAAGTAACACCAAAGGAAATTGATGGTTATATATTATTAAAAGTAGAAGGTTCTGAATCAGGAAGTTATGTTGAAGATGATACAGTAGTTAATTATATATATGAATTAGCTGGTGTTGGCGGAGATGAACCAACTGATACAGGAGTTGAAAACTCAATTCTTCCAGAATTAATGTATGTAATAAGTTCATTATCATTAATAGGCAGTTTAATAATAAAGAAAAAATTGAACAATTAGTTCAATTTTTTTATTAATTAAATTGTTTAGCAACTATTAGTAATAATTTATTTCTATTATCTCCAAAAAGACAAGTTTGTAATATTAATATATTATCATACTCATTTAATTCTATATCATTATTATATATTGATTTTTGTTTCATTGTATTAATATGTTTTAACCAAGAAGTATTATCAGTATATTTATATTTATAATGCTCATCTTCATCACTTTTTTTATCTAGATAAATATAAGTAATAATATATTTGTAAGTTTTATCTTTTGTCTTTAATTCAATTATGTCATTATTTTTTGTATAACTATTATCTAAATAATTTTCTAATTTTTTAAAAGGTAAATCATATTTTGTAGAATTATGGCCATATATATTTATTTGTTTATCTCCTATATTTGTTCTATAATCCATAAAAGGAGCTCCACCTGGTATTTTGGTCTTATTAATACCATATTTTAAATAATATTTATTATCAATTGTCTTAACAATTGGGATATTTATTATATCTTCAATATTTAATATAGCTATAATATCATTATTTTTAAATTCAATTCTAAAATTTTCTAATAAAGTAGAGTTATCATATTCATAATCAACAATATTTTTAATGGTTTCTTTTTCTTCTTTTATTTTTTTTATATCATTTGAGTTTTTAATTATTAATATTGTAGAAGTGAGAAGTATGATTAATGATATTATAATAATAAAATCAATAAATTTAAATTTTCTTTTTTTCATGAGTTGATAATACAATTAAATTTTTATTTTGTCAATAATTTGACTTGTAATAATAGTTTTGTTATAATAATAAACATTAATTTTAAGAAAGTAGTGGGAATTATGTTATTTAATTTATATTTATTGACAACTTTATATACAAATACTATGGGTTTAATAATAATAGCAAAATGTAATCCTATTATTAAGCGTGAAATTGAATTAAATGGTTATAAAATTAAAGAAAAAGATGATACAGAATTTGTTATTAATATAATGTTATTAGTATTAAAATTTTTGATAACAGGTTATTATTTAAATAAAGCATTAAAATTAACAAATAAAAATTTTGATATACAAAAGATAATTCAAGAAAAGCTAAAAGATGGAGAAATAGAAAATAGTTCTGAAAAACCTATTGGATTATTAGATGATAGTATATTTAGAGATGATAGAAAAAAAGCTTTATCAAATGGTAAATATGAAAAAATGATTCCTTATAAATCTAGTTCAAGCATGTATACAAAAGATAGATATCCTAATAAAGATGAAATTGATATGGATTTTTGGGAAGAGGAAGAACAAAAAATATCTTCGTATATAGAGGAAACTCAAGAAGAAAGTATAGTGGTTAAAAAAGAACCACTTAAAGAATATTTTGACTCAATGAGTGAGGATGATATTCGAGCTATGATGAGTCAATTAGAAACAATAAGAAGATTAAAAAAAGAAAAAGAAGAATTATTAAATAAAAATTAATGGAGTCATAATGGAAAAAAAATTGTATAAATTAATAAATGGTAATGGTGAAGAATATTTGAGTGAAACAAAAGGTTTATATGGTGGCAATAGGGCATTAAAGATATATGGTAGGCTAGATTGCCCCTCTGCATTAAATTGGATAGCAAAAGGTTATTATGTAAAGAATAGAGTGTTCTTTGCTACCGAGGAAGATGCAATAAAAGCTGGATATCGTCCATGTGGAGTATGTTTACCTCTTAAATATAAAGAATGGAAAGAAAGTAATCAGATATTGAAAAGAAAAATAAAATAATTCAAAATAATTGATATTCATATAATAATATGGTAGAATGTATTCATAAATTGATGAAAAGGATAACATTATTAATAATAATTTGTAGAGAGTTAGTGGATGGTGTAAACTAATAATGAAGATTAATAATTACTACCTTGGAAAGAGGCTAATAACCTACGGAATTAAGCCGTTATACTTAATTAAAGAGAAAATCTTAGGATGGTACCGTGTTTAAAACACTCCTTTTGGAGTGTTTTTGTTTATTTAAAAGGAAGTGATATTATGAAACAGAATGATCTTGATGATTTAATTGGATCTCTTAGAATGGAAAAACTTATGTTAATAAAATCTAAAGATAGAGTCACGGATGACATTAAAATAAAAGCTATTGAAAAAAAGATAGTTGAAGTTAACAAAGAAATGAAAAATTTAAGAGAAAAATTTAAAAAAGAAAAGGAAAAAGTAAGATGAAAGAAATAAAAAATGATGAAAAATTAAATATGTTAAATCATAGTTGTGCTCATTTATTAGCACATGCTATAAAACATTTATATCCAGAAGCAAAATTTTGGGTAGGACCTGTAATAGAAGAAGGATTCTATTATGATATTGATTTGGGAGAAAAAGTTATTACAGAAGATGATTTACCAATTATTGAAAGAGAAATGAAAAAAATCTCTAAAGATAATAAATTAATAAAAAGAATTGAAATATCTAAACAAGAAGCTTTAGACATGTTTAAAAATGATGAATATAAAATAGACTTAATAAATAGAATGGATGAAAATGATACTGTTATTACAGCATATCAACAAGAAGATTTTATAGATTTATGTAGAGGACCTCATGTTAGTTCAACAAAAGAATTAAAATATTTTAAATTATTAAAAGTTAGTGGAGCCTATTGGAAAGGGGACGCTAATAATAAAATGCTTCAAAGAATATATGGAATATGCTTTGAAACAGAAGAAGATTTAAATGAACATTTAAAATGGTTAGAAGATATTAAATTAAGAGATCACAGAAAATTAGGCAAAGAACTAAAAATATTTAGTATAATACCGGAAGCCGGACAAGGTTTAGTATTTTGGTTGCCTAATGGAATGATTCTTAAAAAAATATTAGAAGATTATTCATATGAAATTCAAAAAGAAGATGGTTATGAATTTGTTTCAACTCCTATACTTGGAACAAGATGGTTATATGAAACAAGTGGACACTGGGATCATTATAAAGATAGTATGTTTCCAGTTATGAAAACAGAAGATGGAGAAGAATTGGTTTTAAGACCTATGAGTTGTCCTCATCATTGTTTGATTTATAAATCAGAATTAAGAAGTTATAAAGACTTACCAATTAGATTATCTGAAAATGTAATTATGCATAGATGGGAAGCAACCGGGGGATTAACTGGACTTGAAAGAGTTAGAGGGATGAATTTAACAGATGCTCATTTATTTGTTAGAGGAGACCAAATTAAATCAGAAGTATCAAAAGCATACAATTTAGTTACTAAAGCAATTAAAGATATAGGAATAAAAATAGATTATATTGAATTAGCTTTGCATGATCCCAATAATAAAGAAAAATATCATGAAGATGAAGAATTATGGCAAAAAGCAGAAGATGCAGTTAGAAAGACTTTAAAAGAATTAAATATTGAATATAAAGAAGCAATAGGAGAGGCTGCATTTTATGGACCTAAAATAGATATTCAAGTAAAGACTTTATCTGGAAAGGTTATAACTTTTGCAACTATTCAATTAGACTTTTTATTACCTGAAAGATTTGATTTAACTTATATAGATGCATCTGGTAATAAAGTAAGACCAGTAATGATACATAGAGGATTAATAAGTACTTATGAAAGATTAATTTCTATTTTACTAGAACAATATTCTGGAGCATTCCCATTGTGGTTATCTCCATTACAAGTAAATATTATTCCAGTTAATAATGAACAGCATTTAGAATACTCTAATTGTATAAAAGATGAATTATTACAACATAATATTAGAGTAGAGGTAGACTCTAGAGAAGAAAAACTTGGATATAAAATGAGAGAAAGCGTTATTAAGAAAGTTCCTTATACTTTAATTATTGGAGATAAAGAAAGAAATACAAATACTATTAGTTATAGACTAAGAGGAACTGAAGAAACAGTAAATATTAGTATCAAAGAATTTATAGAAAAGTTGAATAAAGAGATAGAAGAAAAAGCAATATTTTAAGAGGAGGCTTTTAAAACTTGACAATCACTACTAAAAGTTGTATAATAAATATCACTAATTTTAGAGGGGGTTTGTTAAGATGAAAGGGAGATTTTTACTTGACTATCTTGATGAAAATTATTACAAAAAATTAGAAAGAAGTTTAAAAAAATACAACATGATGGCTTATAAAAAATTAGTCTTTGATTTTTATCCAAGATTAAGATCTGGAGAATTTGTTGGTGAATTAGTTTCTATCAACAAACATGAGCAAACTGAAACTTATGAATTAAAACTTCCAACAGATAATTTATTTGTAAAAGTTTATGGAGAAGTTAAATTAGGTTATACAGTTTATAGAGGTGAAAATACAGTTATGTTGAATTCATTAGAACCAAAAGATATATTAATGGATGGACATAAAACTGAATTAACAGCATATAAAGGAATAATGATTTCAAAAGCCAATGCTCAAAAAGAGATGTTTAAAATAGACTTAATAAGCAGATTAGAAGGAAGTAAATAAACTTTCTTCTTTTTTTGCAAAAAAATAATTGAATTATTTAAAGTATTATGTTATATTATTAAGGCAGATGGACCTTTAGCTCAGTTGGTTAGAGCATCCGGCTCATAACCGGGCGGTCGTAGGTTCGAGTCCTACAAGGTCCACCAACAAAAATATTAGAACTACAGAGATGTAGTTTTTTGTTTACTTTTATATATAAAAATGATAACATATAGCCATTAAGAAGAGATGAAGAGAAATTATGAGTATGTTAAATTTATTTGAAATAATTGAAAATTCTGATAATAATCAATTAGAAATTTATTTAAGAAAAGAAACTGAAAAAATAAATATTAATGCTAAAGATTTATTTGGAAATACACCATTACATTTAGCTGCTTCAAAGGATAATCTAGAAGCTATAAAAATTTTAATAAAATATGGTGCAAATATTGACGAAATTGACGATTATATAGGAATTTCCATACTATTTACTGCAGTATATAATAATAATTTTGAAATGGTAAAATATTTAATAGAAAATAATGCTAATATAAATTTAAGAGATTATGAAGGTCGCACTCCTTTAATATCTATAGCGGAAAATGGTAAGTCATCTTGTGATTATTTTAAAATTATAGAATATTTAATTTTAAATGAAAAAATAGATGTAAATATTCAAGCAAACTTAGGAAGAACGGCTATTATGTATTTTATTCTTTCAAATAATATTGAGGCTGTTAAATTATTAATAGAAAGAAATGATATAAATTTAGAATTAAAAGATAATCGTGGTTATACTCCATTAATTTATGCTTCTAAGTTTGGTAGGCTTGATATAATTAAATTATTGGTAGAAAAAAATGTAAATTTAAATGCTCAAGATAATGAGGGAAAAACCGCATTAATACATTCTGTTCAAAATAGAAATGCTCATAACAATAGAGAAATATTTTTATATTTAGCAAATTTAAAAAAAATAAATTTAAATATAAGAGATAATAACAATCGAACTGCTTTAGATCATATATATTATGAAGGCCCTCAAAATTTATTTCCGGTTTTAATTGATAAAGGAGCAGATTTAAATTTTGTGTGTCTTAAAGATTTTATTGAATATAACTTTATTAATTTTAATGATCATAAATTTACTTTTCCTTACAATGAAGAAAATATTAAAAAATTAAAAAAATTATTTAGTGACCCAAAAACCGGTAATATGTTTAAAGAAAGTTGGGATCATATATATAATTTTCAAATGTACACTATTATCAAAGCGATTATTAAGTGGTCCAAAAGTGAAGAATTAAATCTAATTATTAAAAAAAGATTAGAATATGAATTAGAAAATACAGAAATTGATACATTTAATGATGTTGTAAAAATAATAAAATTTGATAATGTTTTAAATTTAACTTTATAAATTAAACTAAGGAGAGATTATGAAAAATAATTTATCAGAAGAAGAAAAAAAATTATTACTTTAAATCTTGAAATTATTTTTCAAGATGATCAAAAATACAGATTAGAAATACAAGATGTTATTAATAAATATGGGAGTGATTCTAAAGAAGCAAGAGACCTAGATAAATTAATTATTGATCAGGATGCTATAAATTTAATCAAGATTGAAGAAATAATAAGTAAATATGGTTGGCTCGGACCCAATATTATTAGTTTTAAAGGAAATAAGACTTTGTTTTTAGTGATTCAACATTCTGAACTTAGAGTTCAAAAAAAATATTATCCTATTATGAAAGTTGCTGTAGAAAAAGGAAATGCGTTAAGTTGTGATTTAGCTTTGTTAATAGATAGAATAAGAATTAGAGAAGGTAAAAAACAAATATATGGTTCTCAAATAGGATATGACGAAATTACTAAAAGTTATTACATACTGCCTTTAATAAAACCAAGTGAAGTTGATAAAAGACGTGAAAAAGTTGGTTTAGAGCCTATTAGCGATTACATTTCTATATATGATTTAATTTGGGATGTTAAATCACTTAAATAAAAAGAATTTAAAAAAATTAAAAATTATAGAAATATAATTTTGAAGAGTGTGTAATACAATTAGAAGAATTAAAAAAAGATATTTTTTGTTCTGAAGTGGATGAATACTGGTCAAATTCTGCTGGAGACTTATTTACAGGTATTACTTATGAAATATTTAAACATAGTAATTTAGAAGATGTTAATTTCTTTAATATTTTTGACTTTAGAATTGAAGGTAAAGAATATATTGATAATATGACAGTATATGTTAATTCTCTTGATAAGAATAGTTATTCATATATATCTTTATCGATTGTAAGTTCTACTCCAAACGATACAAAAAATGGTATAATTTCAGTTTTTAAATCTCAATTAAAATTATATGCAACTCTTGATGTTAAGAAATAATAATTTGAAATAAAAAATATTATTAAGTAAGAATTATAGAAATGTAATCTTTTTTATAAAATAAAATTGACATTTTGTTATAATTATATTAGTATAATGAATTGAAAAGGTTATTAATGGTGATATTTATGAGTAGGTCAGTACTTGTTGTTGAAGGCTATGGATTATTAGATTCAATACTAGCTAATGGTGATAAGTTTTCTTATATTAGTAAAGGTCCAATATATGATAGAGAACCATTTCATTATGGAGATGCAGAAAAATTTGCAAAATATGATATTGTAATATTAGAATCATCTAAGGAAAAAGCAGAAGAATTAAGAAAAATGATGCAACAATTTAGAGAAAAAGAAACTATTATTTGTTGGTATGGATTTTATGGTTTTTTGGAAACCACTGGGGTTTATCAATGTACAACAATTGATGAAAGTTTTTATAATACCGATGTGATTGCAAGCTCTAATCCGGCTTTAGATGTGTATAATGTTGCTTGTAAAAAATACGATTCTATGAAATTATCAAGAAAAAAATGATTTTTTTATTACAATTAAATTATTTGTTGAATAATAAATATAAAATTTATTAGCATATAAACTTAATAAGTGTTATAATATATATATAACGAGTAGCTATTCAATTGGCGTAAGTCTGTTGATAGCTACTTTTTAAATAAAATCCAACTTTTGTATTGCAAATAGGAGGATAATTTTATGTTTAAAATAGGAGAATATGTAGTTTATAATAAAGAAGTGTGCAAGATAATTGAAATTAGAAAGAATATTGAAAATAATGCAGATTATTATATTTTAATTCCTATATCTAATGAATCTTTAAAAATAGAGATTCCTACTCTTAATTTTCATGGGCATTTAAGAAGTTTGATTACCAAAACAGAAGCAAATCAATTATTAGAAAATATTCAAAATGTAGATATCATTATTAGTGATAATCGTTCAATTGAAAAAGACTATAAATTATTGATAAATTCTGGAAAACTTGAAGATTTAATGAAAATTATGAAAACAAATTATTTTAAGAATAAAGAAAAATCAGATAATAAGAAAATAACAGTCATAAAAAATAGTAATTATTATAGTTTGGCAGAAAAATATATATGTGAAGAATTTTCTGTTGTTTTAGGTAAAAGTTATGAGGATGTTAAAAACTATATTGTATCAATATTAAATGAAACAAATAAATAAGTTGAGGTGAAGTATTATGTTAGTTTCTTTTTTAGAAAATCATATTAATAAATTAAATATAGATGATGAGATTTTATCAATTTTAAATAGTAATAATATTAATAGTATAAAAGAGTTATGGAACTTAAAAAGAAAAGATTTAAAAAGAATGGATTTATCTGATAATCAAATCAATCAAATAGTTATAAAAATGCAACTAAAAGGAATAGATTTAAATAGACGAGTATATAATAAATACTAAGTTAGTATTTATTTTTATTGCTTATTTTATTTTTATAATGATATAATCAAATTAGGGTGGTACAACATGATAAATATAGAATATATTTATAATAAAGAAAAAGAAATTAATTCATATTTTAGAAAGAAATATGATTATAATGATCCTGAGATATTTTATAAACAAGTTTTAGAACTTTGTGTAGAATTAGGTGAGCTTATTTATGAAACTAAATGTTTTAAATATTGGAAAGATGATAAGCCTAGTGGAGCAGATAAAATTTTAACAGAGTATGCAGATTGCCTTATGGTTACATTAAGCTTATGTGATTTAAAAAATATTGATATAAGTAATTTGCCTGAAACGAATGAACCAGATATTATTAAACAATTTATTAAACTATATTATTTATCTTCACAAATAACAATGAATACAGATGGAAAATTATTATTAGAAATATTAAGTAATTTATTAAATTTATCTAATTTATTAAAATATACTGATGAAGATATAGAAAAGTATTGTGATTTAAAATTGACTTCAACTTTAGAAATGATAAGAAAAAAATAGAGTTTATACTTTTGTTGAATATTATTTTATATTTTGATACAATATATACCATTAGGAGGTTTATTATGAATATTAGATTTGCACTATATCAATTTTTTGAAAAATATGACCCAATTGCAGAAGAAAATCATAGAGCTTGTATGAGACTTCAGCAACAAGCTTATGATATTGAATCAAAAGGTTACCCTGTGGTAAGCCATATTGACGATGGAATAGTTTTTGTGAATTCACCTACTATTAGTAAAATAACTGAATTACCGCACTATCCTTGGGATGATTCTGACTCCGTTTCAAAAACCCCAAAATTAAGTAGGGGGAGATAGAAGATAATTATATGAACATAAAAATATAATTATCTTTTTTATTTACATTTAATTATAAAAATATTAAAATTAAATAGTATTATATGGAGGATATATGGAATTTATAAATATAATTAAAGCAATTGTTTTTGGGATTATTCAAGGTATTACAGAATGGTTACCAATTAGCAGTACAGGACATCTTATTATATTAAATGACTTATTAAAATTAGATGTAACAAAAGAATTTATGGACATTTTTTTAGTGGTTATTCAATTTGGATCTATTTTAGCAGTTATATTATTATTTTTTAATAAATTAAATCCTATAAAAAGAGATAAAGTAGAAAGAAAAAAAACTATTATATTATGGTTAAAAATATTAGTTGCTTCAATACCTGTTGGAGTTGTAGGATTCTTGTTTGATGATTATATAGATACGGTTTTATATAATTCTATTGTAGTTGCTTTAGCGCTTATTCTTTATGGTATTATATTTATTGTTATGGAAAATAAACAAAGAGAACCAAAGGTAACAGAAATTGATAATATAAGTTATAAGAAATCATTTAAAATAGGTTTATTTCAAATGTTAGCTTTAATACCTGGAACTTCTAGATCTGGTTCAACTATAATTGGTTCAATGGCTATGGGTACTTCTAGAGTAGTTGCATCAGAATTTTCATTCTTTTTAGCGATACCTGCAATGGTAGGAGCAAGCGGATATAGATTATTAAAATATGGATTTGATTTTACAAATCAAGAGTTATTAATTCTTATAGTAGGTACTTTAACAGCATTTTTAGTTTCTATTTTTGCAATTAGATTTTTACTCAATTATATTAAAAAATCTAACTTTAAAGCATTTGGATATTATAGAATTATATTAGGAATAATAATATTAATATATTTTGGATTAAAACTATTATAGAAGTAAATTGAGGTAAAAAATGGCAAGCGCAATTATACATTTATGTGTAGCAAATGAAGTAGGTAAGAGACTTAATATTAATGATAAAAATTTATTATTGGGTTCTATTGCTCCTGATATAGGAAAATTGATTGATAAAGATAAAAAAGAAACACATTTTATTAGCATAAAAGAAGATATTCCAAATATTGATTATTTCTTATCAAAATATAAAAAATATATGAAAAATCCATTTGAATTAGGTTATTTTATACATCTTTATACTGATAAATTATGGTTTGAAGATTATTCTTTAAAAATATTCTGTGATAATTCTTTGAAACTTAAAGATGGAACTATTATTCCCGCAACATCAAAATATATTTCTAAAATCATTTATAATGATTATAGTAATTTGAATGTTGAATTAATTGATAAATATTCATTAGATTTAGATTTATTTTATGAAGATATAAAATTAGATAAGACTTATATTGAAAACTTTCCAATTTCAAAAATTAAATTATTAGTAGATAAAATGGGGAGTATTATTGTTAATTCAAAATCGAAGCCAACTTATGTATTAGATTTAGTTCTTATAGAAGATTTTATTAATACATCAGTGGATATAATTGTGAATAAAATAAAAGAAATACAAAGTAATTAAGATATAATTTTTCAAAAATAGTTGCAAAAATGGTAAGTATTGTGTATAATCTATTATGCACTTAATTATTGCAGGTGTGGCGAAACTGGCAGACGCACTAGACTTAGGATCTAGCGAGGTAACTCATGTGGGTTCAAGTCCCTTCACCTGCACCAAATGAAAAATTTGTTCTAAATAATAGAACATTTAAATATAGCAATTCTGTAAAAAGAATTGTTTTTTTATAATATTTAGTATCTTATTGACTACACCTAACTGTTTATATTATAATTATATTAGGTGATAAAAATGGAATATATAATTGATGAAAAAAGGCAAATTTATTTAGAATATAATTTGATTTGTGATTTTATAAAATTACGAAGTGAATTAGGTTTGACTCAAAGCCAAATGGCAAATGAATGTGGTGTTATAAGAGAAATGATAGCGGTAATAGAAAACAGAAAGAAACACCCGCAAATAAATACATTAATAAAAATATTAGAACCTTTTGGTTACACTTTAGCAATTACAAAAATAAAAGGAGATGAATATAGTGAAAAATAATACAATTATTGTACAAAATATACCTATCACAATATCATTGGTTACTGATACTGAATATATTTGTATATCCGATATAGCGAAGGCAAAAAGTGACAAATCAAGAGCTGCTGATGTTATAAGAAACTGGTTGAGAACTAGGAGCACACTGGATTTTTTAACTGCTTGGGAACAAATTTATAACTCTAATTTTAAAGTGTTCGAATCTGAACACTTTAGAAAACAAGTTGGATTATTAACATTTACACCTAGCGTATCTGAATGGTGTGAAAAAACAGGCGCTATTGGAATATATACTAAATTAGGGAAATATGGTGGGACTTATGCTCATAAAGATATAGCATTTGAGTTTGCTTCTTCTATTAGTCCGATTTTTAAATTATATTTAATAAAAGAGTTTGAAAGACTTAAAACATTAGAAAATAATAACAAAGAGTGGAATATTAAAAGAATATTAACAAAAAATAATTATTTGATTCATACCGATGCAATAAAAAATTATATTTTACCAAAATTAGATTATTATAAAGATAGAACTTGGTTAAAGTATGCAGAGGAAGCAGATATTTTAAATGTTATTTTATTTAAATCAACTGCCAAAGAATGGAAAATTTTAAATCCGATTTTAGCAAAAAACTCAAATATGCGTGATTATGCTAATATTAATGAATTAACTGTGTTATCTAATTTAGAGTCTCACAATGCAGAATTAATAAAGAGTGGTAAATCAAAAGAAGATAGATTTGAAATTCTTTTAAACATTGCTAATTATCAGTTAAACGTTTTAAATTATGCAGATGAAGTTAAAAAAATAATATAATTGTAAGATATTTGGGATAAAGCAATTCTGTAAAAAGAATTGCTTTTTTGTGAGATAATCACAGATAAAAAGTATCTTTATTTTAATTGATTAAACAAATAATTAAGCAAATAATTTAACTTTAATTAGTTTCATGATACAATATAAATATAATTATATAAAAAAACTTGTATTTCATAAAGCGGTTAAAAATGGAGAACTATAATGAAAAAGGAATTTAAAACTAAAACAATAATAACTTATGAGGAATATAAAAAAAAGTTAAAATTATTTTCCTTACTTTATTTAAAAAAGATGATTATTATATCTATAGTAATTTTTGCATTTTGTTTTTCTGAATTTTTTCCACCAGATCCGGCATCAGTTCCAGAATATTTTGAAATAGCTATATTTTTAATATTATGTGCTGCTTTAATATTAAAGATTTTTGATTTAATTTTTAGAAAAGTTAATTATAAAAAATATATAAAGAGATATTCAAATGATATTGATTTTTATATTTTGAGTTTCTTTAAGGAATATTTGAAAAAAGAAAATAATAATGAAAGTATTAAAATAAAATATAATAATATAAAAAAAATAAAAGAAACAGAAAATAATTTTTATATATTTCTTAATAATAAAAAAGAAATAATTGTTATTAAAGAAAATTGTTCTAGTGAATTAATTGAATTTATTAAAAATATTTCTAATAATAAAGGTTTAAATATAAAATATTTAAAAAATATAAATGAGTTTATTAATCCCGAAACTCCTAAATATAAAAAAATAAAATCATTTTTATTAGTGTTATTTATTTTATCAATTTTATCAATTTGGATAGGGCTGGGAATTGTTAGTTTATTAATGAATAAATATGGTACTACCAATTTAATGTTCACAAGTTATATGTGGGGAATGCTTTTGCCTTTACCAATACCAATTATGTCAATTATTTTAGGGTTTATTTATAATAAAAAAGGAATAAAATGTATTAAAAATATAATTGGAGGTTTTACAATTGTAATTTTTTTAATTTTATTTGGTTCGTTTTCAATTACATTTGATTTTGAAAGAAATTATAATGAAGTATATTCCTATGAAAAGATAATTGGTACAAATTTACCATCTCAAGGAAAATATTTAAAAATAAAATGGGATACAAGTTATTTAATAAATCATATTACACATTATATTAAGTTCACTGATTTTGAAGAAACCAAAACTTTTACTAATGATATAAATAACAATAATAATTGGCTAACTCAAGATCAAATAAACACTAATTTAGGAACATTAATTCCAACATCACTTGTTTGTAAATCACAACATAAATGTTATTATTCAGTATATATAAAAGAGTTAAATGAATATAATGAATATTTAACAGAAACGGGAACTTATCATATATATGCAATGATGTTTGATTACAATTCAACTTTTATACAAATTGAAGATTATATACTTTATTATAAAAAATAATACATTCAAATAAATAATTGATTTTTTATGTTTTTATGAACCCGAATTTTACTTTTTATTTGATTTATGGTATAATACATAGCATTAAAGAAGAGGGAATTAAGATGAATTTAATACCAAAAATTAATGGAGAAGTAAAATATTATCCAGAAACAATGGAATTTGGGCAAGCAAATATTATAAGTAACGGTTTATTACCACAAGGTAATATAGATTTGTTTTCTCAAAGATTTCATAATATAGGACATGGAGAAAATAAAACAACCATTGAAATTAAAAGAAGTGCAAGATTAATGCCAGAAGAATACTTTTTAAGAGTTGAAGGAGATAGAATTGATGTGTTTACTGCTTCTACTAAAGGTGCTGAACATGCATTAACTTCACTTTATCACTTGAATTCTGAAAGCAAAGATTTAAGACATATGTTTTTGCATGATTATCCAAGATATTTTCATAGAGAATTTATGATAGATTGTGCTAGAAACTTTTTTTCAGTTGATGAAATAAAGAAAATAATTGATGAAGCATCTTTATTAAAATTAAATGTTTTTCATTGGCATTTATCAGATAACCAAGGTTGGAGAATAGAAAGTAAAGTGTTTCCTAGATTAAATGATATAGGAGCTTCAACTGGAGGATTTTATACTCAAGAAGAAATAAAAGAAATAGTTAAATACGCTCAAGTTCGTAACATTGAAATAATTCCAGAAATAGATATTCCAGGACATACTGGGGCATTAATTTCGGCTTATTCATTTTTAAGTTGCGATAAAAGGGAAGCAAAAGTAGAGTCGGGTTATGTTCCAAATGATAAAGCTCTATGTATTGGGCAAAAAGAAACATATGCATTTATTTATAGATTATTAGATGAATTAATGGAACTATTTCCAGGACAATACTTTCATATAGGTGGAGATGAAGCATATCATAAATCATGGGAAAAATGCCCTGAATGTCAAACCTTAATGAAAGAAGAAAGCTTAACTGATACAAATTATTTAATGGGGTATTTTTTAAATAATGTAGGGCAGTATTTAATTAATAATGGTAAAAAACCTATAGTTTGGAATGACGCAACAAAATGTCCTAATTTAGATTCATTTTTTACAATCCAAACATGGTTTGATTATCCTCTAGATAAATCAAATATAAGAACTTTTAGAGATGGAAGAAATTATATTAGTTCTTCTACATTTGCTACATACTTTGATTATCCATATTCATTAGTTCCTATTAAAGCTACTTATGGTTATATCCCAAAAATTAATAACAAATTTTTAAAAGGTAAAAATTTATTAGGTACATCATGTCATTTATGGACAGAAGTAGTAAGTGACACACAAAAATTAGAAGAATTATTATTTCCTAGACTTCAGGCTTTTGCGGAAAGTGCTTGGACAAATAGTTTGAATTATGATGAATTTATAGAAAGATTAATAAAATATATAGAACAATTATCAGAAAGAGGTATTAGATTTACTTCGTTAAAAGACGCTACTTTATCCGGAAAAGAAGCTCAATCAGATGTTGAAAAATATTTTAAGAAAAGATTAGAATCTTCTGGAACAAATTTAGTTACATCTCCTTATGATATACTTGTTGGATTAAAGATAACTTTAGGATTACTTTTAGTAAATCAAAAATTAATAGACATTCCAGAATTATCACTTAGAGTATTAAAGAAATAATCAATAATATATTGACAGATATTTTGGTTATGATAAAATATATATTTAAGGAAAAAATAAAAATTTAGGAGGAATTGGAAAATGGTTAAAAAATCAGATGAATCTTCGAAAGAATTAACACAAGAACAATTAAGAAAAGTAATTTCTATCTATGATAAAGTTATTGAAGATAAAAAAGATATTATATTTAATGAATCAAAGTTTATAGAATTTATTTTAGAAAAGATTTCTAAAAATTATATTGCTTTAGAAAAAAGTAAATGCGCTTTTAAAAAAGATTTATCAGAAAGTACATTGATTGGTTTATATTCTGTAGTTTGTGCATCAATACTTGATACAAATTCTGCGATAGTTGCTGGAGTTTTATGCTTATATGTATGTGTGTTGGAAATGCTTATAAAATTAACTAATTTTGAGCTTCCATTATCTTATAAACATGAATTAGATTTTTGGCAAAGTCTCTTGGCCGAAAGAAATGGTGAAGGTTTAAGTTTAACTGATATTTATGAATTAGAGCATGAAAGAGAAGGCTATGTAAAAAAATTAGAAATAAAATAGTACATTTAGTACTATTTTTTTATATATTCAATCTTTTTTTAATTTCAGTTATTTTAATAATTAAATCTTTTTCATCTATGTCTATTAATAATTTTCTGTTTTTCATAACTATATTACCATTAATTATTGAATGAATGATATTATTTGGTTTTATATTATGTACTATTTGACTTATTAAATTATTTGTAGGAAATATTTCTATATTATTTATATCTAATATTATAATATCTGCTTTTTTATTAATTTCAATACTTCCAATTTTGTTATCTAAGCCTAATGCTTTAGCACCTTTTATTGTAGCGCTTTCTAATATTTCATATGAATTAGTATACAAAGGATCTTCATACATTCCTTTTGTTATTAAAGATGTTAACTGCATAGTATTAAACATATCAACACTTAATCCGCTTCCTTGACCATCAGTACCTAAGCATATATTTAAACCAGCATCTTTATATTTTTTGTATGGTAAAACTCCACAACCTAAATTTAAATTACTTAATATATTATGAGCTAAATAAATATTATCTCTTTTTAATAGAGGTAAGTTTTCATCTTCTAAATGAACTGAGTGAGCTAATATTAATTTATTTTCTAGATATCCAAAACTCTCTAATACTTTTATTGGATCCATATTAAATTTTTCTTTTATTGTATTTACTTCATTTTTATTTTCACAGAAATGTATATGAATAGATAAATTATATTTATCTGCGATTTCTTTGCATTTTGTTAAACAATTTTGAGAACATGTATATAATGAGTGAGGAGTAACTGCTAAAGATATTAAATCATTGTTATTATCGTCTAATTCCTTTTTTAAAGCCATAAAATCGTTAACTCTTGGTTCTAATCCTCCATCTGGATCATTTATACATCTTGAGAATAAACACCTTATTTTGGCCTCTTTTAAGGCTTTTAATACATATTTCCAATTAAAATACATATCTGCTCCACAAGTTGTACCTGTTTTAATCATTTCAATGCAAGTAAGAAGAGTTGTATAATACATATCTTCCCCAGTCATTTTATCTTCTATAGGAAGAATTTTATCAAATAACCAGCTCATTAAATCTAATCCGTCATTAGTATTTCTAAATATACTCATTCCCATATGCATATGAGTATTTATTAATCCTGGCATAACTACCATATTAGTTGCATCTATAATTTCATCATATTTACCAGAATAATTCTTTGTAATTTCAATTATAGTGTCATCTTTTATAACAATATCAAGTTTATCAATTAATTTATTCTTATTCATTGTAATAACTGTACCATTTTTAATTACTTTTATCATTTTTATCACCCACTTTATTTTATCTTATTTTTATTTTAAAAACAAATATTTATAAAAAATAAAATTTATGGTATATTTATATATAGAGTAGGTGATAATAAATGCAAAACGGATACAAGTATAAATTTTTAAAATTTTTTATAATATTTATGATAGTTGCTTGGATGGCAATGGTATTAATTGATTATTATAGAACAAAGAATGATAAAGAACCTTTATTTTGTATAAATAATACTGTTATTGCAGAAAAAGATGGTAATATATATGTCTGCAAAGGACTAGGATATAAATATTATAATTATGATAAAGATTCATATACTTTAAAAAAGTTTGAACCTTTTTGGATAAAACCAACCGAGGAAAATAATGATTCAGAAAATAATTAATATATTATTAGTATTGTTTTTATCTTTATTGTTAACTGCTTGTGGTAAAAAAGATATCCAAGATAAAAATGATATAATTTATCCTGATAGTAATGATTATAATTATTCATCTTTAGAGAGTTTTAATGCTTATACAATAATTGACGGGTTAAAATATAATTATATATTTTATTTTGAAAATGATGAATGTGTTAATGCAGAAGTTAAAATAGTCTTTGATGACAATAATTTCGCAAATGAATTTTATAATAATATAAAAGATAATGATATGTATGAAGATATTACTATGAATGAAAATACAATTACATATTTTCATAATATAGAAAATTTTATATATGCAATGTATCCTGAGTCAGCCTTAAAAGAATTACTTCAAAAAAATGATTTTGTTATAGAAGATATAAATTGAAAAAGTAAGTGTCCGGTTAGGGCATAAAAAAAGACACATATAAAT
>CAYNFP010000005.1:0-133984 GCA_964396655.1 uncultured Muribaculaceae bacterium | reverse complement strand
AGTGATCAGGCGATTCAGAATGGAATGGTCGTCGCTTAACGGATAAAAGTTACCCCGGGGATAACAGGCTGATACCACCCAATAGTTCATATAGACGGTGGTGTTTGGCACCTCGATGTCGGCTCGTCGTATCCTGGAGGTGTAGTCGCTTCCAAGGGTTGGGCTGTTCGCCCATTAAAACGGCACGCGAGCTGGGTTCAGAACGTCGTGAGACAGTTCGGTCTCTATCCGTCGTGGGCGTTGGAAAATTGAGAAGAGCTTTCCTTAGTACGAGAGGACCGGGAAGGACGCACCTATGGTGTATCTGTTGTCACGCCAGTGGCAGTGCAGAGTAGCTATGTGCGGATGGGATAACCGCTGAAAGCATCTAAGCGGGAAGCCCTCTTCAAGATGAGTTTTCCTTATCTATAAGATATAAGAATCCTTGTAGACTACAAGGTTGATAGGCTAGAGGTGGAAGAATGGTGACATTTTGAGCTGACTAGTACTAATAATTCGATAGTTTAATCTTATTTTAATTTGATGTATCACATTATCTAGTTTTGAGAGAACAATTGATGTATAATATAATTTGACTGGTGACGATAGCAAAGTGGACACACCTCTTCCCATCCCGAACAGAGAAGTTAAGCACTTTAACGGCGAAAATAGTGAAAGCGAAGATAGCAAGTTGCCAGTCTTTTTTTTGTGACAAATTTTTTGTAAATAAAATACAATAATGGTTGTATGTGTATATAATATGTTAAAATCATTTTAGAAAGGAAATGATTTTTTTAATGGAAAATAAAAAAAGAGGACTAATAATTATAATTATAATTTTGTCTATATTAGTAGTATGCTTGGGAGGATATTTTATATATGATAAATTTATAGCAGATAATGATATTCCTAATGAGGATGGTAATATTAATAAAGTTGATATTAATAGTGCCGAAGTAAAAAATTTATATTATATAATCCCAGGATCATATCGTGGAATAGATACATATCCTAACAGACCAGCTTATCAAAATAAATTAGTAACAATAAATGACATGAGTGTAGAAAACATAGTTGTAGGAGGTTTATACCATTATGCTTATGTTAATTGTAAAGAATCAACAGCAAATACTGCTAGTATAAATAAGGAAGTTATATATTCAGAAATAAAAAATATTTACAATTATGAAATTAATGATTTTTTAATTAATTCTAGTGGAATTTTTGAGGATGAAGCTGGAAAATATTTTTATATTTATAACGATGATAATCAAAAATATGTTTTAAAAAATAATATATTTACTGGTTTTGGAGAAAATATATGTGATTATTATCTTGATGAAGAAACTAGTTATAAATTAAAAAAAGCTGAAAAATCAGATAATGAATATTATTTATATGATTATGTATATTATTTAACAGAAGAAGGAACAGACGAAGATAATCTTATTACTTTAAGTGTTTATAAAGATTATGAAAAGACAAATCTTATCGAAAAAATAAAATATAATTATGAAGATGAAAATTTATCTGGACCTAATAAAACTATTATAAATAAATATCCTAATGAAAAACATATGTATAAACATACATTTAAGCAGAATACTGATGGTAGTTATTATTGGTATTCAAGTGAACCTGTAACTGAATAAAATATAAATAAAAAAAAGCAAAATATTTTGCTTCTTTTTTGTTTAAAATAATTTTTTTATTGAATTACTAAATTAAGTTGTAAGAATTCGATTAATGTACTTTCTTCCATTTCTCCAGTTTGATTACTAATTACATTACCGTTTTTAGTTATAAATAAATGTGGCACACTTCCATCATAGTTTGTTTCATAACTATTAATTATACTATCTTTTTCTGTTTCATCTAACATATCAATATAGTAATAATATAAATCAACATTATAGTCATTAGCAACTTTTTCTATAACTGGTTTAAAATTATTACAGTGACTACAAAAGGAAGCTCCTATTACTGTCAAAACATACTTATCTTCTAAAGTGGCTTTATGCCAATCATAATAACTACTATTAAAATGTATATATTCATTTTCTACAACTATTGTACTTTCTTCTTCTGAAGAACTACTATATTCTTCTATATTACTTGGTGTTTCATTAATATTTGTAGAATTATTTAAACTATAATTATTATTTATATACTCGCATCCAGTCAATAAAAGTAATACTATTAATGTGATTGTTAACTTTTTCATATGTACCTCTTTATATACTATACCACAAATATTCGTTTTTTTAAATTTCTAATGAGAAATATTTACAAAAAAGTAAATATATGTTCTAATATTAATATGGTGGTTGAGGGTATGGGGATTGATCGTGAAGAATTATTTAGACATTTAGATAAATTAAAAAAAGGATTTTACTCTATTAGTACCTTATCAAGTTTTACAAAAAATTTTGATGAATTTTTTTATTTAATTGATATGTTAGATTTTTTGGGTTGCAAAGAAAATGAAGATTATTATTGTACAGACTTTATTTCGAAACATCACTATCAAAAAATAAAGAATGAAGAAGATTTGCTAATAGATTATATGAATTTTCAAGAGCCATATATTTTTGAATGTGGTGAAAATTACAGTAAATTTTTAAATGAAATAAAATTTGTTCCGTTTTGGTTTGGAAATCATAGTAAAAAATATACTTTTAATGAAGTAAAAGAAATTATAATGTCATATTATTCTGGTTTTGACGAACTCACTCAAAAAATTGTAAAAGATTTTTTTAATAGTAATAGATTTGAAATTAATGTACATCTTGATCAAAATAATGAAGGAATGTGTTTTTATTCAATCAAATTAAAAAAAGGATTTATAACAATAAAAAGCAATGAGTTTCGGTTAGAAGATATACTAACTTTTGTTCACGAAATAGGGCATTATATAGAATTTATTAAATATATTTTACCCCAATCAAGAACATTAACTTATGGAAATAATTTTTTTGATGAATTATCATCAAAATTTTACGAATATGAGTTTTTAAGATTCTTAAAAAAGAATAATATAAATATTAAAGATACAAATGATTTATTAAATATACATTACACTGATATTTTAGATTCATATGACTGCTATTTAGAATTAATGGATAGTGGAGAAGATGTGTTTGATTTTTTAAAAAAAACGGGAATAAATTACGCTGTTTGTTCATACTTTGCTATTTATCTAAGCGAACTAAGAAAACAAGAGCCAAAAGAATTTAATAGAATATTTAGTAAATTAATTTCAAATTATACGGTGGTTTGCCCAAGTAAAATCTTGGAACTATCAGAGTTTGATAAGAGTGATTTTTTAACTTGTAAGTCAATTAAACCAACAATAAAAATTGACACTGATGATATTAAAAGACAATACAAAATAAAGCTGTAGAATATTGAAAACTTAAGACTTTACAGATTATAAAAGACAATATAAAATAAAATTGTAAAAAACAATTTTTAATGATATAATAAGTTTGAAAATAGAATAGGAGGCTTTTATGA
Source organism: uncultured Muribaculaceae bacterium (assembly GCA_964396655.1). Lineage (GTDB taxonomy): Bacteria > Bacillota_I > Bacilli_A > RF39 > UBA660 > CAYNFP01. The sequence continues at coordinate 130,489 of CAYNFP010000005.1, read as the reverse complement.
AAAAAGGGAAAATTAAAAAGGAAAAAATTGAAAAAGTATTAAAAAACAAAAAAGTCAAAGAGAAACCAGTAAAAGTTAAAATGAAATTAACTGAAGAAGTTAAAAAAGAAAAATTGCACAAAAAATTTAAAACAGATTTATTAGAAAATGAAAAAGAATTTTCTAAAGAATATAGACGTAGTAGAAATATTATTGCTATATTTGCATTCTTATGTTTTATGTCTGTTTTATTAGCCACTTCTTTTATCGATTATACAAGAGCTTTTAAAGGAAAAACACAACCTTATTTTGCAATTAGAGCAAGAAATGAATATAAACAAGCAACTATATATTATGGCGTTTTTTATAAAGCATGGATTTGTGATAGTGATAAAACTCATGTTAACTTTGGTTCTTTTTCTTCAAATATAACTAATTGTAGAGTAGTTGTTACTTACGATAATGGTTATTATGAAAATTCTAAAGGACTTAAAATTAGTAAAGAACAAATGAATACAATTCAGCCTTATTATTACGATTATTTTAATGGTTTTGAAACTGAAGAAGAGCTTGAACAAGCATATAAAGTTAGCAGTGCAATAAATAAAGTAAGATGGGTTCAAAAAAGTACTGGAGTATTGTTAGAAGACAATACAATAGCTTACTTAGCTGTATTTAACAAACTTGTTGAAAATACTTGGGAACTACAATATAACGACCCTGCTTATTATAAATGTGTTAAGTCAACTAATGGTATATACACATTTTCAGAATATAATTTAGAAACAAATAAGTGTGGAAGTAATTGGGAAGCATTAAAATTGTCTGATGATATATGTGATATAGCAACTAAAGATATTACATATGTAAGAGAGTTGGTAAAAATAACAAATTTATGCGATTAAAATAAAGAGGTAAATATGAAAAAAGTAAAAAGATTTTTGTTGTTTATAATTTTCTTATTTGCCCTTTATTTTTTATATGAAAATTATTTTGAATCAAAAGATAATCCAACTCCTGTTAATAACAATAAAGTTGAAAATGAAGAAAATAATTTTATTGTAAATAAAGAAGAGTCAGATAAAGATAAAGTAACTTTTTATACTGAAGGAATGAATTCAGATGATTTTTTGTCTGTTATAAGTAAAAAAACTGAATACTTAGAAAAAGATAAAAATCAAAGGTATGAATCTGTTTCTTATAATTTTGAAAAGCATTATACATATGAAGAATTAGAAAAAATTTTTATAAAATTAAATAAATCAAATTCAGTAAAAATTGAAGTAATAGGAGTATCCGAAGATAACAGAAAAATGTATTCTATAGAAATAGGATTTGGAGAAAATATTATATTAATGGACGCTAATGTTCATGCTGCTGAAATAGCTAATCCACTATATTTAACAAAATTTATGATTAATATAGTTAATTCATATGAAAAAGGCGATGAATCAACTAAGAATTTATTAAATAATAATAAAATTATAATAGTGCCTTCTCAAAATCCTGATGGTTATGAATATAGATTATTTGGGCCTAATTATATAAATGATAAAAATTCTTATGTAGTGAAAAATAAAGAAAATGTAATTCAAGATTATTATAAAGGTAATATAAATGGTGTAGATATAAATAGAAATATGCCAAGTGAACATGGTGGATTATATTATAGTGATAACGAACCAAGTTATACATTATCTTTAGAACTATCTGGAGAAAAATTTAGTTATTATCCCGGAAAAATCTTAGGAAGTGAAAATGAAACAAAAAATATAATATATTGGTTGCATAAATATTATAAAGTTGCTAATGCATATATTTCTTTGCATTCAAGTGGAAGAAGTGTTTATAATGGTAAACCTAATTTACCAGATGAATTTAATAACATATCTAGAAAATATTCGGAAATTTTTGAGGATTATACTGACAAATATACTTTGTATGATGAATTTGATGAAGATATAGGATATGGAAATGATGGAACTACAACTGATTTTTATTCTGAATTAGTTACAGGGTTTAATTTTAGTAAAATAACAGGAAGACTGGTTAGTGATAGTTATGAATCAAAAAAAACAAACCTTAAATATAAATCTGGAACAATAACAGTTGAAACTTTACCTAAATTTACAGATGATTTAGAGATAATAAAGAATGAATGGTACAATTATAATATTTATGATATTTTATTAGATATGGTTAAATTAAGATAATATTTACAAAAGAACACAACATGATATACTAAATAATGGGGGATAAATTATGATACATAAAAATAGTATTATCAATCCAAATAATATAAAATTATTAATATTTGATATAGATGGCACTATTGTGGAATATAGAACATTAAAAGACTTATTTAAAAAAGCTTTATCTTTTTATAATGTTCCTTTCAAAGAAGAGTATTTTAGTTTACAAGGACAAGCAGTTGGAGAACTTTTAATTAAAAGTGAATCTGAAAGAATTTTTAACTTTGATAATATGATAATGTTTTGGGCAAAATATCTTACTATACTAAAAGAATATAATGTTGATCCAAAAGAATTTTCTGAGTTAATGATTTTTTTAGAACCCGAATTTACTTATATTATGGATGGAGTATATGAAACCTTAGAAATATTAAAAAATTTGGGATATAATATGGTTGTTGCTACTAATTGGTTTGAGTTCTCACAGAAAAGAAAATTAGAAAAGTTTGATTTAAATAAATTTTTTGAGAGAATTTATACAAGTGAAAATGAATTTTCAAAGCCAAATAAACAACATTTTTACAGAATAATTACTGATTATAAAGTTAATCCAAATGAAACTTTAGTCATAGGAGATTCTTCAGCAGATATTAAAGCAAGTTTGTATGGAATAAATACTATATTGATAGATTATTATAAAAAACATGAAGATTTATATGAAATGTCAACTTCAGTTGTTGGTGAATTTCCAGACATTATGAGAATTTTAAAAATATAAGGAGGATAAATGAAAAATTGTGTTAATTGCGGGAATAAACTTAGAAAAAAAGATAAGTATTGTTCCAATTGTGGAATTAAAATTGAAGATAAGAATGAAAAGAAAACAGAAGATAAAGATATAGAAGAAAATAAAGGAATATCCGTTTTATCTTATTTGGGAATATTAGTTTTAATTCCATATTTTTTTGCAAAAGATTCTAAATTTGCTAGATATCACTCAATTCAGGGAATGAACTTTTTAATAGTTTGGGTAGCGTATGCAATAATTTTTAAAGTTTCAATTTTTATTAAAATAGTAGAATATTCTAATTACTGGTATGAAACTTATTCTTCTCCGATATTTTTAATGATTATTCTATATATTATTGGTGTTGGTTTAACTATTTTATCTATCATTGGAATAATAAATGTATGTAACGGAGAAACAAAAGAACTTCCGATTATTAGTAAAATAAAAATAATAAAGTAAAACTCAGAAAGTTTTATTTTTTTACGCAAATATAAAACAATTGTTTGCTTTTAAATAATTGAAGTGATACAATAATTTTAAAGAGGAATTGTGTATGGAACTTCAAAAGAAATTAGAAATTTTATCTGCAGCTGCAAAATATGATGTGTCTTGTAGTTCAAGTGGTTCTAAAAGAGAAAACACTTCTTTTGGCATTGGCAATGCTGCTTATAGTGGTATATGTCATAGTTTTACAAGTGATGGAAGATGTGTATCTTTATTAAAAATATTACTCACGAATGCTTGTATATATGATTGCAAATATTGTTTAAATAGAAAAACAAATAATATTCCAAGAGCTATTTTTTCTGCGGAAGAGATTGCAAATATAACAATCAATTTTTACAAAAGAAATTATATAGAGGGATTATTCTTGAGTTCAGCTATAATAAAAGATCCAAATTATACTATGGAATTAATGTTAGAAACTATTACTTTACTTAGAAATAAATATAAATTTAATGGTTACATACACGCCAAAGCAATACCAGGAGCAGACCAAAAATTGATTACAAAACTTGGATTATTAGTTGATAGAATGAGTACAAATGTAGAATTACCTACTTCAGAAAGTATCAAACTTTTGGCTCCAGATAAAAACGAAAATAAAATAAAAAATACAATTAATTATATTAGTCAAAATAAAACGAAAGGTTTTGTTCCGGCTGGGCAGACTACTCAATTAATAATAGGGGCAACTCCCGACACGGATTATAATATTTTGAGTTTATCAGAAAACATGTATAAAAATAATAAATTAAAAAGGGTTTATTATTCTGCATATGTACCAATTAATAAAGATAGTTTACTTCCTGCTTTAAATGAAGCTCCTCCTCTTAAAAGAGAGAATAGACTTTATCAGGCTGATTGGTTGCTTAGGTTTTATGGTTTTAAAGTAGAAGATTTATTGGATGATAAAAACCCAAACTTTAATTTAATGTTAGATCCAAAAGTTGATTGGGCTTTAAGACATTTAAATTTATATCCAATTGAAATAAATAAAGCAGATTATTATTCGTTATTAAAGATTCCCGGTGTTGGAGTTTTGAGTGCTAAAAAAATTATAAGTACAAGAAAAAGTATAACAATAAATTTTGATACATTAAAAAAATTAGGAGTTGTTTTAAAAAGAGCAAAGTATTTTGTTTTGTGTAATGGAGTTTATTATGATAAAAGTAATTTATTTAATAAATCGTTTATTGAAAAAGAGTTAATAGAAAACAAGAATTGTTTAAAGCAATTAAGTTTATTTGAGGGTAATTAATATGAAGAAAACAAATAAAATATATATTTATGATGGCACTTTTGAAGGTTTATTAACAATAGTTTATAAAACATTAGAAGAAAAACAAATACCATTAAATATTATAAAAGGTGATAATTGGAAAACAAATTTATTTGAAATTTATGAACATATTGAAAGCGATTGTAATAAATCTGATAAAATTTTAAAATATATTTTAAAAAAGATATCTAATTTATCACTATATAATGCCTATAATACATTCTTATCAAATAAAGATGATAAAGAAATAACTATTTTATATTATTTAATAAATGGTTTTAAATTTGGATCAAAAATAGATACTCTTAGAAATTTAAATTGTGTTATTAGAGTTCAAAAATATTGTAATTCAGTAAAAAAAGAAGTTCACAGATTAAAAGGATTTTTAAGATTCAAAACAATAAAAGGGAATATATTATATTCGGAATTTGAACCAGATAATGATATATTAGAGCTTATTGTCCCTCATTTTAAGAAAAGATTAAAAAATGAAAAATGGGCAATTATAGATATTAAAAGAAAAAAAGGAGCTTTCTATAATGGAAGTGAATTAAAAATATTGGATACATCAAATTTTGATTTAAATAATGTAGTTAATGATTTAGATGAAAATAACTATCAAGATTTATGGAAAAGATTTATAAGTAGCGTAAATATCAATGAAAGAAAAAATTTAAGATGTCAGGTAAATTTTATGCCTAAAAGGTATTGGAAATATATGAGTGAGGTAAAAAATGAATAAAGAAATAATTAAAGGTAAAGAAGCTATTCAATTAATAAAAAAAGTAGTAATTGAATTATGTGATAGTGTAGCTTTGACGTTAGGGCCTAAAGGAAGAAATGCTATCGTGGACACAGATTACGCTGATCCTTTTATAACAAATGATGGAGTTACTATTGCAAAAAATATGGAATTTAATAATACTGAAGAAGTTATAGCTAAAATAATAAAAGAAGCTTCAATAAAAACTTGTGAATTAGTTGGAGATGGTACAACTACAGCTCTAGTATTATTAAAATCTATTTATTTAGAGGGTTTGGAATATTTAGAAAAAGGAATAAACCCATTTGATTTAAAAAAAGAAATTGATAAATCAGTTGACTTAGTGAGCCAAAAATTAATTGTTAATTCTCAAAATGTTTCAATAGAATCACTAGAAAAAGTAGCAACCATTTCTTCAGGCAATAAAGAAATTGGTAATTTAATTATGGAAGCTTTTAAAGCTGTTGGGGAAAATGGAAAAGTTATAGTTGAAGAATCAAAAAAAGAATTAAATAATTTAGAGATAATTAATGGTATGTACTTAGATGCAGGTGTGGAATCATCATTTATGATAAAAGATAGAAAAAAAGAAGAAATTATTAGTGAACCCCTAATATTTGTTTCTGATTATAAAATAGATTCTTTTGATGAAATATCAAATATACTAGAAATTGCAATTTCAAATAATAGAAATTTAGTTTTAATTGCGGAATCTTTTAACGAAGAAGTTATAGAAGAAATAAATATAAAAAAAACAAATAACATTTTAAATGTTGTTTGCATAAACGCTCCAAATTATTCAGAGAAAAAAAGTGATATATTAGAAGACATATGTATTTATACTGATTCAAAATTTATATCATCTAAATATGGATTAAATTTAGAAGATGTTTCACTTGAAGATTTAGGAAGTTCTTTATATGTAAAAATAAAAAAAGATAGTACTATAATATATGGAAGTAATAAAAATAATAAAATAAATGATAGAATTAATTATATAAAAGATTTAGTAAGTATTGAAGAAAATGAATTTGATAAAGAGATTCTTGAAACAAGGCTAGCAAATTTATCTAAAGGTATTGCGATTATAAAAGTTGGAGCAAAAACTAATAGCGAAATGATTCTTAATAAAATGAGAATTGAAGATGCAGTGGAGGCATCTATTATAGCTTTAAAATATGGATACTCTTTAGGTGGCGGATTAACTTTTTATAATATTTCTGAAGAAATGGACAAAAGTACAATTGGAAATAAAATCATAAAAAATACTTTAAAAATGCCAATGACTCAAATACTTATAAATTCAGATATTGAGCCTCTTTCAATATTTAAAGAATTAAAAACTAAAAATAAGAATATTGGTTTTGATGCATCAAATAATAAATTTGTTGATATGAATGTTTCTGGAATTATTGATCCAACAAAAGTGTTGATTGAGAGTTTGAAGACAGCTTCTAGTGTTGCAACAATTCTTTTAACTACAAATTTAATAATAGTAACAAATAACAAAAAAATAAAAGAAAACTTTACTGATGTTATTTAGAAAAAAATATATTATAATAAAAATATAATATATTTTTATTATGGAGGATATATGAATGCTATAACAATTGAAAATCTATCAAAAAAGTATAAAGATATTGAAGCAGTAAATAGTTTAAGTTTGGAAATAAAAGAAGGAGAATTATTTTCTTTGTTGGGAGTTAATGGGGCTGGTAAAACAACTACAATTAAAATGTTATGTTGTATAACAAAACCAACAGAAGGTGAATCTTTTATATTAAATAATAGTATTTTAAAAGAACCAAATAAAGTAAAAGAAATAATTAATATATCTCCTCAAGAAACTGCAATAGCACCTAATTTAACAGTAAAAGAAAATTTGGAGTTTGTAGCAGGGGTTTATAATATAAAAAATTCAAATGAAAAAATAAATAAATTAATAATTGATTTTAATCTTAATAAAGTTATAAAACAAAGAGCCAAAACTTTAAGTGGTGGTTGGCAAAGAAGATTATCAATTGCAATGAGTTTGATTAACGATCCTAAAGTCTTATTTTTAGATGAACCAACTTTAGGTTTAGATGTAATAGCAAGAAGGGAACTTTGGAAAATTATTAAAAATTTGAAAGTTAAAACAACAATAATTTTAACAACTCATTATATGGAAGAAGCAGAAGCTTTATCAGACAGAATTGGAATAATGGCCAATGGTAATTTATTAGAAATTGGTACAAGCGAAGAATTAATAAAAAAATATAAAGCAAAAAATATAGAGGATGCATTTATAAAGATTGCTGGAGGTGAACTATGAGAATCATAAATTTTGCTAAAAGAAATTTTAAAGAATTAATTAGGGAACCAGAAAGTATAGTTTTTTGTATAGTGTTACCTTTATTTCTATTAATAATATTTCAACAATTTAAGATACCCAATGAAGCTTTTTCAATAGAAAATTTTACTCCAAGTATTATAATATTTAGTTACTCTTTTATATCCTTGTTTACAGCTCAATTAGTTGCTAAAGATAGATGCAGTCTATTATTAACTAGGCTATATGCATCTCCTATGAAAGCAAGAGATTATATTATAGGATATACTATATCTATTATTCCGATGGCTATTTTTCAAAGTTTAATATTTTTTGTAGCGGCTACATTTTTCGGACTAAATTTTGGTATAAATACATTATTAACTATACTAATATTAATTCCTATATCTATTTTATTTGTTGGTATGGGAATTCTTATTGGAAATGTAACTTCTGATAAATCTGCTCCAGGATTAGCGTCCATAGTTATTCAACTAGTTGCTTTCACTAGTGGAATTTGGTTTTCTATAGATATGGTAGGAAAAATATATAAGATTGTTTGTAGAGTATTACCATTTAGTCATACAGTTAATTTGTCTAGGATGATACTTAATAATACTAGTGGCAATTTTCTAGAATCAATATCTATAATAATTATTTATACAATTTTAATGTTTATAATATCATCAATTATATTTAAAAAGAAAATGACAAGTGATAATAAATAAAAAGACAAAAAAAGAATCAAAATTTAATCTTTGATTCTTTTTTTCCAAGTAATAATAGTAATTTTGGTAATCAAATTACAAAATACTGAGTTTTAAACTAATATAATGTAGTATATAGTTTTAATATATTCCCAAAATTAATTAAAATATGGTATTTTCTTAAACTTTCAACACTAAATATTACCAAATTTAGTTTACATTATCTCATTATTATGAGTTATCTGTCTCACTTATATTTCAAATAAGTATCCTATTAGATAATGAGTTTATAAATATTATTAGATTTTTTGTACAATAATATTTAATTAGTTCTAGCTTTATATTATTTTTGATTTGGTACTGTAATATCAAATATATTATATAATATTAGCATCTAGGATAATCTAAAAATACTACAAATAATATTAATTGTCAATACATAAATTAAAAATAATATCAAAATTTGTAAAAGTTTATGTAAAAAAGGTTCGTGACTATATAAAGTTTATGTTATGTGTATTATAATTTTATTATATAAGTAAAAATGTGGAGGAACAAAATATGAAAGTTAATTCGGGATGGAAAGAGTATGAATGTTTAGATGCCGGAAACGGAGAAAAACTGGAAAACTGGAATGGTATAATTCTTAGAAGACCAGATCCTCAAGCCATGTGGAATGTTCCAAATTATAAAGAATGGGAAAATGTTGACGGACATTATTATAGGAGTAAAGAAGGCGGAGGAGAATGGAAAATTTTTAAAAAACTTCCTGAATTTTGGACTATTAATTACAAACATTTAAAATTTAAAGTAACTCCAACTAATTTTAAACACACTGGATTGTTTCCAGAACAAGCTATTAATTGGGATTTTATGATGGACAAGATAATAAAATCTGGTAAATCTGTAAAAGTATTAAATTTATTTGCTTATACAGGAGCGGCTACAATGGCTTGTTCTTCTGTTGGAGCGGAGGTAACTCAAGTTGATGCATCAAAAGGTATGACCGAATGGGCAAAAGAAAATATGAAATTATGCAAACTAGAAAATAATAAAATCAGATTTATAGTTGATGATTGTTTAAAGTTTGTTGAAAGAGAAGAAAGAAGAGGAGCTAAATACGACGGTATTGTAATGGATCCTCCAAGTTATGGAAGGGGCCCTAATGGTGAAATGTGGAAATTTGATAAAAATTTATATACATTAATAGAGGCCTCTATAAAAATACTTAGTGATAAACCAATATTCTTTTTAATAAATTCATATACAACCGGAATATCAAGTTCGGTTTTAGATAATATATTAAAAACAACTATATTAAAAAAATATCCATATGGTATAGTTGAATCCGGTGAAATAGGATTACCTGTTAAAAGAGATGACTTGGTTTTACCTTGTGGCATTTATGGAAGATGGGAATGTAAATGATTAATATAATTTATGAAGATAATCATTTATTAGTAGTAGAAAAACCAATTAATATACCCGTACAAGAAGACTCTTCTAAAGATTTAGACTTATTAACAATGTTAAAGGATTATATAAAAGAAAAATATAATAAACCAGGTAATGTTTATTTGGGATTAGTTCATAGATTGGATAGGCCTGTTGGTGGTTTAATGGTGTTTGCAAAAACAAGTAAATCAGCTTCTAGACTAAGTGAACAAATAAGAAATAAAGAGTTTAAAAAAATATATCATATAATAGTAGAAGGGAAACCAAAAGATAACGGAAAATTCGAGGACTATATACTAAAAGATGAAAAATTAAACAAAGTAAGTGTTGATCCAAAAGGTAAATATTCTTCTTTAAAATATGAAGCATTAAAAACGATAGATAACTATTCTTTAATAAAAGTAGAATTAGAGACCGGAAGATCTCATCAAATTAGAATCCAATTCTCAAGCAGAGGATATCCTTTGTATGGAGATATAAAATATAATCCTAATTCTAAAGTTGGAGAACAAATTGCTTTATTTGCAACTTCAATAACTTTTTTTCATCCTGTTACAAAAGAATTATTAACATTTGAATTAAAAATGCCTAATTATGGAATATGGAAAAAATTTAAATAATTTATATTTAAAATATTAATTGATATATAATATTATTTTTGTTATAATACAAGGTATAATTTAAGGAGGGTTTTATGACAAAAGAAAAAGCAGAAGAAATTTCAAAAGTTATATCTGAATTAGGTTGTGATTTTTCACAATATTTGGCTTGGTGCAGATTGGGCGGTATAAATAATTTATCAGTAATACTTATATTAGTTCCGTTTTTTGCAGCTTTTGTTGGGTGTTTTTCTATAGCTATTATTAATGAATTATCTCCATCAATAAAAGAGTATAATGATAGTGTAAAAGAATATAAAAAATTATTGAGTTGGAGAGAATATTTTCACCGTGAAATATCAGAATGGTTTAACGAAAATGATGGTGAACTAATATTTATTAATGGTAATTTCTATTTGAAAAGTGGTTCTAAAGCAAAAGAAGTCGCATTTGCAGAGATGTTGAAAAATAATCAAAATTATATTTGTGTTGATGATTCTGAAGAACCAGGCTCAAAAAGACAAAGAAGCAAAAAATAAACAATATTATTAAAAAAGTATTGTTTATTTTTTTTGAAAAATATATAATGAAATAGAGCCGCTAGGCATCTCGTGAGTGAGGTGTTTTTTTATTTATGACAAAATATGTTTTTGTTACTGGGGGAGTTGTTTCAGGGTTAGGTAAAGGTATTACAGCATCTTCTGTAGCGTTACTGCTAAAATCTAGAGGTTATAAAGTTTTTATGCAAAAGTTTGACCCTTATATTAATGTGGATCCAGGAACAATGAATCCAATTCAACATGGAGAAGTTTTTGTAACCTATGATGGATGTGAGACTGATTTGGATTTAGGCCATTATGAAAGGTTTATTGATGAAGAATTAAATTATACTTCAAATATAACAAGTGGTAGAATCTTTGCTTCTGTTATTGAAAAAGAAAGAAAAGGAGATTTTTTGGGAGCCACAGTACAAATGATTCCTCATATTACTAATGAGATAAAAAATAAAGTATATGAGGCCGGAAAATCTTCTGTAGCTGATATAGTAATTACTGAAATTGGCGGAACTGTTGGCGATATCGAATCAGAGGCTTTTATTGAAGCATTAAGACAAATACAATACGAACAAGGAAGAGAGAATACATTTTTTATTCATACTACATTGGTTCCTTATATTTACGGCTCTAATGAATTAAAAACAAAACCAACACAAAACAGCATTAAGGATTTAAGAAATATGGGAATTAGGCCAGATGGATTAGTATGTAGAGCGCCTTTTTCGACTTCTAAATCTATTAAAGAAAAATTATCTTTGTTCTGTTCAATTCCTGTTGAAAATATAGTGGATGCTGTAGATGTTAATAACATATATCAAATACCAATAAATTTTTATAATCAAAAAATTGACGAAAGGATTTTATTGCAATTTAAATTGCCTGTTAGAAAAGCTAAAATTAATTATTGGAAAGATTTGATAAAAACAGTTGATAATTTAAATAATGAAATTGAAATTGCTTTGGTGGGCAAATATGTTGAACTTCACGATGCATATCTTTCTGTAAAAGAAGCTTTATATCATGCCGGATATAAATATAATACTAAAATAAATATTAATTGGATTGATTCAGAAAAATTAGAAAATCCTAAGATTGATCTTAAAAAAATATTTAAAAATTCAAAAGGAATATTAGTCCCTGGAGGATTCGGAGCAAGAGGAATTGAAGGAAAAATAAGAGCAATAAAATATGCTAGAGAGAACAATATTCCTTATTTAGGGTTGTGTTTAGGAATGCAACTTGCTGTTATAGAGTTTGCAAGAAATGTTTGCAATCTAGAAGATGTCAATTCAACCGAATTTGACTCTTTATGTAAAAATCCTATAATAGATTTAATGGCTGATCAAAAGTCTATTATAAATATGGGAGGAACTTTAAGGCTTGGAAATTACGAATGTAAATTAAAAAAAGGAACTTTAGCTTATAAAGATTATGGTCAAGAAATAATTTATGAAAGACATAGACATAGATATGAATTCAATAATAAATACAAAGAATTATTAGAAGAGAAGGGAATGATTTTTTCGGGAGTTAATGAAAAATCTAATTTAATAGAGATAATAGAAATTCCAGAACACAAACACTTTATAGCTTGTCAATTTCATCCCGAATTTAAAAGCAGGCCTACAAAACCCCATCCTTTATTCGATTCATTTATAAAAGCCAGTATTACCACAAAGAAGACAAAATAGCAAATGTTTTTTTTGAAAAAAAATAATATTTTAAAAAATGTAAACTTTTTAAAATAATAAAAAAACAAGAAAAAAAACATTGCTTTTTTTTATGCCCCAATATATAATTAAGTTAAGGATAGCACGAGTGGAGAAATTAATATGGAAAATAATGTGTTTAATGAATTAACTGTTGTAAAAAGAAGTGGTCAAAGAGTTCCTTTTAATGGGCCTAAAATTGCTGTTGCAATAAAAAAAGCATATGATAGTGTATATTTTGATTCAGATGAAGACGCTATAAATAAAACATATAATAAAGTTTTAAATTATATTGGGAATAATTATATAGATAGAAAAACAATAAATGTTGAAGATATTCAGGATATAATTGAAAATATTTTAAAAGAAGAAAAGCATATTGAAGTTTATGAATCATTTAACAGTTATAGAATAAAAAGAAAAGCTTTTAGAGAAGTATTAGAAAGAAAACAACAACATAAATTTATAAAAGCTTCTGAAAAATTATCACTTTTAATTCAAAATGAAAATAAGAATCCTATTGGTTTAATAATGAATTTTAGTAAAACAATATCTGAAGAATATGCAAAATCATATTTAATTGATTCAAAATATATCAGAGCTCATGATGAGGGAAATATTTATATACATGATTTAAATTATTATATATTTGGTACAACTTCATCAACTCATTTAGATTTTTCAAATATAAACGATTATGAAAACTTTTTTGAAAAAATTACAAATATATTATTAAATGTTAAAAAGGAACAGCATGGAGAACATTCAATTACGTCATTTGATTTTATTTTAGAGCCTTGGATTATATATGAATTTAAGAAAATATTTAAAAGAAATTTATCTTCATTTTTTGAATTAGAAGGATTTAATAAGTATATTAATTTAAATCCAATTAACAACATTATTGATAAATTAACTACTATATTTTTTATATCTAATATTTTTAATAATTATATTCATAATAACAGAGTAAAAATTATATTTGAGAATGCTTATAATGTTTCATTATTAGAATTAAAAAAGAGATTAGAATCTAAATTAAGTAAATTTATTAAATGCTTAAATTCTTGTGATTTTAAATTAAATCCAGATTATAATTATTCATTAAGTCTTGGCACAAATGAATCAAAAGAAGGTAAACTAATAAATGAAATTTATTTTAAAGTTATAGAAAGATTGGAAAGGCTAGAAAATATTACTACAGTATATAAAATAGGAGTAAATAAAAATAATTTATTGTTAGAAAATATTGCTAAATTAATATTGCTAAATAAGAATATTGTTTTTTCTAATATTAATGCAAGTTTTAATAAAAAATATTTAATAAAAAATAATTATAAAACAGAAGTTGAGTATTTCTCAAATGGGGAAAGAATACTGGAAAATATACTTGAAAAAAATCAAACATCAACAGGAAGAATAACGGTTGCAAAAACATCAATTAATCTTGTTAGAATAGCTTTAAAAAGTGGTAATATAAAAGATTTTTATAAAGAATTAGATATTTATTTAGATCTTGCTAAAAATGAACTTTTACAAACTTTTGAATATATATGTGGAAAATCTAAAAATGATTTTAAATATTTATTTAATAGTAATGTTTTAATTGAAAATGATAAATTAGAAGAGAATCAAAAGATTAGAAAAATAATAAGAAATGGTACTTTAAATATAGGTTATGCAGGATTAAAAGAATGTGTTTATATACTTAGTAATAAAAATTACGAAACAATTACTTTAGATGATTTAAAGATAGGAATAGATATATTAAAATATTTAAAAGAAAAATGCGATAGTTTTTCACAAGAATTTAAACTAAACTTTATGATATTTGAAACTTATGAACCTAATATATTAAAATATTTTGAATCTATTGATTCTTCAATTTATGGAAATGTAATTAAAGAAACCGAATATACTCCATTTTACAAAATATTTAATAACTTAAAAATAGATTTTATTGATAGATTAAAATATGAAAGTAAGATTCAAAAGTATTCAAATGGAGGATATTATGAAGTTATAAATATCCCTAAGAATTATAGTAATAAAAAAATATTAGAAATAATAAATATGATGTTGGATAATGACATAGGATTTATGAAAATAAAAATTGGGAAGCAGGAATGATATGATTATTGGTGGTTTCCAAAAAACAACATTGCTTGATTATCCAGATAAAATAGCGTGTATAATTTTTACCCAAGGATGTAATTTAAATTGTCCATTTTGTCATAATTCATCATTAATAAATAAATCAAAAGAAAGTTTAATAAGTGAAAAAGAGATATTTGATTATTTAGAAAAAAGAGTTGGCATATTAGAAGGAGTTTGTATAACTGGTGGTGAACCTTTATTACAAAAAGATATAGGGACTTTTATTCAAAGGATAAAAAGTTATGGGTATAAAGTTAAAATAGATACTAATGGAAGTAATCCAGAATTATTAAAAGAGCTTTTAGATAAAAAATTAATTGATTATGTAGCGATGGATATAAAAAACACTTTTGATAAATATGAAATTACTTCAGGAAAAAAGGTTAACATTGATAATATTAAAAAAAGTATAGATATAATAAATAAAAGTAAAATAGATTACGAATTTAGGACAACCTTGGTTAAAGAGTTTCATAATATAAATGATATAGAAAATATATGTAAAATATTAAAGAAAAACTCTAAATATTATTTGCAGAACTTTGTAAATAGTGAAGGAGTTTTAAATAAAGATCTTCATGGATTTAGTTTAGAAGAATTAAAAGACATGAAAAAAAAATTAATAAATATTTATCCAAACATTATGTTTAGAGATATATAGCTTCAAAATAAAAGGAGGAAGAAGTATGTATAAAGTAAGAAAAAGAGATGGAAAAATAGTAAGTTTTGACTTAAATAAGATTAGTGAGGTAATAAAAAGAGCTTTTGAAGCAGAAGATACAAATTATACAGATGAGATAATTGATTTTTTAGCATTAAAGGTAACCGCTGATTTTAATGCTAAAATAAAAGAGAATATAATAGATGTCGAAGCTATTCAAGATAGCGTTGAAGAAGTTTTATCTAAATCAGGATATACTGAAGTAGCAAAAGCTTATATTCTATATAGAAAACTTCATGAAAAAATGCGTAATATTAAATCAACTGTATTAGATTATAAGGATGTAGTAAACAGTTATGTTAATGTAACTGACTGGAGAGTTAAAGAAAATTCAACTGTAACTTATTCAGTTGGAGGTTTAATATTAAGTAATTCAGGAGCAATAACAGCTAATTATTGGTTAAGTGAAGTATATGATGAAGAAATAGAAAATGCTCATAAAAACGCAGATCTTCATTTGCACGATTTATCAATGCTAACTGGTTATTGTGCTGGATGGTCATTAAAACAATTAATTATGGAAGGACTTGGAGGAATACAAGGAAAAATAACTTCATCACCTCCAAAACACTTATCTACATTATGTAATCAAATGGTAAATTTTTTAGGTATATTACAAAATGAATGGGCTGGAGCACAAGCATTTAGTTCATTTGATACCTATTTAGCGCCTTTTGTAAAAGTTGATAATTTATCATATAAAGAAGTTAAACAATGTATTCAATCATTTGTTTATGGAGTTAATACACCAAGCAGATGGGGAACACAAGCGCCATTTACTAATATAACTCTTGATTGGGTTGTTCCAAATGACTTAGCAGAATTAAATGCTTTAGTTGGTGGAAAAGAAATGGATTTCAAATATAAAGATTGTCAAAAAGAAATGGATATGGTTAACAAAGCATTTATTGAAGTAATGATTGAAGGAGATGCTAATGGAAGAGGATTTCAATACCCAATTCCTACATATTCAATTACAAAAGCTTTTGATTGGTCTGAAACTGAAAATAATAAAATGTTATTTGAGATGACAGCAAAATATGGAACACCATACTTTTCAAATTATATAAACAGTGATATGGAACCAAGTGATGTTAGAAGTATGTGCTGCAGATTAAGACTTGATTTAAGAGAATTAAGAAAAAAATCTGGTGGTTTCTTTGGTAGTGGAGAATCAACTGGCTCTATAGGCGTAGTTACAATAAATATGCCAAGAATAGGATATCTAGCAAAAGATGAAAAAGATTTTTATCTGCGCTTAGAAAAAGTATTGGGAATCGCAGCAAGAAGTTTAAAAGTAAAAAGAAATGTTATAACCAAATTATTAGAAGAAGGATTATATCCATATACAAAACGTTATTTAGGAAGTTTTAAAAACCATTTTTCAACAATAGGTCTTATTGGAATGAATGAAGCTTGTTTAAATGCTAAATGGTTAAGAAAAGATTTAACAAATAAAGAATCACAAGAATTTACTAAAGAAGTTTTAAACTTTATGAGAGATAAATTATCAGATTATCAAGAAGAATATGGAGATTTATATAATCTAGAAGCAACTCCAGCAGAATCAACTTCATATAGACTTGCAAAACATGATAAAAATAAATATCCAGATATTATTACAGCTTCTTCAGAAGATGAGACACCATATTATACAAATAGTTCTCATTTACCTGTAGGCTTTACTGAAGATATATTTGAAGCTCTTGATATTCAAGATGGATTACAAACTTTATACACTTCAGGAACTGTATTTCATGCTTTTCTGGGAGAAAGATTAAAAGATTGGAAAGCAGCTGCTAAATTAGTTAAGAAAATAGCTGAAAACTATAAATTACCATACTATACTTTATCTCCTACATATTCTGTTTGCAGTGAACATGGATATTTGGCTGGAGAACATAAAACTTGTCCAAAATGTGGAAAAGAAGCAGAAATTTATAGTAGAATTACAGGATATTATAGACCTGTAAAAAACTGGAATGCTGGTAAAACTCAAGAATTTAAAATGAGAAAAGTTTATGATTTAGATAATTCAGAAATGAAACCAGAGCCATGTGAAGAACCAAGTTTGGATAAATTTAAAAATAAAATAGTATTGTTTGGTACCAGCACTTGCCCTAATTGCAAAATGTCAAAAGAGTTATTAACTAAAGCAAATATAGAATTTGATTGGGTAAATGCAGAAGAAAATCCAGAATTAACAATGAAAGTCGGAGTAAAACAAGCTCCAACATTAGTATTATTTAAAAGTAATGAAATTGAAAAAATTGTTAATTTGTCTAATATTAAAAAATATATTGATGAAAATAAACCAAAATCAAAAGCTAAAAAGAAATAAGGCATAAATATGTATGATGTTATAATAATAGGCTGTGGCCCTGCAGGGATGACTGCAGCCATATATGCTCTTAGAGCAAATAAAAAAGTATTGATATTAGAAAAAGAAAGTATTGGAGGTCAAATAGCATCTTCTCCTTTAGTAGAAAATTATCCGGGATATATAAAAATAAGTGGTAGTGAATTATCAAATAATTTATATGAACAAGTAATTAATCTTGGGGGAGAAATTGAACTTGAAGAAGTTACAGAAATAAAAAATGGCAAAGAAAAAACTGTTGTTACAGAAGATAATGAATATAAAACCAAAGCTATAATAATAGCAACAGGTAATAAATTTAGAACTCTTGGATTACCTAATGAAGAAAACTTAATTGGTAATGGAATACATTTTTGTGTATCATGCGATGGAGCTTTTTATAAAAATAAGACAGTTGCAGTTATTGGTGGAGGTAATACAGCATTAGTAACTTCTCTAGCTTTATCAGAATTATGTAAGAAAGTATATATTGTTCAAAATCTGGAATTTTTAACAGCAGAAAAAGTTTTAACAGATAGAATAAAAAATAAATCTAATGTTGAAATAATATATAATTCAGTTGTTAAAAAATTAAATGGAGAAGAAGAACTTGAATCAATAATAATTTCTGATACTAAAGAAGATAGAAAATTAGATATAGATGGAATGTTTTTATCTATAGGTCAAATTCCTCAAAATGAGTTCTTAAAAGATATAATAAAATTAAATGAAAATAAATTTATAGTATCAGATAATGATTGTCATACAAACATAGAAGGAATATTTGTTGCGGGAGACTGTAGAGATAAAAAAATAAGACAACTTACTACAGCAACAAATGACGGGACAATCGCAGCAATTGAGTCAATAAAATATATTGATAATTAAAGTAAGTATAAACTTACTTTTTTAATTGACAAAAATAACATTTAGTATATAATACTATCTTGAAAAAGGGAGAATATATAAATGAAAGATTATAGAAAAAAACTTCAAGAATTAGAAGAAGAATTAAAAGCTTTAGAAGAATATGTAAGTAAAGCTGAGACTGAAAAATCAGATACAGAAAAATATTGTGGTTTAATAAAAGAAAAATGTATAAATACATTAAGCGGAAATGACAAAGAACTAAAAAGACTTGAGGAATTTAAAGAAAAAAGATCAGAAAAAGAAGAAACTTTAAAAAAATCAAAAAAAATATTATTATTATCACGTATTTTATTAATTTTAAGTATTTTGTCTATAATACCAGGTTTTATTTGTGTTTTTCTTGCAGCCGTTCAAATTGGTATGGGGGTTATTTTAGCATGTGCAGTTCTTGCTGTAATAGGACTTGAGACAACTTATAATTATTTAGCAAAAAACAGAGAAGTATCAAAATTTATGGATTTATTTAAATTAAATCCAGAAGAAATAGATGGAAAAATAGAAGAACTAAAATTGGCAAAATCAGAAACTGAAAAATCATTAGGAAATATTGAAGGAATTTTAAAAGAAAAAGCTGAAGTTTTAGAAGAAGCAAAAATAAAAGTTGAAAATCAAAGAAAGAGAATAGAAAGTTTTAAAAAAGAAATAGAAAAAGTTATTGAAGAATTTGTTCCTGATAAATTTCCTGAAAATTTAAAAGAAGTATTTGATAGATATATAGACAGAGCTTATAGATTAACTTTAGGTCAAAATGAGTAATAGAAAAGGGAAGAATTTATGGAAAAATATCAAATAATACTTGATGAAATGGAAAAAGAGCTAACTAGATTAGAGAAAGAAAAAAATATTGCCATAGCTGAAAAAGTAAAAGCAGAGAAAATTTATTCAAATATAGTAAATTTTGGAGAACCATCCGAAGATTTTGAATATAATTTTTGTCCAAACAGGACTCTCGAAACAATAAGAATAGAAATGGATAAATATAATATTATAAGGATAGGATTTTTATCAAAAGAAACAAAATATAAAGAAGTTAGAAAAAGTAGTTTGAAAGATGGCGGAATATTATTTTTAGGGATTTTATTAATGCTTTTATTAATTATGTTAATAACTGGCGTTTTTGCTTCTTCGTTAGTTTTTCATTTGATTGGAATAGCAATTGTATCTTCCCTTGTCTTATCTTCTATGAGTGGTTTATGCTTATTTTGGCAAAACACAAAAGAAATTAGAAATTTATTAAAAAATCATACTTTAGAAGAAGTTGAAACAAAGCTAAGTGAATTATTAGAAGAAGAAAAGGCGGTATTTGCAAAAATAAAACCAGCAGAAGAAATGTTAGATGTTAAAACAAAAGAATTAGAAGGTAAAATTGCTTTGATTGAAGAACAAAAAAGAAAAATATCATTAGTAAAAAAAATAATAAATAATATGGTTCAAGAATTTATGGCAAGCAAATTAACTGAAGAGCAAAAAAATTCATTTGATGAAAGTGTAAGTAGCGCTATTACTAGAACATTAGAAATTAAATAAAAAAACTTAAGGAGAATTTTGTGGAAAAATATGAAATGATGATTGATAATTTAACAAATGAAGTTGGAAAATTAGAACAAAATATAGAAGATTTATATTATGCTCTATCTAGAGCAGAATCAAATTATAAATCTTTGACAATGTTTGGTACATTATCAGAAGATGATAATTTTGAATATGAAGGAAAATCGCTTGAAGAAAAAATTGCAATAGCAGAAGAGACCATATCTTGGGCGAAAGATAATTTAAAAAAACTAGAAGCTTTACTTAAGGATAAACAAGAAGAATTAAGAAAAGTAAAAAAAGCTGTAGAAGAAGTGATTCATGATTTTATTCCTAAAAAATTAACTCCAGAACAATTTAGATTATTTAATGATCTTGCTAATAAAGCAGTAACAAGAGTATTAGAATAAAAAGTATTTGTATTGTAAGGTTAATAGGAGTATAATTATTTATGTGAATATATAGTAGCACGCGTACTATATTTTTTTATTTTTGGAGGTGGAATTTATGGTAGATGTAGTTATAGGCGGGTTTTTTGGTGATGAAGGAAAGGGTAAAATTATTGATTACTTATCATCAAAAGCAAAAATGAGTATTAGATGTACAGGAGGAAATAATGCCGGACATTCAGTTGTGGTCGGAGATAAAAAGTATGCTTTTCATTTGATACCATCAGGAATTTTAAATGAAGGGACTAAAGCAATAATTGGTAACGGTGTAGTAATAGATCCTAAGGTTTTGTTAGAAGAAATTAAAGTATTAAAGCAAAATAAAATTGATGTAAGTAACTTATACATAAGCTCTAAGGCTCATATTATAATGCCATATCATATTAAAATGGATGAATTACAAGAATCATTAAGGGGAGATGATAAACTTGGAACTACTAAAAGAGGCATTGGACCTTGTTACTCAGATAAGATGGAAAGAAGTGGAATAAGAGTCGAAACATTTATTTCTAATAATTTTGAAGAATTAGCAAGAAAGAATATTAAAAAATTTAATACTATTTTTAAAGCATATAAATTTGAGACTTTAAATGAAGAAGAAATAATTTCTGAATATAAAGAATATGCAAAGAAATTAAAAAAATATGTTTGTGATACATTTGATTTAATACATGAAAGTATTGAAAATAAAGAATATATATTATGTGAAGGAGCCCAAGCAACATTTCTTGACATTGATCATGGAACTTATCCTTATGTTACTTCATCTAATCCTACAATTGGAGGAATTTGTGTTGGAAGTGGTATTGGGCCAAAACATATTAACGAAGTATTTTTAGTAATAAAAGCACATTCTTCAAGAGTTGGAGCTGGGCCTTATGTAACAGAATTAAATAATGAAATGGGAGATACAATTAGAGAGCTTGCTCATGAATATGGTACAACAACCAAAAGACCAAGAAGATGTGGATGGCTTGATTTAGTGTCATTAAAATATGCAGTTAGAGTTAATGGAGCTACAGGGATTGCTATAAATCATTTAGATACAATTGGTAAATTAAAAGAAGTTAAATTATGTGTGGCTTATAAATATAAAGGCAAATTAACAACTAATTATGATACAAACTTTGAAGTATTAAATAAATGTACTCCAATTTATGAAACATTTAAGGCTGATTTTGATGGTATTGATAAAATAAAAAGCAGAAAAGATTTACCAGAAAATGCAAAAAAATATTTAGATAGAATAGAAGAATTTGTTGGAATCCCAATTAAATTTATTGGAACAGGTCCTGAAAGAGAGAACATAATAAAATGCTAGATGAATTATTTTCAATATCTCCAGTTGATGGAAGATATAGAAAAATAACTGAAAATATTTCAAATTACTTTTCAGAATTTTCATACATTAAATATAGAATTTTTGTAGAAATAAAATGGTTTTTATATTTTACTGAATTAATAAATAAAAAAACAACTATTAAACAAAAAGAAAAAATTAATGAAATTTATGAAAGTTTTGATATTAGTGAATGCAAAAAAGTTAAAGAAATAGAAAAGACGACTAATCATGATGTAAAAGCTATTGAATACTATTTAAGAAATAAATTTAGTGAAAATAAAATTCCTTATAGTGAATTAATACACTTTGCATGTACATCTGAAGATATAAATAATTTAGCGTATGCATTAATGTTAAAAGATTATTTGAAAGAATATATTTTGTTAATAAAAAATCTTATATCAAATTTAAAAAATTTAAGCAGTAAATATAAAAATATTTCAATGCTTGGACATACACATGGTCAACCAGCAACTCCAACTACTGTAGGAAAAGAATTTAAAGTATTTGAATATAGAATAAATAATATATTAAATTTAATAAAAAAAGCTAAAATAACTGGTAAATTTAATGGAACAGTTGGTAATTTCAATGCTCATGTTATAAGTTATCCTCAAATAAATTGGATTAAAGAATCAAAAACATTTGTAGAAGGATTGGGTATTAATTATAATCCTATTACAACTCAAATAGAATCTCATGATAATTTATGTGTAATGTTTAATTATATAAAAATATTAAATAATATAATAAATGATTTAGATAATGACATGTGGCATTACATAAGTATTAACTATTTTAAATTAAAAGTAGTTGATAAAGAAGTTGGCTCTTCTGTTATGCCTCATAAAGTAAATCCAATTAATTTTGAAAATTCAATGGCAAATTCAAAAATGTCTATTGGAATTATAAATACATTAGTTGATAATTTATCAATTTCTAAATTACAAAGAGATTTATCAGACTCATCTTTGCTTAGAAATATTGGAGTATTATTTTCATATTCTGTAATCGCAATTAATCAAACAATTACAGGATTAAGTAAAATAGATATTAATAAAACAGAATTATCTAAAGATTTAAATAATAATATGGAAGTATTGGCAGAAGCGGTACAAACTATATTAAGAAAAAACAAATATGATGATGCTTATGAAAAATTGAAAGAATTAACAAGAGGAAAAGATCTTACGAAAGAAGACCTAGAAACTTTTATAAAAGCCTTAGATATTAATGAAGAAGATAAGAAGATTTTATTAAATTTAACTCCTTCAAGTTATATAGGTTTAGCGTCAAAAATTAATTATTAAAAAAGTTAGATTAAGTTTGAAGTTGTAATATAAAAGTGGACACATAAAAAGATGTGTACCACTTTTTGTTTGTTATAATTTAATAAAGGAGATGATATTGTGGCAAGTAAAGGTCAAAAATTTAAGCAATGGACTGCGGATGAAAAATATAAAATTATAAAACCAATAATAGAATTGGAAAAAAGTTCTGCTGAAATAACAAAAGAAACTGGAATAAATAATGGGTTAATAACTGCGTGGATTCATAAATATCGTGAAAAAGGTATGGATGGATTAATTACAAAAAGGAAACATAATAACCCATTGGCAAAATACTATAATAAAAGAAATTTAACAAAAGAAGAACAATTAGAATATGAAAACATGAAACTTAGAATTGAGAATGAAATGTTAAAAAAAGGATTCCTAATGAAAGAAGATGGTACGTATGTAAAATTCATGAAATAACACAAGCAAAATATGAAATAATCGAATTATTAAGTAAAGAATATAATATAAAATCTTTATGCGAAATAATGAGAGTGTCAAGATCTGGTTATTATAAATGGTTAAATAATAAAGATATATTAAATAATTATGAAATAAATCGAAGAGATTTAGGAGAACTTATTAAAGACATTCATAAAAGAAAACCTAGTTATGGATATCATAGAATAAGAAAAATAATATTAAATGAAACTGGTTGGTATGTATCAGCAAACCTTGTTCATAAGGTATGTAAAATATTAAGTATAAAATCAAAAGCTAAACATTATAAATATAAACGCCCTGGTGAAGAATCTATTAAATATTCGAATATTATAAATGGTAATTGGAATACAACAAGACCATTCGAAAAAGTAGTTTCTGATACCACTACTTTCTATTTTAAGAAAAGAAAATATGATTGGACATTTTATTTAGATATTTTTAATAATGAAATAATTGGTTATGATATCAGAAAGTCAATGAATGGAAATGGTATATTAAACCATCGAGAAGCTTTAAATAATATGTTAAATAACAAAATAAAAAGAGGATACGAAAACCTTGAGACTATTATTCACACAGATCAAGGAGCCGTTTATTCCTCAGTGTCATTTAACAAAATATTCAATTCTTATAAAATTGCCAGATCTATGTCCAGAACTGGTACACCAACAGATAATCCAGTTATCGAATCTAAAAATGGTTGGATTAAGAAAGAAATGTATATTGATTTTGACATAAATAATTATAACACAGTTCAAGAATTTATAGATGATATTGTTTGGGATAATAATAATTATCGTCCATCATATGCATTGCAATATAAAACCCCAATTGAATATAAAAATCAACTAGGGTTTCAATAATTCTTTTTTAGTGTCCACTTTTCATTGACAACTTCAATTAAGTTCTAACTTTTTTAATTAACCAATTTTTCCCGTCAATCATTCTTGCTACTAACATACTACAAGATGTATTTCCAACTGCATTTAATGCTGTTGCAGGGGCGTCTATTATAGTTGCTATTATAGTAAGAATTGGTAATGCAGCAACTGGGAAGCCAAGCATTGTTATTATTAACATTTCTGAAATTGTTCCACCACCAATAGGTACTGCACTCACTAGTAAAGTTGCTACTAAAGCTACACCAAATATTTTCCATAAAGAAACATTTGAATTAAATAAATATATTAAAAACATTATTTTAAATACACTTCCAATAATAGATCCATCTTTATGAAAGCTTGTTCCTAATGGAATTGTTGTATCTGCAATATCATCTGATACTCCTATCTTCTTAGAAGCCGTAGTACTTACGGGAATAGTGGCTGCTGAAGAACATGTTCCTAAAGCTGTTAAAGTAGTAGGTATAATATTCTTCCAAAAACTTACAAATCCTTTTTTGCCAGCAGATATAAGTGCATATAATGAATAAATTATAAAATAGAATAATATTGCAGTTATTAAATATATTATAAAAGTTTTACCATACCCAATAGCAATATCTTTTCCGAATGTTCCAATTAAAGTTGCAAAATAACAACCTAATCCAATAGGGGCATAATACATAATAATTTTAATAAATTTTTGAATTACCCAGTTACCACTTTCCAATACTGCTAAAAATGGTTTACCTTTTTCTCCGGCCAAGTTAATTGCAATACCTATTAATATAGAAAATACTATTAATGCAATCATATTTTCTCTTGATAATAATTTATCAAAGTTATCAACACTAATTGCTTGAACAGTTTTTTCTAAATAGTTAACATCTTCAACATTTGTTTCTTCATCAGTTATTTCTAAAGATTCTCTTATTTCATTCCCATCTTTAACATTAACTAACTTTGTTGTATTGGTACTTATTAATCCAACTAATACACTTATTATGGAAGTTAATATTAATACAATAAATATTGAGGTAAGTATCTTGCCAATTCTTTTTGGTTGTGGCATTTTACCAATCGCAGTAGATATTGTTAAGAATATGAGTGGCACTATTATTATAAGCAACATATTAAGAAATAAGTCTCCAAAAGGTTTTAAGAATGATACTTTTTCTTTAAAGATTAATCCAACAGAGGCACCTATTACTAATGCTAATAATAATATTAAAGTCGATTTGTAATTTTTAAATATTTTTTTCATTTTACTCCTTTCACTATAATTATATAAATTAATCTAAAAAAAAGTCTATATTTCGACATCCACAACAAATCCACAAAAGTATGTAAAAAGAAATGTAAAAAAGTATTAATTATATTGATTTAAAAATTTTATATATTATAAAATATAAGTAGGAGGATTTTATGATAAAGGGTTTTTATCCACGTCAAAAATTTTATAAAAATATATCTAATACATTTGATGGAGTTGTACATACAACTAGAACTCAAATAAGAGATGCTGAGAAAGAAGAAAGGTTTCATCTGGCTTTATTAGGCTTTGGGCTTGAATATGATCCTGAATATGATTTCTATTATTCAGATGAAGGAGCTTTAATGTCTGATGCAGGAACATCTATTGAAGAATTAATTAAATATCCTTGGTATAAAGATTGCCTAGGAGAAGGTTATGAAATGGTTTATGGAAAACCTGTTCCAGTACTTTCTGGAAATCAGTCAGGAAGGGCAATTTATTGTAAAAATTATAGAGAGATAGTTGCTAAATATAAGCAAATAACTGAACAAAACGATTTAGAAGAAAATGGCGGAATTCAAGACTCCAATCCTTATTCTACCGGATATGATAAAGATGGGAATCCGATAATTGTTGATAACCCTAAATTGAGAAGTTAATTTAATTGAATGATATTTATATTATAATTGTAAGTGGTATAATTAAAGTATGAAAAAGAATTATATTAAAATGAATGATAATAAAAATTATCTATCATTAGGTAATGTATTTGATGCGATTAAAATTATTTCTAATAATAAAAGTAGTGCAATGCAAAGTGAAATATTTTGCACTCTTTTTGGTATAAAAGAAATTAATAATACTACTGTTAATAATTATTGTATAGGCTATAGACCTATAGGTGTTGAATATAAAAGAATTTTTGTTGATTTAAAACAAAAATATAAAGAAAACTCTGAAATTTTTATTCCAATTATATTAGATTTAATTAGTATATTAGATGAATATATTTATAAGAAAGATGAGAACAGTTTAAATACTATAAATGAAAATAAAAATTTAAAAAAGTTATGTGAAGAATTATTAAAAATAGCTAATAATGATGAACATATAGAGAAAGAATTCATACAAAAAATTAAAGAAGATCTTTTAAATAATAATTTATACGAAACTATTATCAATCTTTTAATATATGCTGTATTAGAAAATAGTCAACCAATATATACACAGGATATTAAAATAAAATTAAATAAAAAAGAACTAGATGAATATTTAAAAATCAAATTATATCAAGGAATTAGTTATATTACTACTTTACAAGAGTTAGCAAGAAAAAATAATATGTACGCTAATGCAGAATTAGGATCTTTAGAATTTGATGGTCTTGTAAGTGGTGAAGTTGATTATCAAAAAAGTTATGAATATTATTTAAGAGCTACTAGTAAAAATCATCCTAAAGCTTGTTGGATGGTAGCGGATTTAATTTTAACTGGTAAAATCGGAAATGTAGAAGAATACTTTAATGTGGCATGGGAATATTTAAAAAGAGCAGTTGATTTAGGTAGTTCGGCAGCTTTAAATACTATGGGAAATTGTTACTTAAAAGGATTAACTCCAGATAAAAAAATAGATAAAGAAAAGGCTACTGAATGCTACAGACAATCTGCTGAATTTGGTTACACTTATGCATATAATAATTTAGGATTAATATGTGAGAGTGAAGGGCTTTATGAGGAAGCATTAAAATATTATAGGATAAGTGCTGACTTAGGAGAAAGCTGGGCTTTAAATAAGGTTGGAGAATATTACAGAAAACAAAATGATAAAAAAACTGCATATATTTATTATGTAAAATCTAGTGAATGTCCAGTTAGTGAAAAGAATTATTATAGTTATTATAACTTAGCTAAATATTATTATTTATTAAATAAAAAAACTAAAAAAAGGGGAATAGAATATTTAAAGATAGCTGGTGAACATGGAGTAAAGAAAGCAAAACAATTATTAAAAAGTTATCAAAAGTAAGGGAGTTTATGAAAGTATTAGTGTTGTCTTCTAGCACCGGAGAAGGACATAATAGTGCTGCTAAAGCGATTTATGAAGAATTATTGAGTAGAAATATAACCACTTATTTTGAAGATATTATGTCTTTTGGAAACAAAAAAGCTGAAATTTTAATAAAGTCTATTCTTAATACAATCGCGGTTAAAACGCCGTCTTTATTTGGCATTATGTACAATGCTGGAGCAATAGTTAGCAATAATATTATAAAATCTCCAGTTTATTTAGCTAACTTAATGTATGCAAATAACTTAAATAAATATATTATAAAAAATAAAATAGATAAAATAATATGTACACATTTATTCCCAATGGAAACCTTAACTTTTTTAAAAAGAAATAGAAATTTAAAGGTTGATTGTTATGCTATTTTAACTGATTATACAGCAATACCTTTTATTGAAGAAACAGAATTAGATTATTACTTTATTCCCCATAAATCTTTGGAAAGAGAATTTATAAAAAAGGGAATATATAAAAGTAAATTATATTCTTTAGGAATTCCTGTATCTAAGAAATTTAATATAAAATATAATAAAAAAGATGCTCGAATATTTTTAAACTTACCCCAAAATAAAAAAATAATATTAATTATGACTGGCGGAATAGGTTGTGGAAATATTATTGAGATTTTAAATGCTTTAGTAACCAAAATAGATGATAATACTAAAATACTTGTTTTAGTAGGTAAAAATAATAAATTAAAAAAGGATATTGATGTTTGTTTTAAAAATTACGATATTGACACAATATCTTTTACAGGAAGAGTAAATCTTTATATGGATGCATCTGATATTTTATTATCAAAACCCGGAGGATTATCTTCTACCGAAGCTGCTATTAAAGGAATTCCTTTAATTCATACTATGCCAATACCTGGATGTGAAACGAAGAATGCAACTTTTTTTCATAGAAAAGGTATGTCTATAAGAGTGAAAAATATAAAAGATTTAGTAAAATATACTTTAGAAGTTTTAAATTCTAAGAAACTTCAAGACAAAATTATTAACAATCAAAATAAATATATAAATAAAAATTCAACAAAAGATATAGTTGATAAAATATTAAAATAAAAATACTTTTATTGTTCACTTCTCCTTCATTAAATAATCACAATTTTGTATCATAATTAATAATATGAAAGGAGGAATGATACTAATTAGAGAATAAGAAAAAAAGGAAGTTAAAATTTAATATAAACTTAGCATTATATTAAATAATGCTACAATCCAAGAAACGGCCAAACTGATTAAAGGCATATTAAAATACCTCAAAATAATTAAAAGCAATGATAAAAAACATTGCTTTTTAAATATTAAAATGTAAAGTTATAATTAGAATAAAATTAAATGGTTGTATTATGATATAATAGATGTGTGTTTTCTTAAAGGAGAGCTTATATGAAAAAGTGTGCGGTTATATATAATCCACAAAGTGGGCGTAGAAGTCCAATGAAAAATTTTAAATTTTTTGAAAGAATTTTGAAAAAGTATGGATATGAATCAGAGTTAATTCCTACTAAATGTAGATATGATGCTATTAATATTGTTGAAAATTTAAAGCCAGTAGATTTAGTTTTAGTTGCTGGAGGAGATGGCACTTTAAATGAATCAATTGAAGGTAATTTAAGAAGAAATAAAAAGTTATTGATGGCACAATTACCATTTGGTACACAAAATGATGTTGCTCATATGTATGGACTTACAAACAATGTGCTTAGAAATTTAGAGTTAATATTAAGTGGTGTTGAAAAAAATATAGATGTGTGTTTATTAAATGATAAACCTTTTGTTTATGTTGCTTGTATGGGAGCTTATGTTGATATAGCGTATGCAACTCCAAGAAAATTAAAAGAGAAGTACGGAAGACTCGCTTATGTAATTTATGGCATTAAACAATTGAAGCAATCTTTTCATCACTATAATGTTAAATATGAAGTAGATGGCAAATCTTATGATGAAGAATATTCATTTATATTTATAACTAATAGTAATAGAGTTGCTGGAATGGATAATATATATAATGATATAAAATTAAATGATAATAAATTTGAAGTTTTAATGTGCAATATTAAAAATAAATGGGATATCTTTAAAGCTGTTCATTATTTAAAAAGAAGAGATGTCAATGATTTGCCCGGATTTAAATATTTTAAAACAGATAATTTCGAAATGGAATTTAGTGAAATACCTAAAGCTTCTTGGTGCATAGATGGAGATGAATTTAAACATCATACAAATAAATTCAATATAAAAATTAGCAAAGAAATTAATATGCTAATCCCTTCTAAAAATATTAATAAATTATTTGAAGAAGAAAAATAATATCAATTGAAAATTGATATTTTTTATTTTAAATGTTAAAATAAAATCAATTTATTTAAATTAGGGGATTTTATGGATAAAATATTGTTAGATAAAATTAAAGAAGTAACAAGTAAATATAAACCAGTTTATACTTGCAATATTTTTTCTGCTCTAATTGATATTCAAAAACGCATTGATGAATTAATAAATGAATTATTTAAAGTTAAATATGAATCAGTTACAGATTCAATTGACTATATAAATCATTATAATTTACTTAAATCAATTAAAGATTTAGGGCAAATTATATTAGTTTTAGTAAATGAACAAGAAAGAAATATTTTTTTAACAAATGACGCTCTTTTTAGAAAAGATAATTCTATGTATTTCTTAAATAAAGAAAGAAATTTAAAAATATTGTCAATTATCGATGAGTTAAGCTTAAATTCTGAAATAAATGAAATTATTAATAAGAGAAAAGAAGTTTATCTTGGATCTTTTGGTTACTTTAAATCAAGAGAAGCAGCAGATTCTATCATAAAAAAAGAATTTCATGATATTGAAATATATATAGATATGCTTAGAAAATTTAATAAATTAAAATATGAAGAATTTGATAATTATGATGTTTTAATAAGTTTATGCCAAAATATAATGTATGAATTATGTCAGTTATATATAGTCATTATGGAAGCTTCAGAATCTAATATTTATAATTCAATTATAGAAGCTAAAAAAAATAATGAAGACTGCTATTTTATAATAATGGATTTTGTTAATTCTAAGAGTTTATATCCAGATAAGTTATATGAACTTATTGAATTTGTTCAGAAATTAAATTATATAATATCTCAAGAAAAAGATATTAACTTATTATGTAATATGGATATGTATAAACAAGATGAAATTCACTCTATATTAATAGGGGATATTGAAAAATTTATATCAATAATTGAAAAATATTCTCCATATGATTTAAAACTTGGTTATGGAAAAATAAATTTAAATAGTGAAGATAGGGGATTAATTAAGTTAGAAGAAACAGTTTTTAATATTCCATTTATATTTAGTGGCCCTTCAACTTGGGAAGCAAGAGACAATATTACAAATAGTCCAAAAATAATTAGACATAGGTAATGTTAAACAATAATTTGATATTTGCAAATTATCTGTTTTTTTTTTATAATAATTATTAGTTGTAAATTATAAAATTATATATAAGGTAACACTTTGGAGGGTTTAATAACAATGAAAAAAATTAAAAGTTTATATAAGAAGAAGCCGTGGACTAAATATTATAAAGGTTTTAAAGATAATTTAAAATATCCTGATTGTTCAATGATAGAATTAATAATGAAAACTGCTCTTAAATATCCCAAAAATATAGCTTATGAATATTTTGGTAGAAGTGTAAGTTATTCAAAGTTTATTGAACAAATAGAAGAATGCGCTAAAGCACTTAAAAAAAATGGAGTGAATGAAGGGGATTCTATAACTATATGTACCGCTAATACTCCGGAAGGAATAATAATGTTTTATGCTGTTAATATGGTTGGTGCTGTAGCTAATATGATTCACCCATTATCTAGCGAAAATGAAATACAAGAGTATTTAAATTTATCTAAAAGTAAAATTATATTAACGATAGATTTAGCTTTTCAAAAAATAAATAATATATTACATAATACATCTGTTGAAAAAGTTATATTAATGACAGCTGCTGATGGTATGAATATTTTAAAATCATTTTTTTACTGGTTTTTAAAAGGAAGAAAAATTGAAACAGATGAAATGTTTACAGATGATATTATGCTTTGGTGTGACTTTTTAGATAGTGGTTTTGATTACAAAGGGAACTATAAAGATTATAAAAAAGGGGATGACCCAGCAGTTATTTTATATAGTGGGGGAACAACTGGTATTTCTAAGGGAGTTATTTTATCTAATAAAAACTTGAATTCTTTAGCTTTGCAAGGCCGTTTAATGGCGGATCCAGCAAAAGAAGGAGATTCAGTTCTTTGCATAATGCCTTTATTTCATGGATTTGGGCTAGGCGTGTGCATACATACTCCTTTATATGTTGGAATGAAATGTATATTAATACCAAGTTTTACTGCTAGAAATTTCCCATATTTAATAAAAAGACATTCTCCAAATTTTATTGCTGGAGTTCCAACTTTATTTGAGGCATTAATTAAAAGTAAAGCTTTTGATAAAATTAGTCTTAAATCTATAACTTGCGTTATATCTGGAGGAGATTTATTAAAAAGTAAATTAAAAGAAGAAACAGATGAATTTCTAAAAAAACATGGCTCAAATGCAAAAATAAGATGTGGATATGGTTTAACAGAAGCAACAGGGGCAACCTCTTTAGTGCCCACTAATGATTATAGAGAGGGGTCTATTGGAATACCTTTTCCTGATATGTATTTTAAAATAGTTGAAGTAAATACTCATAGTGAAGTGTCTCCGGGAACAGATGGAGAGATATGTATTAGTGGACCAACAGTTATGTTGGGTTATTTAGATAATGAAGAAGAAACAATAAAAGCGCTAAGATATCATGGCGATGGAAAATTATGGCTTCATACTGGTGATATAGGAAGTATGGATAAAGATGGTTTTGTTTACTTTAAACAAAGGTTAAAAAGAATTATAATATCATCAGGATATAATATTTATCCTTCTCAGATAGAAAGTGTTATTGAAGAACATCCAGATGTTATGACATGTACCGTAATTGGTGTACCACATCCTTATAAAGTTCAAGTTGCTAAAGCATTTATAGTTTTAAAAGATGGTATAGCAGAAAATGACACAGTCAAAAGAAGCATAAAAAGATATTGTGAAAAAAATATTGCAAAATATTCTTTGCCTCACGAATATGTGTTTAAAAAATCATTGCCGAGAACAAAGATAGGTAAAATTGCTTATACTGAATTAAGTAAAGAATAAAAAAGAAGAAAAAGTTAATTTTTTCTTCTTTTAATATATATAACTCCACCCGTTAAAGATAATATTGAAATTAAACTTCCCAGAATCAAACCTTTAGGAATATATTTAAATTCAATTATATGCTCGCCTTTTGTTAAATCTACTCCAATAAAAGTATCAAGTAATATTTCGTAATCTACTTTTTTGCCATCTACATATATACTCCAGCCTTCATCATAAGGTATTGAAGTAAATAAAGTTGTTTTATCTTCTGTAACATTTATTTTGCCTTTAATATAATTATCTTTTTCATATTTAATTATTTCTAACTCATTTTTTCTCATTTCATTAATCCAATTTATATATGAAGTATAATCTAAAAGATATAAGTCCAAATTTTCTTTTGCTTCTTTTGAAGAACTAAAATATAATTTTATTTCATATTTATCTCCGGCTTTTAATAAAAACGGAGAAAAATTATTTGAATTAAATGATTTTATTTCTTCTTCATCATTTACTTTTAAACCAACTTGGTGTTTACCTATCATTGAAGGATTCAAGAATAAAAATGCATCTTTTTTAACTGTCCCTTTATAAAAAACATATCCGCCATCTTGTGAGTTATAGTAGACATAAGTTGTTTTTCCCTCTTTTGCTTCATAATAATTAAATATGCTAGTATAACCAAAAGTTGTTAATGAACTATTTTCTTCTCCTAATGAGTAACTCATTATATTAGAAGAATTCTCATAAGATTTTTTATCTTCTAATTTTAAATTTTTAATTTTGCTATTCATCATAAATCCAAGAGCTAATGCTTCATTATTTTTATAAACATCATATGTTGAATCGAATACCTTATCATAATAATATTCTTCTGAACTTGATACAATATATTTAAAGCCTAATAGTGAAGTAAATATAGGGTTTTTTGCATTAAATCTTGTACTACATTCATCTTGAACAGTATATCCTCCATAATGTTCAAGGAAATACATTGTTTTACCATTTCTTAATGAATTGAAATAAATCAGTGCGTTATAATTAAAACTTCCTCCATTATTTATATTTGTCCAATTATTAGAATCAAGTCTATAGAAATTGTTTTTTGTTGAATCATTTTTTTCTATATAATCAAAGGATATAGATAAATCTTCGTTTGTTTTACTATAAGTCGGTTCGATTTTTGAAAAAGAAATTTGTTTAACTCCCACAACAGTAGTTGCTCCTACTTCTAATATAAATATTATTAATAAAATAGGAATTAATTTTTTTAAGTTAATAGATATTACATATTCAAGTATACAAATACAAGAAAGAATTAAAAATATAATTTTGCTAAAGTCCTGATCTAATATTTTTGCATATACGGCGGAGTTTACTATTAAAGCAATTAAAATAGCAGTTACTGTTATTAAAGCAAAACGATGTATCTTAATATCTTCTTTATTAGAAAAGCTTTTATAAGCAGTAATTATTAATAAAAACGAAAATACAAAACTGTATCTATTTGGATACCATACTGGTTTTTGGAAAAATTGCCAAGCATAATCTAATAAATTATAACTAAAACATAATAAGAAAAATCCTATAAAAATTCCTGTTGCTACTTTTTCTTTTGTTTTAATATTTTTATTAAAGAAAAACAATATTGTATAAACCACAACAAATAAAGAACAATATATATTAGGGTCTCCATTAGCTTGTTCTCCTAAAGAATAAGAAGCTATTGAAAGTCTATAAAACGAGGTAAAGAAATCCATTCCCCATTTATTGTAAATTGTATATTTGCTTCCATACAAATTTGCTTTTCCTGCCATTAATTCAAAAAATTCAGGTATTAATACAAACGAAGTAATTAAACCAGAAATTAAAGATGATATTATAAAAGTCCATATTATTTTCTTATTTCTTTTTTCTTTATCTAAGCAAATAAACTTATATATAAAATATAAGAAGGAAAAAATACAAACCATAGAACCTATATAAAAATTAGAAATTATAGAAATGGTTAAAAATATAATATACAGTGCTGGTTTATTTTCATTAATTAATTTTTCTAATCCCAGTATAACTAAAGGTAATAATACAACCGTATCAAAATACATAAAATTATAAAAATACAATACATTATAAGCCATTAAAGCATAGGCAATACTGAATAATAAAATTGCTTTTCCTTCTTTATCTTTATATTTTAAATACTTTGACATAGTAAATCCGCTAAGTCCAATTCTTAAAAATACAATTAAAGTATAGAATATCATAATGTTGTTTTTATTAAAAAATATTGAAAGTAAATTTGTTGGATTAAACAAGTAATATATTGCAGTAGCATAAAAATTATATCCAAGGGCACCTTTGAATGAATAAAATAAACTTTCTTTTCCTCTTAATACATTTGTTAAATATATTGTAAATCCAGGATATTGAGCAGAACCATCATATGCTGCAATATAACTTTTTCCAAATGGCCAAATTTTACCAAATATACATGCAATTCCAAATATTAATATGGGTATAATGAATGCAAGTATTTCTATTTTATATTTTTTAAAAAACGATTTCATATATCACAAATACCTCACTTTAATAAGTTTATCATAAAAAATTAAATAAAAAAATCTAAAATTTTAAAAATTTTTATTTAAAAAAATAATTAAAGTTTTTAAATAAAAAAAACGCAAAAAAAGTTGTTTTTTGTATTAAAATTAAAAAAACTATTGAAATCGATTAAAAATGTGCTAAAATGTTATTATAAAGGAGGTAATCGAAAGGATGGAAAATCAGAGAGGTCAATCAATTTTTCTATCGGTTGTAGGTGTTGCAACTTTATTAGTAGCAATAGTTGGTGCTACATTCGCCTACTTCAGTATTACTGTACAAGGTAACGAACAAGCTTCAAGTATAGTAGTAAACACTGCTGTTGTTGGTAATGTTGTATTTACGGATGGAGATAATGTAAGTATTAGTGAAATTTATCCGGGATGGTCAGCTACAAAACACTTTACAGTAGCCAATACTACGGAAGGTGCTACCGATCTTATTTCATATGCAATATTTTTAAATGTTACAACTAATACAATAACTTCTGTTGCTGACGGTGCGTTTAAATATACTTTAACAGGAACAACAAGTAAGGGTGGAACAACAATCGCACTTACTGATCAAGTGGTTCCTTCAACTACCGGAGACAATGAATTAAGTGATGCGGGTGTATTAAATGGGGTAGATACTCATTCATATACATTTGTAATAACTCTTGCTGAAACAGGTTCTGATCAAAATGCGGCACAAGGGAAAGCTTTTTCCGGAGTGTTAAAAGTTGATGTAGCTCCAGGCTCAGGCAAACGTACTTGGGATGCAGAAACTAGTAGTTGGAAGAATTACGTTGAATAATTGAAATATTAAAAATAAAGGGTAGTGTAAAACTACTTTTTTTATGCCAAAAAATCTTGAAAAAAAAATATAATGTGTTAAAATAAAAAAGAAAGGTAAGAATTAAAAATGAGTAAGAAACAAACAACAATTTTAACTGTTATTTCTATTGCAACTTTATTTTTTGCCGTGGTTGGAGCTACATTTGCGTACTTCACAATTACAGTAAAAGGAAATGAAGAAGCTTCAAGTGTTATGGTGAGAACAGCGGTTTTAGGACAAGTAATATTTGAAGATGGTCAGGAGATTAGTATATTAGAAGCTTATCCTGGTGATTATATGGAAAAAACATTTACTATAAAAAATACTACAGGAGAGGTTGAAGTTGGTATTCAATATAATGTATATTTAGACCAAACTGTAAATGAGTTTGCAACAAATTCAATCGATGAATTTCAACATAAAATAGTATCTTCAACAAAAACAAGTGAGAGTGAATTTTCTGTTTTGGGTACACTTGATGCAACTGTTCCTTCACCTTCGAGTTCAGCCCCTATTTTTACAGGAACTTTGTATGGAAATGATACTCATACATATACTTATAGAATAGGTTTAATTGAAAATAACTCTAATCAAAATACCGCTCAAGGCTTAAATTTTATTGGAAAACTAAGAGTAGAAGTTGATGATAGCGTAAGATATACTTCTAGTGGAGAGGTTTGGTCAGAGCAATAAAAAATATATAATATTGAAATATATATTTTTTTTTGTTAAAATTGATAATAGGGGTATAGTATGAAAAATCTCAACATTAATACCATTAATAAAACGTTGTTTTTATCAATAGTAACTGTATTTTTATTCATATTGGCAATGTTTGGGATAACATATGCTTTCTTTAGTATTGTCGTTACCGGAAATGAACAAGCTTCAAGTATAGTAGTAAATGTAGCTAATCTTGGAACTGTTACTTTTACAGATGGAAATGAAATTAATGCAGAAAATATATACCCGATGGAAGAAAATGAAAGAATTTCTAAAGTTTTCTCTATAACAGCATCGGAAAACACTGTTGATATAGATTATACTATATATTTAACAATTACTGCTAATACGTTTATACAACAATTTGAAAATGAATTTACATATACATTAAATGGAACTTCAAATAATAGTGGTACGACAACAACTAATGTTTCTGAAGAGGTCCCCGGAGTTGGAGAACATATTATAGGAACAGGGGTTTTAAAAGCGGGGGGAGATATTCATACTTACACATTCACTATTGGGCTTAATGAAATGGATAGTAATCAAAATTCAAACCAAAGTAAAGAATTTGCTGGTAAATTATCGGTAGAATCAAAAAAGTATACACATGATAGAAGTATATATGAAGATTAAGGAGAAAAGAATAAATGAAAAAGGTTTTAAAATATTTTGCTAAAACAATTACTTATACATTATTAACAATATTAATTGTATGTGGTCTGGCATTGTTGTTTGTTTTTGTAACAACAAAGATTGCTAAAAGCAATAATGCAACACCTCCGGTTAATCTATTTACAATTATAAGTCCTAGTATGACGCCTAGTATAAATGTATACGATGTTGTTGTATCGGTAAAAACTGAGCCTTCTAAAATTAAAGTTGGTGACGTTATAACCTTTTATTCAAATAATCCAAATGTTAATGGAATAACAGTTACTCACAGAGTAATTCAGGTAATTCAAAATGGAACTCAATATAATTTTAAAACTAAAGGTGACTATAATCCCGCAATAGATGCAGAAACAATTACTCAAGATAAAATTGTAGGAAAAGTATATTTTAAAATTCCTCAACTAGGAAGAGTTCAATTCTTTTTAGGAAGCAAGGGTGGATGGTTAATAGCAATATTAATTCCGGCTCTAGCAATAATTTCTTATGATATTTATAAAATAATAAAATTGATAGTTATAAAGCAAAAGATATTAACATATCAAAAGCAAGATAATAAACCAAAAAGTGAAGAAAATATAGGAACGGTAACAGACTTATACAAAGAAGAACCAAAAGTTGATAATCCTAAAGAAGAATTAATGACAGATAATTATAATAAAG
The DNA here is from genome assembly GCA_964396655.1 of uncultured Muribaculaceae bacterium. Lineage (GTDB taxonomy): Bacteria > Bacillota_I > Bacilli_A > RF39 > UBA660 > CAYNFP01. The sequence continues at coordinate 91,460 of CAYNFP010000005.1, read as the reverse complement.
AATCAGAAATAGAAACAGATTTATATAAAGAAGAACCAAATTTTTATAATAGAGAAGAAGAAATAAAAAGTGAAATTTATAATTATAATAAAGAACCTGAAGTAGAAATTCTTGAAAATGAAGAAATTATTAATATAGATGAAACAGATTCTTCAAATAATGATTATGTTAGTTTAGGAAATTATAATAACAATAATGAATACATAAATGAAGAGGTTGATAAAATTGATGATAACTATTTTTCTTATGATAAAACTTTGATGAATTCTCAAAATATTGAAAATGAAGTTTTGAGTCAAGAACCAGAAGTTAACAAAGAAGAAAACAGTGATTATTTAAGTTATTATAATTCAAGGGAATTTAGAAATCAAAATTATAATCCAGAAGAAGATAAAACTAATAATAACGATAACAATTAGACAAATGTATATAAAAGTGGTATAATATTAACCACTTTTTATTTTGGGGGTTAATATGAAAAGTAAAATTAATTTTGAAATTAAAAAATTATTATTAGAAATAGTGTTAATTGTAACATTTCTTATGGCAACTATTCCTTTGTGGGAATATATTAGTAATCCAACTTTAGCAAAAGTTGCAAATCATTATTCTAATATAAAAGATAGTGAAGTAGTGATAACTAATTCAAAAAAATATATTTATGCAGAAACTTATGAAGAAGCAATACGTGAAAGAAATATGGCTTTTATTACATCTTATAAAAACGAAAAAGATTCATATAACATATATCTTTTATTAAAAGTAGGAACTAATTATGATAATATTTTATTTTCTAATGGTACGAAAGTAAGTCAATTAAAAGATTTATATTATGATAATACAGATGAATATATTTATTTTAAAATAGATGAAAAAGAGATTAATTCTAAAGAAACCATTAAATATTATTATTACGTATGGACAAAAGATTTAAAAAAAGATAAAAATATAAAAATAAAATTTGCTGTTATTTAGCAAATTTTATTTTTATATAACATTGATTTTGATATCTTTTTATTGTAAAATTATAGTGGAAAAATATAGGAGAATTTCATGAACTTAAAAAAGTTAATTAAAAAAGAAATCTTTATAACAATAATTTCAGCTATTTTAATATCAATAACTTTTTTTGGTGTCACTTACGCTATATATATGAATGTAGAGGAAAATGAACTTGGGGTTCTATCTTTCGGAGATTTATTATTTGAAATGTGTACTGATTCTAGCTGCGCTGGAACAGAAGAAAATATAGGCAATGTAATACAAACAGATATGTATCCCATGACAGATATGGAAGGTTTAGAAACTTCGCCATATTCTTTTATATTAACTAATTCTGGAACTGTTACATTAACTGTATATGTATATTTAGGGACAAATGCTAGCAATACTTATGATTACAGTAAAATGAGGGTTGCATATAAATTATCTACAGATGTTGAATATACAATAGATGATTATGGAGAAAATTCACAATTTGTGTTAGATACAATAACTCTTGATCCCGGAGAAAGCAAAATAATAAATCTTATGCTTTGGGGCGGAGAAAACATGGATAATGATTTTATAGGAGAAACTTTCTATGGTCTTGTAAATGCAGTAGCTTATTATTATCCTGAAGATTCAAGCGGTTTGCATAGCACATACGCTTTTGCAGATACTGCATCGCTTGACTTAGAAAAAGAATATTCTTATACCGGAGATTATCAAACTTTTGAGGTTCCAGCAACAGGTTATTATAATGTAGAATTATGGGGAGCCAGTGGGGGCAATAGTATTGGTACTTCTTCTGGATTAACATTATTAGGTGGAACTGGTGCTTATACTTCTGGTGAGATTTATTTAACTAAAGGTGAAAATCTATATGTTTATGTTGGCCAAAGCGGAACTGGAATTAGTTCTAACACCTTTAATGGTGGGGGTAATGCCGGATGGAATTACGATCCAAAATCCGGAGGCGGAGCAACTGATATAAGACTGGTATCTGGTGATTGGAATAATACTACTTCGCTAAATTCTAGAATTATGACTGCAGCCGGGGGTGGTGGCGCCGATGGTTTTATTAACGGTTCGGCCGGTGGTAATGGCGGCGCTTTAATAGGTAATGCTGGTGGAGTATATAATAGTGGTTCATATTCTTATACCGTTGCTGGTGGCGGAACCCAAACAACTGGAGGTGCCGGTGGAGCTGGGGCTGTCAATGGATATGCAGGTACATTTGGTGCTGGAGGAAATAGCAATGGGGGCCATGGTGGTGGTGGCGGTGGCGGCTACTATGGTGGTGGTGGTGCCGCTTATAATAGTGGTGTTGTGGGCTCTGGTGCCGGGGGGGCATCATTTATAAGTGGATATTCTGGAGTAAATGCAGTATTTAGCGCATCATCAGTAACAGCAACTAATAATACTATTCATTATAGCGGCAAATATTTTATAAATTCTGAAATGACTTCTGGTGTAAGAAGTGGTAATGGGAAAGCTAAAATAACATTTGTGGGACTTAAACCAACAAGAACAAATACTGATTTAGATGATGTGAGATATATAAAAGATTGTGTTAACGGCAGTACGGCTAATACTTATGGTCACTGGGTGGAATTACAAGCAATTTATAATGGTTTAAACGTTGCATATGGAAAAACAGTTACCGGGACTGTTGCAGAGAGTGAAATCTCTCCTTATAGTAGAATAACAGATGGAAATATAACTTCGAGCGTTTATGCTGGCGCATCAACTACGGGACTTCAATGTGTAACAGTTGATTTAACCCAAACATATGATTTGGATGAAGTGGCTGTTTGGCATTATTGGGAAGGCGGAAGAACTTATTATAATAATACAACATATGTATCAAGCGATAATAGTACTTGGACTCCTGTTATAGCTAATGTTGATGCAGAAACGAGCCAAGGGAAAAGAGTTAGCGCTTATGACGAGTCTGTTGATTTAGTGCCAATTTTTAGATATCCAAATATATTAACTAATAGTGATTTTTCAAGTTATACCACAACCACATATGCTTGGGACAATTCATTAAATAGAAATCCAGCTATAGTGCCAACAAATTGGTTCGGCGGGTATAATTCTGGTGTTACATCACCAAATTTAGGCTATCACGCCAGATTTGATAATGCTCCTTTTGGATATAATGTAATGGTATTTCCAAATTTAAATTCAGTTATAGGTATACCTAATAGATGGATTGGAATAAATCAATCTTTTAGTGCTGGGACAATAACTTCAAGTACTACCTATGTAGTAACTATGGATATTTATGACAATGCTATTAATCATCAAATAGTTGGCGGTATTTATTATTATAATTCAAGTACAAGCACTTGGGAATTTGGGAGCGTTTGGTATACTTTTACAACTATTTCTAATAATTTAAATAAGTGGGTAACTAAACAAGCTACAATTACAACTCCTTCAACTTTAAGCGCAGCAGATTTAACTCATTTTTATGTTTATGGCAATTATGGTTCAGAAGGTACTGCTTATGTAAAAAATATATATCTTGTTAAAAAATAAAATTTTAAAAAAGTTTTATTTTTTTAATTTACTTGAATAAATATTTTTAAAATGATATAATTTTTTTAGAATAAAATGGGAGTAATATATAATGGCAAACTTAGTAGATAAATATTTAAATAAAAAGAAAAAACAAATTTATGAATATTGTAAACTAATAAATGAACTTTTATCATACGATAGTAATCAAATATGGAAAACTCCTAATGAATTAAACGACATATTAAAAGATGTTATATCAATGTATGTAGATAAATATTATTTTAAAACTTTAGAAAATTTTGATGAATATAATGAATATTTAGGGCCTTTAATTAAATGTGATAATAGATTTAAAACAATTTTGGTATGCAGCATAGAGAGTATTCCTAAAGAACTAAGAATTGAGAATTATAAAATTAGTTCTTACATAATGACTTTAATTGTTTATACTGGTGTTATATTAGATAGGTTTACTTATCCTTATAATAATTATAAAGTAACGACTAAAAATATTAGCAGTATAATAAGTCCTATGTTTAATTCTGTAACATTTGTTAAATATAATGAAGATAGTAAAAATATTAGAGAGATAACAAGTTTGGTTAAAAAGAATGATAATATGGAAAAGAAATTTTTTGATTCTTTAAATGAATTAAATACAAAAGAGTCAAGAAACGAATATATAAAAATAGACGGAGAAGGTAAATTCTATAAAGTTGATTATAAATATGAAATGCCTGAATTAAATGAATATAGAACTAGAGATATAGAAAAATATTTTAGAAGAATAGTGGATGATTTAAATTTAATATCTTATGAACTAGCAACTTTAACTGCGTTAAAGATTAAAATGTTAACTAAAGAAATAACAATTTTATTTCCTGTTAATTTAGAATTTTATTCTAATGAAGTAGAAATAAGTAAGTTATCTAGAATTATTGAGAATATAGAAGTAAAAAAAATTATAAAGTTATATGTAAATTATAGTGATTATAAAAAGCATTCTAATGTTATAAGGTATCTTACTAATGCTGGATTTAGTATAGCATTAAATTTTGATGATCCGATAGAAGTAGCATATAGTTTATTTAGTGAAATAAAGGTTGCTACTGTAAACAAAGAGTTTTTAGAGCTTAATAAAGGTAATTTAGTGGGTTGGGAAAATATAGGGACTTCATTAGTTGAAAAATCTATAAATATTAACGAATCAATAAGTGAATTACAAATGTTAGGTTTAAAGGAGGAGTAATATGGAGAAGTTTGGAGACTTTTTTGTAGCGTTTATGAAACCTTTCTTTAGAACTCTTATAGAGATATTTAAAGATATTATAACAGGTCTTTTAAAAATGCTTAATATTTTAACTTATATTGATGTTATTAAAGAATACTCTAAGTGGTTTAGAGGAGCATCATGGATATTAGTTGGAATTACTGTACTATGTTTACTTGCAATAATAGGGTTGATTGTTTATGGTATATATTTCTTAGTTAAAAGAAGAATAAAATTTAAAAAGAATCTTCATAAACAAGAATCATTATTAGATGAAGTGGATAAGTTAAATAATGATGTTTTAAGATTAAAAAAAGAAAATGAAAAGTATTTGGAATTATCTGGAGCTGCAGATGTTGAATATGATGAAAATGGAAATATAATAAATAAAGTTCCGGAAGGAGAAAGCAGATTCTTTAGACTTACAAGAGTTGATAAAGAAATGGCTAATTATGTACCTGTACCTACAAATAATACAATAACTTTAAGTGACCTTTGTACTAATTTTAAAAATTATGCCGCTAATGAATTAAAGTTATATTATAATATTGATTTAATTAGATTGTTTATTTCTGCTTTCGCATCTAACCGACTTATAATTTTACAAGGTATATCTGGAACAGGTAAAACATCTTTGGCTTATGCTTTAGGAAATTATTTTGATAATCCTTCAGTTATAGTTTCAGTTCAGCCTTCTTATAGGGATCGTTCTGAATTATTTGGATACTTTAACGAATTTACTAAAAGATTTAATGAAACAGAATTACTAGAAAAGATGTATGAAGCAACATACAAACCAGATGTTTATATAACAATATTAGATGAGATGAACATTGCTCGTGTTGAATATTATTTTGCAGAAATGTTATCTATATTGGAAATGCCAAGAGTAGAAGAGTGGGTAATTAACCTAGTATTGTCTGAATGGCCAAACGATCCTAAAAAAATAGTTCGTGGTAGATTTAGAATACCAAATAATATGTGGTATATAGGAACAATTAATAATGATGACTCAACATTTATGGTAACAGATAAGGTTTATGACCGTGCTATGCCAATTAATATTAATTCTAAGGAACCTCCTTTCGAAGCACCAAAAACAGAAAAATTGCATATAACTGCCGAATATTTTGAATCATTATTTGAAAAGGCAGTTAAAGAACATCCATTGTCTGTTGATATGTTAAATAAAATAAAATCTTTAGATGATTATTTAATTGAATATTTTAGAATTTCTTTTGGTAATCGTATTGCAAAACAAATCCAAGAATATATTCCAGCATTTATTGCTTGCGGCGGAGAAGAAATTGTAGCTATTGATTATATTGTAGCAAATAAGATTTTAAGAAAATTTGAACAATTGAATTTATCATATATAAGAGATGAAATTGATGGATTATTATCATACTTGGATAAAGAATTTGGTAAAGATACAATGAAAGAATGTAAAGATTACTTAGAAAGACTTAAAAAGATGGCTTAATTAAAAGAAAGGTAAACATATGAAAGAAGATTACACAGGAAATATTAATGATAATGAACTTAAAATATTTTTAGCAAAAACAAAATCAAAAATTTGGATTGATTCTAAAGAAGAAGAAATTCTTGTGGATTTTACTTGGCTTGAAAAAGTAGAAGAATGTTTGCCTTACTTGGATAGAATTTTAAGAAGTCCTAAAAGATTTTTGGTTCAAGAAGAAGAAATAATAGAAGTAGAGAAAGCTAAAAAAACCACTCCCGAAACTATAAGACATTTAGCTCAAAATAGTAATTTAATTCAAGATATCGCGGATGATGGTATGGTTCAACCTAAAAAAGTTTTAAATATTAATAAAGAAGACACTATAGATATTTATGAAAATAGATTTATTTATACTTTAATTAAAAACTTATCTAAATTTTTAGATATGCAAATTGAAGAATTTGGAGATGAAGGATCATATTTTAAGTGTGACAGAAAAGTTTCTTTTGAAGGAGAAACTAAATTAAGATTTGATAGTATAAAAGTTAATTTAACTTTAGAAAATCAAAGAATGCATGAAATTCCGATTCCCGAAGAAGGCCAATCTTCAAGGCAAGAAAGAATTCAGGAAGTAAGAAAAATTATAAGTGGATTCTCTAAAACAGAATTTATTAAAGCCTTAGTTCAAGTTGCTCCTGTTAGAAGCCCAATAAGAAAAACAAATATAATTTTAAAAGAACCAAATTTTAAAAAAGCTGCAGAACTTTGGGATTATTTGGAGCAATTTCAAATTGAACAACCTAAAATTACTAGAAAAAATGAAATTATAACTGATAATGAAAGTATAAAAGATCAATTTGACTTTGGATATTTTATTGACTTTGATTCATTAGCTATGTTAGATACTAAATATTCAAGAAAGAAAAGTAATTTATATAATGTAGCATACATTAAAAATTTAATAGAAGATTACTTAGATGAAGTTGGTGGAAGCGAAAGAATATTTACCAGAATGTTAAAAGAACAATTTAAATTGGTTTCAAAATTAAGAAGAGGAAGAGAAAAGAAAATTAAAAAGATATGCTATAAATTTATACAAATTCAGAATGAAAATTTTGAAAAGTGTGAATTATTATTAAAATGAAAACAATAACAAATTGTTTTTTTCATTATCTTAATGTATAATTATAAATAGAGTAAAGGATTTGCTTATGGAAGACAAAAATAAAATATTTTTGGAAAAAAATAAGGTATTTAAGAATAATGAATTAAATGTAAAAAAATTCAATGAATTAGATGCTAAAATTCAAGCCGCAATAATAAGAGATATTTTAGAAGGTGTTTATACTGGAACTAAAAAGATAGACATTGATGAAAAATATGTTTTAAAATGCCTTAAATTAACTTGTGATGAATTTGATAATAATGCTCATCTTCCATTAGGCCTTTTAGTAAAAAAAGAAAATAATATAATAACTTTTGAATTTCAAAAAAGAGTTGGAGTTTATTTTATAATAGCATTACTTGGTGCTTTACTTTTTACAATTGTTGGAGCAACTTATTCAGCATTCAACTATATAAAACTTATGGATTTAAATAAAGATATAGATGGAGATGGAGTTGCTGATATAAATATAGATACAAATGATGATGAAGAGGCAGAAATAAATATAGATTTAAATGGTGACGATAAACCAGATGTAAATGTTGATTATAAAGGAAATAGACAAAGTACTTTTAATGTAGTCAGTGGAGATGATATTTTAAATCCTACAAATGTTTTAGATGATAATGGTGTATGTATAAGAAATTGTGATACAAATAACGATGGATGGCCTGATACAAATTTGGATTTAACCAATTCTGGAAAAGCAACAATAGATTTGGACTTAAATAATGACAAACTTGCTGATTTAAACCTTGATACAGATGGGGATGGCACTTGTGATCTTCAATGTGATACTAATGATGATAAGATTTGTGATAAATTTTGTTTAGATGATCTTACAGAAGTTATAATATCAAAAAATGGTAGTTCTGAGATTGTTGGAAAACCAACCATAACTAATAAAACAGCCACATTAGAAATAGAATATGTGGATTTATCAGATGTAGTAATTGAAAATATAGTTCCGGATGATATGCAAGGGGATGGAAGTAAAATTCCTGATAAGTTATTTACGGTAGAAAATAAAAGTCCATATTATGTTAGTTATAATTTACAATGGGTTATAACTACAAATACATTTACTAGTGAGAATTTTAAATTTAAAGTTGCATGTACTCCTAATTGTAAAAATTTAGATTTTACTACGGCTCCTTGGGAAGATACAGTTTTCTTAAGAGAAATAATGATTGCTCCTAAAGCAAAACATAGTTATGTTGTATCATTTAAATTACAAGGTATAAATGAACCTCAAAATTATGATAAAGATAAATCTTTTATAGGTAAAATTCAAGTAGTTTATGGAGATTAATAAAGTCACTTTAAGTGGCTTTTTTTATTGAGAAGGCAAAAGAACTATATTTAAAAACAAGAATATAATAATAAAGAAAAGGGGGAAAAATGAAGAAAACAATATTTTTATTGGTGGGGTGTTTAGTATTATTGCTTTTAGCAATTACTGGAATTATTTATAATAAAAAGGATGATGATAATTTAATAAAAGTTAAAGTTTCAGAAGTAACTCATTCAATATTTTATACACCATGGTATGTTGCAATAGAAAAAGGATATTTTGAAGATGAAGGTTTGGATATAGAAGTTGTATTAACTCCAGGAGCAGATAAAGTAGCAGCTTCTGTGTTATCAAATGATGTTAACATAGGATTCTCTGGTCCTGAAGCAGCAATATATGTATACAATAACGGAGAAAAAGATTATCTTGTTACATTTTCTGGATTAACTAAAAGAGATGGTCAATTTCTAGTAGGTAGTTGTGATGAAAAAACTAATTTTGATGTTAAAAATTTAAAAGGAAAGTCTGTATTAGCAGGACGTAGTGGTGGTATGCCATTAATGGTGTTTAAATATGCATTATCTAAATATGATATAACAAGTGAAGTTACTATAGATACTTCAGTTGAATTTGCGGCATTAAGTGGAGCATTTATTGGAGGTCAAGGGGACTATGTTAATCTTTTTGAACCAACTGCATCTAAAGTAGAAAAAGAAGGTTATGGATGTGTTTTAGCATCTTTAGGATTAATGTCAGGAGAGGTTCCTTATACTGCTTATTATGCTAGAAAAAGCTATATAGATAATAATGAAGGTACAATAAAATCTTTTGTAAAAGCATTAAATAAAGCATTAGAATATGTAAAGAATACTGATAGTAATGTTTTAGCAAAAGACATAATAAATCAATTTCCGGATATGACTTTAAGAGAAGTAGCAAATATAGTTGAAAGATATAAAACTGCTGATTCTTGGTGGAATAATACCGCTGTAAATGAAGAAGCTTATAATAGACTAGAGGATATTATGATATATAATAAAGTGTTAAAGGCAAAAGTAAAATTTTCTGATTTAGTCACAAATAAATTTAATGAAAAATATATTAGAGATAAGTAATTTATCTAAAATATATTATAGTTTAGAAGGAGAAGTTGAAGCTATTAAAGACTTCTCTTTAAAAATAAAAAAAGGTGACTATGTATCAATTATAGGTTCTTCTGGATGTGGTAAAAGTACTATATTAAACATTTTAGCGGATATTGATAAGGCTTATGATGGAGAAATAAGTTTTGTAAGTAATGATATAAAAGTTGGATATATGCTTCAAGATGATTCTTTATTTAATTGGCTAACAGTATATGAAAATTCTATATTGGGATTGAAAGTACAAAAGAAACTTACTAAAGAAAACAAAGAATATGTTAAAGGTTTATTAGAAAAATATGGATTAAAAGAATTTATTAATAGTTATCCGAAATCACTTTCTGGAGGTATGAGACAAAGAGTGGCTTTAATTAGAACATTAGCAATAAAACCAGATATATTATTATTAGATGAACCTTTCAGTAATTTAGATTATCAATCTAGATTAAAAGTTAGTGATGATGTATTTAAAATTATTAAAAATGAGAAAAAGACTGTAATTATGGTTACACATGATATAGCAGAAGCAATATCTATGTCTGATAAAATAGTTGTTTTATCTAAAAGGCCTGCATATATAAAAAAAATATATGATATTGAACTAACAGACAAAGGAAATCCTATAAATAATAGGAAAGCAAAAGAATTTGCATATTATTACGATATGCTATGGAGAGATTTAGATGAATCAATCTGTTAATCAAAAAGAATACTTAAAAAAATTAAAAAAAGAAAAGATTTTAATATTTATAACTCAAATATTAATTACAATTATATTTTTAATAATGTGGGAGTTACTTTCTAGATATCAAATAATAAATTCTTTTATATTTAGTTCTCCAAGTAAAATTATAAGAACTATTATAAGTTTGATTAAAAATAATAATTTATTCTTTCATATATGGGTAACTTTATATGAAACTTTGTTAGCATTTTTTATAACAACTTTTTTATCATTAATAATATCAATTATTTTATATAGAAGTAAATTTTTATCAAAAGTATGTGATCCTTATTTAACAATGCTTAATTCACTCCCTAAAGTGGCTTTAGGTCCTATAATTATTATTTGGATGGGTGCTAATACAAAGAGTATTATTTTAATGGCAGTTTTAATATCCATAATTGTAAGTATTCAAACTATTTATAATGGATTTATTAATACAGATAAAAATAAAATAAAATTATTAAAAGCTTTTAATGCAAGTAACAAAGATATTTTATTTAAAGTTGTTATCCCCTATAATTATAAAATAATAATAAATATTTTAAAAATCAATATATCTATGTGCTTAGTAGGAGTTATAATGGGAGAATTTTTAACTTCAAAAGCTGGTATAGGATATTTAATATTATATGGCTCTCAAGTATTTAACTTAAATCTTGTTATAAGTGGTATTATTTTATTAATCATTCTTTCTATTTTACTTTATAAAATTGTATCTTATATAGAAAAAAGATTAACTAATTATTAAAAAAAGAAATTAATTTTATTAATTTCTTTTATTTTTCTATAATTGTTATATCTTTTTCATTAACAATATTTTTTATATTATCAAGACTAGTAATTATAGTTTTGCTACCAGTATTTTCAGTAAAGTTAATTGCTGCTTCTACTTTAGGTAACATGCTTCCTTTTTTGAATTCATCATTTTTGATGTATTCTTTAGCTTCTTTAATTGTCATTTTATTAACTTTAATAGGATTATTACTATCAAAATTAATCATTACTTGATTTACAGCAGTTAATATTATAAATAAGTCTGCTTTTAATTTTTGAGCTAATAGGGAAGACGCTAAATCTTTATCAATAACAGCATTTATTCCAGTAGAATTAGAATTATTAAATATTGGAATACCGCCACCTCCACCAGCTATAACAATTGTATTATTTTTTAATAAAGCTTCTATTGAAGAAACATTTGTTATATCAACCGGTTTAGGGGAAGCCACTACTTTTCTATATCCTCTATTTGCATCCATTATATAAATGTCATTTGATTCTTTAGCTAATTTATCAGCTTCTTCTTTTGAATAAAATTTACCAATTGGTTTGGTTGGATTTTTAAAAGAAGAATCTTTTTTATCAACTACAACCTCAGTTAAAACTGTTATAACATCTCTATTTAAATTTATTTCTTCTTTAATAATTTTTTGTAAATGAAATCCAATATATCCTTCGCTCATAGCGGTACATATATCTAAAGGCATATTAATTCCGTCATTTGTTAATGCCTTAGTTATCATTCCTACTTGAGGTCCATTACCATGAGTAATAATAATTTCATTATTTTTTATTAAAGGGATTAAATCTTTTGATGCTTTTTTTATAAGAGTTTGCTGCTCTAAATAATCATTACCTAAAGCATTTCCTCCTAATGCAATAACTGTTCTCATAAATTTTTAGACGGAACTTGTTGAGTAATGCAATGAATATTGCCACCACCTAATAATATTTCGCGAGCATAGATAGGTTCAATTACTCTATCAGGATATAATTCTTTTAATAAGTTAATAGCTAACTCATCATGTGGATCACTAAATATTGGTAAGGCTACGAATCCATTTCCAGTATAATAATTTACATAAGAAGCCGCCATTCTATCTCCCTCTTGTCTAGGTAATGTCCCCTCAATGGCATCTACTCCTTCACTTTCTTCTTTGGTGATAAGAATAGGCTTTGGAATTAACATTTTATGAATTTTAAGTTTTCTTCCTTCTGCATCAGTAACACTTTCTAAATATTCTAATGCTTCTTTACTTATTTCATATTGAGGATCATCTTTGTCATTAGTCCAAGCAAGAACCACTTCTCCCGGCCTTACAAAATTACAAATATTATCTACATGTCCATTTGTTTCATCATTATAGATCCCTCTTGGAATCCATAAAACTTTTTCGACATTTAAATATTCTTTTAATTTATCTTCAATTTCTTTTTTACTTAGTTCTGGATTTCTATCTTTTGCAAGTAAACATTCTTCAGTAGTTAAAAGAGTTCCGTGTCCATCAGTATGTATACTTCCTCCTTCAAGAACAAAATCATTTAAAGAATATACATCAGAGTATTCTAGTTCACTCATTTTTAAACCTATTTTATCATCTTTATCCCAAGGATAATATAGGCCTTCAACTAATCCTCCCCAAGCATTAAAGTGCCAGTCTATTCCTCTAAGACCACCTTTATCATTAACTACAAAAGTAGTTCCACAATCACGTACCCAAGCATCATCATTGCTCATTTCTAATACTTGTACATAATCAGGTAGTACTCCTCTCGCATTCATATATTGAGTAGAACTTACAAGCATTGTAATAGGCTCATATTTTCCTATAACACTAGCAACTTCAGCATAAACCTTTTGAGCAGGCTTAGCGCCTAAGCGCCAATTATCAGTTCTTTCTGGCCATATCATATAAGTTTTACTGTGTTTTTCATATTCACCTGGCATTCTATATCCATCTTGTTTTGGAGTACTTTCTAATCTTTTCATATATTATTTTGTTCCTTTACTTTTATTCTAGAAACAAGAATCTCTTCAATGATTAATGAAACACCAACTCCAATTATTAATGGAAGATTTGCCATTATATATTCTTTTGAAAAATCTCCAAACATTGTAAATATAATTCCTAATATTAAAAGTACAAATGGTATATAAGTAGCTAATATTAAAGCAAATTTTTTACCGGGTACTTTGTATACTCTTTGAGTTAAATCTGTTTTTCTTAATCTTAAAAATGCTAAGAATAATGGTAAATAAGCAAATAATAAAGTTACTAAACTTAATGAGAAGAATGTCCAGAATAAATTACTTGCTAACTCACTGGTTTGCCCCAATATTACACCAACTATAATGATTATTGTAGCAACAATACCATTCATTACTGAAGCCATATAAGGAACACCTTTTTTATTTGTTTTAGCAAATATTTTTGGAAGGCCTCCATCATTAGCACTGTATCTTGCTATAGAGTTAACTCCGAATGACCAAGAACAAATATTAGCAACCATAGTATATATAAACATTAATCCAACAACAATAACTATGGCTCTAATTACATCTCCATTAACTCCTAAGTTTCCAAGTAGTATTGCAAAACTTTCAGTAAGCCCTGAAATTTCAGCTTGTTCTGTAGTCATAGCAATATTAACTCCTGCTGCTGGTAATACATAGAATAATGCCATTAAAATACCACCAATAATTAATGCTTTAGGTATTTCTCTTTTAGGATTTTGCATATCATTTGCGAATGTTGCTACAACTTCAAATCCTAAGAAATTAAATATAATAACTGATATAAATGATAAACCTAATAAATCTAAACTAGGTAATAAATCTATAACAGAGTTTACTGGATTAGCGCTTTTTCCTGTTTTCATAAATACATAAACACCAAGTAATCCTAATCCAAGCATAAATATTACTTTAAATACAGTTCCTATATTTACTATATATTTACTTTCGCCAATTCTTTGAGTTCCTAAGAAAGTAACTAACCATGTATATACAAGTTGTATTGCAAGTAAAGCCCAAATACTTAATTCAATATCAAATATTCCTGCAACTACATCTGTAATTGCAACTGCTAAAGATGCAATCCATAATGGGAAGTTAATCCAATAGTTCCATGCAACACGTCCTGCCCATTTTGAACCAAATGCTTTTTTAACCCATTCATACATTCCACCTTCGCTTGGAAATGTTGATCCAAGTTCTGCAGAAATCATGCCATATGGTAAACAAAAAGCAATTATCAAGAAAATCCACCAAAAGTATTGTGAGTTTCCAATAGCTGCGGTAGGAGCAACTGCTTCAGCAACCAAAGTTATACATATAGTTGCTAAAATAGCGTCCACCAATTTAAATTTTTTCTTATTCATTTTATCTCCTTTTAATTATTATTTATTATTTTTAATACTTCATCTTTTTTATCCATGCAATACACAAGTAAAGCTCTTATTGAAGTCAATCTGTTTTCTGCTTGATCAAATACTATTGAATATTCTGAATCCATAACTTCATCAGTTACTTCTTCGCCTCTACTTGCTGGTAAGCAATGTAAAAACTTAACTTCAGGACTAGCTTTTTTAATCATATCCATATTTACCTGATACTTAGGATAAAATATTTTTTTTCTTTTTCTTTCTGATAACTCAGCTTCATACAACCCATACCAAACATCTGTATAAATGAAATCAGCATCTTTGATTGCTTCTTCTGTATTATCAGTTATTTTAAAAGTTCCTCCAGAAGTCTTACAGTTTTCATTGCATATATTAACTATATCTTCTTTTAACTGAAAACCTTTAGGAGAAAATTCAACAAAGTTAGCTCCCAAATGAGTGGTTATCATTGCTAAAGAAGCACAAACCTGAGTTGCATCACCAACAAATACTATTTTTAAATCTTCAAATCTTTTATTTTTAGGCATATGTTCAAAAATAGTTGTGATATCTCCCATTTCTTGAGTAGGGTGATTCCAATCACTCATACCATTTATAACAGGGATTCCAGCATTTTGTGCTAAAGTTACTATTGAATTATGTTTAATAACTCTAGCCATTAATATATCTGTTAATCTTCCTAAAACTTTAGCGGTATCATACAAAGTTTCATGTTCACCAAGTTGAATTTGACCAGGGGCTAAATATTCTCCATGTCCTCCAAGCTGTGTCATAGCGGTTTCAAACGAAACTCTTGTTCTAGTAGATTTTTGTTCAAAAATCATACCTAAAGTTTTATGATGTAAAACATCTAAATAATTACCTTCTTTTAAATATTTTTTCATTTTTAGTCCAAGATCTAAAATATTTAATAATTCTTCTTTTGTGAAATCTTGGGTATTGACAAAGTTTTTTGACATATGTTCACCTCCTTTCACTAAAATTTAGTATATATCCCCCTATTATTTATACTACATTCATTATAACTTTTATTTTTTAAAAAGTATATAAAGCTAAAAGATTTTTACTAAAAAATATGTTATTATTTTAATATGAATGAATTAAATAAAAAAATTATTGAATTAAGTAAATCTCTTGGTTTTGAATTAATAGGATTCTGTAAATTAGACTATTTTAAAGAACTTGAAAATATTTTAATTAAACAAGAAAATTTGAAATACAAAACTTCTTTTCAAATTGGAAAAATTGAAGACAAAGTATTTAAAGATACAAATTATAAATCTGCTATTGTGGTGGGATTAACTTACAATAAAATAAATGTGAATTTAAAAAGGGGAGAAGTTTATTTTTCATCCTGCGCTTGGGGAGATGATTATCATATTGTTATTAAAGAAAAACTGAAATTTATAGAGAACTTTTTAAAAAACTTAGGATATTCATCATATATTTCAGTAGACAATTCTATTTATGATGAAAGATATTTAGCTTACAAAGCAGGCCTTGGATTTTATGGTAAAAACGGATTGTTAATAAATAAAAAATATGGTAGTTTTTTCTTTATTGGAATAGTTTTAACTGATGCAATAATGGATTATAATGAAGAAGATAAAAGTAATTGTTTAAATTGTAATTTATGTGTTAATGCTTGTCCAACAAAAGCTATAAATAATAATAAAATAATAAATGGTAATAAATGCTTAAGTTATTTAACTCAAAAGAAAAATATTGAAGATGATGAAAAGAAGTATATTAACAGTTGCGTATATGGTTGCGATATTTGTTCTAATGTTTGTCCTTATAATAAAAATATAACCAAAAGTAATAATTTTACTCCAAAAGGAATAGAATTATTTGAGGAAGAAAAGTTTTTAAATATGGATGAAAAAGAATATCAAAGTCTTTATAAAAAAAATTCTTCTTACTGGAGAGGTAAAAAAATAATCGATAGAAATATTAAAATAAATAGAGAAAACAATTTGAAAAAGTAATGTTATTGTGATAAAATAAAATTTATAAGGAGAATAACAAAAAATGAATAAAATTCCTAAAAAAAATTATATATTGTTAGGAGTGATAACTGTATTAACTGTATTGTTAGTATTATATGTAAATTCATGGATTAGAACTTATAAAGAAAATCATTTAGAGCTAAGCCCTTTGGTTGACAATATTAACCAAGTAAATAAAAATGAATTACATATGTCATTAGCTGAATCTAATCAAATAATTTTGTATGTTGGTTTTAATCATTCTGAAAACATAATGAAATTTGAAAAAGCCTTATTAAAAAATATAAAAAATAAAAATTTAGTTGAATATATATTATACTATAATGTAACAGATGAATTAGAAGATGAAGAATATTTGGGTACATTGAAAGAAGAATTTCCAGAAATAAAAGGTGAAATAAATAAAGCCCCAATGTTAATATATGTAAAAAACGGAACAGCAGAAAAAGCCATTGATTCTAAAACAAATTTAATAACTATTAATGATTTTACTAAATTAATAAATGATTATAAAATAGGACAATAAAAAAAAGAATTTTTAAAATTCTTTTTTTATATTTCATTAATTTTTTCTTTACTTTTTACAAATACATAAGCTAATATTGACATTCCCGATATTGCTAAAAATGGAATAACTATATTTATAACTCCGGTTTTTGGATTTACCGTTTCATCTGTAAATAACATGATTGGACTATAATCATATGAATATTCTGTTCCACCCACAGTTACTTTAGACGAACCATTTATACTATATTGAGTTCCATATTCAACATTTGTGACTGTATCAAGTATATTTAATTTATAAGTGAGTGTTGCATCATTATTATTAGATAAAGAATCTATAGTCCATGTAAACGAAAGCGTATCATTATCTAAATTTGAAACAGAACCATCATAACCATCAATAATTGTTAAATTAAAATTATTATAAATTTGGGTAGAGAAGGTTTCATTAAAAACAATATTTGTTTTGTTAGTTGGAAACATGCCAGTTATTTCTGATATCAAATTATCTTCAATTGTACTAGTAAGTTCAGCTGTAGTCTTATTATAAAAACTTCCTACATTTGGACTAGCTTCTGTCCCAAACAAACTTGAAATTGCAGTGGAATTATCACCATTACTTTTAAAATCTAATAATAGAGTTACTAAAGTTATATTTTCATTTTCTAAACTTTCTAAAGAATCAAGATAAGTAGAAACGTTAGTAGTATCAAATCCAGAAATTAATAAAAATACCATTTTATTTTCACAATCTACTGAAAATTCATTTTCAACATTACTTAAAGTTGAAACAATATCTTGACCAGCTTCTCCGCTACTTGTTTCTACGGTATTTAATGCGGACAACACTGATTGTTTTCCGTCTGTTAAGCTTTGTATTTCATTTTCATAACTAGAAGTTGTAGTACTATAAGGATGAATTGTATAAACTCCAAATTTAATATTAGAATAATTATCAAGAAGTTCAGTAGCAATATTCTCAGCAGTGTTAGATAAAAGAGTTGATTGATCACTACTTATAGTAGTTGAATCATCTATAACAAACATAACCTCTGTACTTAAAGAATTTTTAAATTTTAATTCAAAAACCATTTCTCCAGTTTCTTCATTACTACTTGTAATATTTCTTATAAATGAAGAATTATTTCCAGTATTTCTAATACCTCCAGAATAAGTTACGAGATCTATTCTTTGGGCTGCATTCAATCTTGATATGCCACAAAAGAAAATAAATCCTAAGGTTGCTACAAAATATAAATATTTCTTCATATTAATTCCTCCTATTATATAAATTATTATAGCATTTTGAAAATTAAAAATAAATAGTTTATGTTTTATAAAGATTTATGTTCACTTGGACTTTGATTCATTCTTTGTTCATTTACTTCTTTAATTCTATTAGCAGCAAATTCCATTAATTTTATTTTTTGTGGCAAAGGCATAGAATCTCCAGAAAAGATTCCTTCTTCACCAACCAATTTATATTCTTCTGAAATATCTTCTATAGACCTCATAAAATAATAAAATAATCTATTATTTCGCTCTTGAAGTCTGACCGCATCTGAAGTTATATCACAATAGAAACATGAGCCTTCCAGATTTGATTTTATAATTGAATGATCTGCCACAGTCACTTCTGTTAATTTTGATTTGTCAGATGCAATACAAAGTATATCAAAAGATTTAATTCCAATTATTTTTAATAAATATTGAAATGCTTTAGTATATCCTTGACATACAGCTGATTTAATCATTAGAGCATTATAAGTTCCATTAGTGCCAAGGGGTTTTCCTATTATAATCTTTTCTCCTGGTTTGGAAGAATTCATATAAGCAGTATGATTGTTTTCTCTACCTTTTTGATCGTATGTAACATTTGAACACATCCAATAATATAAAATAGCAAACTTTTCTGAAGGTTTATCAGTGGATTTTGTATACAAATTAATTATTTCCATAGCTTTTTGGAAAAGCATATTCATTTCTGCTGTTGTATATGTAATTAACCTTTTTTTAAATTCTTCTCTATTCCAATCTGTAACAAGATATTTTCTTTCATCTGTTATTTTTTCAGTCCATTTAGTATATAAAGATACTAAATCCATAATATCTTCATATTTATATTTACTAGGATTTTCAAATAGCATATTTTGTAAATCAATATAATACATCATATCTAAATCAAATTCTGTAGCGTTATCTATATTTTTTACTAAATATTCACAAATTTGTTTTGGACTTCTATATAAAGGATTATCAAAGAATGTAAAATATTGCATTCCATTAGGTATGCCATCAACTTTATATAATCTAGAATTAGAAATAATTTCTAAAACTTTTAAATTTCTTAGTCTTGATAAATCTATATTAGTTAATTCTTTTTGGTTTTTAATATGTAGTTCTTCTAATTCTGGAAATTTTAATAATACGTCAGCTAAAACTCTCATATCAACTTGGGGATTACCATCAAATGTTAAACTTTTTAAGTTAGGAAATAATGTAAGGTTTATTGGGTCTCCAGTATAAATTAAACTTGTTACATATTTAAGTTCAGTTTCTAAAAACATCATATTAGGGTTATAGATTGCTTTTCTTTCTTCTGACACTGGAATATTGAGTTCTCTCATGTATGCATCTATTTGTCTTCTTGCTTGAATTCCTAGTGAATTACTCAACTCAATCATAAATACTCTCCTATTTTTACTATAATCATTATATCAATTAAAATATTAAAAATAAATAGATTTAATAGAATGCTAAAATATGGTATTATATTTATATAGAATAATAAGGGAGGAGTATTTATGGATAAATATATAATTTTATCTTTTGAAGATGATTTTTTAATATTTAACCAAACAAATAGAGTGCCTTCTCCAGATGATATAATTAATTCAAATAAAATTTATCATGATAAATATATTTATACATTAAAGTATTTCATTAAAAATGATAAAGATATATTAAATATAATAAATAAAGAAATTTATAAAAGAAAAATAAATAAATTATATTTAGAAGATCATAGATTATTAGATTTAATTTTAAAATTTATTAAGCCCTTAAATATAAAATCAATATATATAAAAAATTTTAAAGCTCTTACTATAAACCAATGTAATCTTATTTTAGTAAATAAATATTTAAAATATATTAATTGTTTTTATATACCAAATTCTTATATAGAAAAAATGAAAAAACTTAATAAAAAAGTTAATATTAATTATGTTGATTCCATATCAGATTATTTTTTAATGACTCAAAATGTTAATTCAGAAGATGAATTATATTATAAAAAATCTATTCACATATACAAAAACTCAGATTTTAAAATTAAAGATATTGAAGAATTCTTTAACTTAAATGTTTTTCTAAAAACCATACATTTACATTATTCTAATAAAGATGTATTAGAAAGTACTATTAAAAAGTTAACAAAAGATAATAGAAGAGAAGTTACAATTTTATTGTATCAAGATAGTAGTGGATTTATTGAAAATAATTTTAAGTATTTAAAAGATTTAAATAAAAAAATTAAGAAAGAATTAAATGGAGAAATCAAAATTATTTATACAAGTAATTATATAAGAAATAATTTATTTAAACAATTAAGTTATAACAATATAAAAATTGGAATAATTTTAATTTTGTATGTAATATTTATAGGATTATTGTTTACATATTTTTATGAGTATGTTTCAAATATAAATATAAATAAATTAAAGTATCAATTATATATAGATTCACTTAATATAAACGAAAGTTCATCAGAAAGTAGTTCAATGATAGAGGGTATATACACTTTGGATAAATCATTTATTTCTTTATTAAAAATAAATCCCGACACAGTAGGGTGGTTAACTGTTAATAACACAAAAATAGATTATCCTGTAGTTCAAGGAAAAGATAATGATTATTATTTAAAAAGAGATTTTTATAAATCAAAAACTTCTTCTGGTTGGATATTTATGGATTATAGAAATAATTCAATAGATTTAGATGATAATACTATAATATATGGACATAAGTTAAAAAGTGGTTTAATGTTTGGAACTCTTTCTAATGTTTTAGATGATTCTTGGTACTTGGATAAGAATAATCAAATAGTTACTTTTGATACTCCTTCAACTAAAATTCAGTGGCAAATATTTTCAATATATAAAACTCCTTACACTACAGAATACTTGAAAACAAATTTTAGTACAGGAAATAGCTTTAATGAATTTGTGAATGAAATAAAATCTAAAAGTATATATGATTTTAACCAAGATTTAACTTATGGAGATAAAATATTAACATTATCTACATGCATAGGATATACAAGTTCTAATCAAAGATTGGTAATTCACGCAAAACTGTTAAAATAAGTGTTAAGTAATCTTAATTTTAGATAAAATTAAAATTAAAAGTGTATAATAATAAAAGGAGGATATTATGAATGTTGTAGTTGCTAATAAATATAAAGAATACATTAAAAGTTTGGGTATTGAAATAACAGGAATTATTGAAGGTGAATTTATGCCTGAAGCAATTACAGAAACCTACAGTAATTACTATTATGATAAGTTAATATTAGATGTAACAGCAATAAAAGATTATTTGAATGTAGATAATTTATACATTAGTTTGAAAAAAATATTTACATTTTTAGATGCCACAAAAACAGTGTTATTAATTGATAATATACCACAATTAAATAATTCAATATTTTTTTCTAAATTAGTTCAACTTCAAATTTATAATTTCACTTGTAATCCCGATGAAATAAAAAACTTATTATTAAATCCTAAAAATTATAATGAAGTATCAAAATATTCTAATATAGAAAATACACCTTCTGCTATTAAAGAATCTAAAACAAGAGTTATAGGAGTTAAAAATGTAACTGAACATGCTGGTGCAACAACTCTTATATATATGATGTATCAGGAATTAATTAAAAGATATAAAGTTAAATGTATAGAAATAGATAAAAATGATTTTAAATATTTTTATAACGAAGATTTTAAAAGTATTGGCAAGGAACAATTAGTTGATCAATTTTTAATAGATCAAGATTTAGATATTATATTAATAGATTTGAATGATTTTGATGATGATATATACATAAAAGAAAAAATATATATAATTGAACCAAGTGTATTAAAACTAAATAAATTAATGGATAAAGATAAAACAATTTTAACAAAATTAATTGATAAAAAAATCGTTTTAAATAGAACCAATATATCATTAAATGCAGTCAGACAATTTGAAAATGAGTCAAAATTAAAAGCATTCGATATTATTAGAAATTTAAATGAAAGAGATGAGATAAATCCTCAAATTATTAACTTGTTGTTAAAATTGGGTTTTAATAAAACAAATAATGGTGTTGTATCGGCAGATGACACAGAAAAGAAAAAAAATTTACTTGACGTTTTTAAGTAGTAAATTATTGACAAATTACAATATTTTTAATAAACTTATATTATAAACAAAGAAAGAGGTAGAAATTATATGAATTTAGTTTATACGTTAGTTACAAATTTATGTGAGGAACAAGCTATAATTAATGTTACTTATTTAATTGGAATAGTAATGTTGGGAATAAAAATAGCAGTACCTATTATATTGATAATAGTTGGTATGACAGATTTACTTCAAGCTATTAGTAAAGAAGGTGGAGATGATGCTTTGAAAAAAGCTCAATCTGCTTTAGTTAAAAAAGCTATCGGAGCTGTTGCTATATTCTTAATTGCTACTATAGTCGGATTATTAATGAGTTTAATTGGTGGAGATCAATATAAAGATTGTATGGATTGTATAAATTCACCATTTAGAAACTGTTCACCAAATTTTGGAGAATAACAAAATAATTAAAAAAGCACTTTAAAGTACTTTTTTTTTATGATATAATTTTTATATAATTAGGAGTTTTAATATGAACAAAAAATATTTTAGATATATATTTATGACGATTTTTGCAATTTGCATTCTTTTTGGATTTACTTTATCAGTTAATGCAAAAACTGTTGAAATTAATATAACCAGAGATTCTAATGATGAAGTATATTGGACTCGTCTTTCAGGAGTCTATACAATAAATTTTAATTCGGCAGAAAAATATGGCGGGAAAACCGAAGCTAAAATAGCCTGTGATAATGTATGCGCACTGTCTTGTTCAACTATGGGCGGAGGAGCCTATGGTTGTAAAACAACATCTTTGAAGCCGTCTGTAAAAGTTGAAATTGGAGATAATTACCCTATAAAATTAACTTATGATGATACTACTCTTAATTCTGACACAAAAATTGTGACAAAAGATTGTTTTATGACAACCTATATAGGAAGTTCAAAAAAAGAGATTTGGGGTTGTAAAACAAAAGAAGAATGTATAAATGGATGTGCCGGAGCATGTATTCAAAGAACAATTAAAGCGACGGATGCTGAGGGTAAAGTTACAAAAGGATCTGCATTTTTCTGTCGTAATAACGATGTTAAAAGTAATTTATTTGTAGATGTTAATGGACAATTAATGGCTTGGGATGCTGTTCATAAAACAGAAGCCGAAGCAATTTCTACTGTCGGAGAAGCTTCATCATTTTTTGATGAATGGTCTGATATTCCTGCTTGGATAAGCAATGTATCAAGTATAGGTGAAGGAAAATTAAATTGTGATGATGAAGGTTTACAAGAACTCATAGCTTTTATGCAAAAGATTTTTACTTTCATTAAAATTGGAGCCCCTATATTGTTAATAGTATTTACTGCTCTTGATTTTATGAAAGCTGTTGCTTCTTCTGATGAAGGAGAATTAAAGAAAGCAAGTAAGAAATTTATAACAAGAGCTGTAGTTACTGTTGCTATAATTATACTTCCAAGTGTAATAAATTTAGTAATAGGTATAATTACTATTGGCGGGGGAACTTGCGGAATTAGTTAGAAAGGGATTTTATGGTATTCGTAGAAATTTTAAAAACAATATGCATATTCTTCGACTGGTTAATATATAGTCTTGTTGTTAACTGTTACGTTTTGTTTGCAGCAATGTGCGAAATGAATATAGATTCAATTGGAAAATCTTTTGTATATTTAACAGATAGAATAAAAGTCTTTATTGGTATAATAATGCTTTTTGTTGTAGTCTTTAATTTATTACAAATGTTAGTTGATCCAGATAAAGCTGAGCAAATGACATCAAAACTAGTTCAAAAAGTAGCTATTTCAGTGGTTTTATTGGTTGCTATGAATTATGTTTTTACATTATTCAATGATTTACAAAACATTATAATAAGTAATAATGTTGTTCAAACAATTATCTTGGGTCCTTCAAATAGTAAAACTAATAATACTACAGATGAAGATGGAAATACCACTACAGGAAGTACTGGAAATTATGATGAGTATGTCGCAGCCGGTAAATTTTTCTCATATAATTTATTGTTTGCTTTTGTAACGGTTGATGATACCTTGAAAACGGAAATTACAGGTGTTGATTCTAGCGGAAATGTTACGACCCCAACTAAAACATTATATGATCTTGTTGGAGAAATAAATGAAGAAGGGGTATATTATAGATATCCTGTAATATCGGGAGCTTGTGGAATTTTATTAGGAGTAATATTTGTTACTTTTGCAATTGATATTGGAGTAAGGGCATTTACTTTAATAATATTACAAGTTATAGCGCCTATTCCAATTATAGCTTATATAATTCCTGGTAAAGATAGTATGTTAAGTAAATATTTTCAAGAATATATTAAAGCATTTGTTGAATTGTTTTTGAAAATAGCAATTGTATATATAACGCTATATTTGATGAAAGTTTGTATGAATGCAATTTTATTAAATGTTAGTGAAGAAGGGTCAGCTGCAATGTTCCCTAGTATGGCAGATGCAGGAACATTCTTTAAAGCATTATTATTAATAGTAGTAATAGTTTCATTATTCTATTTTGCCAGAAAATTTCCAAAATTAATAGGAAGTTTGTTTGGTGTAAG
The DNA here is from genome assembly GCA_964396655.1 of uncultured Muribaculaceae bacterium. Taxonomy (GTDB): domain Bacteria; phylum Bacillota_I; class Bacilli_A; order RF39; family UBA660; genus CAYNFP01. The sequence continues at coordinate 66,210 of CAYNFP010000005.1, read as the reverse complement.
TTTTGATTCTAATATAGATCCTTTTAAAACCACAAAAGAAATATTAACTACAGGAACACACTTAGGAGTTGGAGCCGTAGGGGGAGCTGTTGGAGGAGTTGTTGGAGCTTCTGCCGCAATAGGAACTGGTGCTGGACTCGGAGCGGTTACTGCTGGATTAAAAGGAATTGGAGCGGGTGCACAATCTGGTTATAAGTCAAAAAATATAAAAGATTTTGTTTCTGGTTCTGTTGGGCAAAACTTCAAATCCCAAAGACAATATGCAAAAGAAATTGGCAACAAAGGCGGATTGTCTGGCGTTATAGCTCAAAGAGCTAACAAGAGAAATGAAAGAGCTATAGCTGGAGCTAGAGCAAATCTAGAAACAATTAGTAAAGGTGAAGAATTAAGAAAATCAATGAGAGCTGCAGCTGAAAAATCTGCATTTGATAAAAATTCTCATGGAACTCGTACACTTGCAGGAGGAGGGTCTAGAGACTTTAATTTAACTGGCTTCGATACACGAGAATCTTACGTTTCAAGTAGAACCGCTTCTGCAAGAAAGCATTTGGAAGATCTTCAAGAAGCTGGAGGATCAACTGCAGATATTCAAGCAGCTGCTGCTGCTTTAGAAGCAGAAAGAAAAGCAGCAAATGCAGATGTTGATTTTGCAAGAGGAGAACAACTTAATGCCGAAATTTCATCTGGTTCTGGAGAAGCATATGATAAGTATGTTGAATATCAAGCTCATGCAAAGAGTAACTCAGATTTATATGAGGGACACGAACCAAAAGTTAGTGGTGGAGTTTATGTTGATGATTTACATGATAATTTAGATAGTGGTGCTGGAATTAGAAGTTCAGAACAAATTGTAATCAATGATGCAATAACTAATCCAACAGCTGTTAAAGCAGCTCAAGCTCAAGCTAGGGGAGCTGAAAATGCTAGAAGAAATAATAGTGGAGATAAAAAATAGATTTGTTTTATAGAAAGGGAAAAAGAATATGGATAATCAATATATAATACCTGCTAATAGTAAAAAGAGTGCATTAATATTTGGCGTATTTAGGATGACAGATTTAATATTGTTCTCTATTGGGGCAGCATTTTCTCTGTTTTTCCTATTTATAATACCTGGTCAAACTTTAAGTATGTTACTTATAAAATTGGCCCCTGTGTTAATTAGTTTGTTTCTGGTTATGCCAATACCAAATTATCACAACACATTGGTATTAATAAGAGAGGTATTTACATTCTATGCAAATAGAAGGATATATTTATGGAAGGGATGGTGTGTATTAGATGGCGCAGAAAAATAATGAATCTGCAATGAAAAAATTTGCAGAAGATTGGATACCAATAAGATCTATTATGAACGGGGCTATTCAGTTAGAAAATGGCCTTAGTGTAACTGGGGTAAAAATTAATCCCAGAGATATTTTCATATTAGATTATGATAGTCAAAACAATGTAATATTTAATTTAAGAAATTTTTATAACACCATTGATTATGAATTTTGGCTACTTGTATCAGACAGACCTGTTGATATTAATTTATACATAAGCCAATTACAATTGCAATTAAATTCAATACAAAATATGGGAATCAGAAAATTAATAAGTGAAGATTTAAGAAAAGCAGAGTTATTTATGAGTAAGGAAGTAAATGTTGCTGATACAGAATATTTTATATTATTTAAAGATAAAAGACCTGATGTAATGGCAAAAAGAATTCAAAATTTAATTAGTGGATTAGCTTCTTGTGGATTAACTGCAAGGCAAACCACTAACGATGATTTGAGAGTTTTGCTTGATGGGTTCTTTAATGCTGGAATAAAAACTGAATTTGGGACGGTGATAACTGGTGAGTAAGAGTTTTAAAAGTGAAATAGCACCTAAAGGAATAGAATTTAGAAGTGGAGATATGGTTATTAGTGACAAACATTGTTGCTTAATGACTGTAATAAGCTACCCTAAAAGCATTTATAATGGATATTTGTCTAACTTAACACAAATGGGTGGAGTAAAAATATTGATTAAACATATTCCGATTCTTTTCTCTACCTTAAGTAAAATGCTTAATAAAGAAATTGCTGATTTAAAGGTTAGATATGGTAACGAAAAAGATAATACAATGCGTGAAAAAATTCGTCAAGATTATGAATCGTTAGAACAATTTATATCAATGTTAGCAGCAACACAAGCAAGAATATTTGATTTTCAAATGCACATAATGCTTATGGCTGATAGTCAAGATGAATTAGAGAAAAAGAAAATACAAGTTAGAAATTATATGGATGCTATGGGTATGAGAGCTACAGTACTAAGATTTGAACAAGAAAAGATATTAAAAAGTGCTCTTGCAATTTTCCCTAAAAATGATATTGAAGATAGAATTGGTACTCCAATACCTTCAGTTACAATGGCTGGTATGTATCCGTTTATATTTAATAGTATTAAAGATCCGGGATTATCTTGCTTACTTGGAGCAGACTTTTCTGGAGGTATAATATTATTTAATCAATTCTTATATCAAATTAAAAAAGAATTTAATAGAAATAATGCTAATATGATTATTCTTGGTACTTCTGGTAGTGGTAAATCTGTTACTGCTAAGTTATTACTTAGAAGTAATATAAGAAATGGTCATAAAATAGTTGCTATAGATCCAGAAGGTGAACTTGAAGATATGGCTAGACTTTATGGAGGAGACTTTATAAGTTTGGGTAAGGGTGGAGCTTATGGTATGATAAATCCATTAGAAGTTATACCTGATGCTGATGAAGAAGAAATTCAAGCAGGTATGAGTTATACCATTTTAACTAGATCATTACAAAATTTAAAAGCATTTATGAAATATTATTCTCCTGATATAGAAGAAGATGTTTTAACATTATTTAGTGAAGTTGTTCAAGATACATATAAAAGATATAAAATAGATGAAAATACAGATTTTAGTAAATTTACTTCTAATAACTTCCCAACATTTGATGATGTTTATGCAACAGTGAAAGGTAGACTTCTTTCAATGACTGAAAAAACTCATGAAAGAGATATAATGGAAAGACTTGAATTAAAGGTAAGACCATTAACAAAAGAATTAAGATATTATTTTACTGGTCATACAACAATTGAAGCAAGTAGTGATTTTATAGTATTCAATATAAGAGAAGTAATGAATTCAGATGCAAATATTAGAAATGCATTATTCTTTAATATATTAAAATATGCGTGGGGATTAACATTAGATAAAGATACAAATACGATTCTTATGGTAGATGAGGCTCACGTTTTACTTGCAGATAGAAATACTTTAGGAGCTGAATTCTTAGCTCAAGTTCAAAGAAGAAGCAGAAAATATAATACTGGAACAATTATAATTACCCAACAACCTACAGATTTTGCTTCTCCAGAAGTTTTAGTTCATGGTAAAGCAATATTTGATAATGCCTCTTATTATGTAGTTATGGGCCTTAAAAAACAAGCCACTGAAGATTTAGCAAAATTAATAGATTTAAATGATCAAGAAATAGATTCAATCAAAAGATTTAATCAAGGAGAAGCACTATTTGTATGTGGTTCAAGAAGAATGAAAATGAGTGTAATTGCTACACCTCAAGAATTGGAGTCATTTGGTAGTGGTGGAGGATTATAATTTATTTTAGGAGTAACTTATGGAAAACGGCAATGGTGATAAAACTTCATTTTTTAAGAAAATATTAAATTTTATTAAAAAAAATCCAGCTATGAGCGGTACATTAGCTACCGTTTCTTTATATGCAATATTAGTAATAGGTTTTATTGTAGTTATTGTTGTTTTAATGCAATTAATTTTTACTGCATTTTCTACATTATCTGGAGTATTTGAAAAAATGTTTACAAGTGGCGAATATAAAGATTTAACACTTGAAGAAATGCAAGATCCGGATTTTGATTTTGGAAATTGTTACATTAACAGCTCTGATACTTGGATTGGTGGAGTTTGGGATTCTATAGTTTCTAATTTAGCTCCCGGAATCAATCATCAATGTGAAGTAGTTGCTTTAGTAAAAGACAGTATAAGAAAACACGAAGTATTATATAATTTACAAGGTTTTGATTTAGAATTAAGTCCTGGTTTAGCTGTTTCTACAATAATATATGGTTATTCTTCTCAACCAAGAGTTGAGGGAGAAAAAGCAATTGATGCTGGACAACCTATGGAAGTTCTTGCAGATATAGTAAAAGATGGAATAATCAAACCTACCGATATTGATGAAATGGTAAATAATATGATACTTACTGAAGGTTTTTGGTATTATAATTGTGAAAGTACCAAATGTACTTCAACTGGAGTAGAAATTAAAGATGGAGCCAGTACAACAGATGCACAAAACGGCAAAAAATGTGTAAGAAATTATTATTTTAATGCAACCTTTAGTAGAGAAAAATATATGGTTTATTTGTTGTACGGATCACAAGCTGCAGCTTTTTATGAAATGTCATATAATCATAATAAAAGTATAAATTATATATGTGATGAATGTTATAAAAAATGGTATGATGATGAATATTATAATATTAAAATTAATTTAGATAAGTATAATATTAATTTAGATGATATTAATACTAATGAAGATAATCAAACAGTAAATACGATTAGCAATACTTTAACTATTGGGCAAGAAGAAATTCAAATTTATAAAAAAGAAAGTCAAGATTTTTTGCTTAACTTAAAAAGTTTATTAACTGGAACAATATTGAATGTTTATGATTATGTTTCTGATGACCCTATAGTATATACATACAAAGATGGTTTTATATATAATACTTTTCCAAATTATAAAAAAGCTTTTGATGAAGGTACTTTAAAAGAAAATCAATTTGATGTTTTTGGTACGATAACCAATTCTTTAGTATCAATAAAAAGTTACGAAACGGCTATAAATAAAATATATGGTTTAGATGAAATTCCAACAATGGTAGACACTAATGCTAGAGTATCAGTTGCAATAGAAACTAAAGATTTAGCGTGTCCTTCTGAAGAATCTTGTAATTGTAGTAACGGAAATTTAAGGCCTTCTGGAGGTTCATTTGAAAATGGTGTTATAACTAATTTAGAAAATATTGAAAGTTTTGACGATGAAACTATTTGTAACATGCTAGAAAATGGTTCTACAGAAAAAAATATTAGATTAACAATATGTAATAATAAAGGGTATGATCCTAGTGTAATGTTACCTGGAGGTTATACAGTTCAAACTATAAATGGAGAAGAAAGATATGTTGCTAAAGAAGCAATTACATTGCAACAATATTTAAGCGGAATATCTGAAACAGAAATAAGCGGTAATTATTATCCAGTTGAATCTGTAAAATTTCAAATGTTAATAGCACAAACATATTTATTGAATTCAATTCAAAGAAATAGTACAAAATTAATTAATGGGACTGAATTTCTTGTTAAAACCGGAGAATGTTTTCAATCTTATAATAATACTAAATATAATGTAGGTTATGTGAATGGAAATAAAAAAGATCATATAGATTTAGCTTACAATGGTATAAAAACTCAATTACTTGTAAATTCAGAAACATCAAAAATAGTATTTGCAGAATATGGTTCTAAATTGCAAAATACAATTAAAATTATGGGAGATATGGGATTGTCATATGTAAATATACTTGATTCTAATTACATTAGGACGTACAGTAAAGGTAATGGTAAAAATTATGCTAATGCTAAATTGGTTACTTGTAGACCTGTAGGACAATTAATTGCTAATGCTAGACAATTTGTTGGGTTTACTAGAGAACAAATGACAAGTTATTTTCCAATAACCGAATATGATGATGGTAGTTATAGTTCGTGGTGTGCAAAATTTGTTTCATATATATTAGATTTAACTCCAGGAACGGGAATAACACAAAGATCTTCTTCAGTTTCAACATTTTTGACTTATTTTAAAAATAACAATAGATTTTGTTCTTCAAAATATTGGTATGATGAAACTGGAAATTATGGATGTGAAGATAGTCCTAAAACTGGAGATATAGTAATATTTGCTGGTTCATCTTGTGGTTATACAGGAAATGGAAATCTTCCAGCAAAATCAGATACTTGTTGGAGGCACATAGGAATAGTTTCTGCTGTAAATGGAGATTCTGTAACATATATACATGGAAACACAGGTGATTGTGGAACTAATGGTGTATGTGAATCAACAAAGTCTTTAAATGATAAAACAATAGTAGGATATGGTAGGTGATATTTTTGAAAAATAAAAAAATATTAGCATTAATGGTTGTATCGATACTATTTTGTTGTGGATGGAAAGCTCAATATAATTTAGAAATAAATAATGGAGATTTTTCAGAAAAAATACTCTTTACTTTTGATGAAAATATATACAGCAAATTAGAAAAAATAAAAAAAGATGATGATGGTGAATATATAGAGAGATCTTTGGTATATGGTGATATTTTTGCAGTAAATGATGAAAAGAAACTTTATAAAAAAGAAATTAATTCAGCTGATATATCTACAGTAAAATTATCATATACATACACATTTGCTGAATTTAATAATTCAAAATATATTAATAACTGTTTTAGCAATTTTTATACTGAAGAAACTTCAAAATATTATTATGTTAAAGCTTATGGTAAATTCAATTGTCTAAGCAAAGGTATAGAAGAAATTAATATAAAAACTAATAATAAAATAGAAGTTAATTCGAATGCAACTAAAAATTCAAATAATTCTTATACTTGGAAACTTAATAATGATTTAAATAATATAGAATTTAAAATATTTAAAGAAAAAAATAATAATGTTAAATATTTAATATATTCATCAACTATTTTATTAATTGTTTTAGTAATATTAATTTATATAAAAAGATTTAAAAAAATAAATAAAATATAAGTTTGAAGGAGGAACAATGAAGATTAAAGCTAAAAAAAATCAAAGCAATGACTTGAAGTTTGGATTAAAAATAATTTTAATTGTGGTTTTAATTTCCTTAATTTTAGCAGCTTTTATTTTATATTTTACAAATGATTACAGGTATATTAATTTTAATAAATATATAAATAAAGATAGTGAAGTAATAAGAAAAAGAATGGTTAAAGATAAATATTTTTATAAATATTTATTATTAGATAAAAAATCTTCGGAATTAACAGACGAAGAAATAGGAAACTTATCTAAAGAATCAATATTAACTATGTATAATATTGATTCCTTGGATTTAAAATCTATAGATTCAGATAAGTATAACATTTTGAAATCAAAAAATGATATGTTTAATTCTGATAGAGTATCATTTTATATTAAAGAATCAACTTTATTAGAAAAATTAAAAAAATTATATAATATTAATTTAAAAAGTTTTGACATAGAAAAATATTTTGAATTTCAAAAAATTGGTGTTTCTTATAATGGAAAAGTATACATTTCATTACCAAAAAATATAATTGATAAAGATAAATATGTAATTGGGGTTAATTCATTATCTAAAGAAAAAGATTATTTTGTTATGGATTTTTATATGTATGGATATGATTCTAATTTATCAAATTCTAATTTAAAAGAATTAAAAAATTTAATAATTGATAAAAGATATAGTTATATAAATGATGAATTTATTCTAAATATTCCTATAAGTGTAAAACATAAAATTGTAAAATTTAAAGAAACCCAACTAGATTTGGATTTTAAGTATCAAATTATTGAAATAGAAAATGTTGAAATAGTTGAAGAATAAATTGAAGAAAAATTAATAATATAGTATAATTATTTTGAATATGAGGTGTGTAAATGAAATTACTATTTAGAGCAAAACCAGAGGATATGGTAAAATTCTTAATATATTGTGTATTTTTATTGTATATAGTTGCAATAGCGGTTTTAAATATACATTATTTTTCAACAGAAGCATATTTTTGGGGATTAAATCCTTTACCAGCTTTTGGAAAACGATTCTTTTTAACAACAATTTTATTTTATGCTGCTGCTTTAACAGCTTCAATTATGAAAGTTTCAAACTTTCTTATTCAAAGAGATAAAGGATTTGGATTCACATCTAAAGAAAAAGAAGAAAAAGGCTATGAAAAAATGGCTGATGAAAAAGATGTTAAAAAATGGTCTGGAATAAAAAAAGTAAGTTTAAAAGATAATAAATATGAAGCTGGTGGAGTTCCTTTTATACTAAATAAAAAAGAAGCTTATGTAAATAACGGAGAAGATCATACATTAATTATAGGTTCTACTGGTAGTGGTAAAACTGAATGTGGTATATTACCTACAGCAAGAATTCTAGCTAAGGCTGGAGAAAGTATGATTATTACCGATCCCAAAGGTGAAATTTATAGAAAAACCGGAGCTTTATTAAAAGAACAAGGGTATAATATTATATTATTAAACTTCAGAAGTCCTTTGGAAGGAAATGCTTGGAATCCATTTACTTTACCATATAGATTTTATAAAGAAGGTAAACAAGATAAAGCTTGGGAACTTCTTGAAGACTTAGGACAAAATATATTGATTGATCCTAATAGTAAAGGTGAACCATTTTGGGAAAATGCTTCAAGAGACTATTTTACAGGACTAGCAATTGGTTTATTTGAAGATGCTAAAGAAGAAGAAATAAATATTAATAGTATAAATTTAATGGCAACTCAAGGTGAAGAAAGAGTTGGAAGAAGCACATATGATAAAGAGTACTTTACTTTAAAAGGAGAAATGTCTCCTGCATATATATCTGCTTCTGCTATTATTACAACAGCTCAAGATACAAAAGCAGGTGTTTTATCAACCTTTAGAACAAAGACAAGAATATTTTCTTCACGTGAAATTTTAAGTGAAATGTTAAGTCACTCAGATTTTGAATTTTCTAAAATAGGAAAAGAAAAAACTGCATTATTTATGATGATACATGATGAAAAGAAAACTTATCATGCTTTAGCAACAATCCTTGTTAAACAAATTTATGAAAGTTTAATAGATGTAGCTCAAGGTTGTGAAGGAGGAAAACTTCCTATAAGAACAAACTTCTTGCTTGATGAGTTTGCTAATATGCCACCTTTAAAAGATGTTGATTCTATGATTACAGCATCTCGTAGTAGAAATATGAGATTTACATTTATTATTCAAAACTTTGCTCAATTAAATTTAGTATATGGCGCTGATATGGCAGAAACCATTAAAGGTAACTGTAACCTACATTTCTTATTAACAACCGAATTAAAAGCTTTAGATGAAATTTCAAGATTATGTGGAGATGCTAAACCTAAAAAAGCAAAAGAAGGAATGCCTGCAGAACCTATAAGACCTTTAGTTTCTATAAGTGATCTTCAACATATGGGTAAATTTGAATTTTTAATAAAAAGAATGAGATCTCATCCATTTAAGAGTAAATTTACTCCTGATTATGAATTAGTTAAAGAAAATGCATGGAATTGTAGTTATGAAGCAACTCCACTTCCTAAAAGAGAATTTAAGCAAGTTGCAGTTTTCAATTTGAAAGAATTTGTTAACCAAAAAAGAGCAGAACAAGGATTACCGGACTTTAATGCAATGCCTGGAGGCTTTGGTGGTTTTGGTGGTGGAATGCCTGGAGGATTTAATCCATTTATGAACCAAATGCCACCAGCAAATCCAACTACTCCAAGCAGTATGCCTGGAATAGGTGGGGGAATGCCTAGTTCAATAAATTTTGATGAGTTATCTAAGAAAATAGATGCTAAAATAGCTGAAATTGAAGCAGAAGAAGCAAAAGAAAAAGAAGAAGCTAATAAGCAAATTGAAGAAGATAAACCAAAAGAAATAAATAATGAAAAGCTAAATCAAAAAATAGAAGATTTTAAAGAAGAAATAAAAAGACAAAAAGAAGCAAAACAACAACAACCATTAAATGAAGTTGAAGAAGTTTCTGAAGAAGAAACAGAAAAGCCTAAAATAAATGTTGATGTTGATAGTATAATAGTTAATGATAATGTAAAAGATGATGATTTCTTTGATGATTTCTTCGATGAATAAATAACAAATAAAACTGATTTTAAATCAGTTTTTTATTTGTATAATTTATGTAAAATTTTATTCGTTTTCTATTAATAACAAACAAAAATATAGTATATTAATAATATAGAAAAGTATTTGATGAGGAAATTATTAATATGGATAAAAAATTTAGGGAAGATTTAAATTATTTTATTGAACAAGCAACTACTAAAAGAGGAAAAGAACTTGATCCCGAATTTCCAGATGAATTAAAACATTTAGATTTCTTTTTTCTTCACTCAAAAGAAGAAATTTAATTTTGCTAAAGTATATTGGTATTCAGATGAACAACAACAAATAATAAAAGGAATATATACTAAAGAAGAATTAAGAAAAGCTAAAAAAGATTTAATGAATCAAAAACATTTAAAAATTGATGATTATATTCAAGTGACTTCTGAAGAATATGAAAACTCAGAAGAAGATATATTTCTTGAATATTGTTTAACGAAATTTTGCTAACAAAAAAGATAAAATAAATATGATATAATTAATATATACAATAAGGAAATAATATGAATGAAGAACAAATAAAACTTTTAAATGAAAAATGTAAATATATAGTATTTGATGGATATAGTGATTTTGATATTACTGGTTCATCACTATACATAAAAGATATTGATAGTTTTAAAATTGTTTTAGAAAATTTAAAAGATAAATCTAAAATAGAAATAATAGATTTAGGAAAAGAACAAATTTCATTAGATTTTTTTAAAGATTTTCATTCTTTATTTCTTATTAAGTCTGAAGGTAATCTGGATTTAGAGACTTTATATAAAATTTATGAATATTTTCCACTTATAGACACTATAAGATTTAAAACAGTCGATGAAAATGTGTTAGAAGTTTGTGATATGTTTAAGTTTAAAATAGAAACAGAAGATCCGAGATATCAATTACCAGAAGGTAATAATTATTTTTTATATCAAAATAAGTTATCTATAAAAAGAATAGAATCATTATTTCTGGATTTTCCATATAATGAAAAATATGTTGATGAATTAAGCAAGTATTGCAAAGAAATAGGAATTATTTCTTTTAGAGATGTAACTCTTGAAGACCAGTTATTGGTTATAAATAGATTATTGAATAATGGCGTTAAAATAAATGAAGTATATATTAATTTGGAAGATGAAGATTATAAAAAAACAAAAATTCTTAATGAACTCAAGAATAAAGTTGGCAAAATTTATGTTTCTTTTGAAGGTGAGTTAATGATTCTAGATGATTATTTAGAAGTTAAAGCCACTTTAAAATACTATTTAGATTTAATAAAAAGTCAAAAGTTGTCTCCTATTGAACAACTTATGTATGCATATGATTTAGTAAAATCATTTAATTATAGAGCAAATAAAGAAAGGCCAATGGATTCTAGAAGTCTTAGTGGAATTGTCAAAACTGGAGATATAGTTTGTTTTGGCTATAGTATATTTTTAAAACAAATAGTAAAAGAATTAGGAATTAAAATTGAAAAAACTTCTATTTTGGCAAAACAAAATAAAGTAGTTAAGTCTTTAGATGAAATAGTATATATAATGCCTCCAAAACATGATCATGCAAGAAATATAGTAATGATTGATGATGATAAATATAATATACATGGAGTTTTTGCATTAGATGTAACATATGATAGCAATGAGGAAAAAGAAACGGGGTTATCAAGATATTTATATTTTTTAATTCCTGTTATTGATTATCATAAAGTTTTTCCATATGACAGTTATCCTATATTATTTAGCTATTATTTATATGGAAATAATAAAAAACCAAAAGATTATGTGAAAAATTATCTTACTAATGAAGATGATGAACTTTTAGAACAATTTAAGTTATTCTTTGATGGAGAGTATAATAGTGATAAATATAAAAAATATATGAGAGCAAAAAGACTTAATTCTGAACAATTTAAAGAAATGCTTCGTAATGTAAGAAGGGCTGAAGGTTATAGTGAAGAATTAATAGAAGAAGAAGTTGAAAAAGTATCAAAGTTAAACGGATATGAATCTTCAGAGTCAATTAAAAAGAAAACTTTTCCTTTAAAAATTTTTAAAATGTGGTAAAATATAAATGTTTACGGAGAAATGAATGAGTGAATTAATAAAAATTAAAGGTTTAGGGGAAAAAAGTTTAAAATATTTAAATGCATTAAATATATTTTCAGCAGAAGATTTAATAAACTATTATCCTTACAGATATAATGTTATTAAAATAGATAACGCTAATGAATTTAAGGATGGAGAAAACTATACAGTACACGCAATCGTAGATAGTTATCCTATTCTTAGAAGATTTAATGGAAAGATGAATAGTTTAACATTTAGAGTGGGTTCTAACAAGAAAATATTCAAAGCAATTATATTTAATAGAGCATTTATAAAAAATAATATAAAATTAGGTATGAATTTAACCTTAATAGGTAAATGGAATGAAAATACCAATACTTTTGTATGTTCTGATATTAAGTTTGAAAAAGTTTCTGATGGACAAATAGATCCTTTATATCATTTAACTAGTGGTATATCAAATAAGATATTAAGAAAGTATATTGCTTCCGCCTTAACTTTAAATATAAATATAGAAGATAAAGTGCCCGAATATTTGAATGAAAGATATAAATTTTTAGATAAAAAGAAAGCATTAAAATATATTCATAATCCATTAAATGCTAATGAATTAAAAAAAGCTAAGATTAAACTTATATATGAAGAATTTTTTGATTTTATGTTTAAGATTAATTATTTAAAACAAGTTAATAAATCTAAAGAGTCTGGGTATATTAGAAATATAGATCAAGAGAAAGTTGATGAATTCATAAGAGGACTTCCTTTTGAACTTACAAATGATCAAGTAAAAGCAGTTAAGGACATATATTCAGATTTGGGTGGTAACATTAGAATGAATAGAATGCTTGAAGGAGATGTTGGTAGTGGTAAAACTATAGTAAGTGTTATAGCGGCCTATATAAACAGTTTATCAGGTTATCAAACAGCTTTAATGGCGCCTACAGAAATACTTGCAATACAACACTTTAATAACATAAGAGAAATATTAGAAGATACTGGTATGAGAGTTGGATTATTAATAGGAAGTCTTACTAAAAAAGATAAAGAAGAGGTACAGGAAAAAATAAAATTAGGTAAACTAGACTTAGTAATTGGAACTCATGCATTAATAAGTGATAATGTTGAATTTAAAAACTTAGGATTAGTTATAACAGATGAACAGCATAGATTTGGAGTTAACCAAAGAGCAAGTTTGAAAAACAAAGGATTACTTCCAGATACATTATATATGTCTGCTACTCCAATACCAAGAACATATGCTTTAACATTATATGGAGATATGGACATTTCATATATAAAAACTAAACCAAGTGGAAGAAAAGAAATAAAAACTTTAATAAAAACTGAAAAAGAAATACCAGAAGTATTAACAATGATGAAAAGTGAATTAGATTTAAATCATCAAATATATGTGGTTTCTCCATTAATTGAAGAAAGTGAAACATTAGATTTATCAACAGTAACTGATTTAAAAAAGAAAATGACAGATGCTTTTACAAATAAAGTAAAAGTAGAGATATTACATGGTAAATTAAATAAATTAGAAAAAGAAAGAATAATGAGTGAATTCTTAAAGGGAGAAATTCAAATATTAATTTCAACAACAGTAATTGAAGTGGGAGTAGATGTTAAAAATGCTTCTATGATGGTTATATATGATGCTGATAGATTTGGACTTTCTACTTTACATCAGTTAAGAGGAAGAATTGGAAGAAATAGTTATGAATGTACTTGTGTATTAATTGGATCAAAAAACAATAAAAGATTACAAGTATTAACAGAAAGTAATGATGGATTTTATATAACAGAAAAAGATTTTGAAATGCGTGGAGAAGGAGACTTATTTGGAGTAAAACAAAGTGGAGATATGTCTTTCAAAATAGCAAGTTTAAAAAATGATTATAAAATATTATTACAAGCAAAAGAAGATAGTGCAGAATTTATAAAAGATAAAGAATATCTAAAATATGACTGTTACACTAAATTTATAGAAAGTGTAAAGTCGATCGACTAATAATTGAAATATATAAAAACAAAGAATATAATTAAGATAAGGATGGTGTTATTTATGGCAGAGAATATTGGAGAATTAAAAAGTGCAAGTTTTGTTAATTCCGCTAGAGAACAAATGAGACATAATGAAAACGTTAATGGAAGAAAAGCCAAACAAAAGTATAAATTAAATCCAGAAAAATTTTTAAAATTTTTAGCATATACTTTTTTAGTTGTTGGTCTTTTTGCTTTTGTTGCTAATTCAGCAAGAATAGCTAAAGCCAATAATGTTACCGTTGAACCTAGAACTGGTTTTACTATAACAGAAACCCAAAGAAATGCATACGAAGAACCTGGTTCTAATGCATTAAATGGTAGATAGGATAACAAATATGAATTACGAAAAAGGTGAAGCTATAATACTTGATAATGATAAAGAATATATTGTACTTGATTTTTTTGAAATGGATAATAAAAAGTATATATTCTTGATAGGAGAGGCTGAAAAAGATTTAGCTTTAGTAGAAGCAATAAATGATGAGTTTAAAGACATTGAATCAGATGAAGAACATGAAAAAGTATTCAATCTATTATTTCAAAGAAATAAGGAAGAAATATATAAAGCAATGAAAAAAGATTAAATTTAATCTTTTTTTATTACATAATATGTAGTAGAATAGGTTAAGAAAGCCCAAATAAATTAAAAGGAAGTGAAATAATGGGAAGAGCACATGAAGTAAGAGCAGCCTCAATGGCAAAAACTGCTGCTGTAAAGTCAAAACTATATTCTGTTTATGCAAAGGAGATATACCAAGCGGCAAAGTCTAGCCCTGACCCGGTAAATAACCTTGAACTTAAAAGAATAATAGAGAAAGCAAAGAAAGATCAAGTACCTGCAGATGTTATTAATAGAAATATTGATAAAGCAAAAAAAGGTGCAGTAGAAAACTATGAAGTATGTGAATATGAAGCATTTGGCCAAGGTGGAAGTAATTTAATTATAAGATGTTTAACTGATAATATTAATAGAAGTTTATCTTTATTAAAAGCAGTATTTAACAAAACAGGATTAAAATTAGCCTCTATGGGAGCTGTTTCATATATGTATGATCATTTAGCTGTACTAGGAATAAAAGATGTTAGTGAAGACGATGTAATGGAAGCTATGTTCAATGAAGGCATAGATTTAAATGATATAGAAAAAGATGGAGATATTTTATTAATATATGGAGAACCACAAGACTTCTATAAAATGAAAAAAGCAATAGAAGAAAAGTTCCCAAATAATAAAATAGAAATAGAAGAAATATCTAAATATCCAAAAGAAACAATTACACTTACTGAAGAAGATTTAACAAAATTTAAAAGAGCATTAGATTTACTTGAAGAAATAGATGATGTAAGTAATATATATCATAACGTTGAGCTTTAATGCTTTTTTCTTTCCAAAATATTTCCAAATTTTAGAAAAAATAATTTGACAAAATCCATAAAAGATTATATCATTAAATTAGCATAGTATTATTGCTATGCTAGATCTGCTTTTACGATTTTTAAGAGTGAAGGTGGATCAACCAAAACCCCCTGAAGGAGCCGAGAGGCTCCATTTTTTATTTGTAAAACAAGGAAATCATAAACTTTTATCCTTCATTTGCATAACATTTTTCAGTTTTAAATTCATTTTTGTTGTAAGATGGAAATATATGGTATAATGTTGCTAGTGGTGCTAGTAAAGACCTAATAAATTTTATATTAGTTTTTTTGGAGGCCTTACAAATGGATTTAATAAGTGAAAAAAGCAACGAATATTTAATAATAATAGAAAAAAATGAAGATGCTATTACGACAATGAAATTACTAAGAAATCTTATTATCAATAAAAATTGTACACAAAATATAAAAATTGATTACCGAAAAAGAGTATTTGATTATTTTTGTAAGAGAAATGAAAAAGTAACTAGTGATAATATTAATTTAATAGAAACGGCTATAACAGAATGCAGTGCTGAAAATAAAAAATTAGATATTAATTTTATCAAATTAGGATTGAAATTTTATGAGGACAAAACTGATTATGCAAATGCCTTGAAATGGGTTAATTATTATGATTGTAGTATTTTAAATAAAGATAGGTTCGGAAAGAATAGATATAGTGATTATGATTTATTTTATTTGAAGAAATCTAAGTATTTACAATTTCTAAACAAAAAGGAGGTTTTGCTCGAACTAGAGAAACAATATATTAACAGCGGAACATGTGATAAAGAAGTTGTATTTTTTATTAAATATCATATTTGCAAATTATATTTTTTTAATCGCGATTATGAAAAGGCAAATAAAATTTTAGAAGAATTATTACTGATAAAAAGAGACCCTTATCTTTTAACTTTACCGATAAAATATAAGGATATAAAAAATGTTTTAAGTATATATTTCTTAATAATAGAACTATTAATAGTTCACGGCAAATATCTAGACTTATATATTTATGATTCAATATTAAATTTCATTAAAGAATTGGATGGTGATTTATATACCAAATTGTTAGATTTTATTGAAATCAAAGAGGGAAAGATATCATCTTGTAAAAAAAATAAATTCAACTCAATCTTGTATAGTTACATAATGGAGAAAAATGAAATTCTACCCAAAATCTATAAAGGATATATATTCAATATTAGCAAAAGTGGAAATGGTTTTATAAAAAGTGATAGTTTTCCAGAAAATGTATTTGTAAGAAAAGAGTTAATTATTGCAAAGAAAAGAAATGATTATGTAAAATTCTTTGTAATAGATTCAAAAGATAAAAACGGATTAGTAAAACCTAATGCAATTTTAGTAGAGGAGGTATTTTATGAGTAAGTTTTATGCAGTTAAAGTTGGTGAGAAAACAGGTATTTTTGACTCTTGGGATGAATGTAAGAAGAATATTGAAGGATATAAAGGAGCAAAATTTAAAAAATTTAACACTGAAGATGAAGCCACTCATTATATGGAGAGTGATGAATTAACTGATGAGCCAAGTGAAGAACAAGGACATATAATATCAGTTGATGACATAAACGACGATGAAATTATAGTTTATTCAGACGGTTCTTTTAATCCAAATTACGATTATGTTTCTTATGGCTGTGTTTGTCTAATGAAAAATATGCCTGAATATAGGATTAGTGGCGTAACAAAAGATAAATATAATAGTAATCAAGTTTATGGTGAAATAAAAGGTGTGTTAGAGGCTATTGACTATGCTATTCATAAAAAATATAAAAAAATATATATTCTTCATGATTATGATGGGTTGGGAAAATGGATAACTGGCGAATGGAGATTAAATAATTTAATTTCAGTAGATTATTTTGATGAAATTAATAAAAGAAAAAAGGATATAGAAGTAAAATATATAAAAGTGAAGGGCCATACAGGAAACACTTATAATGAAATAGCAGATAAATTGGCAAAAAACGAATTAAGATCACTTGAGCAATCAAAAGAAGATGATTATGGATTTAAGAGTTATAGATATAGTACTGAGAAAATAGATTTATCTTTGAAAAAATTAAAACTACTAATAGAAAACTTCAATTTTATTAAAGAACAAAAATCAAATCATTTCGTCTACAAATGCTTTGTTGGTCAAGAAAAGTTGACCTTTCAAAAATATGATTTTGAAAGTGGAAATCTATTAATTATTCCTAGAAAAGAAAATGAAAAAATATTTCAATTACTTTTAAGTTTTCTAAATGACAAAGAAACAATTGATACAATATTATTAAATTTAAATTGCAAAAATAAGACTGATATTGATAAAGATAAAATTCAACAGAAGTTATATGAAATCGCACCTGGTTTGCAAGGTATTCAATTAAATATAGATATTTATCGTCTCTTGGTACAAGGTGTCTATAATTTATTTTTAGAAATAGATTATATTGAGGATTCTAGTTATATCACTACACCAGTACTTCGTGCAATCGAAGGACAATTGAAGTTCGTATTCAAAAATGATTTGAATATTAATATAATAGATAAGTTTAGTTATTTTGATTTTAATGGTAACAGTTATACTTTACAAAAAACACATGCTTTAAAAACAAATGCTTCTAAAGTTGATTACATCAATAGATGTTATAATTTTTATAATACAATAAGACATAAAATATTTCATTTTGGTGATTTAGATATTAGTGATACAAAATTAATGAATAATGAAGAAAGTAAAAAAGTAATTATGAATGGTATAATACTTATAGAGGAATATTATAAATAAGTAAGTGAGGTGATAATGATGAAAAATTACGAAATTTTACACAAGACAAATGATTGTTATTTAATTGCTATAAAAAGCGTTTATAATGTAGGAGAAATAATAAAAAAATTTGTTTTAGAAAATATTCAAAATAGTGATTTTTCAGGGAAAATAGTATTTGACTTGTTGTTATCATCCATAGGTTGGCATTCAAAAGATAGGTTTTGGCAATTTGATGTCATAAACGGAAAAATAAACTTTAATAGCAAGAAAGAATATGAGCCAATACGGAAATATGTTAAGCTATCAAACAATTTTTTTATAACCAACTCTAACTTGCTAAAAGGGTCTGTTATTGTAAACAAAGAAAAGTTAATGTAATTAATATATTTTATCCCATATTTACCCCACAAAAAATTAAAAGCAGCTAAAATTGATATCAGGTTGTATTTAGACGACATTGTAGTAACAAAAGTCAAAATTTTAAAAAGTAATGATTAGGAGGGTAATTAATATATGAAAATTGAATCAGAAAAAAAAACTAATAAGGTATTGTTTTCTGAAATTTTTAATGTTTCACCAAAAATTTTAGAAGAATATGGAGCTGTTGATATATCGCTTGTTTGTGATATTCCACTATTTGTAGATCCTTTATTAATATTTAATAGTGAAAAAGGTGAATATAAAAAGCTTCACAAAAAAATAATAAAATATTTCCATTTTTTAGCGGTTAAGGCTCAAAAGAATTTAACAAAAGGGGAAATATCTGCATGGTTTGGATTTCATGAAGTAAAACAAAATTGGTTAGGTTACTCATTAAATGGTAATGGGGGATTAGCTTTAGGAAAAAAGTTTTCTGAATTTTTGGCTAATAACATACAGTTTGCTTTAACAACAAATTCAATTTCAAACGAATCACATATTGAGAAAGTAATGTTGATTCATGAAGGTAGCGGAAAAGATAAAATAAGTGACTTAACAGTAAATGTCATAAAATCCTATTTGCTTGAATATACAGAAAAATTTTCTAAACAATATATAGATTCTAGTATGTTAAAAATAATTCCAGTTGATATGGCAGACTTTAATTATCAAACCGAGACTTTTGTTAGTAAAGAATATAAACTCCCATATATCACTAAAGCAAATGGGAAAATAGAGTATGTTCTACTTACACCATTTGATATATTAAGAAAAGATGAACCTGCTATTAATAGGGTAGATTTTTGCAATAGTCATCAAAGAATAAGAAATTCAATTGATAATTTTGCTTTACGAAGTCAGGTTGAAAATTATATTGGTATTGCTGTAAAAAGATATGAAGATAATCAGAAAAAAAATAAAAAGAGAATTAATGAAGATTCAATTAACAAAATAGAAAAAAGGGCCTTTGTTGAAATTGCAAATCAATTTCCAATATTATATGATTATTATATTAAATTAAGAGAAAATGATACAAGGGAAGTTAGGAATGAAAGCTATCAAGAGTTTGCATCGCAATTTTCAAAATTGATAATAAACTCTAAAAGAATTATAGAATCATTTTTTGAAAATAATTATACGTTTACTGAAATGCCAACGGCAATTGAGGAATCAAGGAACAGGTTAAAATATTTTAAGCATATTATTGAAGACTGTGATGCTTATAAAAACTTTTATGTAAATGGGGAAAATATAACCTGTGAAAATGATCTTCAAAGAATGTTTAAATTCGTGTGGTATGCAACAACATATAAGTCGGATTTTGAAACCAATAATGGAAGAGGGCCTTCAGATGTTATAATTTCAAAAGGTCAAAAGAATCAATGTGTTGTAGAATTTAAGTTGGCCAGTAATCCTCAATTACCACATATTTTTGATCAGGTTGATATTTACAAAGCAGCAAATGATACAGAAAATAGTCTTTATGCAATATTCTTTTTTAGTCAAACTGACTACAATAAAACTATCAAATTTATTAAAACTGCTGGTCAAAAAGGAAAAATTGGAGAAACAATTTTTTTGATTGATTGTAGAAATGATAATAAACCATCAGCATCTAAGGTGAAATAAAAAACAATTCATATTATATTGTGATTTTTGCGATATATCTCGCATATCCATATCCGGCTGAATATACAAGAATTCCAAAATTATAATTTTCAGAATGCATTAATAAACACGAAACAACATCGTTGTCATCCATTGTCATTAAATCTATATTCTGTTTTATAAAATCTTGCTCTTCCATAAAGTTATTAGTAAAATTTTTATATTGCTTTTTATTAAGCAATATTTTTTTTGATATTTTAAAACTTAAGAAATCAGTGTATTCTTTGTATTTCAGAATCACATTGTCATATTCTTTTATATTTTTAGCTTTTCTGTAAAAGTATGCTCTTTCCATAAATATCCTCCTCGTTATAAAAAGTTAACTTAAACAGAACATTTATTATTAATAATTAATTATAAAAGACTATTTAAGTTTTCATTTATTTAATATCTAAGTATAAATATGAAACTATAAATAGTCTCTCAAAAGTTACGTCTAATATAATTAGATTATACAATTTACTTATTTATAAATCAACATATTTTACATCTAAAAATTTTATGGACCCAAAACTAGTTTTAATATGTTATAATTTTATTGTGGTGAATAAGTATGAATAAAGAAGCTTTGGCAAGAATTAAAATAAATAAATTATTAGAAGAAGCCGGTTGGAGATTTTTTGATAACCAACAAGGATCTGCTAATATACAATTAGAACCCAACGTTAAGTTAACGAAACAGATGATAGATGATCTTGGTGAAAACTTTGAAAAAACTAATAATGGTTATGTGGATTATTTATTATTAGACGAATATAATCATCCTTTTATAGTTGTTGAAGCTAAGAAGGAAGGAACTCATCCACTTGAAGCTAAAGAACAAGCTAGAAAATATGCTTTACAAGAAAGAGCTAAATATATCATTTTGACTAATGGAGAAATGCATTATTTTTGGAATCTTGAAAAGGGGAATCCAGAACTTATTACATCATTTCCAAGTTATGAATCTTTAAAAAATAGTAAAGCATTAACTGGTAATTCTGAAAATTTAGTTGATATGCAAATAGACGAATACTTTGTGGCTACTTCTCAAGATCCATCGTTAACACAAAGCAGTGCATGGAAATCAGAAGATAAAAAAATATTGTTTGATTATTGCATGGCAAAAGAAATAAGAGTTTTAAGGCCTTATCAATTATCAGCTATCAAAGCAATTCAAAATGCTATTAGGGATAACAAGACAAGATTCTTATTAGAAATGGCAACTGGAACAGGTAAAACATTAACCGCTTCTGGAATAATAAAATTGTTTATTAGAAGTGATATTGCTCATAGGGTATTATTTTTAGTTGATAGATTAGAATTAGAAAATCAGGCTAAAAAAGATATAAGTCGATATTTGTCGAAAGATGGTATTCGTGTAGAAATATATAAAGAGAATAAACAAGATTGGAATTCAGCTGATGTAGTTATCAGTACAATCCAATCATTTACCCATGATGATAAATATAAAAAGATATTTGATCCAACAGATTTTGATTTAATTATTTCTGATGAAGCTCATAGAAGTCTAGGAACCTCTAATAGGGCTGTATTTGAATATTTCATCGGATATAAGCTTGGATTAACCGCAACGCCTAAAAACTACCTAAAAGGCGTAGAATTTGGTGATACAGACCCAAGAGAGATAGAAAGAAGATTAATGTTAGATACTTATCATATTTTTGGATGTGATAGTGGTAGTCCAACATATAGTTACACTTTAAATGATGGCGTAAAAGATAAGATATTAATAAGCCCTACAATAGTAGATGCTAGAACTGATATAACAACAGAATTATTATCTGAAAAGGGCTTAATTATCAACATTGAATCAGATGAAGTTGAAGTAACGGTTAAAAATCAAGATGGAAGAAAAACAAAAATATTTACAGAAAAAGGTTTTGAAAAGAAATTCTTTTCTGATGCAACAAATGAAGTGCTATGCCAAACATTTATTGATAATGCATTAAGAGATCCAATTACAAATGAAATAGGTAAATCTATCATCTTTTGTGTTAATGTTCAACATGCAAGAAAAGTTACTGAATTATTGAATAAGTTTGCTGAAATGAAATTTCCGGGTAAATATAATTCCGACTTTGCTGTTCAAGTAACTTCAAATATACCTGATTCACAACAAATGACTATTAATTTTTCAAACAACAATTTAAATGGTCATACAAAATGGTTAGAAGATTATGATTCAAGTAAAACAAGAATAGCAGTAACAGTAGGGATGATGACTACTGGTTATGATTGTCCTGATATATTAAATCTTGGAATATTTAGACCAATATACTCACCATCTGAATTTATTCAAATAAAAGGTCGCGGAACAAGACTAAATACATTTAAGTATGAAGATAACAAGGAGAAGAAAACAACATTTAAATTGTTTGATTTCTTCGCAGTTTGTGAATACTTTGAAAATGAATTTAAATATGATGAAAAAATTGATCTACCAAGAATAAGTGAGAACTTAGGTGGGGGTCCAGGAGAACCTTCAGTAATCGATACAGTTATTAATAAAGGCTCAGATACACTAATAACACTTGAAGAAGAACAAGTACCGGAAATGGGTATGAAAATAGATAGAATGCTTTATAAAAATTTTGAAGATAAAGTAAAAGAAGATCCAAATGTAAAACAATATTTGGATAATCAAGATATAGAATCATTAGAATGGTATTTGAAAGAAAGCGTTTTTGATAAACCTGTAGAATACTTTAACGTTAAGAAACTTGAAAGATCTCTTGGATTAGATAGAAAACTAACAGTAAGAGAAATAGTTCTTAACTTATTGGGATTAGAACATGGTTATAAAAATAAGACGCAAAAATTAAAAGATGAGTTTGAAAACTTTAAGTTATTAAATAAAGATGAGTTAGAAAATAATGCAGATAAAATAAGAGATATAGAAGCAGTATTTCAGGCCTATATCTTAAACGATAATGTAAGAAACTGTGTAAGGAACAATAATCTAGCTATATTATTTAATACGCCAATTAAAGATAGTTTAAGGACTTTAGCAGGAGTATCAATTAGAAAGAGAACGGTATTACAATACATTCAAGATTATATATCTGAGAATGATATAAACTGTGACAATTTTAAATAGAAGGAGTGAGTACAATGTTAGACATAAAAACAAAAAAAGCAATAGATGATGCACGAAATATATTAGTTGGCAAAACACCATCTCCTAATATTCAAGTTGAACAAATAACAATTGCCATGTTATATAAATTTATGGATGATATGGATCAAGAGTCTATTCAACTAGGGGGTAAAGCTACATTCTTTGCAGATAATTTTGAAAAATATAGTTGGAGAACCATAATGAGTAAAACATTAGGAGCTCAAGAAAGATTTAATAGATATATTGAAGCTTTGGAAAAGTTTTATAGTAGGCCAAAACTTCCTCAAACATTTAAAGATATATTCAAAAATGCAACTGTTCCATATAGAGATGCAGATGTATTAACAATGTTTTTAAGAACAATCGATGAAGGGCTAAGTTATGGAGATTCTGAGCAACTTGGAGATGCTTACGAGTATTTACTAATGATACTGGGTTCACAAGGCGATTTGGGCCAATTTAGAACCCCTAGACACATAATTGATATGATGGTAGAGATTGTTGACCCACAAAAGGGAGATTATATATTAGACCCTGCTTGTGGAACAGCGGGATTTCTAATATCAGCATACAAACATATATTAAAAAATAATATGGACGACAAACCGGGCGATAAAATGAACTTTGATGAAAGAGTTGAAGTTTTGAAACATATCACTGGTTATGATATAGAACCATCCATGGTTAGAATAGCTGAAATGAATATGTTCTTACATGGAGCAACAGACCCAGATATTCATGAATATGACACCTTAACTATGGAAGATAGATGGGAAGAGAAGTTCAATATTATTTTGGCAAATCCTCCATTTATGACTCCAAAAGGTGGAGTTAAACCACATAAAAAATTTGGAATACAGGCTAATCGTGCAGAAGTACTATTTGTGGATTACATAGCTAGCCATCTTCGTGCAGAAGGTAGAGCGGGAATAATTGTTCCGGAAGGTATTTTGTTTCAATCTGGCACAGCTTATAAAGAATTAAGAAAAAGTTTAATTGAAAATTCATTAATCGCTGTAGTTAGTATGCCAAGTGGGGTATTTCAACCATATGCAGGTGTAAAGACAAGCATTTTATTTTTAGACAAAAGATTAGCAAAAGAAAAAAAAGATATATTGTTCGTAGAAATGAATAATGATGGTTATAGTTTGGGTTCCCAAAGAAATCCGATAGAAGGATCTGAACTCTTAAAAATAATAGAAACATTTATAAAATATAAAGAAGAAAAAGAGGTTGTTTTTAGTAATGCTTTTGTTATTTTAAAGAATGATATTCTAAATGATGATTTTAGTTTATCTTTAAACAAGTATAAAAAAATAGAATCAGAAGAAAAGGAATATGAAGATTCAGGTATAATAATCGAAAGATTAATGTCAAGACAAAAGGAATATAACACTTTACTAAATGAACTAAAGGAATTAGAAAAATGAAAAAAGTTATTTTAAATGATGTGGCTGATGTTATAAATGGATTTCCATGTAAAAAAGATTTATATTCGACCAGTAGTGATTATATTCCAATAATTAGAATTCAAAATATGACAGAAGGATTCACTGATAAAATTTATTATTCAGGAAAATATGATTCTAAATCCTTAGTTACAAAAGGTGATATCTTATTTAGTTTGTCCGGAACAATTAAAGTTTTTATTTGGAACAAAGAAGAGTCTTTGCTTAATCAAAGAATTGTAAAAGTTGTTCCGAAAAATGAAAAAGTTAATAAAAAATATCTTTATTATTTTTTGAAATCAAAGGTTACTTATATAGCTCAAAAAGGGAATCAAAGTATTATAAACAACGTTTCGGTAAACTATATTAATTCTTTAAAAATAAATGATCTAGCATTGGATGAACAGGAATTAATAGTTTGTGAGCTGAATAAAATAGATAATTCAATTGAAAATAGGAAAAAAGCATTAGATGATTATAATAATTTAATTAGTAGTAAATTTTATGAAATGTTTGGCAGCCTACTGGTTAATGACAAAAAATGGGAAACAAAAGCTTTTGGAGCTATTATAAAATATATTGCTGATATTGGTTCGAATGGGGCAAATTCAACAGTTTCATCACATTTGGAAATGAAGGATACACCAGATTATGCTATTATGGTTAGAACTGTTAATCTTAATGCAAATGATTTTTCAAAAAATATTAAGTATATAGGTGAAGAAACATACAATTTTTTTGAGAAATCAAAGATTTTTGGTGGAGAATTAATAATGAATAAAATTGGTAGTCCCGGTCAATTATGGATAATGCCACAATTAAATAAGCCTATATCTTTGGGATTAAATTTGTTCCTGATGAGATTAACAGATGAGGCTGACACAGTCTATATATATTATCTGCTCAAATCTTGTTATGGAAAAAGAGAAATTCAATCTAGGATAATGGGAGCAGTAACAAAATCAATAACAAAAACCACTGTAAAACAAATTCCTATTTATTTACCCCCAATAAATCTTCAAAAAAAATTTGCTTTATTTTTTGAAGAAATAGAAAAACAAAAAGAATTAATTCATCAAGATATAACAGATTTAGAATTTTTACTTGAAACAAAGATGCATGAATATTTTGATTGATAGAAGAAAGGAATAATTATGAATTACAAAGATTTAGAAAAAATATATGCTGAATTAAAAAAAGAGTATCCTGATTATGAGTGTCCTCATATATATTATGAAAAAGAGATTTTAACTACAGATACTGGTGATTTAATATGTAAGGAATGTAAAGAATCTGATTTTGCTCCTAGATTTAGAGAAGATAGGCAAAAAAAGATCGATAAGATGTTATCTGATTATGAAACTCTTAGAAACAAATAAAAAATTTAAAACTGGCATTTCACCGGCATAATTTAAAATAAAATTAAATAATTGAAGATAAACAAAAATAGCAAAATAGCAACAAGACCAATGATTACAACGGTTTGAGACAATTTTAGATAAACCGAGATAACCCCTTGATAGAACTCTTAATCAGTGGTCCGGGTTCAAATTCTTTGGGGCCACATAGAATATAAGAAATTGTGAAAAATCACAATCTTTTTTCATATTTAAGATACTTAAAACATACGTAATTGGTTTTCTAAAAAGAATAAAATTTATTTTTGATTATTAATTATAGCAAATTTTGTCAATTGGTGATATAATGAAAACAGATTGAGCAGTATTAAATCGCATTTTAATACTGTTTTATTATAAAGAAGTGATAAAATCAAAGTAATTGATTTTCATATACAGCCAAAAGCAAGTGTTAGTGATTCGTATTTTGATTTTGAATTAACGTTCTCAACGCTTATTAGAAACAAAAAATCTTGATACTATTACAATTACCAATCACAATATATTTGAAAGAACAGAATTTAATTTAAAAAATAGCTTATTGAATATATATGAATTTTCTGGAATTGAAGTTGATTTAGAAAGGAAGGTTTGATTGCATGCAAGAAAAAATAAAACTTATGTTGGAACAATTTTTTGTGCTTCAAGATTTGTATTTTCAATATTTAAATTTAATTGAAAATAAAATTAAGCTATTGCTTCAAGAAAATAATATAAACTTTCAAGCATTACAATGTAGGGTAAAAAGTTTTGATTCACTTAAAGAAAAATTAAATAATTCAGGTATATACAAATCAATAAAAGAAGATGTTAAAAATGTTGGGGATATAGCTGGGGTTAGAATTATTTTTTATGAAAGAGAATCTATTGATGCATTAAAACAAGTAATCAATAGTTGTTTTGAAATAGTTGAATGGAAACACAATATTAAAACAGACGATAGCGAAAATAAAAATATAAAATATTTGGCAGAGCATTATATTCTAAAGCTTAAAGATGAAAGATTAATAAAATTTAAAGGATTTAAATTTGAACTTCAATTAGTAACGTTATTATTTCATGCCGGGAATGAGTTAGGACATAGTTTTTTTTATAAAAATGAAGAAAAATTAAAAAAAATAAACCCTATTATATATGATGAAATGCAATATGAATATCATTCTGCTTGGAAAGATTTATTAAGTGTAGAAAGTAAATTTAATATAATAAGAAAAAAAGTAAAAGAGATGATGATTGGCAATAATCTCATTAATAAAATTATATCTAAGCAATATGTAGAAGACATCAAATCTGCATGTACATATCAAAAATTTGGTTTTATAATTGAAGATTTAAAAAGTGCGGCGCCTTTTCTTAATGAAAACGGCATCTATATAATTAAAGAAAATAAACTATTAGAGGTACTATTAGAAAAATTATATCAATTAAGAACATTATGTAGTGCAAAAACAAATGAGAATGATATACTCGATAATTTCAATTATGTTTTTTCTGAAACACTAGAATTTTTAAAAATATATTTGTATGTATATATTGAAAAAATTCCTGAAATAATATCAAAATTAAATGGAATTGTTGCATTAGATAATGCTTTGAGTGATAGATATAAAACATTTTTAAAAACCATATTGGAAAAAGATAAATATAACAAAATCTTTTCTATACACAATGCCGTTTATGAATGGATTGGGAATTTAAATGATAATGAAATAAATCAATATTTAAAAGAAGTTTTAGTTTTTTGTGAAGAGTTACTAAATCTGGAAATCAGCGGTGCAGAGTTGTCGTCTCCAAAAATAGTTACATTTCGTCGTTCTATTTTAAATCCATCAGATGAATTTCTGAAAAAAAGAAAAAAAATTTTGGAACTATTGTTATGTTTAATGGTTAAATTAAAGCCCGAAAAAGAAATTATTAATGTGATATTGAGTTCTGTGCATAATCCATATAATAATACTAGTACTCGTATAAAATCTATTTTAAATAACGAGACAACACAAATTTTTAATTTTATTTTAAAAAATTATGAAAAAATAAACTTATTTTATAAATTTCAAATTACTTCAGAATGGTATTTTTTATTAAAAAACAGTAGAAATAATCAAGTTAAAAAATTTAAAGAAAAAGCTAAAAAAGATATATATTTAAATTTATATAATGACGTATTTTCTTGGTGCACTCGTGAAACTTTAGATCTTGATGTAGATAGGAAGAGAAGGCGTTATAGATTAAATAATTATGCCAAAAAAATTAATAAGATTGATTTAAATTTCATTGTTATATTATATGAGGGTTATATTAATTATAGATATAATAGTGTCGAATCATCTTATTATATTGATTTAATGTATCAAATAGGAAAGGATCATCTTGATTTGGGTAAAAAAATTAACTATAGAATATACAAAAAGTATAATGTTTTTTGTCCCTATTTAACATTTGGCATTTTATCAAATGAAAATCAAAAATCTTACTCAAAAAAAATAAAATTAAAAACAAAAGAAAATAAAGAAATACAAAAGTCAATTTTAGAATGTATTTATATTAATAAATATGATGACAACTATAATATATTTAAATATATTATTAATTTAGATAGTATTGATATAGAAATTAAATCTTTAATTGCAAAAATAATATTAAAAGATAAATTGCAAGATAAAATTTATATTAATATATTATTTAATATTATAAAAGAAGCTAACGAAATCAATCATTATATTAATTTTTCTATAATACCAAAAATGGAAGAGCCAATAAAAGATATTTTAAATGAAAATATAATAGCCGAACTATTATATAACTTAAATTTATCTGACTATATAAATTCTATGAATTCTTATATTTTGAAAATTGTTTTTGAAAAAGAGCCTGATATTATTAGAAAATTTTTTGAAATAAGATTGTTATCAAATAATAATTTAAAGCATCGAGACGATTATTATTACATAAAAAGAGCAAAAAATTTAAATGACGAATTTAATAATAATTTAAATTGGATAATTAAACTTATAAATAAAAACAAATTTAATATATATCCTATATCTGAAGTATCAAAACTATTGTTAGGCAAATATAATAAAAAAATCGAACAGTTGTTACTAAAAAAAATAAATAAAAAGAAAATTTCTATAAATCAATGCATAACGATAATCTGGCTTTTAAAAATGTTTGATGATTGGTTTAATGTATCTATTGTTGCAAAAGAGATAATAAGAAAATATGGAGATAATGAAGAAGTAAAAAACGAGATTGAATGTTTATTATTTAATACTGGAGTGGTTTCTGGTGAGTATGGTTTAGCAGATTCATTTAAAGAAAAAGCTAATTTGATGAAAGAATGGGAAAAAGATAAAAATAAAAAAGTGAAGGAATTTGCAAGGGAAAATAATAAGATGTTTGAATCATATAGTAAAAAAGAAATAGAAGAAGTAATACTTAGAAATAGAGAAGAAGAGGAAGAATTTAAAATTCATAATCAATAATTTTTTTGTATTCGATGGAGGCTGTAGTATGAAAAAAAATAGATAGAGATAAATTTGAAGTTTGCTTATTATTTGAATTAACGTGATAATCCAAAAGCATTTTATTTTAAACTTTTACTTAGAATAAAAAGAGCATTAAAGATTGGAGTCAAATCATATTTATCTGTTTGTATATTAATCAATACATCTTTAGGATTAGACTCACTATTTTTGTATAGGAATTTGCTAGATTTTTGTACAATTATAAAATATAAAATTGAGCGATAATATATTAGTTGAGAATGAAATATAATGTTAGATTTATTTAAAGATAAGTGTTTTATAATTGTTGACACACATAAAAATAAAACATATAATATCATATAGACAATCATCTATATGATTTTTATTTAATGAAAGAAGTGAATTTTATGAATTATGAAAAGTATGCATTAATTTTTAAAGCATTAAGTGATGAAACAAGGCTGAAAATAGTTTCAATGTTATCAGATGGAGAATTATGTGCTTGTAAGATTTTAGAAGCATTTAATATTACTCAACCAACTCTTTCTTATCATATGAAGATGTTAGTTGATACTGGTTTTGTTAATGCTGTTAAATATGGTTCATGGGTTAAATACTCTATAAATAAAGAATCAAAAGAAGAACTATTAAATTTTTTATCTATATTATTAAAATAAAAATCATTTATAAAAAGAGGTAAATTAAATGGGAATTTTTAAGTTTTTAAATAATCAGTTATTAAAAATGAATTGGTTATATAATTTAATTAAATTGTTGGTTGAAAAATTATTTAGATTAGATATTGAAAGTAAAATAGGAGGAAGCATTCAATTCTTTCTATATGATATTATTAAAATATTTATTTTATTATCAATATTAATTTTTGTAATATCTTATATACAATCATATTTTCCACCTGAGAGAACAAAAAAAATATTGGGTAAATTTAAAGGAATAAAAGCTAATATAATTGCTGCTTTAATTGGTACAGTTACACCTTTTTGTTCTTGTTCTTCAATTCCTTTATTTATAGGATTTACTAATGCAGGATTACCACTTGGTGTAACATTTTCTTTTTTAATATCATCTCCACTTGTTGATCTAGCCTCTATTATATTACTGGCAAGTATATTTAATTGGACTATTGCGATTGCTTATGTGATAGTGGGTTTAATTATTGCAATTATTGGTGGAACTATTATTGGTAAATTAAATTTAGAAAAATATGTTGAACCTTTTGTTTTAAAAAAAGTAAATATTCAAGATATTAATAATATCAAATTAACAAAAAAAGATAGATTAAAATATTCAAAGGAACAAGTATTGGGGATAATTAAAAAAGTATGGTTATATGTTCTTATTGGAGTTCTTATTGGAGCTTTAATACATAATTGGATACCTGAAGAATTTATAACAAATGTGATTGGGAAAGATAATATTTTTTCAGTACTCATAGCTACATTAGTTGGTATACCAATTTATGCTGATATTTTTGGAACTTTGCCGATAGCGGAGGCTCTTGTTGGTAAAGGAGTTCAATTAGGAACAGTACTATCATTTATGATGGCTGTAACAGCGCTCTCATTACCATCCATAATAATGTTAAAGAAAGTGGTAAAAACAAAATTATTAGTAATATTTGTTTCTATAGTGGCAATTGGTATATTAATAATGGGTTATTTATTTAACTATTTTAGTTATATATTTATATAAAGAAAGGAGAAAAAAATGATTATAAAAGTATTAGGTTCGGGCTGTCCAACTTGTAAAAAATTATTTGAAAATACAAAGCAAGCTGTGAATATGATTGGAGGTAATATAGAATTAAAATATATTACTGATTTAAATGAAATAATGGCTTCTGGTGTAATGAGTATGCCTGCCTTAGTTATTAACGATATAATTGTTTTTTCTGGAAGAATTTTATCAACAAATGAAATAGTGGAAATAATAAAAAAGCATAAAAATTAAATTTTAGAAAACAAAAAATAATATTATAATATGGTATAATTAAATTATTAATAAGGAGTGTTTTATGATTTTTTCTGCTTATAAAAAAATAATTGAGATTTTAGATTGTTTAAATATTAAATATACAATACATAATCATGAAAAGGTTTTCACTGTAAATGATGTTTCTTCAAAATTAGATATAGATATTGAAAAAGCATATAAAACATTAGTGTTTAAATTAGAAAAGAATTATGTATTTGCAATATTAAAAGCAACCGATAAAATTGATTATAAAAATTTAGCATTAGCTTTAGAAACAAAAAGAGAAAAAATAAAATCAGTTTCTATTGAAGAAATAGAAACTGATTTAGGATATGAATTAGGTGGAATAAGTCCTATACCTGTTAAAGATAATATTATAGTGGTAATAGATATATCAATACTAAAAGAAAAAGAAATTTTTTGTGGAGTAGGGGAAAATGATAAATCACTAGAAATTGAATCATCTGATTTATTAAAAGTAATTAAAGCTAAAATTTTTAAAATTTCAAAAAAAGAAATTAATTGATTTTTTCTGCAATTATTAAAATATAAAATCCCAAATCCCTATTTTTTATATTATTTTCCAAATATTTTACAGTTTCTAAAGTTTTATTATTGCTTAATTCTTCCTCTGTAAAAAATTGTAGTAATGAAGAATATGATTCCGACTTTTCAATTTTGAAATAATTACTAACAATGTTTTTTATTTCTTCAAAATTATAAGATACACAAGGTATTAAACATTTTCCTTTACCAAAATTAACAATTAATCCATCATTATCAGAATTTAATTTTGCTGCAAAAGTTTCAGTTTCTATATCTTTAATAGTTGAATTTTTATTATAAAATGTTATTAATATTTTTCCGTTTTCTTTTAAATATTTTTTTGCAGTATCCAGAAATTTATTTATATCAAAAATAAAAGATCCGAATCCAAAACTTGCATTTATAAAATCAATACTATTTAATTCTAAACCTTTAAAATAATCTATTTCAATATTTCTGTTTTGTATTATTACATTATTATCATTTTTAAATTTTTCTTCACATATTTTAGTCATTTCTTTAGAAAAATCCCAACCGTAAACTTTTTTAAATTTATTTTTGTAAATTTCTATACTTCTTCCTGTTCCACAACCAAGATCAATTGCTAAATCTGCATTTTTAAAATTATTAATTAATTTTTTTAACACATCTTCTTCATAATATAGATATTGAGTAGTGTAAACATTATCTTTGCTATAATTTTTATCGTAATTTTTAGCTGCTTTATTAGATAAAGCCATATGAGCATCATAATCAATTTTCATATCAAATCTCCTTTTTTATATTAGGATAAAGATAGCACAAAAGAAAATTAATGTCAAACAATTAAATTTATAATATTACTTCTTTAAGCATATTTAATATCCACATTATTTGACTAAATCAATCAAAAATGTTATAATATAAAACAAATTAAGAGTATGGGGGTTTTGGCTATGGAAGAAATTATTGATGATAGATTAATTACTTATGACAGAGTCAATTTTGTTGTGACTGAAAATTGTTCTTATTCTTGTGCTCATTGTATGAGAGGGGATAGAAGAAATAATACTATAAGTAAAAAAGTTATTGATACTGTTTTATCTCAGCTTATAATGAGAGGCCCTGTTAATTTAACTGGAGGTGAACCTTTATTACAAATTAAAAAAATGATTTATTTAATAAATAAATTATATGAAATGGGAAACGAACCATGGTGTATAGAAGTTGTTACTAATGGCTCAGTAAGTCCTAAAAAACTTGAAGAACTTATTAGAAATCTAGATGCTAATGATGCACCTATTAAATTTATGGTTTCAAATGATTATTATCATACTTGTGAAAGATTAAGATTAAATAATGGAAAAGATAATTTAGGACAAATAATGAGAGAATATGCTGAAGTAATGGCTAAATATGGATATGGACCAGATTCTTTTTACTTAGAAAAGTATGAAAGTTATGGTTATAGAGTAGATGCCGTTGGAAGAGGTAAAAATATACCTGGTGCTATTGTTAGAAAAAGAAACTTTGATTTACATAAAAGTGTAACTTTAATAGATGGAGAAATAGATGGAAGTTTACAAATTTTAACAGATGGAAGAATTATTCCTGAAATTAATATATCATGGGAAGAAGCAGATGAGTATTATAGTCCAGAAGAATATAGTATATTAAATAAACCTCTATCAAGAATATTGAAATAGCATAAAAATCTTTGGATTTTAATCCAAAGATTTTTTAATTAAACAAATAATTATTAATTTTTATAATAAGCGTAAATATTTATCCATTTGTAATTACCTGAAATACTATAACTTAATTTTATTTCAAAACCCCTATCTGTCCAAGTCATTTTATTGCCATATGAATCTTTTTCGTATTTAAAATTAGTCATGTTTTCATATTTGGGTTTATAATAATTTTCAAATTCGGTTTCGGTTATATCTGTTTCATATATTGTTGTATAAAGTTCTTGTTTATAAAAATAATCTTTTTTATATGTTATATCCTGTAATTCTTTTAATCCATAGACTTCAACCAAATCATCCGGGTAATTAGTAAAATATGGATTTTCATTTACATATTCTTTTTCGGCTAGACCAATTGTTAAGTTTACTCTTGTATTATCAGTATCATCATAAGACTCAGTCATACCAATAATTACGTGATTGTCATTAATTGCTCCAGTAAATGAATATTTATCAAACCAGCTTTCACCTTTTTCATCAGTTTGTGTAAGTAAAGATAAATAATAACTTGAAACGCTATCTATATCTGCATCAGAGATATAAGATATTGAATATATATCTTTTCCGACAGTATAATTGTAATCATCCCTATAACTAAAGGATGTATCTTCAATGTTTATAGCTTTATAAATGGGTAAAATATCTTTTGGGTACCCACTTAATAATTTTAAGTTTAAATCAGTATTGTTGTTAACATCAAATTCTTTGGTTTCAACTTTTGTACATCCAGGAATTATTAATAAAACAAAGAATAGTATAATAAAAAGTATATTTTTTTTCATAAACACCTCTAAATTAATTTATGTATTTATTATAACATGTATTAATAAATAATCAAATTTATGTATTTTCTTGTCTTATAATGTATAATAATATTCGGAGTAAATATGAAAAGGTTATTAAGAGTAAGTTTAGATGCTTTAATTAGTTCTTTAATTACAACATTAATTTGGTTTGTATTAAGTATATTTGTTGAAAAAAATATTATTAATATATTTATTTTAATTTATCCTATTTATCATGTTTCTGGAATTCTTAAATCAATTTTTGCAATTGGAGCTAATATAAGTAGTCAAAAAGGTAATAAAGATGATGTTTTATCTGGTATAACTTTTGGTATTATATTTTCTATTATAAGTTTTGGTTTAATTTTAATTAATATAAAATATTATATTAATTTTATGGGTATAAACGTTTCGAATTGTTTTGTTATTTATGCTATAATTCAAATTTTTCTTCAAACAATATTAAATTTTGTTATTGTTAAGTTATATTATGAAAACAAAAATAAAGTTGCTAATAAATATTCAATTATATTTTATTTACTAAATTTTGTTTGTATTCTTTTAACTTCATTAATTTTTAAAAAGAAATTATATATTATAATTCCTACAGTTTTTGCATTAAGTATTTTTATAATTTATATATTAATAAAATCATATAAAAAGTTCAAACTAAAACTTAATTTATTATCTTGGATAAAATTTGATTCAGTAAGACTTGTTGATAATATATTTCTTGGTTTAGGATATTTCTTTGGAATAGGTATTGCTGTTAATTTTGGAGAGAGTTATGCTTTAGCTATGACATTTGTTGCTTTAATTACAGATACTCAATGGGATATAGTTAATAGTTCAATTCCAGAAGTAGCAAAAATAGATATAAGTAAAAAGGTTTTTGATTATAAAACTCATTTAAAGAATGCTTATAAATTAATGAGTATTATTTTAATAAGCATTATTATATTACTTCTTACTTTATATAGATATTATGATTTAAATATGACAGTTACTTTAATTTATTTAGCATTTCATTTTTTAGACTTTTTAATTTATCCTGTATATGTATTAAAAACAGTATATTTACAATTGGAGTATTCAACAATTAAAACAAACTTTAATAATTTAATAGCAAGAATTTTAAGATTAATATTAAGTTTTTTAAAAACTCCTTTCTGTACAGTTATAGCTCAAGTATCATCAGCAATTTATCAATTATTTTCAGTTAATTTTATGTATAAAAAAAATATAATTAATAAAATGTCTAAAATATGTTAAATTTACTATATTTCTTTTAAATGAAACATATAAAATGCTACAATTAAAGTAGGAGAAATAAAAATGAAAAAGAAAAAAATAATTTTAATAATAGTTATATCAATAATATCATTGGGAGTAATATTTGGAACAGTAGATTATATTAGATTTAAGGATAATAAAAATCCTATATTTGCAATATATGTTGAAGGTAAAAATAATTGGAATAAATATTATGGATTGGGATATGTAATAGTTAAAAATAATGATTGTCAAAATCCTTTTGTAGATTTTGGTCCTTATTTTGGAACTTATGCATGTTTCTTAGGAGTAGATTATCCTACTGACATAGAAATTGTTAAGTCTGAAAATTGTAATGCTAAAGCAGATTTATATTATACTGAAGATAATAGAAAAATTTATATTTATTGTTTAGATGAAATAAATGTTTATAAAGATTCAAAAAAATTAACATTAAAAAGATATTTAGGAGAAGATCAAAATGGAATTGATTTCATTATAGGGAACTTTACAAAAGGCACAGGAGATTCTTATGATGATGGCGGTTCGGTATTATATTATGGAGATGATTTTAATATTTTAAAATGTCATACAATAATGGGAAATAATGATATATATATTGGGGATAAAAATATGGGTTATTTCAATAGTTTTTGTGAATAGAAAGGAATTTTATGAAAAAAGGAATTAAAATTATTTTAATATTAGTTGCGTCTATAATAGTAATGTTCATTACATTTGGAGTAATAGACTATTATAGAGCTGCAAGTGGAAAGAAACCAATATTTATATATTATAAATATAGCGTATATAATGAAGTTATTGAAACCGAAGTATATTATGGAGTTGGTTATACAGTATTAAAATGTGAAAAAAAAGGTGCTCAATATTATAATTTTCAAATAGGTAATAAATCAAAATATATTTGTTTTGAAGAAGAGATAAATAAATAAGCAAAAACGTATAGTTTGTGTCAATTTTATTAAAAAGAGTATTTAATAATAATATTCTTATAGTACTATATAAATATAGGAGGTATTAAATTGCAAGGATGAATGAAAATATTATAACTGATAAGTTAAACAATATTATTGAAAGGGAGTTATTAACAGAACATCCTAATGGCGTAGAAGATTTGGAGGAACTTTTGGCTTTGGCAAAAGATTTGTATGAAGCAGAAGTTTCAAAAATTGAAGAAAAAACATCACCTAATAATAAAGCTATATTAAGTGATGATTTAATAAGGCTTAGAAAAAATATAGAGTTGTTAGAAAAGCAGATAGAAGATGAAAGACCAAAAGTTTTAAGACCTGACAACGAGGCGAGAGCTGAAAGAAACAAAGCTTGGGTAAAGTCTATAGGTGCCTCAATAGATGAATTGCGTCAAGGACTTAATGATAAAAGGCAAGCAAGAAGAGATGAATATACAAGTTCTTTACCGCCCGTTGATAGTCCAAGTTCAAAATTAAGATAGTGATTAATCACTATTTTTTATTTTAAACAATTACAAAAAACATTAAAAATGATATAATCTATGTATAAATCCAAGGAGAAGATATGAAACATATTATAATTGCAGGTGCTAGTAGAAGTGGTAAGACAACTTTGTCTATGTTAATGAGAAAAAAAGGTTTTGTTCATTATAAAATGGACTCTATCAAAAGAGGATTAGATAATAATTTTTATGAAGGAAGAATATCTGAATGGAGAGATGCAAGCCCTAAAATGGCTCATTTAATTGGAACTATAATAAATGAATGTAAAACAGATATTATTAAGAATTTAGAGTGGTATGTTATTGATACATGTCATTTATATCCAAAAGATATAGTTAAAGAAAATTTAAAAGATACAATTATTATATTTTTAGGTTTTCCTAATTTAACTGTAGATAAGAAATTGGAGCAAATAAGATTGCATGATCCTATGGAACAATGGACTCACATGGTAAGTGATGAGCAATTAAGAATTAATATAGGAAGAGACATAGAATTCAGTAAAGAAGTAGAAAAAGAATGCAAAGAACTTGGAATACCATTTTTTGATACAGGGAAAAACTATCAAAAAACAATGGCATCTATTTATAAAATGTTAAAAGAAGAAGCTGGAGTGAAAAAATGAAAGTAATATTTTTAGATATAGAAGGTGTATTAAATACATTTGATACACCAAAAGACAGTTTTGTTGATGAATTTAGAATAGGTTATTTAAAAGAAATAATAGACGCAACTGATGCTAAAGTTGTTTTATCTTCATCTTTAAGAGGATGGTGGAATACAGAAGATTTTACTCTTCGAACTGATGCCCCAAAAGATATGGTTGAGTTATCAGAAAAATTTAAAAAATTTGATGTAGAAATATATGGTATAACTCCTAAATATAGAGGAGGTAATAGGCAAGATGAAATTTATCTTTGGTTAGAAATGCATCCCGAAGTAAAAAAGTTTATTGTTTTTGATGATGAACCCACTTTTTCCCCTGATTTTATTGGTAAAGAATTAATAAAAACAAGTAAGGTTAAAGATGATGAAATAATAATGGATATGAGAGATTATCTTGGGATTTTACCAGAGCATATACAAATTGCGATAGATAAACTTGGTGCAAAAAGAAAATTATAGAAATTTCCCATATATTGGATAAAATAAAATTATTAAAATGTAAATACTATTTTTAGGTGATTCTATGAAAAAAATAGTATTTTATTTTTTATTTTCATTTCTTTCGTTTTTTTTCTTTGGAATTAAAGATATAAATACTATTGATGAATTAGCTTTAATATACAATCAAAAAGATTTAGAAGAACAAAATTATTACAAATTAAATTTTTACGATTTTAATATTTTTGAACTTGAAAATGTATTTAAAAATTTAAATATAAAAATAATAACTCTAAAACCCAAATATGGAGAAAGTTTAGAATATAAAAACACTCTTAGTTTTACTGAAAATTATAAAGAATATTTAATGAATAAGGGTTATGATAAAGAAGCTGCAAGCATAGAATTAAATGGTTTTAAGATAGATAGTATGTATATATTAAGTACTAAAGAAGATCTTATAAAGTTAGAAAAAAGAGTTAAAATAAAATAAAAATGTAAATTGTTTTGTATAATTATTACCTTCTGATTTAAAACGTTATTATTTATATATTATA
The DNA here is from genome assembly GCA_964396655.1 of uncultured Muribaculaceae bacterium. Taxonomy (GTDB): domain Bacteria; phylum Bacillota_I; class Bacilli_A; order RF39; family UBA660; genus CAYNFP01. The sequence goes on along the minus strand of CAYNFP010000005.1, from coordinate 26,855 downwards.
ATAAATTATAGGAGAAGTTTTATGAATGATAGAAGTTATGAAAAAGAAGAGCAAGTAAGGGGCTTTTTAAGCCATTTAAATCCATTACAATTATATGATGCTCATTTATTTGGAATTGATTTTGAAACCGCAGATATTGATAGAATTTTAGATCACATAATTGAATTAATTGCTGAGGTTGATGATTTAAAAATGATGATTGATAATAATTTTGAAAATCCTGAAGAAAAAGTGTTATTACCAACAGGAAGAGAAACTAAAACAACAATAATTAGATATTACTCACAAAAAGCAGCAGTAGTTGAACTTCTAATGACTAATAAAAATTTAGTAGAAATGATATCAATTAAAATGCAAAAAGGAATTACAAGATAAAGTAATAACTTGAATAAAAATAAATAATCTATTAAAATATAATTAAGGAGATAAATAATATGGATTTTATAATAATAAATTCAATATATTTTGGTGTATCATTTCTTTTTATATTTTTAGTATATGTTTTATTTATTAATAGAAAAAGAAAAGAGTATGTTGAAGGAAAAAATCAAATTGATATAAATTACTTAATAAAAAAATTTGATTTAGATATGAGAAAAACAAAATATGAAAAAGTAAAATGGTTAGTAACATTTATAAATCCATTTATTATATCATTTACATTTACTGTATTAATTAATATAAATGGAAAATATATAATAAAATTACTAATAGGTTTTGTAGTGCTATTTATATTAATATACTCTATATATGAAATAGTAGGAAGAACTCTTAAGAAAAAAGAAGATAAAATTAATTAATTTTATCTTCTTTTATTATAAACCAGAATGTTGTTCCTTTATTCTTTGATGAATTTACTCCATATTCATAATTATGTTTTATTAATATATTTTTTACTATAGATAGTCCGATACCTGATCCATTTGTACTTCTTTTATAATTTTTGTCAGCTTTATAATATTTATCCCAAATGTATTCAATATCTTTAGGATCAATGCCTTTTCCTGTATCTGTAACATTTACTTTTATAATATTATTTTCTTCTATAACATCTATAATAACTTTTTTATCTTTTCCTGTATAATTAACAGCATTATTTATTAAATTATAGATAACTTGTTCAATTCTTTTTTTATCAGCATTTATGATAACTTTTTTATTTTTATGATTAAATATGAAGTTGTAATTTAAATAATCAAATTTTTCTGTTATAGACTCTACTAATTTAATTAAGTCTATATTTTCTTTATTTAATTCAATAAATCCAGATTGTAATTTAGATAATTCAATAATATCATTTACTAATAAATTTAATCTATCAGTTTCATCTATTATAACATTTAGATTTGATTCTCTTTTTTCTTTGTTTTTATAAGTTATGTCTTTTACCATTTCAGCATAAGCTTTTATCATAGTTAAGGGAGTTTTTAAATCATGAGATACATTTGCTAATAATTCTGTTCTTAAGTTTTCAGTTTTGTTTAATTCGTATGCTGCGGAATTTAAATTATCAGCAAGTTCATTTATTTCTTTAATGTTTTCTTCACTTTTGAAATTTACTTTATAGTTTCCTTTTGATAATTCTTTTACTCCATTATTTATTTTTATAATTGGAACAGATATCTTTTTAGAAATGAAATATCCGATTACTAAAGCTAGAATTAATACTACAAAACTTACTATAATTAATTGATTTTTAAGTATATTTATAGTTGAATCTAATGGTTGAAGAGAAACTGAAGCAAAAGCATAAGTATTATTATCTAATTTAATTGCATTTATCAGTACTTCATTATTAAATCTTTTATTAATTAATTTAATTGTTCCTTTATTTAAATTAGAGTTTATAAATTGGTTTTTATATGTATCAAATTCATTACCAGGAATACACCCCTTATTAAATGAAATTGAATTATATTGCAATAAATTATTTATAACAAGTTGAATGCAAATACCATTATCTTTTGATATTTCATCAATATCATTTAAAAAATAACTAGAATTATATTCTTCTTTTATTTCTTTAATTGCAGTATTTAGTTCTTTTGTTTTGCTGCTTTCATAAAATGTATTTAAAAATAATATTTGAAATGCCCATAAAAATATTAATATCGCAAATGAAAATATTATTAAATATACCCATATTTTAGTTTTTAAACTTTCATTTGGTTTCAAATTTATATCCAACTCCTCTCACAGTAGTAATTAAATTTTTATATTCTTGAAGGCTTCTTCTTAATTTTTTGATGTGGGTATCTATAGTTCTGTCTTCCCCATAATAATTATAATTCCATACTTTATTTAATATAACTTCTCTTGATAAAGCTACACCTTCATTTTTAATTAAGAAGCATAACAAATCATACTCTTTAGGAGTTAAATCAATTAATTTATCATTAATTTTTACAGTATGACCTTTATAATCGATTATTAAACCTTTATAAATATATAAATCCCCACTATTATTTCTTTTTGATACTGCTTTTATTCTCGCTACTAACTCTTTAGGACTAAATGGCTTTGACATATAATCATCAATACCAAGCTTAAAACCAAGAAGTTTATCTTGCTCTTCTTGTCTTGCTGAAAGCATAATAACTGGAATAGATTTTATTTCTTTAATATGTTCACAACATTTGTATCCATCCATTACTGGCATCATTATATCTAATATAACTAAGTCTATATTATTATTTTTAACTATTTCTATAGCTTCTTGTCCGTTACTAGCTTCATATATATTATAATGCTCTTGTATTAAGTATTCTTTTATAACATCTCTAATTAATTTTTCATCATCTACCACTAACACATTCATAAACTTCACCTCTACATATATAATATTATAACATTTTTGTGTTTTTTGTATGAAATCTTTAAAAAATATGGTATAATATTTTGCAATAAAAAAGGAGGATAATTATGTTTGAAAAATATTATTCTATAAATGAAGTATTTATTTCCCAATATGGTTTTTGGATAGATGGCAAATTTGTGCTTTCTTATCCTTTTGAATATTATATTATAAAAAAACCAGGAAATAGATATAAAGCAATTATTCCAAAAGAAAAATTATGTTATCCTCAATATGAAAAAGCTAGCGATGAAGAAAAAGAAAACTGTTGTTTATGGGGAAGAATTGATTCAATATATCCATATTTAACAGAAGAAGAGTTAGAAAGTGGAAAAGTTTCAAATACTAGATTATTTGAAATAATAGATATTGTTAATGGAGTAAGAGTTGCTCCGGAAAAATCAAAAAAAGTTGGTAATGTTTTATCATTTAGACCAAGATTATAAATGTTGTATTGATTACGACATTTTTTTTGTATCAAAAATGCTAATCTTTTATAAGGAGGTAAATATGCTCAAAGTAAAGATTTTTGATGAGCCTCATGAAAAAGATTTAGAAAATGATATTAATGATTTTATAAGTGTTATAGATGGAGAAATAGTTGAAATTCAGTTTAGAACAAGTGTGTCAATTTTTTCTGAAGATCAGGTTTATTGCTTTTCTGCAATGATTTTATATGAAGAAGATTAAAAGTGAAATGAAAAAAAGTTCCTTTATAGAAGGAACAATAATAGCATCTGTTGCGATTATTATAACCAAATTATTAGGAGTAATTTATGTAATTCCATTTTATTCAATTATAGGAGAAAGGGGTGGGGCTTTATATTCTTATGCCTATAATATATATAATTTATTTTTAAATATCTCTATAGCCGGTATACCAGTAGCGATTAGTAAAATAATAAGTGAATATAATACACTTGAATATTATGATGCAAAAGAGAAAGCATATAAAATAGGCAAGAATCTTGTAATTATGATTTCGTTTTTGTGTTTTTTATTATTGTTTTGTTTTTCAACAAAAGTTTCTTATATAATAATTGGAAATATAAGTGGGGGTAATTCAATAGAAGATATTTCTTTTGTTATAAAATCTGTTTCTTTGTGTTTATTAATAATTCCATTTTTATCTGTAACGAGAGGATATTTACAAGGTCATAAATTTATATCTCCAACTAGTACTAGTCAAATAATTGAGCAAATAGTAAGAATAGCAGTTATTTTGATTGGTTCATATTTAGTTGTTAATATATTACATAAAGATGTTACCTTTGGAGTAGGAGTAGCAACTTTAGGAGCTTTTTTTGGAGGGGTATTTGCATATATTTATTTAAAAATAAAAATTAACTATAATAAATCTCTTTTTAATAAAGATAACAAAAATGAAAATATAAATATAAAAAGTAGTGTCATTATTAAAAAAATTGCTTCATATGCTCTTCCTATAATAATAATTTCAATAGTGACAAATGTTTATAGCATGACTGATTTAACTTTGGTTATAAGAGGATTATCACAAATAGAATACTCTGCTATAGATGCTGAAACTATTTCTAGTATTATATCTACTTGGGGAGCTAAAATATGTATGATAGTAAGTGCAATCGCGGTTGGTTTGAGTATTAGTTTAGTTCCTAATATGGTATGTAGTTATGTAAAAAAAGATATATTAGAAACTAATAGGAGATTTACTCAAGCAGTTAATATTATATTAGTAGTTGCTTTACCTTTAACTCTTGGAATATCTTTATTATCTCATCAAATATATACTTTATTTTATGGATATAATAAATATGGAGTAATAATTTTAAAATATTTATCATTTACTTCTTTTTTTGCAAGTTTGCATATGGTTATGAATATGGCTTTACAAGGAATTAATAAATATAAAATAATTTATATAAACACTATATTAGGATTTTTAATAAATGCACTTTTAGATATCCCTTTAATAAAATTATTTAATAATATAGGAATTTATCCATATTATGGTGCTATAACAGCAACAACAATTGGTTATACAATTTCTTTTATAATAATTTTAATTTCTTTAAAAAAAGAAATGCATTTTGATTATAGTCAGATAACTCTTATATTAAAAAAAATAGTATTTCCTCTTACTATAATGACTTTTATATTGTTTATTTTAAATTGTGTAATTAGAGTAAATTATAGTAGTAGATTAGCACAAATACCTATAATTATCTTATACTTTGTATTGGGTGGTTTTATATACTTATTTCTAATTTATAAAAATAGTGCTTTAATATCTGTGTTTGGCATAGATTATCTAGAAAATATAAAAATTAAAATAATAAGTATATTTAAAAAGTAAAGTAACTGCAAAATTTAATGTAAACTTGAAATATTGTTTTTAAAATGATAATATGTATTACAATAGGAGGCCTATTTATGAACAATGATGAATTTAAAGAATCAATGGAAGAACTTTACAAATTTTTAAGAGAGAAAATAATCACTATGTATGGAGAATACTTGAGTGAAGAGACCAAAAAAAGATTATATGCATTTGACACCGAAAGAGACATTTTAATAGACAATTCTTCTAGAAAACCAGTTGAATATGACTTTGAAGAAAAAAAGTTTATCATATCTGATGGTTTTATAAATTCTGAATATATAGAGAAGATTAAATCAAAAAATTCTTTTGATTTAATAGATATAAAAGAAAAAATAAATAATAATAATTATAATGTTTTAACTGAAGAATTAATAGTTTTTTCAAGTGAATTAAATATTAAAGAAAAAGATATAATAAAATCTTTATTTGTACAAGAAATTTTAAAAATGATTTTAATGACTGAAGATTTATCAATTAAAGAAAATATTATATTAGAAGGATCAATAGAACTACTTGCTCATCAACTTGGATTTAGTCAAGGATTTATAGTAAGTACTTCTAAAAGTGCTGTAGATGTTTTAGAAATAGCTGTAAAACTAAAAGAAATATTAGAAGAAAGTTTTGAAAGTGAAATTTTTTCTAAAAATATAGAAAAAATAATAAATGAATTAGTGGATATAAAATTATTAGAAAAAATTAGTAAAATTACTTATGAAAAAACAGTTTTAGAAAGTACTCAAAACTTAGATGAAGTAGTAGATTCAATTAATGAAGTTGTAGAAGAAGTTAATCAAGTTGTGGTAATAGATATTGATGGCAAACAAGTAATAAAGTTTATTGATGAAAATGGTACTGAAAACTTATATGATGTTGAGAATATAGATGCTTTCTTAAAAGTTTATAATAAATTAAAAATGGGAAGTAAAATTATAAAGAAATCTGAATTATTAAATTATTTAGAATTAAATAATATAAAAGTAATACCTCATAGTAATTCGGTTGAATTATCTCATATAGTAGAAGATTCAACTTATGAAAGCAAAAAAATTGAAGTAAATAAAGAAGATGGTTTATATGTTAAAGAAGCAATTGTAAAAATAGATCAAGATGAACAAGGTAAAGAAGAATTTAATGAATTAAATGAAAAATTTAAAGAAGATTCAAATTCACTTACCCAAGAAGAATTAAATAAAATGTCAGAATATATTTCTGATAATGATATTAAAAATATAAAGATAGGTAAAAGTGGAAAAAGAAAGATTTTGACAATTGTATTAGTAATAGTAGCAACTATTATTGTGGGTATTTTTTTAGGTTGGTTATTATTTAAATTAAGATAAATTTTAACATAAGATTAAAATAATATAGACTTTTAAAAGTCTATATTTTTTGTTATAATTAATGAAAGAGGGTGTTTTATGAAAATAATTTTTATAAAAGATGTAAAAAATCAAGGTAAAAAAGACGAAATAAAAGAAGTAAAAACTGGTTTTGGAGAGTTTTTGATTAAATCAGGTAATGCTGTTTTATACACAAATAAAAGTGTTGAAGTATTAAAAAAAGAACAAAAAGAAAAAGCAGATAAAGAAGAACAAGTTATTAAAGAAGCAAATATTTTAAAAGGAAAATTAGAAAAATTAAATTTATCTTTTAAAGTTAAAACTGGAGAAAAAGACAAAGTATTCGGTAATATTTCAAGTAAACATATTAGTGAAGAATTAAAAAATAAAGGGTATGAAATAGATAAGAATAAAATAGAAATAGCTTATCCATTAAATATGCTTGGAAAATATACTGTAAAAGTGTTAATATATAAAGGAGTAAACGCAGATTTAAAAGTTGAACTTAAGAAGTAGGAGGAATTATGGCATTAAAAAAAGATCCACAAAATTTAGAAGCTGAAATTAATGCTTTAGGATGTGCTTTTGTAAATGATCAATCTTTAGAAAAAGTATGTGAAGAGTTAATTAGTGAGATGTTTTATAATAAAGCAAATGCTAAGATTTTTTCTGTTGTTAAAGAATTACATACAAAAAACATACCAGTTGATTCAACTACTGTAATAAATGAATTAGATAAAAGAAAAGAATTAAATGAGATAGGTGGAATAGAATATATTACAGAAATTATTGATAGAGCAGGTTCAATATATCATTTAAATGAGTATATAAAAATAATATTTGAAAAATATATTTTAAGAAATTTGATTGGAAAATCAAATGAAATATTACAAGAATGCTATGATGAAAAAGAAAGCGTTGAAGAAATAGTAGAGAATGCTGAAAGAAATGTTTTAAGTGTTCATAGTGATAAATTAGGAAAAGAAATAAAAAACTTACAAGATATATTGCCTGTTGTTCAAGAGCAAATAGAAGAACTTGCTAAGAAAAAAACAGGAATTATTGGAGTTCCAACTGGTTTTCATGATTTAGACAAGAAAACAAGAGGATTTACAAAAAATCAATTAATAATATTGGCAGGAAGACCTGGTTCAGGTAAATCAACTCTAGCACTTAATATTGGTGTTAATGCCGCAACTTTAGCTAAGAAAACAGTAGCTTTATTTTCTCTTGAAATGGCTGCTGAAGAAATTGTTAAAAAAATGTATAGTTCAGTTGGAAGAATTGAAGGAAATACATTAGCAACTGGAAGATTAAATAATACAGACTGGAAAAAGTTTAATGAAGCACAAAGTGAACTTGCTGATATCAATTTTTATATTGATGATACTGCAGGCATTAGTGTTGGTGAAATAAGAAGAAAATGTAGAAGAATTAAAAATAGTGATAAAGGGTTAGATTTGATTATAGTAGACTATTTACAATTATTAAGTAGTACAGCAAAATATTCTGGAAACAGAGTAGCTGAAGTAAGTGAAGTATCAAGAGATTTAAAAAAACTTGCTATGGAATTAGAAATCCCAGTATTGGCTTTAGCACAATTATCTCGTAGCACAGAACAACGTAAGGGGGACGACAGAAAACCAAGGCTTAGTGACTTAAGAGAATCAGGAAGTATTGAACAAGATGCCGATATAGTATTATTCTTATATAGTGATGATTATTATGAAAATATTACTAATACAACATCTAAAATAGAACTATTAATAGCAAAACACAGAAATGGTGAAACTGGTAGTCTTGATTTCGTGTTTGAAAAAAATATAGGTAAGTTTAATAATTTTGCTTATTCAGGAGATGGGAAAAATGAATAAGAAAAGTATAATATTGGGGACTATTTTTTGTATATTATTAACTATATTGATTTTTGGTATGGGATTTATTGAAAAAGAAAATTTAAAAAACTCATCAACTCTATATCAAGTTTATTTGAATGGTAAAAAAATTGGTTTAATAGAGGATGATAAAAAACTTTATAATTTAATCGACAAAGAACAAGCTGAAATAAAATTAAGATTTGGAGTTGATAAAGTATATCCTCCAGAAGGATTAGAAATAACTCCTGTAAAAACATTTAGTGATGATATAGTGAGCGCAAGAGAAATATATGAAAAAATAAAAAATGAAGCCCCTTTTACTATAGAGGGTTATGAAGTAACAATTAAGGATGAAGAAAATCCAATAAAATTTTATATTTTAAATAAAGATGATTTAGATGAAAGTGTTAAAAATACAGTTTTATCATTTGTTTCAGAAGATGCCCTTAATAATTATATCGCAGGAACTCAACCAGAAATAACAGATGAAGGTGAAACTATAGATAATATAACATTAGGTCAAGAAATAAGAATAAAAGAATCAATGATATCAACAGAAGAATATATATTTACTAATTCTGAAGATTTAAGTAAATTTATGCTTTTTGGCACATTAGCTAAAGAGAAAGAATATACTGTTAAATTAGGAGATGATATAGAATCAGTTGCAACTGATAATATGTTAAGTGTTGGTGAATTCTTAATAGCCAACCCTGAAATCGTAAGCGAAAATGCATTATTGTCTGTGGGACAGGTAGTAAATATTTCGTTAATTCATCCACTCGTAGATGTTGTTGAAGAAACAACTTCAGTTGAGAAACAAGTAATTAAATATGAAACAACAGTGGAATATGATCCTAATTTGAGTTCTGATAAAAGATATGTTAAACAAGAAGGATCAAATGGTTTGGTTAGAGCAAAGTATAATAATGAACTTGTAAACGGAGTTTTAAACAGCGTTGTTCCGTTATCAACTGACGAAATTACTCCTACAATTAATAGAGTACTTGTTGTTGGTGGTGTAGATACTGTTTACATAGGAGACTCTAGTTATTGGGGATGGCCAACATTAAAACCATACAAAATATCATCATATTTTGGGCCTCGTTGGGGAAGTTGGCATTATGGAATAGACATCACTGGTATCGCTGGTGGCTCATATGGTTCACCTATAAAGGCTATTCAAAATGGTACAGTTTCTCAAACCGGATCAAAGAGTGACATGGGTAACTATGTAATAATAAATCATAACAATGGATATAATTCAGTTTATATGCATATGTCAAAAATAATTGCAAAAACAGGAGACGCAGTAGTAAAAGGTCAAGTAATTGGATTAATGGGAAGTACAGGTAGAAGTACCGGAACCCATTTACATTTAGGTGTATTTACTGGATCAGGAGCTTATAGTAACTCAAAAATGATAAATCCATTACTGCTATATAAATAAAATGAAAATAACAATATTAGGAAGTGGCTCTAAAGGGAATTCAACTCTTATTGAAATAGAAAACATCAAAATTTTAATAGATGTTGGATTTTCCTATAGGGTATTAAAAGAAAAATTAAATTCTATAAATGTAAATCCAAGTGATATAAATTACATTTTAATTACACATGATCACTCAGATCATATCTTTGGTTTGAGTACTTTTCTTAAAATATATAAACCCATAGTTTATATGAGTCCTAAAATCGCAGAGATATATTTTAATGAAGACTATGATAGTTTAAAATATTTTGAACCCAAATTTAAAATTAATGATATAAATATAACATTAATACCAACTTCACATGATGCAACTGATTCTGATGGATTCTTAATTGAATATAAGGGTGTTTCTCTTGTTTATATAACTGATACTGGGTATATACCATCTAGATTATTAAATGAAATTAAAAATAAAAATTATTATATAATTGAAAGCAATCATGATATAGATATGTTAATAAATGGATCATATCCTCCTTATTTACAAAAAAGAATATTGGGAGATTCGGGACATTTATCAAATGATTTATGTGGTGTATATTTATCTAAAATAATAGGCAATAAAACCAAAAAAATAATTTTAGCTCATTTAAGTGAAGAAAATAATAGTGCAAGTATAGCTTTAAATACAGTTAATGATAAATTAAAAGATAATGAAAATTTATGTGAAGTTTGTTGTGCTACTCAAAATGAAATATTAGAGGTTATCAATGATTAAAATAATTTGTATAGGAAAAATAAAAGAAGACTATTTAAAAAAATTAATAAATGATTATTATGATAGAATAAAAAAGTATTATAAAATTGAAATAATTGAATTAAGAGATTCTAATTTAGAAGAAGAGAAAATGGAAATACAAAAATACTTATCAGGTAATAACTATATTATTTCTTTAGATATAAATGGTGAAAAATTAGATACTTTACAGTTCAAAGATATAATTGAAAAAAATATTGGGAATTATAATATTATTTTTATAATAGGTTCCTCTTATGGATTAAGTGAAGAAATAAAAAAAGTCTCTAATAAATTAATATCTTTTTCTGATATGACTTTTCCTCATGGACTTTTTAGAGGAATTTTATTAGAGCAAATTTATAGAAGCTTTAAAATAATGAATAATGAATCTTATCATAAATAAGAAGTTATTAAATATAATTTCATATGACAAATATCATATGGATTTTATTAATAATAATATTATTGTTTTTAAGTTTTAAAATAACTAAAGAAATAAAATTTAAAAATTATAAAGTATCGCAAATGATACAATTATTTAAAACTAGAAGTAAAAAGGGATTATTTTTAACTCTTGGAACTAAAATAGGTGTTGGTTCAATAATTGGAACTACGATGTCTATTTATATAGGAGGTCCAGGAAGTGTATTATGGATAATTCTTTTTTCATTGATTACATCATCGTTAATATATTATGAAAGTTATGTTGGATCAAAATATAAAGAAAACTCTTTTAGTGGTCCTTATTATTACATTAAGAATGCCTTAAAAAACAAATGGCTTGCTATAACAGCAATGATATTATTAATAATTTGTTATTCGTTTTTATTTCAAATGGTACAGACAAATACAGTTAAAAATATATTAGAAATTAATTTTTATATTAAACCAATTGTGGTTGCAATAGTTTTTTTTATAATATTAATATTTATTATATTTTTTTCAATAAAAGAATTATTAAATTCTATGAATAAAATTGTTCCTATAATGTGCTTAATATATTTAACATTAGGAATAATATGTATAATAAAAAATTTTGATCAAGTAGGAGACATAATTCTATTAATTGTTAACAGTGCATTTAATAAAAGAGGAATATTAATTGGTTTAATAATCGGAGTAAAAAGAGCAATATTTTTAAATGAGATAATGATTGGAACAACTTCTTCTGGTTCAGGAGTGGACGATATTCCTCCTAGAGAAAGTGCCCTTATACAAACTTTGGGAATGTATTTTATAACTTTTGTTATTTGTATAGTAACAAGTTTATTAGTCCTTTTATTTAAACAAAATAATTTATTTTATATAAACAATTATAATGAACTTATATGTAATGTATTTATTTATCATTTTGGAAAATTTGGGCCATTTATTTTAATAATAACAATATTCTTATTTGCATTAACAACCATTATGAGTGGTTGTTATATCGGAGAAACAAATTTAAGAAAAATATTTTCAAATAACAAGATAATTTTGATTTTCAAAATATTTATGTTATTATTTTGTATAGGTGGAGTATTTATAGAAACCGATATTATTTGGAAATATGTGGATATATTAATGTACTTATTAATTATAATCAATTCATATAGTTTGTATAAGATTTATAGAGGTGAAAAAAATGATAGGGAACGATTGGGATATAGTTTTAAAAAATATATTTGAAAGCGCAGGATTTGATAAATTTATGAAATGTGTTAAAGATGAATATAATAAGTGCATTTGTTATCCTAAATATGAAGACATATTTTATGCATTAAAAATGACACCTTATAAAAATGTAAAGGTAGTTATATTGGGTCAAGATCCATATCACGGAGTAGGACAAGCTCATGGTCTTTCATTTTCTGTACAAAAAGGCACAAACCTCCCTCCAAGTTTACAAAACATTTATAAAGAACTATATAGTGATTTAAAAATACCTATTAGTAAGGATGGAGATTTAACTAAGTGGGCTAATCAAGGAGTACTTTTATTAAACTCTGTATTAACAGTAAAAAAAGATATCCCAGCTTCACATAAAGATTTGGGATGGCAAATATTAACTGATTATATAATTAAAACATTAAATTTAAAAAAAGAACCAATAGTCTTTATATTATGGGGAGCATTTGCTAAAAAGAAAAAAGAATTTATAACTAATCCCGTGCATTTAGTTATAGAAAGTGCACATCCTTCACCATTTTCTGCTGCTTATGGTTTTTTTGGTAGTAAACCATTTTCTAAAACAAATGAATTTCTAAAAAAGAACAATATAAAAGAAATAGACTTTAATCTCTAAAGTCTATTTTTAAATCATCTGTCATAATAGATTCCGCATATAAACTTTTATAAGTTAATTTTTTATGCTTAGCTACCATACTTGATGGAAATGTTTTTATTAAATTATTATATATCGCAGTATATTTATTATAAAATTTTCTTCCTCCAGTTAAATATATATCTAAGTCTTTAATATCTGATACTAATCCATCAAAGCTTTTTGTTTTTGATAATTCTTTATAATCACTTTTAATTTCATTTATTTCTTTAGATGCATTCATTAATAAGCTATCTAAAGCAACATTATTAAATTTATCACTTTTAATTCTTTTAATTTCTTCGAAAACTTTACTTTCTATTTTTAATTCTCTTTCAATTATATTTATAATTCTTACCATCAAATCCAACTTACTTTTTAAATTTTCAGTAATTGTCTGTTCTGATAACTTGGTTTTAACTAATAAAGAATTAATTTTATTTTTACTAGATAAAAATAAAATTAAAATAATTGCTATTAAAAATATAATTACCGCAAGTATCATTATAAGTATTAAATTCTTTTCCATATTTATTTATCACACCTTATAATAAATTATAACAAAAAAAAACTAACTTTTATAGTCTATAATTTATTTTATATAAAAATTTATAATAGTTTAAAATAAAATATATTTGTATTATAATTATTATAGGTGGATTTATGGAATTAAATGGATATAGAAACAAAGATGGATTTATTGAGTTAGATAGAATAGGAGATATTGATGACCGCTCTTGCATTAAAGGAAGGTCAAAAAGTTTCTGGTTAAAGTTTTTTGATGGAACCGAGGTGCTATTTAAAAGACCTTTTAGATATAAAAATGCTATTAGTTCTGATTTTTTGGGGAATGGCACAAAAAATTATTTTATAGCAAATGGACTAATCCCATACGAATGTTATTCTGCTTTAGTTACTTCTGAAATTGCAAAGTCTTTAGGAATTCCTACTGCAGAATATGATTTAGCAATTTATAAAGGAAATTTAGGAATAATTAGTTATAGCTTTTTAAAAGAAAATGAAACTTTAATTAACGGAGATGAAGTAGCGGGAAAAAGAAAATTAAAAGAATTAAGAAATGGTGCTACTGAATCAGAGCTTAAAAAAGAAGAAGATACAATTAAATCAATATATAAAGATTTATTATTTTTTATTGGGGATGAACAAAAAGTAAATGAGATTATTATGGAATTAATTAAAAATTTTTATATTTTAAACTTTATAACAACTGAAACTGATGGGCACGGTGAAAATTGGGGATTAATATATGATGGTAAAGACTATAGATTATCTCCAAGATATGATTGTGATAGTATTGGTAAAGCGTATTTAGGAAAAAGATTTATATTAGATCATCTTAATATGTTTAAAACTTATGGATTGTCTGGATCTGTTGATATTTTATATTCAGAAAGCCATTTTGGACTTTCATTCTATGACAATATTTTGCCAACATCTATTGAATTTGAAATATTTTGCAAAAATAATTTGGAATTAGCAAAAGAAGGATATCTTTTAATAAGTAAGATTGATATGGATAAAATATTTGAAAGAGTAGAGAGAAAAATAGGGGTTATGTTACCAAGTGAATATAAAGAGTGGTTAGCTTTAGTTACGAATTATAGAATTGAAATTATGAAAAATATAATACAAAAAGAGGAGGAAAGACTAAATGGAAAAAATATTGAAACTGAATTGGAAGAACCTGAATTTGGGAACTCTATATTCAGATGAAGACTTATATATATTTGCTCCTAATTATGAAAATAAAGAAGAAGCAAGGAAAAGTAATTGTCCAGTAGACTTTATATTTTATAGTGATGAAGAAAAATATATATCTAAAGAAATATTTTATTTCTTTAAAGATTTTATATTTGAAGATATAAGAGATGATTTAAAAGAATATATTTCTTTATATAATATAAAGGGAGAAAATAAAGATATAGTTAAACTTAAAACGGTAGCAAAGTTAAAACAAGATAAAAATAGATTTTGGATAGAATAAAAAAACTTACGGATTTTACATTCCGTAAGTTATTTTTTCATTAAATTCAACATAATCTAAATAAATCATTAATATAAGATACCATTTTCCAGTATCTGGATCACTTATAATAAGGTGATCTCTTCCTGCTTGTTCTATGACTCCCGTATATTTTTTATCTCTCCATTCAACTGAATCAGAGTATGATACGAATACAGTAACTTTTTTTCCTTTGTTAAGTCTTAAAATATTTTCAACATAACTTTGTTCCATAGGTAATTCATTGTTAGTTCCGGGAACAAAAGTATCAGCAGGTCTTTTATATACATTTGTTGGAAAAGTTGGGTTTTTATAATAACTTCCATTCATAAATTTATCACATCCTTTTTCTACTCTAATATTATGAATTTTATTTAAAATTATGAAAAAATATTATATACTTATACCATAAGGAGAATAAATATGAAAATACCAGTAGGAGTAAGCAATAGACATGTTCATTTGTCTAAAGAAGTAAAAGATAAATTATTTGGTAGTGATTTTGAGCTGCAAATAAGAAGAGAATTAAAACAAAAGGGTGAATACTCTTCTGAATCAACAATTGAAATAAAAGGACCCTTAGGCAAAATAGAAAGAGTAAGAGTAATGGGACCTTTAAGAGGCTATACTCAAGTAGAAATATTAAAAAGCGATGAAGATATATTAGGAGTAAAAGCTCCTATGAGGAATAGTGGGGATTTAGAGGGTAGTGCTAACTTAACTTTAATCGGGCCTAATGGAGAAGTTTATTTAGAAAATGTATGTGTTATTTCAAATAGACATATACATATGAACGAAGAAGATGCAAAAAATTTTAATGTTAATCCAGATGATGTTGTAAAAGTAAAAAAAGATAATTCATTAATAGATAATGTTCATATTAAAATAAAACCAACAAGTGTTTTAGAATGTCATATAGATAAAGATGATGGCGTTAAATATGAAATTGAAAATTTTGATGAAGTAGAACTTATAAAATAAAGGAGTTTTTATGTTAAAAGTTAAAAATGTAACAAAATATTATGGAGAATACCTAGCAGTAAAAGATTTATCTTTTGAAATAAAAGAAGGAGAAATATTTGGACTTTTAGGAATTAATGGAGCAGGTAAAACCACAACTTTTAGAATGATTATGGGACTTCTTGATAAAAATGAAGGGGAAATCACTTTAGATGGAAAAACAATTGATTATTCAATTACTGATAAAATAGGTTTTTTAACAGAAGAAAGAAGTTTATTAGGTAAAATGACCGTTGAAGAACAAGTTGTATTTTTTGGTATTCTTAAAGGAATGGAAGAAAGCAAAGTTAAGGAAAGATTAGACTATTATTTAAATGAGTTTAATATAACTGAATATAAAAATCGTAAAATAAAAGAGTTATCTAAAGGTAATCAACAAAAAATTCAATTTATTACTGCGATTATACATGAACCAAAATTATTAATGTTGGATGAGCCATTTTCTGGCTTAGATCCAATTAATATTGAAATGTTTAAAAAAGTAATTTTAGATTTAAAAAATAAAGGTACTATAATAATATTTTCTTCTCACAGAATGGATCACATAGAATATTTTTGTGATTCTTTAGTGGTATTAGTACAGGGCAAGACTGTCTTAAGTGGAAAACTTGCTCAAATAAAAAAAGAATATAGAAAAAAGAATATTAGAGTTAGAGGTACTATTAATAAAGAAAATATAAAAAAAATTAAGGGTGTTTTGGGTGTTGAAAAAGAAAGTGATGAATACATTGTAAAAATAGAAAATGATTCTGTAGTTAAGAATGTATTTAAAGAAGTAGAAAAATGTGATGATATAACTAAATTTGAAGTAGAAGAAGCATCATTAAATGAAATATTTATTGAAAAAGTAGGTGAATCATATGAACAATAAAATGAAATTTTTAATTAAATATTCATTAAAGAAAAAATTTAAAAGTAAAT
The DNA here is from genome assembly GCA_964396655.1 of uncultured Muribaculaceae bacterium. Classification (GTDB taxonomy): domain Bacteria; phylum Bacillota_I; class Bacilli_A; order RF39; family UBA660; genus CAYNFP01. Next base: position 9,925 of record CAYNFP010000005.1, on the reverse strand, counting down.
GGTTTTTAGTAGCTAATATAATTCTTTTAATATTAATACCTTTGATTTGTAATATTGATTCAATAATTAAATTATTTGGTGGAGAATTTAATAAACCAACAAATGTATATATTGTAGATAACGCTAATGCTTATGATACATTTGAATCTGTTTATAGTGGCTCTTCTAATTTTTCTCTAACAGATAATAAAGTAAATATTAAAAACTACACAGGGGATACAAATAAATTAGAGAAAAAAATAAAAGATGATAAGAAAAAAGATATTATTATAATAATTAATCCTAGTGAGGATAACATTTATGAAGCAAAAATAATTACATATGACTTAATAGATACTGTTTTATACCAAAATTTAATTACTGCTTTAAATAATACAAAGTCACAAATAGCTTTAGAAAAAAGCAATATATCTCAAGAACTATTAAATAAAATTTATAAAGAAGTTAAAGTTGAAAGAACAATTTTAAATGAGGAAGCAAATAGTAATTCGGAATTTATGCAACTTATTGGAGGGGTTTTAATTCCTGTATTTATAATACCATTCTTTTTCTTAATAATATTAGTAGTCCAATACGTCGGAAATGAAATAAATGAAGAAAAAATATCTAAAAGCATGGAAGTTATAATATCAAGTATTTCTCCTACAGTTCATTTTATATCTAAAATTATTAGTACAAATATATTTGTTCTAACACAAGGATTTTTAATATTATTTTATGGATTTTTAGGTATAATAAGTAGAACAATAGTAGTAAAAGGATCTTTTGTTTCAAGTTTGGGTGTAGATATGCAGGGAATGGTAAATACCTTCATACAAAGTGGGATGCTTAATAATATTTTAAAAGCAATACCATTTATAATAATTTTAATAATTCTAAGTTTTATAGCATGTTCTTTAATAGCGGGAATCTTAGCTTCTGTTACTACAAGTATAGAAGATTATCAACAAATTCAAACTCCTTTAATGTTAGTCCTTGTATTTGGATATTATTTATCTATAGTGGCTTCTGCTTATGATTCATCATTATTTATTAAAATATTTTCATATTTCCCATTAATCTCTTCAATATTATCTCCAGTTTTACTTGTTCAAGGACAAATTGGAATATTGGATATATCAATTTCAATATTAATTCTTGCTGGTTTAATTTTCTTATTATTTAAATATGGAATTAAAATATATAAAGTTGGAATTTTAAATTATTCTTCAAAAGGTTTATGGTCTAAAATGTTTAAAGCTGTTAAAAAGAGTTAAAATTTTATGGAAAGTTTTAAAAATCTATTTTTCTTATTTATGTTTTATTCTTTCTTGGGTTGGGTCGTTGAAGTTATTAAAATATCTTTTGCTTCCAAGAAATTTATAAACAGAGGTTTTTTGATAGGACCATTTTGTCCTATATATGGAATAGGTTGTGTAGCGATAACTGTATTATTAAAAAACAGTGTAAATGATTTTTCTGAATTGTTTTTAAAATCAATTTTTATATGTTCTATTCTTGAATATTTTACAAGTTATATAATGGAAAAAATATTTAAATATAGATGGTGGGATTATTCAAAAAGAAAATTTAATATAAATGGTAGAATATGTTTAGAAACAATGATTCCTTTTGGTTTGGGAGCTTGTTTTATAGTATATTTTGTAAATCCAATATTATTTAAGATAATTCTTTCTATGAACAATGTTTTTTCTACAATTTTATTTATAATATTATTTACAAGTTTAATTTTAGATTTAGCACTATCTTCAATATTAATAAGTAAAATAAAAGGAATAGAAAAAAATGCTAGAATTGACTCGACAGAAAGGTTAAATAAAAAAATTAAAAGTAAAATTAAAAAATACGGAATATTTTACAAAAGAATATTTGAATCTTTCCCAGATTTAATCATAATTAAAAAAAGAAAGGATAAAAAGAAACATGAAAGAAAGAGATTATAGTTTAGACTTTTTAAGAGTAATTTCAATGATATTAGTAATAGTAATTCATTTAAGCAATTATTATTGCAGAGCTTTTGGAAACATCAGTGAGCTTTCATATTTGGGAGCAACTATATTTAATGGTCTTGCAAGAATATCTGTGCCAATATTTTTTATGATAAGCGGTGCCTTACTTATTAAAGGAGAGCACGACGATAAAAAGTATAAAAAAAGAATTTTAACTTTTATAATTGTATTAGCATTTTGGAATGTTTTCTATTATTTTTGGAATGTATTTTATATGAAAGATGTTATATTTAATATAAAAGATTTAATTGAATCTTTATTTATTCCAACTAAAAGACATTTATGGTTTATGTACGCTATCATAGGTATATACATAGTACTTCCATTTATACAGAATATGTTAAAAAACATGGATGATAAATTAAAAAAACTATATATGACCCTTTGGTTAAGTTTGTGTGGAGGAGTATATTTATTAACATTAATATTAAAGACTAATATATTATATCCAATACCACTTATTCAAAATGCTTATTACTTAGGTTACTTTATTGCGGGCTATATAATATATGAGTATTTACAAAAACAAAATAAAAAAAATAATAAACTTTACTTATTATTATATATAATTTCTACAGTAATAATAATTGGATTAACATATTTATTATCTTTAAATTTATCAAAATACTATGAAGGTTTATTTGCATATAGAAGTATCTTTATGATGACGTCTTCAATATCTATGTTTATTTTAATAATAAACAACAAAGATAAAATATTAACAGATAAAAAAATAAAAATATTAAATCTTATATCTCCATATTCTTTTGGAATATATTTAACTCATGTAATATTTTTAAATTTACTAACAGAGAACTTTAAAATTCTAAATATAAGTTCATTTATTGGAATACCAATATTTAGTATAATATTATTTGGTTTATCTTATTTATTAGTTTATATAATTAAAAAAATACCATATTTAAAAAAAGTTGTATAATAAAAAATATATTAAAAAATTGGAGAATTAAAAATGAAAACAAACACAATTAATGAAATAACTAACTTTATATTTATTGGAAAAGACTTTGAAGAGTTAAAAAAATACGATTTATTAATTATTAATTCGGATTGGGCAGAAAAAGAATTGGCAAAAGACTTAAAGAAAATGTTTGATCAGAGAATAATTGATAATGATACTGTTTTTATAATTACAAAAAGTCATTTTGGGAGTTTTTTAAAACAAAAAGAAGATACATCTGATATTTTAATTAAATATCTTAATAATTATGAATTTAAAAACAAAGTAATTATTAATGATAATTATATATCTAATCCAGAAATAATTAAAAACATTAATAAAATGGTTAATATTAATGAATATAAAAGTATACTAAGAATAGCAAAATCTTTTGTGGCGAGAAGATGGTATATGAACGCTAAAAAATATAATTTCCCTATTGATAAATGTGATTTTTATGGAATTAATGACGACAGAAATATTTCAAAAGACGAATGGTTTTTAACTGAAGAAGCTCGAAAACAAGTTATGAAAGAACTTATAAATATTGGCCAATTATATTTGGAGGGTGAGCTAACTATTGATTAAATTTTTAATCAAATATAAAAAAAGTAGATAAAAAATCTACTTTTTTCTTGATTAACTTTAAGCTGCTTTTTCTTCTTCAGATATTTCTTCTTCTATAAGAATTGCCTCTACCGGACATTTTTCTATAGTGTCTAAAATTCTTTGTTTATCCTCTGATTTTACTTCTGGTTTAATTGGTTTACTTAATCCATCATCATTAAATTCAAAATAATCAGGATTTTCTCCCACACATATTCCACAACCTATACAAGTATCTTTTACAACTAATTTTTCCATTATTATACACACTCCTTTAAAAATTATATCTTTAAATATAATAAAAATCAATTATCCTTGAAAAAAAAGCATTTTTATTATATCATAATATTGGTGAATAATATGAACTCTAGAGTAGAAAAATATAATTACACTACTGATGAAGCAGAAGTTCCTTCACGATTTGAAAAAAATCGTGAGCTTTACAATAATGTTGACATTACAGAGTTATCAAGAGTTAAAACCAATAGTAATGTAAGAATATTGGAGCCAGCACCAAAAACAATAGATATAGAAAAAATAAAAAAGTATATAGAAGAAAGAAATGAAGAGCCAGAAGGAAGAAAAAGAATAGTTGTAAAAGAGGAAATAAGTAATTTAAATAAGCCTGTTGCTCAGGAGAAAAGAGATTATGATATAAATTCTGTTTTGGAAAAAGCCAAACAGAGTAGAGAAACTTATTATGAAGATGAAAAGCATAAAAAATTAAGAGATACTCAGTATGATATTTTAAGTAAAATTAAAATGTATGATGAAGAAACACCAAAAGAAAAAGAAAAATCAGAATTTAATACTGATGAAAAAACATTAATTGACTTAATAAATACGGTAACATTAAATAAAAAAAGTGAAGATTTATTAAGTGAACTTAAGGGGGATGCTAATAAAACAATAATAACGGCTCCTATAAATGAAGAGAATAAAGATGAATTTATAAAAAATGCAATTAGTGATAAATTAGAAACTCCGTTATCAGTTGAAAACATTAAAACTGCAGAAGAAACAAAACCAAATGAAGAAAATACAATAGTTAAAAATTTAGATAAATCTTTTTATACCAATTCATCAGCGTTTAGCAAACAAGATTTTGAAGGATTTGAAGAATTAGAAAAGAAAGTTAAGAAGAATAACACTTTAGTAAAAATAGGGGTAATAATTTTAATTTTATTAGCTTTAGGTACTATTTATGCAATTTTAAAATATGTATTAAATATATTCTAAGTAAAAGTAATATAATTTATTGGTGAATTATTACGAAAAGAAGATTAAGATTAAGAGCTAAAAGAAAAATTTTAAAAATAACGGACAAGGTAATATTGATTTCATTGCTTGTCCTTTTTTTATCTTTTACAATTTTAATATATTTTAATAATAAATCAAAACCAATATTATTAAATTATGTTAGAGAAAAAGTAATTTTAAAATCTAAAGTTATAATAACAGATACAGTAAAACAAAGTTTTATAGATAAAGAATTAAATTATAGTGATTTTTTAATAACTAGTGAAAATAGTGATGGGGAAGTTATATCAATTGATTTTGATAATGAAAGAATAAATAAAATATTAATAGATATTACTAATGGATTAGTTATAAATTTAAAACAAATGGAAAAAAATTCATTTTTAAATAATAAAGAAATATATTATATACCTTTTGGTATAATTACTGGAATGCCAACTTCAAATTGGATTGGACCTCAAATACCTGTTAAAACAACCACGGTTGGAAGCATATCATCTAATGTTAATACTAGTGTTAAAACATATGGAATAAATAGTTTAATGTTACAAATGAATATTATTATAAGTGTTAATACAAGAATATTGTTACCATTTGTTACAGATAGAATTACCACTACAGTGGAAGTCCCGGTTATAACTAAAATTATACAAGGTAAAATACCACAATTTTATGGAGGAAGTTATAATAGTGGATCTAATATTTATTCTCAAGATGTTGAGTAAAAAAATTAAATGTGATAAAATTTTAATGGGTGAAGAATTATGGATAAAATTATAATACTAGAAAATATTAATTATAAATTGGTTACAGATTATAATGATGCTTTTGATGAAGAAGAATTAAAAAGCAAATATACAGAGTATTTTAAAAATTATGATTATATAGTTGGAGATATAGCTTATGGCAAACTTAGATTAAAAGGTTTTAATACTAAAAATAATCAAAATTTTAATAAAATAAATAATTTTGAAAGATTAGATAACTATATAAAAGAAAATTGTGCCTTTGGTTGTAAATATTTTGTTTTAGAAAAAGTTCAAAAATAATTGAATTTTTTTTATGGTGTGGTAAAATTAAAACATAGAGTAGAAAGGAAAGTGTGTCAATGAAAAAAATAACAATTAAAAATATGGATGGTACCATGGAAGAAGTAGACTTGGTTAAGTCTTTTGGCATCATAGATGTTGATAAAGATTTTATGATTCTTTCTAAAAATGAAACAAATACAGATGGACTTACAAAAGTATACGTTTCAGAAGTAGTAGAAAAAGCTCCAGGAGTATATGAGTTAGTGGGAATATCTGATGATATGCTTTGGGATAAAGTAAAAAAAGCCATGAAAGAAATGGTTGAAGAATAGGATGTGTTAAATATGGGAACAGTAAGAATTAGTGGAAAACCAGAAACGGGAGATTTTTCAAGGTCTGGTTATAGAAATTTATTAATGTCAGGAACGACATTAGAAGCAATCGAAAAGGCAATGGCAGGAAGGGCTGTAGAGCCTATGTCTGAAGTTCAATCTGAGGTTAAACCTGAGATGCCTTTTGCAAACCCAAATTCTACATTTATAAATATGGGACCAGTTCCAATTACTCCGGTTCAAAATCAAGAACCTGTAGTTAATCCTACGGAAGTACCTGCAGATTTAACAATTCCTGTTCAAGATGCTATGAATGATACAACTATTCCGGTTGAAGATTCTGGAGTAGAGGCGGCTATAGAAGAACAAATGAATGAAACGCCAGAAGCTACTATACCAGTATTAGAAACACCCCAAGCATTTGAAAAGGCTTATGAGCAAGAAGCAACACCCGTTCAACCAGTTATGCCAACTGCGGTAGATCCTCATGTGGAATTAATAACTAAGATGGAAGCTCAAAGAGCCGGAGAAAATCAAACAAGCGAACAAATTTCATCAGATCTTACAGAGTTAAGAGAACTTGCTAATAACATTTTAAAACTTGTTGATAGAATAGAAGGAAAAAACAAAGAATTGAAATCAGCTTTAAATTCGGGATTTGATGATTTAAGTAGAACTACAGAAGGAATTAGACAAAATTTAATTAATGATAATTCTGCAGTTTTAGGTGCAATACAAAAAGGTGTAGGTACTTTATATGGGGATAATATTTCTTCTCAAAGGGGAATGTAATGTCAAATGAAACAATATCTCCATCTTGTCAAAAATCAATTGAATTAATTGATGAAGCCTTTAAAAGCGCAAAACAGATGCTTGATGTTGCTGAACAAAGAGTGAAAACAGCAGAAAGTAAACTTACTGAAATTCAATCAACAGTTTCAGAAGAAATTCAAAAATCATATAAAGCAGGTTATGAAGCGGGATTGAAGAATTCGGGAACAAATGAAAACCCAGAAGGTGGGCCAAAACTAGTTTATACACAAAACTAGTTTTTTTATTTTAAAAATTACATAAAATTAAATGAGGCATAATATGAAAAATTTAATAAATTATTTTTATCATATATATCCTGATAAAATTTATGTTAAAAATGAAGTATATTATTTTTATATTGAAGATTATAAATATTATTTTGTTTTGTTTTCGCGTCCAATAGATGAGTTAACTATATTAGTAGAAATAACTAATACATTATATAATCAAAATATAAAGTCACATACATTTATAAAAAATATAAATTCTAGTTTTTATGTTAGTTATAATGGAAATAATTATGTTTTATTAAGAGTTAATCATGATGAAAATGAAGAAATTGATTTATTTGATATTATTAAATTTAATAGATCTTTAATTTCAGAAGATAATTTACTACATAGAAATGATTGGGAAAATAGATGGACATCACAGGTTGATAAGTTTGAAGAACAGATAATAGAATATAATAAAGAATTTCCATTACTTACAAATTCTTTTGATTATTATATTGGTTTAGCAGAGAATGCAATTAGTTATATAAAAACAGTTGAAAAAGAAGAAGATAATAAATTATATTTATCACATAAAAGAATATATATGCCTATGATGTATGGAATGCTTTATAATCCTTTAAATTTTATGTTTGATAATAAAATAAGAGATGTTGCGGAATACATAAAAGTAAAATTTTTTGATAAAAGTTTTGAATTCGAAGAATTAGAAAATTATTTAAATGAAAATCAAAGAACATTATCGCTTAATGATATTAAACTTTTATTTTCAAGATTACTATATCCAACTTATTATTTTGATTTATTTGAACAAATAATAAATGGTAGTGAACCAGAAGAAAAAATAAAGAAAATAACTGAAATGTCAGAAGATTATGAATATTTCTTATTTGACACTTTTAACTATTTTAAAACAAAATATAAACTTGATCCAATAGATTGGATTGTTAATAAGTACTAATGTGTGGTATAATTAGTTGGTGATGTTTATGAGCAATTTTAAAGTGGGAGACATAGTAAAAGGTCAAGTAACCGGATTAACCAAATACGGAGTTTTTGTGAGCCTAGAAGATGATTATTCTGGTTTAGTTCATATATCAGAGGTTTCAAATAAATTTGTTAAAGATTTAAAAGAGAAATTTATGATAGGTGACATTATAAATGTTAAAATATTAGAGATAGATGAAAGTAAAAGCCATGTAAAGTTATCAATTAAAGAAATGGCACATAAAGTAAAGAAGGGGAGTAGCAAATTAGAAGAGGGCGGAGTGGGGTTTGAACTGCTCGAAAACAACCTTCCTGAGTGGATAGAAACCAAGTTAAAAGAATTAACAAAATAAAAATTTTCTCTTGACATAAAATGTCATAAATGGTATATTTAATAGCGTCAAACCGGAAGTAGATGGGCGATTAGCTCAGTTGGTTAGAGCATCTGCCTTACAAGCAGAGGGTCGGGAGTCCGAGTCTCTCATCGCCCACCATTTATTGCCGAAATAGCTCAATTGGTAGAGCAACTGACTTGTAATCAGTAGGTTACGGGTTCAATTCCTGTTTTCGGCACCACTTTTTTGGAGAGATAGCGAAGTGGCTAAACGCGGCAGACTGTGGGATAGAATTTATTCTATTTATAGAATAAAACTTGAACTATCTTGCACCCTTATTTAGAAATATTTAAGGTGGATTTGGCTAATTCGGGGAAGCCTTAACAGTTATAAGCTGATGGTAATCCCGAGCAAGGAGGAATATTCAATTATTTCTTATAAAGAATTAAATATTATAATATCCTCTATGTGTAGAGACTTTATACTGAATGCCTAAAGTAGTGATACTATGGCAAAGAGAAAGTCCAGACCCCAAACATTATTTAATAATGGCAACGAAAGTTGTGGTTGGTATGAAATCTGTTCCTTAGGGTTCGGTGGTTCGAAACCACCTCTCTCCACCACTTAATTGCCTCGTAGCCAAGTGGTAAGGCACAAGACTTTGACTCTTGCATTTCGTTAGTTCGAATCTAACCGAGGCAACCAATAGTTTAATAATATGACCCGCTAGCTCAGCCGGTAGAGCATTTGACTTTTAATCAAAGGGTCTGGAGTTCGAATCTCCAGCGGGTCACCAATTTTAGTGCCTTAGTGGCGGAATAGGTAGACGCACAGGACTTAAAATCCTGCGAGTGTTAAAGCTCGTGCCGGTTCAACTCCGGCCTGAGGCACCATTTATTATGGAGGAATACCCAAGTCTGGTTGAAGGGACCGGTCTTGAAAACCGGGAGGTCGAGAAATCGGCGCAGGGGTTCGAATCCCTTTTCCTCCGCCACTTTAATTTATATCGCGGGATAGAGCAGTCTGGTAGCTCGTTGGGCTCATAACCCAAAGGTCACTGGTTCAAATCCGGTTCCCGCAACCAATTATGGTTCCGTGGTGTAGTGGTTTATCACGCTCGCCTGTCACGCGAGAGATCGCGGGTTCAAGTCCCGTCGGAACCGCCATTTTTTGGCTTCATAGCTCAGTTGGTAGAGCACAAGACTGAAAATCTTGGTGTCGTTGGTTCAATTCCAACTGAAGCCACCATTTAAAAATAAAATACGTACTAAGAGGCATAATGTGCCCATAGCTCAACTGGATAGAGCGTTTGACTACGGATCAAAAGGTTGGGGGTTCGACTCCTCTTGGGCACGCCA
>CAYNFP010000004.1:0-136519 GCA_964396655.1 uncultured Muribaculaceae bacterium | reverse complement strand
AAGTAGAACGTTTTTCCTTTTATCGTGTCTACTTTTATATTATCACTACAAATTTATAAAATTTAGTCTTTTTAATTATATTTAATTTTCTAATGACCTTTTTATATCTAATATAATAGGTATTATTATTGGTCTTCTACCAGTTGACTCTATTATGTATGAATTAATTTCTAAAATAATTTTATTTTTTAAATCTATCAAATTAAAATTATCTTTTTCTAATTCATTTAAAGTTATTTTAGAAACTTTATTTTGTATATTTCTAATTAATTCTTGATTATCATTTACTACTACAAATCCTCTTGTTGTAACATTTGGATCTAATAATAATTTTTTATTTTCGGTATCAATATTTAATATAACAGATAAAACTCCATCAGTAGACATTATTTTTCTGTCTCTAATAATATTTGTAGTAACATCTCCAATTCTTTTTCCATCAACATATATATCATTAATAGGAATTGAATATTTCTTTTCTACAATATTATCATGAAGAGATAATATATCTCCATTTTTTAAAACAAATGTTTTTTCTTTTGGAATACCACAACTTATAGCTAGCTCTGTATGTGCTCTTAACATTCTGTATTCTCCATGAACTGGCATAAAGTATTCTGGTTTAATTAATCTTAATAATAGTTTTAATTCTTCAGCTTTAGCATGACCACTTGTATGAATATCAGATTCATCTGTATTAGTATATACTTTTGCCCCTTTTAAATATAATTTATTAATTATTCTGTTAATACTCATTGCATTACCCGGTATAGGTGAAGAAGAGAATATAACGGTGTCCTGAGGCATTAAAACAATGTTTCTATCAGTTCCATTGGCTATACGAGAAAGAGCTGCCAAAGGCTCTCCTTGAGATCCTGTACATAATAAACATACATCTTTAGGTTTTAATTTATTAGCTTCATCTGATGTAATAAAAACATCTTTATCTTTTATATAACCACATTCTACAGCTATATCGATATTATTGTTCATACTTCTTCCAAAAACAGCAACTTTTCTATTATTCTTTTTACAAGTTTCGATAATATGAGTTAATCTATAAATATTACTTGCGAATGTCGCTATTATAAGTCTTCCTTGACATCTACTAACAAATTCTCCTAAAGTTTCATCTACTATAGATTCACTATTAGAAAATCCTGGTACCAAAGCATTGGTACTATCACTCATTAGTAACTTAACCCCATTTTCTCCGATTTTAGCAATTTTTTGTAAATTAGCTACAGGTCCAATAGGAGTTAAATCAAATTTAAAGTCTCCGGTAGACACTATAACTCCATTTGGTGTTGTTATACTAATTCCATAAGAATCCGGAATAGAGTGAGTAGTTCTAAAAAATTCTATATTAAAATTTCTAAAATTAATTTTAGTTTCTTCATCATATTCTACTAAGTTATTAGTAGGTATTAATCTTTCATTTAGTTTATTTACAATTAATTTATAAGCAACTTTAGGTGCATAGATAATTGGAAAATTAATATTAGCTAATATAAAAGGTAAACCTCCAATATGATCTTCATGACCATGAGTAATAAATAGAGCCTTAATTTTGCTTTGATTCATTTTTAAATAATTATAATCTGCTAAAACATAATCAATTCCTAAAAGATTTTCTTCTGGAAACATTACTCCCGCATCTATAACAATTATTTCTTCCTCATGTTCTATAACATACATGTTTTTTCCAACTTCTCCGAGTCCGCCCAAAGCAAACACTAAAGTTTCACTTGATTTTTTATCATTCATTTCTTTTCCTCCAAATACATAAAAGTAAATTTAGTAATATGATTATACAATATTTATATGAATTTGTCCAGTAAATTGGATAAATATATAGTTTATAATAAAAAAATGATATAATTTTAATAGAGGTAAATATCTATGAATATTATATATAAAGAAAGAAGAAATTATTCAAATTTAGAAAAAGAAGCAATTGAAAATATAAATAAAATTTGTTTTTCAGATGTTCCTTTAGAAGATTGTGAATTGGATTTTGTTGATGAAGAAATTGGTAATTATTTTTTAATGATAGATGAAAAAATAGTTGGGCATATAGGAATTCACCTAAGAGAATCTGTTTTTGATAAAGAAGAGTATTTACTTGGTGGGATAGGTGGCTTGTCAATATTACCAGAATATAGAGGACATTCATATGGAAAAGAATTGTGTTTAAAAGCATTAGAAAAATTAAAAGAATTAAAATGTGATGTGGCTTGTATGTGTGTCACTAGAGAGCATAATGCTTATAAATTATATGAAACTTTAGGATATGAATTTTTGAATAGAGATGCTTATTTCATAGACGCAATTGATAATAAAAAAAGTGATGATTCTGTAATGATATTGGGTATAAATGATAGAAAACTAGCTCAAAAAATATTATCAAGTTCAATAGAATTTAATTATGGATCAAAAAAAGGATATTGGTAGGAGGTTTATATGGATTGTGAAATTAAATTATTAAAAAATCATGATTTAAAGTTAATGAAAGAAGTACTAGAAGATGATAATATGATTTTTGACTTAAAAAAGTTGAAAATATTTATCAAAAATAAAAATAATTATGGTTTTATTATAAAAGTAGATAATAAAGTAATTGGATTTGCTTATGCATATGATTTAAAAAGACCAGATGGACAATCTATGTTTTATATTCACTCAATTGGTTTGTTACCAGATTATCAAAACAAAGGATTAGGCTCAAAATTAATGAAATTTATATTAGAATACGCTAAAGAAAATAATTTTTCAGAAGCATTTATAATAACAGATAAAGGAAATCCAAGAGCTTGTCATTTATATGAAAAGTTTGGTGGCAAGAACGATTTTGAAGATGAAATAGTTTATGTTTATAATTTTATAAAGTAAATGTAATTATATAAATTATAAAAAAGAGGGTTTTGTATGGATGAAATATTAAGATTAATATATGATTATTCTAAAAATGGTAAATTAATTGATGTTGATGATTTAAATTTAATACTTGAATATTATAAAAAAACTTTAATGTTAGAAGATTATATTTTAGATTTTAAGGTTTTAGATTATCCTACTTCCAAATCAAAATTGGGAGCTATAAAAGGTATGTATTTTTCAAAAACAAAAATAATAGAGATTTATGTGGGAAACATACAAGAAAGTATTAATCGGAATATTGAAATATTTCCTTGGATTAATTATTTTTTATATAATAATATATATACATTAGTTACTTTATTTCATGAGATAGACCATGCTTATCAAAATAAATTACGTTATTTAAATAAGTCTAACTTAAAAACATTATTATTAAAAGAAAATATTTTAATTAAAGATTCTTCTGAATTATATAAAACATTACCAAAAGAAAGAATGGCTAAAATTTCAAGTCTTTTAGAAGCCATAAATATTTTTAACTATTTAAAAAAAATGACTTTAAAAGGAGAGACAGTCAAATCGTTTTTGAAATGGGACTTAGAATACTTTTTATTTCTGGGTTATAGAGATATGAGCATGAAATATTGTTGTCCTTCTCATGAATTTTTATCTAAAAAGGGATCAATAAAATTATGGGAATCTTTTGATTTCTATGATGAAGATCCAATTGCTTTAAGAAGAAATGTTATAAATCAGTATTCCTTAGAAGAAAGATTGTTTTTAGGGTTACCAATTGAACCAAAAGAAGAAAAAGAAATTTCAGCAATAGCAAGTAGTAAATTTATAACTCCTAAAAGGACTTTATTTAAACAACCAACAATAAAAGAGCACTTTATATTATAGTGCTCTTATTTTGTTTCAATTAATAATTAAAATTGCTTTTTAATATATTTAATGTTATAATATAGAACAACAAAAAGAGGGGTTTTGTATGGATGAAATATTAAGATTAATATATGATTATTCAAAAAGTGGTAAATTACTTGATTTTGATGCTTTAAATTTAATACTTGAATATTATAAAAAAACTTTAATGTTAGAAGATTACATTTTAGATTTCAAGGTTTTAGATTATCCCGATAAAAATTCTGAAAAAGATGAATCAAGCTTTACAAAAGGTATATATTATGTAGAGAGAAAATTAATAGAACTTTATATAAAAAACATACAAAAAAGTATTAAGCGAGTAGTTGAAGCTTTACCTTGGCTGGATTGTTTCTTATTTAAGAACATATACACATTAATAACTTTATTTCATGAGATAGATCATGCTTACCAACGAAAATTATGTTATTCAAAATGCCCCAATTTAGAAACTTTATTGTTAAGTGAGAATTATTTAATTGAGTTAAAAGAAAAAGTATTTGGAGAATATAAAGGAGTTGAAAGCTGGTTATATTTAGAAGATTATTTGAGAAAAAAGAAAATAATAGAAAAATCTTATTCAATAGAACTTTGTGAAAGAATGGCTGATATTTCAAGTTTCTTAGAAGCTATAAATGTTTTTAATTATATAAAATATGGATCTTATAAAAGTTCGGATGTTGAAATATCTTTAAGGTGTGATTTAAAAAGTAAATTATTGCAAGGATATACAGAACATTGTTGTCCTGCTCAAGAATTTTTATCTAAAATTGGTTCAATAAAGCTATGGGAATCTTTTGCTTTTTATGATGAAGATTCAATTGCTTTAAGAAGAAATGTTACAAATCAGTATTCCTTAGAAGAAAGATTGTTTTTAGGGTTACCAATTGAACCAACAGAAGAGAAAGAGATTTCAGCAATAGCAAATAGTAAATTTATAACCCCTAAAAGAACATTATTTAAACCGCCAACAATAAAAGAGCACTTTATATTATAAGTGCTCTTATTTTGATTCAATTAATGTTAATGATACTTTGTTTTTATCTTTTAATATTTCTAATACGTAACAATCAACTATATCTCCAACTGATAGTACTTCACTTGGATGTTTTATATATTTGTTTGATATTTTTGATATATGTACTAAAGCGTCATTTTTTAGTCCTATGTCTATAAAAGCTCCAAAATCCACTACATTTCTAACAGTTCCTTGTAGTTTCATTCCTAAAGTTAAATCTTCTAATTTCAATATATTACTTTTTAATATTGGTTGAGAATAACTATCTCTAAAATCTCTTTTAGGGGATTTTAAAGAAGTTACTATATTTTCTAAAGTATAAATATCTGAATTAAGATTTTTAGCCATTTCATTTAAATTTAACTCATTTAATTTATTAATTAATTCTTCTGTTCCAATATTTTTAATGTCTGATTTTAAATAGGCTAATAATTTAATGGTTATATCATAACTTTCTGGGTGAATATTAGTTTCATCAAGTAAATTTGTACCATCATATACTCTCATAAACCCAATAGATTGTTCAAATATTTTATCTGATAATATTTTTTTCTTTTTTAATATTTCCCTAGACATAATTTTACCATTTTCTTCTCTAAATTTTATTAATTTATCTATAGCTGTTTTAGTTAAACCAGATATATATTTTAATATAAATGGAGAAGCTGTATTAATATTAACTCCAACTTTGTTAACAACTTTAGTTATAACGAAATCTAGCGAATTGCTTAATTTAGTTTGATTAACATCATGCTGATACTGACCAACTCCAATAGATTTAGGATCTATTTTAACTAATTCATTTAATGGATCTTGTAATCTTCTTGCAATTGATATAGCGCTTCTTTCTTCAACATGCAAGTCTGGAAATTCACTAATTGCAAGTTTAGAAGCAGAATATACACTTGCTCCAGCTTCACTTACTATAGCGTATTTACAATTATCTATTCCTTCTAAAGTTTCACTTACTAATTTTTCGCTTTCTCTTGAAGCGGTTCCATTACCGATAGCGATAATATCAATATTATATTTTTTAATTAATTCAATTAACTTTTCTTTTGATTTATCCCATTCGTTTTTGGGTTCATGTGGATATATAACAGTAATATCAAGTACTTTAGAAGTTGAATCAACTACTGCAAGTTTACATCCTGTTCTATAAGCTGGATCAAATCCTAATACTGTTTTTTCTTTCATAGGAGGTATTAATAATAAATTTTCTAAATTCTCACTAAATACTTTAATTGCGTTATCATCCGCTATTTCAGTAAGTTCACTTCTTATTTCTCTCTCAATACTAGGACTTATTAGTCTTTTGTATGAATCTCCTATAGCTTCTTTAATATATTTATTAACTATTGATTCTTTTTCTATAACATTAGATTCTAAATATTTAATTATTTCTTCTTCATCTATATTTATATTAACATTTAATATCTTTTCTGTTTCACCTCTGTTAATAGCTAAAATTCTATGAGATTTAATAGCTCTAATGCTTTCGCTAAATTCATAATACATTTCATATACTTTATTTTCATCTACAGCATTCTTTTTTGATTTAGAGATAATTATTCCAGTTCTCCAGAAAAAACTTCTTATCCATTTTCTATAATTAGCATTATCACTTATCCATTCACTTATTATATATTCGGATCCTTGTATTGCTTCATCAATTGTTTTAACATTTTCATTTATAAATGTTTTTATGTAATCATCATTTAGTGAAATGGGGAAAGTTAAAATCATTTTAGCTAAAGGTTCTAATCCATTTTTAATAGCTTCAGTTGCTTTGGTTTTCTTCTTTTCTTTAAATGGTAAATAAATATCTTCAATTTCAACTAGTCTTTTAGCATTTAAAATACTAGATTTTAATTCATCTGTAAGCATTCCTTTTTCATCTATTAATCTAATAACATCTTCTTTTCTTTTTAATAGATTTACTTCATACTCATAAGATTCATTTATTTTTCTTATTTGTTCTTCATCAAGTCCATTAGTTGCTTCTTTTCTATATCTTGCTATAAAAGGAATTGTATTTCCTTCACTCAATAATTTCAAAGTGTTTTCTACTTGTTTATTAGTAATATTTAAATTAATTGCTAATTCTTTTATAATATTTTCATTCATTTTAAAACTCCTTACCGTCATTAAATTGTAGCAGTAAAAAAATAAAAATACAATAATGTAGACAAAACTATTATATATAATTTATAATAAAATTAATAAGGGGAGATTTTATGGGAAATGGGAAAAATATTTTAAATTATGTTAAATCTAAAGAATTTAATTTATCTTATCAAGTAGAGTTACCAAATAAAAAAGAAAATCAATTTTTAGGATTTATATTATCTAATGAAAATATAAGAGAGATTGTTTTATCAGGTTGGTATGCTGGCAGATTATCGTTAGAAGATAAGAGCTATATAATAGCGTTATTAATGGCTCATTATCAACTTTATGGAATAGATAAAAAAGAATATTGTTTTAAAATAAATGGTATACAAGATATAGTTAATTTAGATAGGGAAATAATAGATTTGGCAAATGAAATAATTAATACAAAAGTTGTATTATTAAGATAGAAATTATATAAAAGTCAGGAGGATTTATGGATAATAATGCTTTAAATAAGGCTAAAATTGGTTTATTAAGTTTTATTTATGAAGCGTCTTTGACAACAAAATATACACACAACACATATGTTAATATTGAAGATGCTCAAGAAATGTATATGAGTGAAGAAGAAGGACAAAAATATTTTGAAAGATTATATGGAACATTTAATGCATTTATAAATAATAAAGATTGTTTTGATTATTCAAAATATATAGAGGTTTATAAAGATTATTTAAATAGATTAGTTGATTTTGTTCAATCACTTTTAGATGGAAAAAATCATATTTATGCTGCATGTTATTATTTTGAGTATGCTGGAAGAAAATATAGTTTAGATATAGAGAGAGTCGCACAAGAAGAAATAACTTGGGAAGACTTTGGTGATGATTTAGTTTATTGTAATGTAGTAGAATTTGAAAATAGTTATAATTTTTTAGATAAAAGAGTTGAGTTAATTTTTGTTTACGATATAAAAAATGATAAAGTTATCGATTTATTATCTATTATTGAAAGTGTTTGTGAGGATTCAGAAATAAAAATATCAAAAGCACTTGTTGGTGATAATTTAAAAAATGTAAATAAAAAAATATTAAGAAGATAACACTATAAAAAGTGTTTTTTCTTTATATTTATGATAAAATCTTAATAAGGAGTTATTATGGGATTATTTTCTAAAATTAAAAATGTATTTAGTAAAAAAGAAATAAATGAAGAAACAGATATATATTCTAAAGGTTTAGAAAAAACTAAAGAAGAATTTGTTAATAAATTAAATATATTGGGTATAAAATATACGAAAATAACAGATAGTTTTTTTGATGAATTGGAAGAGCTTCTTATAATGGCTGATATAAGTGTAAATACAGTTATGTTTATGATAGATAAATTGAAAAGAAGATGTAAAGAAGAAAGTATTGACAATTTTAATGAATTAAAAGAAGTCATTGTTGATGAATTATTGATGCTTTATGTGGATGGTGAAATTGTTAGTTCTAAATTAAATATAATAGATAATAAACTTAATGTTATATTGTTTGTTGGAGTTAATGGAGTAGGTAAAACAACAAGTATTGCTAAGATAGCAAAAAAATTAATTAATAATGGTAAAAAATTAATGCTAATAGCAGGTGACACTTTTAGGGCTGGCGCTGTTGAGCAACTTAGAATATGGGCTGATAGAGTTAATGCAGAGTTTTTTAGTAATGAATCATCTGACCCTGCAAGTGTTGTATATGATGGAATAACTAAAGCTAAAGAAGATAATATTGATGTGGTTTTAATTGATACAGCAGGAAGACTTCAAAATAAAGTTAATTTAATGAAAGAATTAGAAAAGATTAATAAAGTAATAAATACACTAAATCCTGGAAGTCCTGAAGAAACTCTACTTATTATAGATGCATCTACTGGTCAAAATGGAATAGATCAGGCTAAAAGCTTTAAAGAGATAACTAATGTTACTGGATTAATACTTACTAAAATGGATGGTACTGCTAAAGGAGGAATTGTTCTTAGTGTAAAACATGATACTGGAATACCAGTTAAATTTATTGGATTTGGAGAAAAGGAAGAAGATTTAGTAAGTTTTGATATAGAAAAATATATATATGGTTTATTTAAGGAGTTTTAATGGATAAAAGAGAATATTATATTGAGTTATATGAAGAATATAAAAAATTACTAACTAATAAACAACAAGAATATTTTGAAAACTATTATTTTGAAGATTTAAGTCTTAATGAAATTGCTGATAATTCTAAAGTTAGTAAATCTTTAGTTAGTAAAACAATCAATCAAGTAATAAATAAATTAGAAGAATATGAAAGTATTTTAAATTTAAATTCTAAAAATAAAGAATTAAAAAAAATAGTTAAAGAAACTAAAGATATAAAATTAAAAAGTAAACTTGAAGAAATTTTATATAAATAAATTGAAAAAAAATATTTTATTTTTTATAATAATAATAGAAAAAGGGTGAATATTATGAAATTTAATAAGAGAGGTTGGGGTTTAGCTGGAGAATTAGTAATAGTTTTATTAGCTGTAGCTATGTTGGTTTATGTCATATTTGGACTTAATAGGTTAGGACTTATAAGAGATATGGATAAGGCTCTAGGAACTGATATCTTTCCGGATTTGGTTATTAGTGGCAAAACAGTTAGTTATTCTTCTGTTGAGGATAGTTTAATTGGTGCTAGTGAGAGATATGTATCAGATAATTATGCTGATAACATAGATACAACAATTACAATAAGAGTAAGTCATTTAATCAAAAATGGTTATATAAGTACAATAAGAGATAAAGATAATAAAGAATGTAGTGGATATATAATAGTTAGTAAATTAGATGAAGATATAATATATACACCATATTTAAAATGTGATGAATATGAAACTAAAGGTTATAATGAAAAATATGATTGGTAATTCAATCATTTTTTTATAGATCGATAATAATAAAATATTTGCTTTAAAATATTTGTTATGCTATAGTAATACCTATAAATTTTTGTGGGGGTTTTTATTTATGGAAATAATATCAGAAGCAGATTTTAAATTTATATCTGAATTTTCTAAAAGTGAAAAATTAAGTGGTTTTGGAACCGTTAAATACAAAAGTAATACTGATTTTTTAAATAATGATTGTGGTAAAAAGTATCTATTGTATTTTTTAAAAGATATTGATACAAGACTTTATTTAGTATTTTTAGAAATGATAAAAAGTGGTAAAATATCTTTTTTAGAAAAATTTAACCCAGAAGAGGCATTTTGTTATTTAATAGTTGATTCTTCAAATAATAGTATTATGTCCAGTGGTTTAAATCTTCCGTATTTAAATAACGGCTTTTCTTTGATGGTAGCAGCACATGAATTAGGCCACGGATTAAGGCATAGTAGACGTAGTGGAAATTCAAGATTTGATATAGATAAAAGCATGTTTGATGAATCGATATCTATTTTCTTTGGATATTTATGTATGGAACGATATATACAAGATTTTGGTATTAATGATCAATCTACTGCATTTGAAATACTAAATATAAATAACGCTGTTTCTTGCAATAATCTTCTTGGTTACAATCTTGAAGAGTATATAAAAGCTCTTGAAATTTATGAAAAATCAAAGGCTGGAAATTTTGTATATTCAATTAAAGTAAATGAATTAACAAAAAAAGTATATACTATGATTTCTTACCCAATTGGCTTTGCTTTATTAAATGCTTATATAAATATGTCTCAGTCACAAAAAGAAAAATATTTGAAATTAATAACCAGTTATATACTAAGTGACACAAATATTAGTATTATAGATATTTTGTCTTACTTCATTCCAGCAACTAATCCTGAATTTTATAAAATAAACTTTAATGAATATATTAAAAATTCAACAAAAAGGCTAGAGTTATTAGGGGGTAAATTATTATGACAGAAGAAGAAAAATTAGAATTAATGTTATATATTGATGAAGAAATAAACAAATGCATTAAAGAAATTTTAGATTCTAAAAGTAAAGAATTAGAAAAAGCAATAATCCAAAAAGCAGAAATTGATTTAAGGGCTGATAAAGTTGTAGATAAATTATTTGGAAAACAGAAAATTAGGGTATTAACTGAAGCTGTTCCTAGATTAATAGAAAGATATTTAAGAGATTTAGATTCAATAAAAGATTTTAGTGAAAGTTTAAAAACAAAATTAATTGAAAGCTTGGATGACGAAAAACAAAAGATATTAGATCAGGCAAAAATTGAGATTTCTAAAATAATGGAAGCAGAAAAAGAAGAAATAATGAAAATGGCTGCTCAGGCATATGAGCTTATGTTTTTTGTTGAAAACTCTAAAGGTAGGATTATAGAAGAAATAGTAAGAGAAGCCACAAAAAGAATAGAAATAGAAGATGTAAGACCAAGAGAAATTCATATTATCACCCCATCAGAAAAAATAATATTACCACCTCAGTTATATCATGAAAAATTTGAAACACTTTATAAATTTGTAAGAATTGGATTACCTGTTATGTTAATTGGCCCTACAGGAAGTGGAAAAAGTGTATGTGCTGGTCAAATTGCAGAAGCCCTTGGAATAAAAATGTATTATACCAACAATGCAAGTGAAGAATATAAACTTTTAGGCTTTACTGATGCTCACGGAAAATACAAGGAGACACAATTTTATAAAGCATTTAGAGATGGAGGATTATTTTTCTTAGATGAAATAGATAATTCTCATCCATCAGCTTTATTATCTTTAAATTCAGCAATAGGCGCTGCTGATGGATATATTTATATGGCATTTGAAGATGGAGAATTTACTAAAGCTCATAAAGATTTTAGAATTATAGCAGCTGCTAATACATGGGGAAATGGAGCAAGTAGATTATATTGTGGAAGAAGTGAATTAGATGCAGCATCCTTGGATAGATTTGTTCAAGTATATTTTGATTATGATATAAGACTAGAAAAATCAATTGTTTCAGATGATGATTTGTTAAGATTTTTCTGGGATTTTAGAAAAGTAGTAAATGATTGTGGAATTAGACATACGGTTACAACAAGAAATATAGTTTATGCTCAAAAAATGAAAAATTTTGGATTTACTATAGAAGAAATTCTATTGTACACAATTATAAAAGAGTTGGATTTAGAAGATATGAAAATAATTAGTCAAAAATTTAAAGATGCAGAATTGATAGAAAATGAATATACTAGAGAATTTAATTCTATTATTTTAAAGAGGATTTAGAAATGAAATTTAATAATTATTCTCAAAAAGGTTATGAAATATTTGACATATCTTTTTCTAGCAAAACAGATTTAATAGGATATTTAAAGATAACTAAAACTTCGAGTACTTGGTCACATCAAATAATCGAATCAAAGGTTGAAAATAGAGATAGATTAGAATTTACTGGTGTTATGACTTTTGAACAAGCTATAAATTTATTTGAAAATGGATGGTATGAAAATTTTCAACAGTTTTTGGAAGCAAAAAAAAGCATTGATAAAATATTTCCTTATGTAATAAAAAATTTTGAATATAAAAATTCAATTAATGGAGGCATTCCAAATATTTTCAATGCAATAAATAATATTCCTTTAAATATGAGAAAAAAGATATTGGAAGAAAAGAAGAATATAATATCAATATATGTTGATGCCAGTTACCCATATTATGTTTCTGCTGAGACCATATTTAATTATGGTGTTATAATATTAGCTTTTATAGATTTCTTTGAGAGTCTTGGGTATAGAGTTGATTTAAATTTTTTTGAAATAGCAAAGTCTGGAAATCAAGTTGTTTATATAAAAAATAGAATTAAAGAAGTTGGAGAAAAAATAAATTTACAAAAAGTATATTTTCCATTTTGCCATCCGGCGTATTTAAGAAGAATCTTATTTAGAGTATTAGAAACCATAGAAGGAGTTAACAAATCTTTTATTAACGGCTATGGGCATGTTTTAGAAGATACAGAAATAAGAGAAATATTAAATTTACCTGATAGCAGTATTTTATTTTCTTTATTTTCTTGCGGAATAGAAGGAAAAGATTTATTAAAAGATGTCCAGAAAATGATTGAATATATAAAATTAGGTTCTTATGTAAAATATGATGATAGCCACACTATTATAGATAATAAAAAAATATTAACTTTATCTAAATAAGATTGATTTTTTGATAATTTATATGTTATCATAGTTTTGGAGATTAAATTATGAAAAAATATAAAAAAGCATTAAAATATGAAGAAGTTAAATATACTGATTCTGCATTAAACGAAGACTATGAATTTCCGGGTTTTTATGTTGGAGAACAAATAGTAAAATTTCCAAAATATGAAATTGGTGATATAGTATTTGTAGAAAATTATAAATATAATGATGGAAATTTTGGGAAAAATCATTTATTTGTTATAATTGATAAAGACAATCATGCTGTTCCAATAACAAATTTTTGTATGTTGATTTCTTCTAATATGGATAAATTAAAATTTAAATTTAATATTTATTTAAAAAAGAATGAAGATAATAATTTAAAAAAAGATAGTATAGTAAAAACTGATGTAATATACAAAATAAAAAATGAAGAAATTAATTATAAAATTGGAAAAATAGATGTTTTTATAGCAAAACAATATAAGAAATTATATTTAGAAGGAATGAAAAATGAATAAGATTAAAAAATATATTAAAAACGAAAAAAATTTGTTAAATGAAGAATATGAATTAATTTGTAAGTTAGTTAAAATTAGAAAAGATGAAGGATTATCTCAAAGAGATTTATGTGATTTAATAGATTTTAAACAACCAATGCTTGCTAGAATAGAAAAGGGTAAACAATCTCCAAGTCTTAACACTTTAATTAAACTTTTAAACTCTATAGGTTATAAAATAGATTTTGTAAAAAAATAAATAAAAATTATTGACAATTAATACATATAATAGTATGATTATATAAGTTTTGAGTTTTCTAAGAAAACTTATTTAAAAAACGAAAAATGATACACCTGGAAATGTGTAATAAGAAAGGAGAAAATATATGCCTACAATCAATCAATTAATAAGAAACAAAAGAAAACAAAAGGTTAAAAAAAGTAAAAGCCCAGTTTTGAATTATGGATTTAATACTAAAGATAGAAAGAAATCTGATTATAATTCACCTCAAAAACGTGGGGTTTGTACTCGTGTTGGTACTAAAGCACCTAAAAAGCCTAATTCAGCTTTACGTAAGTATGCTCGTGTTAGATTAAGTAATGGTTCTGAAGTAACATGTTATATACCTGGAGAAGGACACAACTTGCAAGAACATAGTGTAATTCTTATGAGAGGTGGACGTGTTAAAGATCTTATTGGAGTTCGTTATCATATCATTCGTGGTACATTAGATACTGCCGGTGTTGATAAAAGAAGACAAGGTAGAAGTAAATACGGAGCAAAAAGACCTAAAAATAAATAAATTAATTAATATAATGAAAGGAGAATATTATGCGTAAAAGACAAGCAGAAAAAAGAGAAGTTTTAGCGGATCCAATTTATAAATCTAAAATGGTTACTAAATTAATAAATGGTATCATGGTAGATGGTAAAAAAGGAACAGCTCAAACTATATTATATGATGCATTTGATATTATAAAGAAAAAAACTGGTAATGATCCGGTTGAAGTTTTTGAAAAAGCTCTAGATAATATTAAGCCCGCATTAGAAATTAGATCTAGACGTGTAGGTGGTAGTAATTATCAAGTACCTACAGAAGTTAAACCAGATAGAAGTCAGGCTTTAGCATTTCGTTGGTTAATTCAATATGCTAAAAATAGAAATGGAAAAGGAATGGCAGAGAAACTTGCTGCTGAATTAATGGATGCTTCAAATGGTGTTGGTGGAGCATGTAAGAAACGTGAAGACACACACAAGATGGCAGAGGCTAATAAAGCTTATGCACATTACAGATGGTAATAGAGAGGAGTTAGTTTATGGCGCGTGACGTATCATTAGATAAATTACGTAATATTGGTATTATGGCACATATAGATGCTGGTAAGACTACATTTACGGAACGTGTTTTATTCCATACAGGTAAAACTCATAAAATTGGAGAGACTCATGATGGAGCTTCTCAAATGGACTGGATGGAACAAGAAAAAGAAAGAGGAATTACAATTACAAGTGCTGCTACAACAGCACATTGGAAAAATTTTAGATACAATATCATAGATACACCGGGACACGTAGACTTCACTATTGAAGTTGAAAGAAGCTTAAGAGTTCTTGATGGAGCTATTGCTCTAATAGATGCTCAAGCTGGTGTTGAAACTCAAACTGAACAAGTTTGGAGACAAGCGGATGAATATAAAGTACCTAGATTGATATTTGCAAATAAAATGGATAAAATTGGTGCAGATTTCCCAATGAGCTTGAATAGTATTAAAGATAGATTATCTGAAAGTAGTGCTCCAATTCAATGGCCTATAGGCGATGGAGAAACATTTAAAGGTATTGTTGATTTAATAACTATGAAAGCATATGAATATGACGGAGAACAACACGAAGAACCAAATGAGATAGAAATTCCATCAGAATTAAAATCTATATGTGAAACTAAAAGAAATGAACTTATTGAAACAGTTTCTATGTATAGTGATGAATTAATGGAAACATATCTTGAAGGTAAAGAAGTTAGTATAGAAATGATTAAAAAAGCTATACGTAATGGTGTTTTAGCTGTTGAATTCTTCCCAGTATTATGTGGATCAGCATTAGGAAATATGGGAGTAAAATTAGCATTAGATGCAGTTATAGATTATTTACCATCTCCAACAGATATACCTCCAGTTAAAGGTATAGATATGAGAGATAATCCTATTGAAAGAAAAGCATCAGATAGTGAACCATTCTCAGCTTTAGCATTTAAAGTTATGAATGATCCATTTGTTGGTAACTTAACTTTCTTTAGAGTATATTCTGGAACTCTTAAGAGTGGAAGTTATATTATGAACTCTACTCGTGGAGAAAAAGAAAGAATCGGAAGAATACTATTAATGCATGCTAATCAAAGACAAGAAATTCCTGAAGTTTATGCAGGTGAAATAGCAGCTGCAGTTGGTCTTAAAGATACAACTACAGGTGATACACTTTGTGCAGAAAACAGTCAAGTTATTCTTGAAAAGATGGTATTCCCAGAACCTGTTATTCAATTAGCAGTTGAACCTAAATCAAAAAATGATCAAGAAAAAATGGGTATTGCTTTACAGAAATTAGCAAAAGAAGATCCATCATTTAGAGCATCAACTGATCATGAAACAGGTCAAACAATTATAGCTGGTATGGGAGAATTACACTTAGATGTTTTGGTTGATAGAATGAGAAGAGAATTTGCGGTTGAAGTAAATGTTGGTAAACCTCAAGTTGCTTATCGTGAAACAATTAGACAAAAAGGTGAGTGTGAAGGAAAATATATTAAGCAATCAGGTGGACGTGGACAATACGGTCACGTATGGGTACGTTTTGAACCTAATAAAGATAAGGGTTATGAATTTGTAGATGCAATTGTTGGAGGAGTTGTTCCTCGTGAATATATTTCAGTAATTGATAAAGGACTTCAAGAAGCTTTAGCAGGAGGAGTTATTGCTGGATATCCAATGGTTGATGTAAAATGTACATTATTTGACGGAAGTTATCATGATGTTGACTCATCAGAAATGGCATTTAAAATCGCAGCTTCAATGGCATTAAAAGAATCTAAAAATAAATGTAATCCTACAATCCTTGAACCTATTATGAAAGTTGATGTAGTAGTTCCAGAAGAATTTATGGGAACTGTTATGGGAGACTTAACAGGTAGAAGAGGAAGACCTCTAGGAAATGAATCAAGAGGTAAAAATTTGTGTATTAGTGCGATGGTACCATTATCAGAAATGTTTGGTTACACAACTTCTTTAAGAAGTAATACACAAGGTAGAGGAACTTCTCAAATGTTCTTTGATCATTATGAAGAAGTACCTAAAAATATAGAAGCAGAAATTATAAAAAGAAACAGTGTACAATAATTTATTGTATATAAAAAATGTTAATAATACTTGAAAAAAAATCAAGTATTAGATAAAATAATATTTGTAAAGAAAGAGAGGAAAAAATATTATGGCAAGAGAAAAATTTAATCGTTCAAAACCACATGTAAACATTGGTACAATTGGACACGTTGATCACGGTAAAACAACTTTAACAGCAGCAATTACAAAATATTTTGGAAAATTTGTTGCATATGCAGATATAGACAAAGCTCCAGAAGAAAGAGAAAGAGGAATCACTATTAATACAGCTCACGTTGAGTATGAGACTGAAAAACGTCACTATGCTCACGTTGACTGTCCAGGACATGCAGACTATGTTAAAAATATGATTACAGGTGCTGCTCAAATGGATGGCGCAATCCTAGTAGTTTCAGCTACAGATGGACCTATGCCTCAAACAAGAGAACACATCTTATTATCAAGACAAGTTGGCGTTCCTAAAATGGTAGTATTCATTAACAAATGCGATATGGTAGATGATGCTGAGTTATTAGACTTAGTTGAAATGGAAGTTCGTGAACTTTTAACAGAATACGGATTTGATGGAGACAATACTCCAATAATCAGAGGTTCTGCTCTTAAAGCTCTTGAAGGAGATGCTACAGCTGAAAAATCTATTAGAGATTTAATGGCTGCAGTAGATTCATGGATTGATACTCCAGTTAGAGATACTGACAAACCTTTCTTAATGAGCGTTGAAGATGTATTTACTATTACAGGACGTGGAACAGTTGTTACTGGACGTGTTGAAAGAGGTAAATTAAATCTTAATGATGAAGTTGAAATCATAGGTTTAAGAGATACTAGAAAAGCAGTAGTAACAGGTATTGAAATGTTCAGAAAATCATTAGATTATGCTGAAGCAGGAGATAATGCTGGTGTATTACTTCGTGGAATTAACAGAGAAGATGTTGAAAGAGGACAAATCTTAGCTAAACCAGGAAGTGTTACTCCTCATAAGAAATTTAAAGCTAGTGTTTATGTATTATCAAAAGAAGAAGGCGGACGTCATACTCCATTCTTCAGTAATTATAGACCACAGTTTTATTTCAGAACAACTGATGTTACTGGTGTAATTGAATTACCACAAGGAACTGAAATGGTAATGCCAGGAGATAAAGTTGATCTTACAGTTGAATTAATAACAAAAATTGCTATTGAAAACGGTACACAATTCTCAATCCGTGAAGGCGGACATACAGTTGGTGCTGGTGTAGTTTCAGCAATTATTGAATAATTAAATAACACTAAAAAAAATGCAATTATTTTGCATTTTTTTTATTTGTCTTGAGTTAATTTGTTTAATGTTTTGGTTATTTCTGATTGATTAACATTTTGAACTTGATAAAAACCATCTTCATTCATTTGCCCATACAATTCTTGTTGTAATCCTAAAGTTTTATTTAATCCATCTGACATAACTGAACTTACTTTTTTATTGCTACTTTCTATAGAGGCATCACAGTAGAGTTTAATTAATGATTTTGATAATGATAATAACATTTCTAATATTTCTTTATCCATTAGAAACACCTTCTAATAATTTTTCTAATTTTTTGCATAATGAATTATGTTCTTTAATTTGATCTTCAATAATATTGGTATAATTTTCATCAGATAATTCGTTTTTGAAATGTTCGGCTATTTTAATGAATAACTTTTCATGATTATATATATCTTCAATATATAATAACTCTTTTTGTGTCATAATAAATTTTCCTCCATTTATAATGTTAACCTTAAAATCAATATTAATTCTGGAAAAAATTTACAAGGTAAAAAAAGTTAAATCATAAACATATTATTAGTAGAGTCTTCAACAAAATTTTCTGAAGAAGATTCTAATTTAGAAACTCTCATTTCAAGTTTTCTTACTTGTCTTTCTAATTTTGCAATTTTACTTTCTAATGAAGTATCATCTGAGTATCCATAGACTGAATTTGGGTCAGCATAAGAGTTTGGGGGCATCATACCATTAGGGCCAACGCCAGGGCCATATCCCATATTAGGATTATAACCCATACTAGGTTGATTATATCCTGATGGTGGCATTCCACTTGAATTCATCATATTAGGATTATAGAATCCTCCAGAAGTATTGTTTGTATAAAAATTTCTATTTTTTTTCATATTCTCACCTTATACATTATATGACAAATGCTCATTTTTAGTGTATAATAAAAAAGTGATTATTTATGAGATTGAAAAAAATTAAAAATGCATATGAAACTATATCAAAGTCCAATTATTTTGTTTGTGAACCACAAAAATATAAAAGTAAATGGAATGAATTATTTAATAATAATAGTCCTATTGAACTAGAAATTGGAATGGGCAAGGGAGACTTCATAATAAAAAAAGCAATAACTAATCCTAATATTAACTATATTGGTTTAGAAAAGTATGATAGTGTTTTAGTATACGCTATAAAAAAATTAAATGACATTGAAATAAAAAATTTAAAATTAATAAATGAAAATGCTACAAATATAACAGATATATTTGATAAGGAAATTAATAAAATCTATTTAAATTTTTCTGATCCATGGCCTAAAAAGAAGCATCATAGAAGAAGATTAACTCATGAAAATTTTCTTAAATTATATGATTTAATATTTAAAGATTCTGCCAATATAGAATTAAAGTCAGATAATGATGATTTTTTTGAAGATTCTTTAAAATCTTTTGAAGAATATGGTTATAATATAATAGAAGTAGATAGAAATAGAAATGATGAATTCAAAACAGAATATGAAAAGAAATTTACTCTTAAAGGTAAAAATATCAATTATGTGTCTATTTACAGTAAAATTATTAATAACAAGTAGTTTAATTTAAAAAATATATTTGATATAATATATTTGAATTGGAGATTTTATGTATAAAAAAATTATAATTATAGTTGCTATATTTTTTATGACAGGTTGTGCAGCTTATAATTTAGATACAATTTCATTAGAAGACAGCGTTAAAATGGCAATCAATCAAAATGAAAATTTGTATAATACAAATAATGTGGGATATAGATATTATCTTCCTAGAGGTTTTATATTAAATGAGGATAGAGATAATATTCAAATATTAAAGCATGAAGGTATAGAATATTATTTAAATGTTGATTTAGTAAGTTATTATAATAAAGCCGAAATTGAGAAAGATTCAGAAACTAGTTTATATAAATATATAGAATTAGGTAATGAAAATAAGGCTGGTTTTTTAGAAGTTGTTAAAAATAATAATTACTTTTATATTAAAATGGTATATAATTATGCTATAATAGAGACACAGGTAAAAGAAAGTGAGTTAAAGAAATCGGCTATGAATATGGCATATATTTTAGCCTCAATAAAATATAATAATACAGTAATAAATAATAAATTAGGAGAAGATGTTTTAGAATTTAATGAGACAACGTATAAGATATTTAAACCTAAAAAAGCTTCGGAAACAAAATCTCATGCTTATTACTTAGAATTATATGATAAATATACTGGAAAAATTGATGACAAAATTGAAGATCCGGATGTAATAAATTAGAAAGAGGTGCATTTAATGGGATTATTTAAAAAAATTAAAGATATATTCTATGATGAAGAAATAGTTGATGTAAACCCAAAAGAAGAAAAAAAAGAAATAAAAGAAATAAAGAAAGAAGAAATTAAACCTATAATTCAAGATATTTCTTCTCCTGAAACTTCTGTAAGAACTTTCAGAAGTAGTGAACCAGAAGAAAAAAGTGCTTTTTCTGAAAGAGAATTATTTAAGACTGAGAAAACATTTGATTTTCCGGTGTTTGAAGAAGAGGACGAGCCTATTAGAACTAGAAGTAAGACTAATATATTAGAATTACAAAAAGAACTAGAAGAAAAAGCTACATATACTCCTAGAAGAGAGGAAACTCCAAAAACAGTAATGACTGAATCAAAACCAACTACTTTTAAACCAAGTCCTGTTATTTCACCAGTGTATGGTATTTTAGATAAAAATTATAAAAAAGAAGAAATATTTGAAAAGAAAGAACCAGCAAAACCATATACAGGAGAAAAAAATTACGATTATGTCAGAAGAAAAGCATATGGAACTTTAGAAGATGAGTTAGAAAACACTCTTACAAGAGTTAATAGTGAAATAGTTGAGAATGTTAATCAATTAGAAAAAGAAATAGATGAGTTACCGAAACCATCAAAAAATATTGAGGAATTATTAAATCAAATAGAAAAGAACGCTAATGTATCTATTGGAGAACTTGAAGAAGCCGCTAAAGACAAGATGATGGCAGAAGAAGAAAATGATGTGGCTGAAGAAGAGAAAGAAGAAGTTGTAGTTGCAAAAGAAGAGAAAAAGGAAGAACCAAAAGATGTTAACGACAATACTTTAGAGCATGATCTATTTAATTTAATTGATTCTATGTACGAAGATAAGGAGGAATAAAAAGTGGAAGCATTGGGACAAGTTCTACCAATTATAATTTATATTTTACTTATTGGGTTGTTAGTAGTTTTATTAATACTTGGTATAAAAAGTATTATTACAATGAATAAAGTGGATAAAATGGTAGATAATGTTAATCATAAAATTGAAACACTTAATGGGGTATTTGGATTTTTAGATATAGTTACTGATAAGATTTCGTCATTAGGAGACTTCATTGTGAATATTATTAGTAATAAAATAACTAGTATTTTCCAAAAAAAGAAAAAGAAAGATGAGGAGGAAGAGGAAGATAATGAGTAAGAACAAAGGATTAGGAAAAGTATTGTTTGGAGTAGCAGTAGGCGTAGGATTAGGTTTTCTATTTGCACCACAAGAAGGAAGTAAAACAAGAGAGGCATTAAAAGTAAAACTAAATGAATTACTTGAAAAGCTTAAAGAAATAGATCCTTCTGAAGTAAAGGATAATGTTATTGCAAAGGTAGAAGAATTAAAAGAAGAAATTGCAGCATTAGACAAAGAAAAAGTTTTAGAAATTGCTAAAAAACAATCAGAAGTAATTAAGAAAAAAGCTGAAGATTTATACAAATATGCAGTAAAAAAAGGAACTCCAGTAGTAGAAAAAGCTGTAGATGAAGTTAGAATTCAAGCAATAAAAGTAGCCAAAGAAGTAATTACTAAATTAGAAAAAGAAGAACCTAAAAAAACAACTAAGAAATAAGTTGTTTTTTTTCTCTTTTAAAATAAAAAATAATGTGATAAAATATTATTAGTTAGTGAGGATAAAACTTACAATTTTGGAGCTAAATCGTTTGATCGCGTTAAGATGAGAAGTGTATGAGTATTCATAAAATAAGGTGGTACCAC
Source organism: uncultured Muribaculaceae bacterium (assembly GCA_964396655.1). Classification (GTDB taxonomy): domain Bacteria; phylum Bacillota_I; class Bacilli_A; order RF39; family UBA660; genus CAYNFP01. The sequence continues at coordinate 114,221 of CAYNFP010000004.1, read as the reverse complement.
GGGGTTAACTCGTCCTTATGTAATGAATATTTTTTTATTAGGAGGAAAATATGAATTTATATGAAGATTTAAAATGGAGAGGACTTATTGATAATATTTCAAGTCCTGATTTAATAGATAAACTAAATAATGATAGTTTAACATTTTATATTGGAACAGACCCTACAGCTGATAGTTTACATATTGGCCATTATTGTACAACAATAGCGCTTTCTAAAAGATTACAAGATGCTGGTCATAAACCTATAATAATTGCAGGAGGGGCAACCGGATTAATTGGAGATCCCAAACCAAATGCTGAAAGAGCAATGATTACTAAAGAAGAAATGGCTAAAAATAAAGAATGTATAAAAAGACAAATAAGTAAGTTATTAAATTCTGATATTAAATTAATTGATAATTATGAATGGTTAAGTAAAATGGATACTATAGATTTTTTAAGAGATTATGGTAAATATTTTAATATAAATTATATGCTCGCTAAAGATACTGTTAAAAAAAGATTGGATATCGGAATTACTTACACAGAATTTTCTTATATGATTCTTCAGTCAATTGATTTTTTGAAATTATATGAAGATTATAATTGTACATTACAAACTGGAGGTTCTGATCAATGGGGAAATATTACAAGTGGTCTTGAATTGATAAGAAAAATTCACGGAGTCGATACAGAATGTTATGGTTTAACTGCTCCTTTAATTACTAGAGCTGATGGAACAAAATTTGGAAAAACAGAAAGTGGAAAAAGTATTTGGTTAGATAAAGAGAAAACATCTCCATATGAAATGTATCAATATTTTATTAATGTTGAAGATTCTATGGTTGTTGATTATTTAAAAAAATTAACATTTTTAAGTAAAGAAGAAATTGAGAATTTAGGATTAAGTTTGAAAAATGAACCTGAGAAAAGAATTGCATCAAAAAGATTAGCTTATGAAGTTGTTAAATTTATACATGGAATAGAAGAAGCTGATAAAGCTAAAAAAACTTCTGAAGAAATTTTTGATAAAGGTGGTGTATCCGTAGATATGCCAACCATAAAGATTAAAAAAGAGAATCTAGAGAATGTTAATATATTAGATTTATTAGTTATAACTAATTTAGCGCCTTCTAAATCTGAAGCAAGAAGATTAGTAGAGCAATCTGGTGTTAAAATTAATGGAGAAGTAATTGATTTAAATATAAAAATAACTTCTCAAATGTTTGAAGAAGGCTTTGTATTATCAAAAGGCAAAAAAAGTTTTGTAAAATTAGAATTAGAGTAAGATAAGGAGAACATATGGAATATTTATTATTTACAAAAGGTTTTCGTAAAGATTATTTTAATTTTTTTTTAAATATAGTATAATCAATATATGAAAAAAATAATTAACAATAAAAAAATAATTAGAGCAATATTAAGCATAATAGTAATTTTGAGTATGTTTATAGTACCAGGACTATTAAATAACTTTTTATATTTTTTAGGCATTCACAATAATAATATATCTTCTTTAATATGTCTTTTAATTTATGGTAGTTTACTAATTTTAATTTATCTTAAAGAAATTAAAGAAGAATTCTTTATATTTAAAAAAGATTTTAAAAATTGTTTAGATACTGGTTTTAAATATTGGATGTTAGGTTTATTTTTAATGATAGTTTCTAATGTTATAATAAATCTTATAATATTTAAAGGTAAAATAGCTACAAATGAGGAACTCAATAGACAAGAAATGCTTTTACATCCATTTTTCACTATGATATCAGCAGTATTATTTGCTCCAATATTAGAAGAATTAATATTTAGAAAAAGCTTAGATAAAATATTTAGACCACTTACTTATGTGCTTTTAAGCGGAATATTATTTGGTTTTGCTCACACAATAGCAGATTTAAGTAATCCTTTGAATTTGCTTTATATAATACCTTATGGAAGTTTGGGGGCTTCTTTTGCAATTATGAATTATAAAACAAAAACAATATTTACAAGTATAATGATACATACTTTACATAATCTTTTAACTTGTACTTTGCTTTTAATTGTTTTGTAGGAGATTTATGGGAGAAATAAAAGAACAAGAACCTAAAAAAAGTCACATATTATTAAACATTTTTATAATAATAGTAATTTTGATTATTGGATTATATTTATACGCAAGATATGTTGAGCCTTCAAAATTAATTGTAAAAGAATATAAAATTTCAAGCGAAAACATTCCTTCAAATTTTAGCGGAATTAAAATAGTCCATTTTACTGATTTGTATTGGGGAAATACCACTTATGATGAAAATTTAGAAAAGTTAGTAGAAAGAATTAATGAATTAAAACCTGATTTAATATTATTTACTGGTAATTTAGCAGCTTCTAATAAAAATATAGAAAAATTAACTGAACGTTTATCTAATTTAAATGCATCTTTAGGAAAATATGCAGTAAAAGGCAATAAGGATTATGATATAGACTATGATTCAATAATGAGTCAAAGTGGTTTTAAAATTCTAAGTAATGAATATGATTTAATTTATAATGAAGGATTAACTCCAATATACATATGTGGACTAAATAGTTCATTAAAAGAAACTGTTAATTTAGATAATTGTTTAAATTATCTTGAAACTTTAGAAGAGGGGATATATAACCCAAAATATAAAATTATAATGGTTCATGAGGGAGATGTTACTAAAAAAATATTAAAGGAAGATATTAAATTTGATTTAATACTTTCTGGAAATTCTTTAAATGGCACTATTGATTTACCATATTATGGTCCATTATTTATACCTAAAGGAAGCAAAGAATATATTAGTCCTCATTATACAAGAGGAAACACAGAAATATATATATCAAGTGGAATAGGTACAGATAAATATCCTTATAGGGTATTTAATCCGCCATCATTCAATTTATATAGGTTAAAATCTTTACAATAAAAAAGTCTCTTTCATATTATAAGATATGGAGGAGATTTTTAATGAAATTTAATAATTTTAATTATACTAATGAAAGATTTGTAGGAATAGGGGCACCATTTTTATTAGGGGCTTTAACTGGTGGAGCTGCTTATGCTGCATTTAATCCATATAGACCCAGACCATATTATCCTTATTATCCAACATATCCTTACTATTACTAATTAAGTATTGGAAGCACAATTTTGGCCGTTGTACCTTTACCCAAAGAAGAAGTATATATCAGTTTTCCCTTATGTGCTTCTATTATCTCTCTGGACAAGCATACTCCTAAACCCGTTCCTTTTTCCTTAGTTGTATAAAAAGGAGTAAGTATTTTATTTAAAGTTTCTTTATTCATACCGACACCATTATCTTTTATAATTATATTTAAAAATTTCTGATCTATAAAGCAAGTAATATAAACAACACCATTTTTATCACAAGCCTCAACAGAATTTTTTATTATATTAACTATAACTTGTTTAAGTCTTAAAAAATCGCCTTTAATAAATATCTTTTCTTCACTTTTAAATTCGTATTTAATACCTTTTGATTCAAAAAGAGGTATTACTAAATTTTTGATTTCTTCTAATAAAATATTATAATTAAATTTTTCACATTTTAATTGAATTTTACTAAACTGCATAAAGTCTTCTAATAAATTTACGGTTCTTTCGACTTCGCTTTTAATAATTCCAATATATTTTAAAGCTTTTTCTTTGTTATCAATATTAAGCATACTTAAATATCCTTTTACAACCGCTAAAGGATTTTTTATTTCATGAGTTATTTTAAATAAAGATTCTTTTAATTGCTTTTGTTTTTTATATTCTTTTAAAACATTTTGCAATTCTAATATTTCCTTTGACTTTTTTAACCAAACAATTAAAACCAAAAGCATTAAATAGAGTATTATTGAATTTATAATAAAATATAATAAATTAAAATCTTTACTTGAATAATAAATAATAAAAGATATGATTATTGAAAATATATAAAATAATATAATAGGATATTTCTCTTTTTTTCTGATTAAAAAATATATTATAATATTTCCAGCAAATAATATAATCAATAAAATATTATTAAAATTGTAATTAAAAGCTAAGTATTCTAAAGAAATAATAGATATTATTAATGAAGTTATTCCTCTTTTTTTTATAAAAGATAACATTAATAATATTAAAAAATAATATAAAATATAATTAGTATTAAAAAATTTATTATAAATTAATATTAATAAAAGAGAAAAAGTTATAGTGAAATCAAGTACAATATAATTTTCTGATTCCTTTAATATTTGTTTATTAGCAGTATATATAGTATGCAGTAAACTGGGAAATAAAATAAATATAATATTAACAATTAACCCTTCAAAATTCAACATTTGGCCACCTCTATTATGAGAATAACATTTTTATTTGTCAAAAATTGTCGAAAAAAAGAAAAAAGTGATAATTTTTATCACTTTAAATCTACAATGTATTTTTTGAGTTCTTTCGAATTTGCCCCAAAAATAATTTTTAGTTGGTTATCAACTTCTACTATTCCCCTAGCACCTAATTTTTGAATTCCATCTTTATCAACTATTTCCATATCTTTAAGAGTTACTTTTAATCTGGACATATTTACTTCTACATCTAATATATTATCTTTACCACCTAGGCATTGTATAAGTTTATTTATTTCTATTGAAAAATCTTTCCTTCTTAATTTTATTATTACTAGAGAAATTATTAGAAGAATAATAACTATAATGACATATTGCCAATTCATAATTTTATTCACCTGTTAACATTATACTACATTTTGTAATAAAAAACCACAAAAATAAAAAGAGCTCAATTGAACTCTAGTTATAAACACTCTACAAAAGTGTCATTTAAGCATCTAAGAGCACACATGCAACTTATATCCATTGTAAATATAGAATCTGTTGATACATAAGGATATAAACTTGTTTCATCTGGATTAGGTGCTAAAACTCTAAATGTACAGCAGCAATCATCAAGTTTTTCTACTCTAAACACAGTGCTTGTTGTACCTGCTGCTGTTCTTGTTATCGGCATAGCCCAAGGAACACCATTTCCACAGCAAGTATATATCATTATAGGTCTTGTGTTACATATTACACAGTTGGCTCCTCCACCAAGTGCTGGTCTATCACATGCATTTAAGCAATTCTCAGGACAAGCGTTTTCTTGAAGAATATGTATTACTCGAAGAATTTCGGCAAGACATTCACTGCATTCTCTATTTTCTGGACATGTATTAGTATTCATTTATAAATCCACCCCTTCATTTCTTTTCACTTATAATTTATGCCTTGATTCATTAAAGAGTGATTCCTTTTACCTATTATGAATTGATTTTTATAATAATATTATGATAAAATAATTTAAAGGATGTGATAAAGATGAAAAAAAGGATAGTATTAATTATAATATCTGCTGTAGTTTTATTAGGAGCTTTAGGAGTATATTTACTTTATTATAATAAAACAGATGCAGAAAGATTTAGTTCTGAATATACAAAAGTAAATGAAGATAATTTGTTTATATATAAAAATCCTAAAGAAGTAATAGATATATTAGAAAACGGAACTGGAGTTGTATATTTGGGATTCCCAGAATGTCCTTGGTGTCAAGCATATGCCTCTTACTTAAATGAAGTTGCAAAAGAAGTTGGAGTAGATAAAATAAATTATTTAAATATAAAAAAAATAAGAGAAAATAATACAAAAGAATACAAGAAAATCGTGTCATTATTAGGAGATAATTTATTATTTGATGAAGATGGGAATCATAGAATATTTGTTCCTGATGTTACAATAGTTAAAGATGGAGTTATATTAGGTCATAACAATGAAACATCAGTGATAACAGATGAAAATTTAACCCCTAAAGAATATTGGACTAATGAAAAAATAACTAGTTTAAAAACAGAATTAACTACAATGATGAAAAAAGTAGCACCTAGTGTATGCACTACATGTGAATAAAGAAAATTGACATAATTAAAAAAATATGTATAATAATGAATCTAAGAGGGAGTGAGGTTTATTTATGAGAAAATTTTGTCCGTCATGTGGAAGACTATTGGATTTTGACCCTTATGCTGATAAATATTTTTGCACTGGGTGTCCAAAATCTTATACAAAAGAGGCTATTGAATTATTAGAAGAAATAAAAGAAGAGGGATTGAATTTAAGTTTTTGTCTTAATTCAAATCTAAGAATTTCTCACGTGAATTTAATTAAAAGAGTATTGGAATCAGAGTTGGAGGATGGTCTTGAGTCAGGAATTAGAGCTAAATATATAAATAATCCTGAATTTTCGGATAAGCAACAAGATGCTATATATGCTGGATTGACTTTTGAAAGAATGTTTGAATTAGAACCAGGTACAATAGTAGAGTGTTATGCAAATCCAAAAATTTCTTTTGAAGATATGAAAGAAATGATTTTAAAAGTATATTATGAATACTTTCCTAAACAGGTTGAAAGTTATGATAGAAAAAAACAAGGTGCTGATTTAATCGTATATACAAAAAAAGATACAAGAACTAAAGAAGAAAAAGAAGCAAGACGTCACGAAATAGATGAAGACATGAAGAGAATTAGAAAACAAGAAGATGAAAGACAAAAAAGTTTTACAAGAAAGAGAACATTTTGGCCTTTTAAATAATGGTATAGTATCAAAATACTGTACTTTTTTTATATTATTTGATATAATATGTATACCATTTTAACTTTTATATATAAAGAGGAGGAAATAAATTATGAGTAAAATTAATATAATGGCCTTAGGTGGTCTTAATGAAAATGGAAAAAACATTTACACTATTAGTGTTGATGGAAAAATATTAATATTTGATTGCGGAATAAAGTTTGCGCCAGACAAAATGTATGGTGTAGACTATGTAATTCCAGATTTTAAATATTTAAAAGATAATAGAAAAGATATAGTAGGTATATTTATATCACATCCACACAGAGAAAATATGGGAGCTTTAACAGATTTAGTAAGGGAAATTCCAGAAATAGATGTTTATGCTACTAAATATACATCAAAAATAATAGAAATGGATTCTAAAGAAGACGGAGTTGAAATTAAAAATCTTAAAGTGATAGAAGCACATAAGAAAATAGAATTTGGAAGTTTTAGTGTGTTTCCTTTTAGTGTGACTCATTCAACACCAGAATCAGTTGGATATAGTGTTAACACTAGAGATGGAAGCATTATTTATATGGGAGACTTTTTAATAGATCCAACTATGAAAGGTAACTATGATATGGATTTGGGTAAAATAGCGTACATAGGTAAACAAGGCGTTCTTTGTTTAATGTGTGAAAGTGTATTTGCATCTAAAAAAGGTCATACTTCACCTAATCATAAACTTGAAAACTTTTTTAAATCAGTTATAGATAAAAATAAAGGTAGAATTATTTTTAGTATTTTGTCTTTGCATATTTATACAATACAAGAAATATTTAATGCATTAAAAAACAAAAATAGAAAAGTTGTAATAATGGGTAAAGAACTTTATAATATTGTTAATATGAGTATTGATGAAGGTTATTTAGATATAGATAAAAGAATGATTGGAGATTTAACTCATTTAAAAGATCCTGATTCTATTATTTTAGTAAGTAATGATAGAGAAACACCATATTCTAACATAAATAGAATAGTTGGAGGATACGATAAATTTATAACACTTTTAGATACAGATACTATTTGTTTTGCAGAACCAAGCTATGATGCTTATGAAAAAACAGTTGTTAAATTATTAAATGATATTGCTATAAAAGGAGTAAATATAGAATTAGTTCCTAAAGAAATGAGCGTTAGACATCATGCCTCAAGTGAGGATATAATGCTTTTAATTAAATTATTTAATCCAAAGTATTATATGCCTATAAAGGGAGAATATCGTTATCAAGTAGAAAATGGTGCTTTAGCAGAAAAAGTTGGAATAAAACCAGCTAATATTTTATTAAAAGAAAATGGTTACTTTGTAACAATAGAAAATGGTAAATTAGCTAATGAACCAAAAAACATATTTGTAGATGATGTATTAATAGATGGTAAAAGTACAGAAGATGTTGGAGAATTAGTTTTAAAAGATAGAGAAATGTTAAGTTCTAATGGTTTAGTTCTAATAAGCGCAACTCTTGATAAAAAAACTAAAAAAGTTTTAGTAGGCCCAGAAATAACTACAAGAGGTTTTGTATACCAAAAAGAAAATAATGAATTAATAGATGAAATTAAAAATATTGCTTTAGAAATAATTGTAAAAAATACGTTTAATTCTTCTTATGCAGATTATAATAATATAAGAACAAGTGTAAGAGAAGAAGTAGGAAATTTCTTATTTAAAGAAACAGAAAGTAGACCAGTTATTTTAACAGTAATAGGAGAAATATAAAAAGGAGGTAAATATGGTATATTTAGATTATTCAGCAACTACTCCAGTAAATGAAGAAGTGCTAGAATCTTATATAAAAGTTACTAAAGATTTTATTGGTAATGCTAATAGCATTCATACTTTAGGGATGAAATCTAAAGAATTGTTTTTAAAAGCAACTAAGCAAATAAGTGATATATTAGGAGTAAAACCTAAAGAGATAATATTTACTTCGGGAGCAAGTGAATCTAATTCTACTGCTATAAAAGGTGTGGCCTATAAATATGCATCTGTTGGAAAACATATAATAACATCTAATCTAGAACATAAAAGTGTAATGGATGTAATGGATCATTTAGAAAGTATTGGATTTAAAATAAATTATGTAAAATTATTACCTAATGGACAAGTTGATTTAAAGGATTTAGAAGAACTAATAACCAAAGATACTATATTAGTTAGTATATGCGCTGTTAATTCAGAGGTTGGTTTTAAAGCACCTTTAAAAACAATAAAACAAATTATAAATAAAAAGAATGATAAAGTAATATTTCATAGTGATATGACTCAAGCTCTTGGCAAGACAAAAATATGTTTAAATGATGTTGATTTAGCTTCTTTTTCTGGTCATAAAATATATGCTCCTAAAGGAATTGGATTATTATATAAAAGAGAAAATCTTAGTATAGAGCCACTTATTTATGGACTTACTGAAAATACTCCTTTTAGAGGAGGAACTCCAGCATTACCTCTTATAGTAAGTTTTAGTAAAGCCTTAAGAATAATGACTGATGATTTAGAAAAGAATATTAAAAAAGTAGATAAATTAAAAACAATTTTATTAAATGGCTTAAAAAAATATAAAGATATTATTATAAATTCAAATGAATTATGTGTTCCTCATATTGTTAATTTAAGTTTAATAAAAATTAAGGCAGAAACATTTGTTAGAGCTATTGAAAAAGAAGGTATTTATATTTCAACAAATACAGCGTGTTCTTCTTTAGATGAAAGCACTGTATTGAAAGCAATAACTAATGATTCAAATATAAGTACAACTTCAATTAGAATAAGTATAAGCCACTCTACAAGTGTAGAGGATATTAATAAATTTTTAAATGCTTTTGATAAAGTATATAATGATTTATTATTAAAACAATAATTTAGAAATTATTTTAAAAGAGATTTAAATAAAACTTCCGTATGATAAATATGGAGGTTTTTTTATGAATGAAAATAAGATGCATTTAATTAATAAAATATTTGGAGAGAATAATATAAGAGTTGTTTGGGATAAAGAAGAAGAGAAATATTATGTAAGTATTGTTGATGTTGTAGGCATACTTTCTCAAAGTGATAGGCCAAGAAAGTATTGGGGAGATTTAAAAAACAAGTTAAAAGAAGAAGGCAGTAAGTTGTCCGAAAAAATCGGACAACTGAAACTTAAATCTTCTGATGGAAAGTATTATAATACCGATGTATGTGATATTGAAAATATGTTTAGAGTTATAGAATCGATTTCCTCTAAGAATGCGGAGCCGATTAAGCAATGGTTAGCTAGACTTGGTAGTGAGAGAATTGATGAAACAATTGATCCGTCAATTGCTTTGGAAAGAGCTATAAATAATTATAGAGCAAAGGGTTATGATGAATCTTGGATTTCTAAAAGAATAAGAACTCTACAAGAAAGAAAATCTCTTACAGATGTGTGGAAAGAAAATGGAGTAAATGGAGATATTGAATACGCTGTTCTTACAAATGAAATATATAAGACTTGGTCTGGAATGAATGTAAAAGAATATAAAGAATTTAAAGGTTTAAAGAAAGAAAATCTTAGAGATAATATGGATAATATAGAATTAATACTTACAGATTTATCTGAAGAAGCCACTAAAATAATTGCAATTAAAAATAAACCCCAAGGTTTAAAAGAAAATATTGGAGTTGCTAGAATTGGTGGGAACATTGCTAAAGTTGCAAAAAAAGAATTAGAAGAAAATATTGGAGAGACAGTTATTATTAAAGGAAATAACATAAATAAAAAGTAAAAGTTTTATGCTATAATATTTAAGAAGGGTAAAATTTATGAAAGAAATAATATTAATAAAATATGGGGATTTAATTTTAAAAAAGGGAAACAGAAATTTCTTTATTAAAATATTAAAAGATAATATTGAAAGGAAATTAGAGGGTTTAAATTTTGAAATTAAAGATGATTTAACAAGAATGTTTATATATTCTGATAATATTGATGAATGCGTTAAAAGATTACAAGAAGTATTTGGAATATTTGAAATAGTTATAGCTTATGAAATAGAAAATAGAGATGTTGAAACAATTAAAAAATATGTTCTTGAATCATTAGAAGGAATTACTAACAAAACATTTAAAGTATATACTAAAAGAAGTGATAAAATGTATCCTATTGAAAGTATGGAGTTTAATAGGATAATTGCTGGTGAAATATTACGTAATGTAAAAGGAATGTCAGTTGACGTACATAGTCCTGAAATTAATGTTGTTATTGAAATAAGGCAAAAATATATATATATTTATTCTAAAGTAATTGATGGATTAAAAGGTTATCCGGTAGGTAGTTTAGGAAAAGGACTACTAATGTTATCCGGAGGAATAGATAGTCCAGTAGCGGGTTATTTAACAATCAAAAAAGGTGTTAAATTAGATTATATATATTTTGAAAGTTTACCTCATACTAGTTTGGAAGCTAGAAATAAAGTAATAAAATTAGCAAAAATATTGGAAAAGTATAATAATAATGGAAAACTTTATGTAATTAATTTTACTAAAATACAAGAAGAAATATATAAGAATTTAAAATCAGATTATTTAATTACCATTATGAGAAGAATGATGTATAGAATAGCGGAAATTATATCTAAAAGGAATAAATATTTAGCTATTATTAATGGTGAAAGCATAGGGCAGGTTGCAAGTCAAACATTAACCAGTATTAGAGCTGTTAATGATGTAACAAATTATCCTATTATAAGACCTTTAGCGTCTTTTGATAAACTTGAAATTATAGAAATTTCAAAAAAAATAAATGCTTATGATATAAGTATAGAGCCTTATGAAGATTGCTGTACTGTGTTTGTCCCAAAGCACCCTATAATCAACCCCAACTTAAATATAATTCATGAAGAAGAGTCAAAATATGATTTTAATGAATTATTAAAAGAAGCAACTACAAATTTTCAAATAATAAAATTAAATGAAGTAAAAGAAAATGATTATAATGAATATTTATAATTAAAGGTGTATAAAATATTAATGGTGATCCATTAATGAAAGAAAGAAGTAAAAATATAAATTTAGAATATTCAAATTTTACTAAAAAATTCTGGAATTCAAATGTAGAAAATATGGAAAATAAAGCTGAAAAAGAAGACTTTTATAAAACAACAAGATTTAATAAAGGAAAAAACTTAAGATAATTCTTGAGTTTTTTATTAAAATATTATATTATATTTTCTACGAAGAGGTAAAAAATATGAAAAATTTAATGTATTATGAAGTATTAGAAAAATCAAAAAGAATGTTACTAGAAGATAAAATATTTTTAATTTATAAATTAATGGAAATTATTAATAATGAAATTGACGAAGCAATTAAAAATGAAAGAAATTTAATGTTATCTCCTTCAGTTAACCATAAAACATCAATGTATATTGATAAATATGCAGAATCATTAATAAAATTAGAAGTAAGAAAAAATAATGAACAAATAATTTTAGAAGAAAAGTATTTTAATTATATTTTAGATCAAATAAAATTGGTAGCTTTAGAAGATAAATTAACTTTAGTATATAATTTAATGGAGAATGTAAAAACAATAATAGACATTATTGAAAAGCAAGGAAATCAAAAAGAAGGAATTAGTATAAATAAAAATATGCTAAGTGAAGCATTAAAATTTCTTCAAATCTATCACTTATCAATAGAGAAAGCTCATGCGTTAGAAAGTAAACTTGGAGGAATTCTTGATTTAGAAGATTCAGGTTCTCCAATACTAAGATAATAATCTTTATATTGTATTTGATTAATATTAATGCTATAATTTTAGTACAAGACGAAGAGTGGGGATTTTTCCCCACTCTTTAATTAAGAAGGAGGAGATATGGAAGAAAAAATTAAGAATGCTATAGCAGAAAAACTTAGCGAAGAAAAGATTGAGTTAGTTAGCGTACATTTTGGGAAAGAAGATAATGTAAAAACACTATTTGTAACAATTGATAGTGAATCAGGAGTTGATACAGATTTGTGTGAAAAAGCCATGAAAATAGTTAGCCCAATAATTGATGGTTTAAATTTAGAAATTGAAGAATATGTTTTAGATGTAGGAAGTAAAGGTGAATAAAAATGAATGCAAGAGAATTTAAAAAAGCATTTGATATGATAGTTGCGGAAAAAAAATTAGAACCAAATGTTTTACTAGATGCAATGAGTGCGGCATTAAGCACAGCTTATAAAAAGAATTTTAATGAAACCGCTAATATTAGAACAGTTATAGATACTAATACAGGAGAAATAAGAGTTTATAAAGTTAGAACAGTTGTTAAGGAAATTCCTGAAATTGAAGATGAAGAGAATCCAGTTGATCCAAATTCATTAATATTATTAAAGGATGCAAAATTAATTGATAAATCATATGAAATAGGAGATGAAATTATAAATGAAGTAACTCCAGATGATTTTGACAGAGTTGCAGTTTCTGTAGCAAAACAAGTTGTAATACAAAAATTAAGAGAAGCTGAAAGAAATCTAATAATGAAGGATTTTGAAGATAAAGAAAATGAATTAATGGTTGGTTTTTTAGCTATGGAAGATGCTAGAAATTATTATGTTGATTTAGGAAAAACAAGAGGTATTTTACCAAGAACCGAATTAATTCCTGGAGAAATATTAAAAATGGGAGATACTTTAAAAGTATATATTACAAAGATAGAAAGTACACCCAAAGGACCACTAATACTTTTATCTAGAAAACATTATGGATTTGTAAAAAGATTATTTGAATTAGAAATACCAGAATTTGCTGATGGAACTTTAGTAATGTATGCTGTTGCTAGAGAAGCTGGAATTAGAAGCAAAGTAGCTGTATATTCAACAAATTCAAAAGTTGATGCAATAGGATCATGTATTGGTGAAAAAGGAAGAAGAATAGCTAATATAATTAAAGAATTAAATGGTGAAAAAATAGATTTAATAGCTTATGATCCAGATATCGAAAAATTTGTAACAAATGCTTTAAGTCCAGCTAAAAATTTAAATGTATCAATGACAGATGAAAATGAAGCATTAGTAATCGCAGATAATGAAAATTTATCTTTAGCTATTGGTAAAAAAGGTGTAAACATTAAATTAGCAAGTAAATTGACAAGAGTTAAAATCAATATTAAGACTTTAGAAGATATTAACAGAGAAATTAACGAAAAAAAATAAGGTAATTTATGAATAAGAAAGATACTGTATTAAGAACTTGTGTAGTAACTCATGAAAAACTTGAAAAAAAGGATTTAATAAGAATAGTAAAAAGTCCTGATGGAAAGGTTTTTATTGACGAAAGTTTGAAAGCTAATGGCAGAGGGTGTTATTTAAAAAAAGATAAAGAGGTAATTTTAAAAGCTAAGAAATCTAAAGCTTTAGATAGAAATTTAAATATTTTAGTTAATGATGAAATATATGAGGAATTATTAAATAGAATATAAAAAAGAAAGAAGGTGCTACTTATGATGACAGTTAAAGCATATGCTCTAGAAGTTCATAGAGATGTTAAGTATATTTTGAATTTATGTAAAGAAAATGATATTCCAGCAAATAATGAAAATGATGAATTAGATGCTGATTCTATAGTTTTACTTGATATTTTATGTGGAAATGTTAATAAAACAGAAGAGGAAAAGAAAGAATTTGAAGTAGATGAAAATTTAGAAAGTAAATTTGAATTTGAAGAAAGAGTAGAAAGCATTCTAGAAGATTCTTTATTAGATGAAACAGTTGAAAAAAAACAAAAAATAAAGAAGAAAGATGGTTACAAAGAAAGAGAAGAATTCTTAAAAAATAAAAAGAATATTTATAAAAACAAACAAAAATTAGAAAAAAATTCTGAAGATACAGAAAAAAATATAATTTTATACAAAGAAAATATGACAGTTTTGGATTTAGCTAATGCTTTAGAAATAAATTCAAGTGATTTAGTAAAAAGATTAGTAATGATGGGCTTAATGATATCAGTTAATCAAACCATTTCTTTTGAAGACGCTGCTTTAATATCTTTGTATTATAACAAAGAATTAAAAAAAGAAGAAACTAGAGATATTTCTAATTTTGAAGAATTTGAAATAATTGATAATCCAGATGAATTAGTAGAAAGACCTCCGGTAGTTACAATTATGGGACATGTAGACCATGGTAAAACAACATTGCTAGATTATATTAGAAAATCTAATGTAGTTGGTGGTGAAGCAGGCGGAATTACTCAACATATTGGAGCTTATCAAGTTGAACAAAAAGGTAAAAAGATAACATTTATAGATACTCCAGGACATGCAGCATTTACTGAAATGAGAGCTAGAGGAGCTAGTATTACAGATATAGTAATAATAATAGTTGCTGCTGATGATGGTGTTATGCCACAAACAAAAGAAGCAGTTGAACATGCTAAAGCAGCAAAAGTTCCTATTATAGTTGCAATTAATAAAATAGATAAAGGTATAAAAAATCTTGAAAGAATAATGAGTGAATTATCTGACCTTGGATTAAGTCCTGAAGAATGGGGTGGAGACACTATATATGTTAAAATTAGTGCTCATACCGGAGAAGGTGTAGATTTATTATTAGATAATATTATTGCTCTTTCTGAAATTAAAGAATTAAAAGCTAATCCAAATAGATATAGTACAGGCACAGTTGTAGAAGCAAGACTTGATAAACAAATCGGACCTATCGCAACATTATTAATTCAAAGCGGTACTTTAAGAATAGGAGACCCTATTGTTGTTGGAACTACTTTTGGAAAAGTAAGAACTCTTAAAAATGATTCAGGAAAAGAAATAATTGAAGCTCTTCCAAGCACACCAGTTGAAATAACTGGATTAAATTCTGTACCAGTTTCAGGAAATAAATTTATGGCCTTTGAAACTGAAAAAGAAGCTAAAGAAGTTGCTCTTAAAAGACAAATAGCAGAGAAATCTAAAAAGTCTGAGAAGAAAGCTCTTTCTTTAGAAGATTTATTTGACCATATTAAAGAAGGAAGAAAAGAAGTCAGCATTATATTAAAAGCAGATGTTAAAGGTTCTGAAGAGGCTGTTAAAAATTCTTTAGAAAAAATTAATGTAGAAGGTGTTAAAATTTCTGTAATAAGAAGTGGTGTAGGAGCTATAACAGAAAGTGATGTTATTTTAGCTAGTGCAAGTAATGCTATAATTATAGGATTTAATGTTGTGCCTACTGGTAATACTAAAGAAGTCGCTGATTTGTATGATGTAGAAATAAGATTATATAATATAATTTATAAAGTTATAGAAGATATTGAAGCTGCAATGAAGGGTATGCTAGATCCTGAATTTGAAGAAATAGTTTTAGGAAAAGCAGAAGTTAGACAATTATTTAAATTTTCTAAAGTTGGTACAATCGCAGGCTCTCATGT
Organism: uncultured Muribaculaceae bacterium; assembly: GCA_964396655.1. Taxonomy (GTDB): domain Bacteria; phylum Bacillota_I; class Bacilli_A; order RF39; family UBA660; genus CAYNFP01. Next base: position 98,206 of record CAYNFP010000004.1, on the reverse strand, counting down.
TATAAATGGATTAGTAAAAACAAACTCTAATGTAAGAATAATAAGAGATGGAGTTGTTATATTTGACAGTAAGATTAAATCAATTCAAAGAGAAAAAAATGAAGTAAAAGAAGTAAAAAGTGGATTTGATTGTGGAATAACAGTTGAAAACTTCAATGATATCAAAGAAAGAGACATAATTGAATCATACGAAATGAAAGAAGTGAAAAAATAATGAACTTAAAAGGTGAAAGAGTAGCTTCTGATTTTAGAAAAGAAATATCAAATATACTTCTTACTGAAAGCAAAGATAAAGATTTTAAACTAGTAACAATAACTTATGTTAAAGTAACTAATGATTTAAGCTTTGCAAAAGTATACTTTACAACATTAGATGATAATGCTGATAGAAAAAAAATTGAAAATGATTTAAATAAAGCGGCGGGATTTTTTAGATCAGAATTAGCAAGTAGATTAGATATTAGACATACTCCAGAATTAAAATTTGTTTATGATGAATCAATTGAATATGCTAAAAAGATTGAATCAATTATAAATGAAATAAATGAGAATTAAAACTTAAGTTAACTTAAGTTTTTTTTCAATTAATATTTATGTTTTAATTAAAGCATAAACTAAAAAGATATATTTTAAAATAATATACTTTTTATATTAAATTTGATAAAATTTTAATATAGAATAGAGGTTTTTATGAATATACTTTGTATTGGAGAAAGTAGATTAAAAGAAGAAAATAATAAAGGTGATTTTGGTATATCTTTAATATCGGCATATTTACTCGGTTCTTGGAAGCAAAATGTTTATTACCAAGGTATTGTTAGTAAAGATGCTTTTGGAGAAAAAATAATAAAAGAATTAAAATCTGCTAATGTTAAAATAAAATATGTGCAGAAATCAAATACAGAAGAATTAAAATATAAAGAATACAATTTTATACCCGAAATTATTTTTAGTGATGGATCAAGTCCTAAAACTATTTCAAAAATATTTGAAAAATATAAAAGCGCAATAAAAATAATTTATATTGATCATAAAGATTTAAATTTATTTAAAGTTTGTGAGTTATCTGATTATATTATTTTTACTTTGTCTGTAGCGGAAAATATAACTAATATTAAGTTTGATTCTGAAAATAAAGATACTTTAGAAGAAATATTTTATAAAATAAAAGAAAAATATAATAAAAATATAATTTTAGATTTGGAAGCAAATGGTACGGTATTTGAAAATTCTGAAAAGATTAAGTTAATGGGAAAAATTAAAACAAAATCTAATTATCAAAAAAGAAATAAAGATGTTTTTTATGGAGCTTTATTATATGGAATAAATAGTGATTTGGAAATAGACAAGAGTATAAGAATAGCAACAATATCTGAATATTTATCATTAAAGAAATCAGATAAATCAATCTTTATACCAGAATTGAAGGAAGTATATGAAATTTACTCAAAAAATAAATGACCCTTTTTTATATAATGTACCAATATTAGATTTACATGGTGAAATATACCAGACTTCTAGAGTATTAACTAAAATATTTATTGAAGATAATATAAAATTAAAAAACAAAAAAATAGTTATAATACATGGTAAAGGTCAAGGAATAATTAAAAGTGCCGTTTATGAAGAATTAAAAATCAATAAATATGTATCTGATTATAAAACAGACAATTTTAATAATGGTATGACAATAGTAAATTTAAAATGACATATATTTTACTATGAAAGATAAACAAGATAAAATAACTAGACTTGATATTTTAAATTTAATATATGGTGCTTTTATTGTTGTTTGGATTGTTTCTATAATATTGAATAATCTTGAAAAGGAAGATATAATTAATAATACTAAAGAACACGCAGAATTAATAAAAAATATCAAAGTACTTTTATTGGTGATATTTTTATTGGGCAGTGTATATTTTTTATATGATAAATACAAAAATAATAATTATATTTCTGAAATAGAAAATAATTTGGATATGGGAGCCACTGGTTTATATATAATAGGGAGTTTAATATTAATATATCTAGAAATAAAGGGTAATGAAATAATAGATATTGTTTAAAGTATATATTTATGTTAAAATATTTAGCGAGGAGAGAAATTATGGAACAATTTTTACAAATAACTCTTATTGTAGTATCAATATTAATGATAGTAATAGTTTTATTACAAAGTAATAAGGCATCAGATGCTAGTCAAATTATTACAGGTGGTAACAGTATGCTTTTATCTAACAGAAAAGAAAGAGGCGGAGAAAGATTTATAAGTAGATTTACTTATTCATTAGGAATTATTTTTATTCTTATATCTCTTGTATTATCACTTATATAATATTTAATATCAAAACATCTTAATTGATGTTTTTTTTATTTTATTATGTTAAAATTGATATTAGAGGTAAACAATAAATGAAAGAAGAGATAATAAAAATATTAACCGAGTCAGAAAGAAGTTTAGATGCTTCTTCTATAATGAATTCTATAAAAATCGAATATACACCAATGGAATTACAAATTTTATTGACGGATTTAGAAGATTTATGCAAAGATGGAACTTTGTATCAAAGGAACGATGGAAATTATATGTTATTTAGTAAAAGCAATTTACTAAAAGGACAATTACAAATAACTACTTCTGGTGCTGGTTTTGTTTTGCTTGAAGAAAATGATTTATATATTCCAAAAAACAACTTAAATGGCGCTAATGACAAAGATTTTGTAATAGCGGAAGTTACTAAAAATAAAGGTGATAAAAAAGAAGGAAGAATATTAAGAATATTAGGAAGAAATCTAGGTTCTTCTTTAGCGGAAGTATATTTCAATAATGGAAAACCATATTTGAAATTAGCAGATCAAGAATTGTCTAAAAAATATAATTTAATATTAGTAAATAATGAATTAAATTTAGTAGAGGGTTTAATAGTAAAAATAGAGATTACTAAAGAACTAAATAAAAAAGATTTTGAAGTAAAAGTAGTAAAAGTAATAGGACATAAAAATAGTCCCGATATAGATACATTAAAAATATGTAGTGAATTTAATATTGAAACTGAGTGGAATAATGAAGTCTTGGAAGAAATAAAAACTATTCCTAGTGTTATAGATGAAAAAGAGATAGCAAATAGAAGAGATTTAAGAAATGAAGTTATATTTACTATAGATGGAGCTGACACAAAAGATGTAGATGATGCTATAAGTATTAAAAAACTAGAAAATGGTAATTATGAATTAGGAGTTCATATTGCAGATGTGTCTCATTATGTAAGAGAAGGAAGTGCAATTAAAAAGACAGCACTAAATAGAGGTAATTCAGTATATCTTGCTGATAGAGTAATACCTATGCTACCAGTTGAGCTTTCTAATGGAATATGTTCATTAAATCCAGATGTTGATAGACTAGCATTTTCCTCAGTTATGGAAATTGATTCTAATGGTAAAACAGTTAAGTATGATATTTTTAAATCTGTAATAAAAAGCAGAAAGAAAATGACATATGATAATGTTAATAAGGTTTTTGATAAAAACACTCCAGAAGATTATAAAGAATTTGAAGAACCTTTAAATTTAATGAGAGAATTATATGAAATATTAGAAAGTGCCGCTATTAAAAATGGTAAGTTAGATTTTATATCTGATGAAATAAAATTAGTAGTAGATGAACTTGGTAAAGTAAAAGAAGTAAAAAAATATGAAACTGGTGTAGGCCAAAAATTAATAGAGAACTTTATGATTGCAGCTAACACTACAGTTGGAACCCATATTTATAATATGAATTTACCTTTTGTATATCGTGTTCATGATATACCTAGTCCAGAAAAGATTAAAGAATTCGTTTCTTTTGTTTCAATATTAGGACATAGATTAACAGGTAAAAGTGTATATGAAGGAATAAAACCTAAGGAACTACAAAATATTTTGAATCAATTAAAAGATTTTAAAGAATATGAAATATTAAATAAAAAATTATTAAGATGTATGAAAAAAGCTGCTTACTCACCAGATAATATTGGTCACTTTGGATTAGCTTTAGATAATTATAGTCATTTTACTTCTCCAATAAGAAGATATAGTGACACAATGGTACATTTTTTCTTAACAGAATATTTAGTAAATAATAATTATTCAAAAGATTTTATAAGTTTTTGGAATAATTCTCTACCTTATATTTGTGAGCATATATCAAAAACAGAAGTAGATGCTGAAGACTGTGAACGAGAAGTAGATGATATGAAAATTGCTGAATATATGGAAAATCATATAGGCGAAATTTATGAAGGCACAATAGATGGATGTTTATCAAAAGGTTTCTTTGTAATAACTAAAAATTTAATAAGTGGTTTTGTTTCACTTGATTCATTAAAAAAATTCTATACATATGATGAAGAGTTAATGGCTTATTTAGATAAAAAGAAAAGAGTGTGTTTTAGAATAGGCGATAAAGTTAAAGTAAAGTGTATTGGAGCTTCTAAAATTAAAAGGCAAGTTGACTTTACTATTTATGAGGAAAGTAATGGAAATATTCAATAGAAAAGCAAGATTTAATTACTTTATAGAAGAAGAAATAGAATGTGGAATAGAGCTTGTTGGTACAGAAGTAAAAAGTATAAGAGAAGGTTCTGCTAATATAAATGATTCTTATGGAAGAGTAAAAGATAATGAAATATATTTAATTAATATGTTTATATCCAAGTATAAAGAAGGAAATAATTTCAATCATGATGAAACTAGAGAAAGAAAATTATTACTTCATAAAAGTGAAATAAAGAAATTATCTAAACAAGTTGAGCTTAATAATTACACTTTAATACCACTAAAATTATATTTTTTAAGAGGTAAAGCAAAGATACTTTTGGGTTTATGTAAAGGTAAAAAACTTTATGATAAAAGACAAACAATTAAAGAAAGAGATATTCAAAGAAGAGAATTTTAATTATATTCTAAAGGGAGGTTTTGATTATGAATTTTAATTTAAAAAACAATGGGGTTTATAAATGTGAAAAAACAGGAGTTGTAGTTAATAATTTTGAAAAAAAAGATAATTTAACTTTAAAAACTTTTCTTATTAATAAACCTGGGATAGATGAATTATATATACCTGTTTATTTTAATATCTATGAAAAAGATAAACAAAAATTTAAACTTGAGTGTTCTGATTTAATAGAGGCCACTATAAGAAGTGTGTGTAGACAATTATTAAATACTAGAAAAGAATTAGTAAAAAGAACAAAAAATAATAAAATTATGATTTGTTTTGGATTTGTTAGAGATGATTTTGATTTAAAATCTATTGAAGAAGCACAATTTATTATTGAAAGAGAATTAAAATCTCTTGGATATGAAGAAATAGGATTTACAAAAAGTCTTGAAATTCAAGAATATGAAGAATCTGAAAAGTCAAAAATACACGATTTACAAAGAGATGATTGTATAAGTTGGGATGAATATTTTATGGCGGTAGCAAAGCTTACAGCTTTAAGAAGTAAAGACCCTTCAACACAAGTTGGAGCTTGTATAGTAAATGAAGACAATATAATACTTGCTACTGGATATAATGGAGCTCCATCAAATTGGGATGATGATATATTTCCTTGGGGAAGAGATGGAGGATATCACGATAATAAATATCCATTGGTTGTACATGCTGAAGCTAATGCAATTATGCATTGTGTAGGGCAAGGACAAAGTCTAAAAAATTCTAGAATATATGTTGCATTATTTCCTTGTAATCAATGTGCTCAATTAATTGTGCAATCAGGAATTAAAGAGGTAATATATTTATCTGATAAATATAAAGATACAGATGGTGTAATTGCGTCTAAAAGAATATTTGATAAATCAGGAATAAAATATAGACAATATATTCCAAAAAACGAGGAAATAGTTTTGAGACTTAGACCGTAAAGATATATGAAAATATATCTTTTAATTTTTAAAAAAGTGTTATAATATTGTTATTGCAAATATAATTTAGAAGAGAGAAAAAAATGAAAAAAATTTTAATAATATATGCTTCTTATGGAAATGGACATAAATCAATTGCCAATTATATAAAAAACTATATTGAAATAGAAAATAAATATGAAGTAACCGCAATAGATATATTAGATTATGTTGATAGACTTACAAAACTTTCAGCAAAAATATATATTTATCTTTTTAGTCATAGATTTGATTATTTAATAACAAGTGTTTATAAATTAACAGATAATAAAATATTTAGATTATTAAATAATATATATTCTAAAAACATTATTTCAAATAAAAAGTTAGAAAAAGTAATATGTGATATAAATCCAGATTTAACAATAGCAACTCATTTTTATGCAAATAATATTATAGCAAAATTAAATAAAAGTCATAAAATAGAAAGCAAGTTAATGACTATAGTAACTGATTATAAAATTCATGATTTTTGGCTTTCATGTAAAGATAAAAATGAAATGTTTATAGTAGCAAATGATATAGTAAAAGAAGAAATGATAAAGAAAAAATGCTTTTCTAAAAAGATTTATCCATATGGGTTACCATTTAATATATTTCAATTAAATAAACTTCCTTCTGATAAAAAAATATATAAAAAATATAATATTAATCCAACCAGAAAAGTTATATTATTTTTTGGTGGAGGTGGAGAAGGTAAACAATCTTACTTTAAGTATTATAAAGAACTTTTAAAAATGAATACTTCAGCAGAAATTATATTTGTGGCTGGAAAAGATAAAAAATTAAAAGAAAGAGCTTTAGATTTACAAAAAAAATTACATAAAAAACATGTTCATGTTTATGGCTTTATAACAGAAGTATTAGAATTAATGAAAATTGCAAATTTAATTATAACAAAACCTGGTGGAGCAACTGTAACAGAATGCATAGAAATGAAAAAAGTAATGATGCTTTTACCAAGTATGGCAGTAGAAAGATATAATGCAAAATTTGTATCTAAAAATAATCACGGATTTTCTATTAACTTTATGTTTACCTTTAAATCTAATATAACAAAGTTTATGCAAGGCTCAAATAAATTTAAAAAATATCAAGATAGTTACAATAATATAGATAGCAATAACTCTTTATTAAAAATATATAATTTAATCAATGAAACTTTAGAATAAAATAAAAGAACTCATTTTTGAGTTCTTTTATTATCTTAAAATTCTTCTTATTGCTTTTTCAGTAAAATTTCCTATAACTGAATCTGCAAATCCAAGATCTTCTTCGTTTTCATCTCTTGAGTGTACTTCTAATGAATCTAAAACTGTTTTTGATGTATCTATACAACCGAATTCTCTTTCTAATCCTAATTCTGGTATACCATCATAATCATATTCTTTTTCTAACTCTATTTGTCTAATATCTTCATCACTAGGCTCTTTTAAATCAAAATCCCATACACTTTTTCTACTTAATGACATACAATACCTCCAATAAATTTTGATTATTATTATATCAAAAAATATAATTTTGTCAATATTTGTATATTTGGTCATTATTGACAATGTTAAATATTATAATATAATAAATACTATTTAAAAGGAGAAATTTAATGGAAAATATAAAAAAACAAAAACAAGATATAATAGAAGAAATCAAGAATAATTTTGGATTAGAAGAATTTAGAGTGCTTCTAGGTATAGATAATAATTGGTATTTAAAAAGCAAAGAAGGAATATCTAATTATATGGTAAGAACTATGAAATATCTAGTTTCTTTAATATACAAAAAAATAGAAATCGGATTAGGTAAAGATCTTGAAAAAGAATTGTTAATATACACAAAGTATATTAATGAATTAATATACTCAATTGAAAATCTAATTAAAAGCAATATTTTTTGTGAAGATTTAGAACTATGTATTAAAACTGATATAGAAATTTCATCTACTGAAAATAAATTTTCATTTAGGTATACAGAAGCATTTATCAGATATTTAAGAGAAGTTTCAAATGAATTTACAATATCTAAATTAACTTTATCCTTAGATTAAAAAAACATCTTTAAATAAGATGCTTTAAAATTAAATTGTTTTTTTCGTTACCATTAATTACACAATCAATTAATAATTGTTTTGCTTCGTTTTTTAAAAATCCAAGACTTAATAATGAATGTAAGAATTCATGAATATTATCTTCTCTCTCTTTTGAATCACATTCTAAATCTGAAATGGTATTCATAGCTTTTGCTATACTTTTAATCATTAAACGGAAACAATCAGTTTCATCATTGTCTGGATTTTCATAGTTTTGTTTTATTATCTCTTTATCTCTATTATCTAATTTATCCCAACTTGCTTTAAAAACTTCTATTTTAAAATTTTTAATAGCTTGTATTCTTTCTGTTAGTCCGATTTCTAATTTGCGCTTCTTTTGAACATCAAATATCTCTTCTACTTCAAAACTACCATCATGAGTAGGGTGGCAAATAGCAACATAATTATTTGTTGTTTTAAAATAAGATGGAACAAAAAAATCACTTGGTGAAGCCGTATCAATAAATCCAAACTTAATTTCTTCTTGATTATCATATTTTATAAATCCATGAGCACAAAGATCACTGTAACACCAAAAAGATCTTATAATTAATTTTGCTTCATCATTAATTGCAATAGTTTGTTCATCATTATAGGGTCTTTCATTTTCTTTTGACATATTAAATTTTCTCCTTTATAAATTTAACATTTATTATATACTACTTTTATTTTAAGTCAATATATTCATATTGTTAAATCACTTATAAACTCAGTAATACTAACTTTCATTTGCTTTAATAACTCATGCAAATTATCATAATCATGATTGGAATTTATATCTGTTTTTAGTATATAATCTGTTTTATTAGGATTATTAGTCAAAGTATACTTTTGACTTTTTTCTTTTAATATTTTAAAGTATTTATTTTGAATATCTCTATTAAATCCAGATAACCAAATTTCATAATTAAAATACTTTATGTACAAAAGCAATTACAATTTTCAATCCATTAGATTTTAATTTTTTATTAGTAAATTGAAAATATGAATAATCCATACTGTTTTCAACTATATTACCAGCAAAAGTATATTCTTTTAATTCTTTTTCCAAATATATTTTTAAATAGCGAAAAAACTTAATTAATTCTTGATATCCTTTTTGTATATTGGTTGTTTTCATAATTTTTTTATACTCATTTATATATTCTTTATTAACTTCCATAGTATTATTTCCTTTATTTAATTTTAGCATAAAAAAACTTCTATTAAAAGAAGTTGAATTATCATTTGGTGGAGCTGACGAGTATCGAACTCGTGTCCAAAGTATTATTCTAAAAAATATCTACAAGTTTAGATAGTTTTATATTTCAATAACTAATATGGATTACTATCTTTCCATTAATTATCTAAGTTTAGTAATTTTCATTATTTATCCTAAACAAATAAACAATATAGTTTGCTTTTATGAGTCCCATGGCTTACCTCGCAAACAAAGGTAAGGTGGAACCACTTGCTATGCTAAATTAGGCAAAAGCAGGTGCAAAATTATTTTTTTCTCCGTTTATTTTCGGATAACATTTATAGTATGTCTACTACTTGCATTTTAAAGTCTAATAAATTGTCGAATCAATTCAGCCCCATAGTTGTATGCATATAATTATATCAAAAAACATTGATTTTATCAATATATTTAACTATTTTAAATAACTTTTATTATATTAGTATATTCAATAAAAATTAAATAAAATAAAATATATTGTATTAATAAATAATACAAAAGGAAGTGAATTATGAAAAAATACTTATATGAACTATTAAAAGTTAAATCAATATTAAGTATTTTATTCAGTTTGACCACTTGTTTTTTAGCTTTAAAAGGTATGATAGAGATGGAAACTTTTATGACAGTGACTATGGCTATTATAACTTATTATTTTACACGACGTTGTAAAGATAACGGAGATCAAGTTAGTGAGAGTGAGATAGATGGACAATAAATTAAAACAAAAAGAATTAAAATATTTAGGTTACTATAAATATAAAATAGATGGAATATTTGGTAATCTTTCTAAAAAAGCCACTAAAGAATTTCAAAAAGATTATGGTTTAAAAATAGATGGAATATTTGGTAGTAATACAACAAATAAAATGTTGGAAACTTGGAAATTAATTCAATTAAAACTAAATAAATTAAAATTGAAAATAGATGGCATAGTTGGAAATAAAACCATTAATGAAATAAAAACTTTTCAACAAAAGAACAATTTAGAAGTCAATGGAATTTTAGATAAAATAAATTTGAAGAAATTGAGATATTTAAATAAAATAAAACCAAGATATCCTCTAAATTATATAGGAATAACTCAAGGTTTTAAATTTAAAACCCATAACGGTATAGATTTGGGTTGGAATAAAGAACATGGTGGTAAAAATCCTTTAATATATGCCCCCTTAGATATGAGAATACTTGTGAATTCTTCCGCAAATGATGCTGGAAATTATATTGTAGCTTCTGCTGATTATAATGAAATCAATGATATGTTATTTAGATTTTTGCATCTGAAAGAAACCCCTAAATTAAAAAAATATGATGTAATACCTATGAATAGTTCTTTTGCAGTAATGGGAAATACCGGAAGAAGTACAGGAAATCATTTACACTTTGAAGTTTGGATAGTGCCAAAAAATTATAATTATTCTTTTTCCCAAAGATATAGTTATTTAAAAAATCCTTTAGAATATATATACATTTACCCAAATCAAGTTATAAGTGAATTAAATACTTACAAATTATTAATTTTATAAAAAAGAGATTTATCTCTTTTTTTTGACTTTTTTGCAAAAAAAATATATACTTTCTTTGTGGAGGAGCTTAAATGGAAATTATTGAACAAAATAATAAAAGATTAGAAGAGTTATATCAAAAAGTTAGTCCAGAAAAAGAAGAATTACTTAAAGATTTTGAATATCTCAACTTTATATATCCCAATTTTTGGGGACTTATTCAAGCAAAAAAGATTACTAAAAAAATAGAGGAAATTCAAAAAAAATTTAATTATTTTGAATATCTTAAAATTAAATGTGAAATAGCAATTAGAGAAGTAATAAAGGCTTATCTTAATGGAGAAGAATTAGAGCATGAAGCTTTTGATATTATAGGTAAATATATGTTCTACTCTGCAAACTTTTATGGACAAGAACCAACAGATATGGATTTAATACTTATAAGTCGTTTTGGTTCGGGGGAATTTAATTTTGATGAAAAAGATATAATTTATGAAGCATTTTATGGACTCGAAAAAGATGAAATTAAAAAAGCAAGATAAAACTTGTTTTTTTATATAATTTGTTTGACAAGTTTATTTCAAGTAATATAATTAATATAGAGGTATATGATAATTATGGTAAAAAAGAAACATAAATTTTTAAAATTTATAATATTTTTAGTAATATTGGTTGGAGTTTTGTTTTTTTTAAACAAACAATTTGATTTAAGTTCAAAAATTAAAGATATTTTTGGTGTGGGAAATATAAAAAATAATAAACCTGAAGAGGAAGAGCCTGTAGTAATTCCTAAATTAAAAATAATAGATGAAGATTCTGATACTAGGGTAATAGCTGTTATGATTAACAATCATAAGTTAGCTAGACCTCATTCTGGACTTCAAGATGCATTTTTAAATTATGAAATAATCGTAGAAGGTGGTATTACTAGAATATTATCTTTATTTAGGGATCAAACTACTGAAAGAATAGGATCTATAAGAAGTGCAAGACATTATTTTTTAGATTATGCATTAGAAAGTGATGCAATTTATGTGCATTTTGGTCAAAGTCCTCAAGCTTTAAGTGATATAAAATCTTTGGGAATAAACAATTTAAATGGTTTATATAGTTCTGGTCTTTATTGGAGAGATAAATCTTTAAATAAACCAAGTGAACATACTGCATTTACAAGTATGGAAAAAATAAATAATTTAATTTCTGAAAAAGGATATAGGACTACATCTGATCAAGATATGCTATTAAATTACACAACAGATGAAGTTGATTTATCTAAATATATTACTTCACAAAAGGCAGATAAAGTATATATTGAATATTCTTCTTATACAAATACATCTTATGAATATGATAAAGAAACAAAATTATATAAAAGATTTATGAGCGGAGTAGCACATACAGATTATGTTACTAAAGAACAATATACAAGTAAAAATATTATTACTTATCAAATAAAAAATACAAATTTTGGAAGTAAAGGTAGACAAACTCTTGAGAATATTGGGACTGGGAACGGTTATTATATAACTGAAGGATATGCAATTCCTATTACATGGGAAAAAACAAGTAGAAGTGCACAAACTGTATACAAATATCTAAATGGTGAAGAGATAGATGTTAATGATGGAATTACTTGGATTCAGATACAACCCGTTGGAAAAACATTAAAAATTGAAGGAATTAGTGAAAATAGTTCTACAAATTAATAAAAAAACATATAAATTAATGACATAACTTGAATAATTAAAGTTTAAATGTTAAAATAATTTTAGAATAAGGAGGCAATATATTTATGGAAAAGTTTTTAGATTTTTTGGCTGGTAATTATATCTACTTTTTAATAGCTGCAGGAATATTATTTTTTGCATTAATAGGTTTTATAGTAGATCTTAGAAAAAGAAATAAATCAGAGGAAGAAGACAGTGTTACTCCAGAAGTAACAGTGCCTGTAGAACCAATTCAAGAAAATGTAGAGATTAATGATGTACCGGTTAATCCTGTACCAACAGTTCCTACAGAAGAGTTCAATCCGGCACCACCAATGCCAGAATTTGAACTAGATTCAACACCAGTAGTGCCTACTGAAGTAAATGTGGCTCCAGTTGAAATAGAACCCGAAGTAAAACCAGAACAAGAACAACCCAGAATTGAAATAGAAGAATTAAAGTAGTTTACATTAAAATAAAAAAGATATAGAAAATATATCTTTTTTGATGTATAATTTATTATGAGTGAGATGGAGGAAAAACCATGGATTACAATGCCATTTTAAATGTAATAACAAAAATAATAGATATAGCTTTTGTATGGATGTTATTTTATTTTATATTAAAATATTTAAGGAATAACGTAAAATTAATATTAATTTTTAAGGGTGTTCTTGTATTAATTTTGATAAAAGTAGTAAGCCAATTATTAAATTTAAATACTATAGGTATAATACTAGAATATGTAATTGAATGGGCTCCAATAGCCTTAATAGTTATATTTCAACCCGAAATTAGAACTGTATTAGAAAGTATTGGTAGAAGTAAACTATTAGGAAGACATAAAGTATTAACAGTAGATCAAAGAGAAAAATTAGTTTATGAAATTACTCAAGCTTTAGATTATTTAAAGAAAAACAGAATAGGTGCTTTAATCGCAATAGAAAGAGATTATAGTTTGCATCAATATATAGAACCCGCAAATAAAATATATGCAGATATATCAAGTGAGTTATTAGTTTCAATATTTTTCCCAAATAATCCTTTACATGATGGAGCTGTAATTATTCAAGGCGAAAAGATAACTTGTGCTAGTGTAATATTTCCAACAAGTATGAATCCTGGAGTTTCTAAAAGACTCGGAACTAGACATAGAGCTGCTTTAGGTATTTCGGAAATAACAGATGCAATAGCAATAGTTGTATCTGAAGAAACTGGTAGAATTAGTATTGCAGTAAAAAGTGAGTTAAATTATAATTTATCAGTTGATGATGCTAAAATGTTATTAATGGAAGAACTTCAACCTAAGAAAGAAGTATTCTATGAGGCTGATGAAGAAGTTAAGAAGGAGGATGATTCTAATGAAGAAAATCATATCTAAGACAGGTTCCTTCTTTAAAAAAATTGGTCTTGGTATATATAAAGTAATAGATGTTATATTAATTACTCCTATTAGTAAATTAATATATAAATTAATGAATAAAAATCCAAATGGACCTAGTTTAATAGATAGAATGTTAAATAAACCCAACATGATAGTATATATTTCATTAATATTAGCATTCGTAACATTTTTCGTAATAGATAGAAAGGTAGTGACTTTGGTAGAAACAGAAGCCACAGTTATTTCTAATCAAAAAGTAGAAGTTGAATATAATGAAGAATCTTATATTGTTGAGGGAATCCCTTCGACAGTTGATATAGTATTAATGGGTAGAAAAAGTGACTTATATTTAGCTCAACAATTAGGTGAGCATAAAGTAACTTTGGATTTATCTGGACTTAGTACTGGAACTCATAAAGTTAAATTAAAATATAATAATCCTATAAACACATTACAATATAAATTGGATCCTTCATCAGTAACGGTTGTTATTTATCCAATTGTTAGAGAGGTTAGAACAGTAACAACTGATATATTAAATACAGATAAACTAGATGAAAAATTAGTAGTAAGTAATGTAACTTTAGGAAGAGATGAAGTAATAATTAAAAGTTATGCTGAGAAGTTAGAAAAAGTAGCTTCAGTAAAAGCAATTGTAGATGTTAATGCATTAAATGCTAATGCGGCAGGAACTTATACATTAGATAATGTAAAATTAATTGCTTATGATGAAAAAGGTAAAGAAATTAAGAATATAGAAATATTACCAGAGACATTAACTGCTACTGTAGTAATAAATTCTCCAAGTAAGACTGTTCCAATTAAAATAGTCCCTGTAGGAGAAGTTGCAAGTGGTGCCGCTATCGCGTCTATAACATCAAGTGTTACAAAAGTAACTATATATGCTGATGAAACAGTTCTTTCTGGAATAGAGAGTATTGAAGTTCAAATTGATGTTAATGGTTTAAACGATGATAAAACATTCCAAACTTCTATAGAAAAACCTCTTGGGGTAAGATCTATGAGTGAAAAGAATATAACTGTTAAAGTTCAAATGGAAAAAGAAACTTCTAAGGAATTTCAAGATGTAAGTATAGAACTTCGTAACTTGGGTGATGGTTTAAAAGCTTATGGTAAAACAAGTACTTCAGTAACTGTTGTAGTAAAGGGTACTTCTACATTGTTAAATTCACTTACAACAGAAGATATTAAAGCTTATGTTGACTTAACAGATTTAACAGCCGGAGAATGGGAAGTACCAGTAAAAGTAACTGGAAATGATTTAAAATTATCATATACTTCAAAAACATCTAAAGTAACAATAATCATTCAATAAATTAATAAAAGTAAACAACCTAAAAAGAGTGTTTACTTTTTTTATTATAAAAAATATGGTATTATTATTATAGGAGATTCTTATGAAAAATAAAAAAGGCTTTACATTAACTGAAATATTATTAGTAATAGTTATAATAGGTATAATATTATCCATAGCTATACCTACAGCTATTTTAATAAGCAAATCAATAAAAGAAAGATCATATGACTCAAAAATGGATTCAATTATAGTGGCTGCAGAACTATATGGAAAGAACAATAAAGACGTTTTTGGAGAATCAGAAGTAATACAAATAAGTGTAGAGACTCTATTAGCAAATGGATATGTAGATGAAGATGAGGCTTGTGAAAGAACTTTTGGTTGTGTGCTTGATCCAAGAGATGATTCAATAATGAATGATGATCCTATAACAATAAAAATAAAAAAACTAGTTGTTCAAGCTTTTGTAGGTCCGATGGAAGTTACATTATCTTTAAATTTTAATGCAAATGGTGCAACTTCTATAGGAGCAGAAGCGGTGGGATGTAACACATTAAATGGAAGTACATGTATAGTTACAGCTCCCACAATTACAAGAGATGGATATACAATATTAGGATGGAGTAAGTCATCATCCGCAACAACTTCAAGTTATGATGTGAGTTCTAATATAGAAATTGGTTCAACTGATAACGATTCAACATATTATGCTGTAACTAGTAAAAATTTAGTGGCAACATTTAATAAAAATAATGCAAGTTCAATTAGTGCTACATCAGCTAATTGTACAATATATAATACTCAAACAGGGTGTACAATAACTTCTCCTACTATAACAGCCGCTTCTGGTTATGTTGCTGTTGGATGGAATACAAATTCAGCTGCAACAACTAAGCAATATGACCAATCAGAATTAATTCCAATAACATCAAATATTACTTATTATGCAGTACAAAAAACACCAGTTACATGTACTAAAGTTGCAACATCAACTACAACATATTCTTGTAGTGTTGGAACATTATCAGGTAATCAATGTATAACAACTACAGAGGCTGACGTTGAAGAACATACCTATTGGAAATGTTGGGATAGAGATGATAATGACAGAGTTTACTGTACAGGAACACATGGAGGAAGCTACGCATTATTATGTGAAGATAGTCATGGTTGTGATACTGCAAACAATTATTATTATTGCAGATATGCTTGTACTAGTGATTATGTATGTAATGGTACTGTTGTAAGTTCTTCGACTTGTTCAACTTATACTGCTGCTACCGCAACAACAACTTATAGTTGTTCTACCGGAACATTATCAGGAAGTACATGTTATTTATATAATCAAGCTTATTGTCCTGCTGGATGGACAGAACAATAATTATAAAAGTAAACAACTAGAAGTTGTTTACTTTTTTTAGTATAAAAATTATGATATTATTAACATAGGTGTTAATATGAAAAATAAAAAAGGCTTTACAATAACTGAAATATTATTAGTAATAGTTACAATAGGAATAATATTATCTGTTGCTATACCTACAGCTATTTTAATAAGTAAATCAATTAAAGAAAGAGCATATGATTCAAAAATGAACTCAATTTTAAGAGCTGCAGAATTATATGGAAAAAATAATAAAGATGCTTTTGGAGAAGCTGATACTATACAAATAAGTGTGGAAACTTTATTGGCAACAGGATATTTAGATGAAGATGAAACTTGTGAAAGAGCTTTTGGCTGTGTGTTAGATCCAAGAGATAATTCAATAATGAATGATGATGCTATAACAATAAAATTAAAAAGCTCAGTCATTCAAGCTTTTAAAGGACCAATGGAAATTGAAGTGGCAATAAACTTTGATGCAAATGGTGCTACAAATATAAGTGCAGAAGGGGTAGGTTGTAAGACATTAAATGGAAGTACATGTACAGTAACAATTCCAACAATTACAAGAGAGGGACATACCATAATTGGATGGGGTAAATCACCTTCTTCAACTACTTCAACTTATGATGTTAGTTCTAATATAGAAATTGGAGCAAATGATAATAATGTAACATATTATGCCATAACTAGTAAGAATATAGTCGCAACATTTGATAAAAATACTGCAGCTTCAATATCGGCTACATCATTAAATTGTAATATGTATAATACTCAAACTTCTTGCTTAATAACTCTTCCTTCAATAACTCCAAATTCTGGATATTCAGTTATAGGATGGAATACAAACTTATCTGCAACTACTAAGCAGTATGATGCATCTCAAAGTCTGGCTATTTCTTCAAATGTAACATATTATGCTATAACAAAATTAATAACTTACACATGTTCAAAAGTAAATACAAGTACTACATGTAGTTATACATCTGAGTCATCTGCAATTACGGCTTGTCAAACGGATGGTAATACTAATTGCTCTGCTGTGGGCTGTGAATCAGACTTATGGACATATAATTATACATTTAGTCTTGTAAATAACGGTACTTTATATACTAACTGTGTTGTTCAGGGACGAACTTCTCAAAATATGTCAAGGCTTTGTACTGTTTCAAATATAAAAGAATTATTGATATCAGGTAATGATGGAATACAAGATTTAGATTACAATAGTTGTAATGGGGTAACTCTATATTGGTCTGGTGGAGATGAAGATGATATTAGGTTAAGCGAATCAACAAATGTAGGAACTGGAAGATGTGAGGCTTGGGCTAGATCAGAGTCTGGCTATACTAAATGGGATTATACAGGAACAAAATATTTATATAATCAAACATCTTGTCCTGAAGGTTATACTTCAACTTTAGAATAATAAAGAGTTAATAAACTCTTTTTTAATTAAATAAATAATGATATAATTTATTTGATTAGGTGGATTGTTATGATTGTATATTATGGATTAACAAAAGAAGAATCAAAGTTAAAAGAGTTGATTTATAATAAAAATAAAAATTATAATAATAAAGCTATTAATCTTTCTTTAAAAGGTTTAAAAAAATTTTTAAATGATAATAATATGCAAGATATAGTAAAATACTATATTAAAATTTCATTAGATATTTTTGAAGTCGATGATAATGTTATAAAAGATAAAAAATATGATATGATTGCTGTAAAAATACCATTTAAATTTAAAATAGATAAAGTATACAAAATTAATTGGAGGAATTTATGAAAGAATTAACAAGAAGATACTTAATAGATATGTATTTAAAATTTTTTGAAAATAAAGGACATAAAATAATACCGAGTGCTAGTTTAATACCAGAAAATGACCCAACTGTTTTATTTACAACTGCAGGTATGCATCCTTTAGTTCCATATTTACTTGGAACACCTCATCCAGAAGGAAAGAGAGTTTGTGATGTTCAAAAATGTATAAGAACAAGTGATATAGATGGAGTTGGAGATGATTCTCACTGCACATTTTTTGAAATGTTAGGAAATTGGTCTTTTGGGGATTATTTTAAAGAGAGTATGATTCCTTGGTCATTTGAATTTTTAACAAGTGATGAATACTTAAGTTTACCTAAAGATAAACTTTATTTTACTGTATTTGCTGGTAATGAAAATGCTCCAAAAGACACAGAAAGTTATAATTTATGGAAAGAATGTGGAGTAGAAGAAAGTCATATATTCTTTTTAAGTAAAGAACATAATTGGTGGGAATTAGGTAGTGGAAGTGGTCCTTGTGGACCTGATTCAGAGATGTTTTATGATACAGGTAAGGAAAAATGTTCTGATAATTGTAATCCTTCATGTAGTTGTGGAAAATATTTAGAAATTTGGAATGATGTTTTTATGGAATTTAATTCCAATAATGGAGTATATACACCTCTTCAAAATAAAAATGTTGATACTGGTATGGGAGTTGAAAGAACTCTTACGGTTTTAAATGGTAAAAAGAGTGTTTATGATACAGAAATATTTAGAAATAGTATATTAAAATTAGAAGAATTAAGTAAATTAAAATATGAAGATAATAAAAAAGCTTTTAGAATTATTATGGATCATGTTAGAACAAGTGTATTTATTTTAGGTGATGATCATAAATTAACTCCTTCAAATACTGGAAGTGGCTATGTATTAAGAAGATTAATAAGAAGGGCTATCAGATATATTAAAAGTTTGAATATAAATCATTCTATTTTAGAAGATTTAGCTACAGTGTTTATAAATGATTATGGAATGGATTATAATGAATTAATTAGAAATAAGAATTTTATTATAGAAGAGTTATTAAAAGAAGAAGAAAAATTTAATAAAACTCTTAATTCTGGACTTAAAATGTTTAATAAAATAACTAAAAATATTAATAATAATGAAATAGATGGCACCAATGCATTTAAGTTATTTGATACTTTTGGTTTTCCCTTAGAATTTACTATTGAACTTGCTAAAGAAAATAATATAAAAGTAGATGTAAATGGATTTAATGATAAGTTTAAAGAACATCAAGAAAAATCCAGAACAGCCTCTGTAGGTGAATTTAAGGGTGGTCTTGCAGATGATTCTTATGAGAGCACTAAATATCATACCCTAGCTCATATTACATTAGCTTGCCTTAAAGAAATGTTTGGTGACTCTGTAATACAAAGAGGAGCCAATATAACTCCAGAAAGACTTAGATTAGATTTTCCACTAGACCATAAAATGACAGATGAAGAAAAAGAAATACTTACTGAAAAAGTTAATAAAGTAATCGATGGTTCACTTCCTGTAATAAGGGAAGAAATGAGTTATGAAGAAGCTAAAAAAAGTGGCGCAGAAGGAATATTTACTGACAAATATGGTTCTTTAGTTTCTGTTTATACTATTCCTAATGTTTCTAAAGAAATATGTGGAGGGCCACATGTTAAAAATACAAATGAACTTGGTAAATTTAAAATAATAAAAGAAGAGTCTTCATCAGCAGGTGTTAGACGTCTTAAAATAGTGATGGAATAATATGAATATTTTTGATTATACTTTATATGAAATAGAAGATATTTTAATAAGAAATGGATTTAAAAAATTTAATGCTTCTCAATTAATAGATTGGATTTACAGAAAAAAAGTATATGATTTTAATTTAATGACTAATTTAAGTAAAAACTTAATAAAGTTTTTGAATGAAAAATTTATATTTGATTTCTTAGAAATAGAAGTTGAAGAAAAAGGAAAAGAAACTTCAAAATATTTATTAAAATTAAAAGATGAAAATAAAATAGAATGTGTTCTAATGTTTCATGATTATGGAAAAAGTTTGTGTATATCATCTCAAGTTGGATGTAATATGGGATGTGCTTTTTGTGAAAGTGGCAGATTGAAAAAAGTAAGAAACTTGACTGTTTCTGAGATGATTCTTCAAGTTTTGATGATTGAGAATGCTATAAATTCTAGAATAGATAATATAGTTATAATGGGTATTGGTGAACCATTTGATAATTATGATAATTTTATTAAATTTATTTCTATAATAAATAATCCTAAAATGATAGGTTTAGGAGGAAGAAAAATCACTGTTTCTACTTGTGGTATAATTCCTAAAATATATGAATTTGCTGATTTAAAAACTCAAATTAATCTTGCCATATCTTTGCATGCCCCGAGTGATGAATTAAGAAGTACTTTAATGGGAATAAATAAAACATATAAAATTAAAGAATTAATGGAAGCGGTTGATTATTATATTGAAAAGACAAATAGAAGAGTAACTATAGAATATATAATGTTAAAGAATGTAAATGATAGTAAAAAGTATGCTACTGAGCTTTCTAAACTTTTAAAAGGTAAATTAGTTTATGTAAATATAATACCTTATAATGAAACAGAAAATATACAATTTAAAAGATCAGAGCATTGTAAAATTATGGAATTTTATGATATACTAATTAAGAATGGAATAGAGTGTACAGTAAGAAGAGAAATGGGTAGTGGTTTATCAGCCGCTTGTGGTCAATTAAGAGCCAGAAAAAGGGAGGAAGATATATGTTAACATATTATCAAACTGATGCAGGAAAAGTTAGAAGTCATAATGAAGACAGTGTTACTATAGTAAAAAATGTTGGAGGAGAATATCTTCTTGTAGTTGCGGATGGTATGGGGGGACACAAAGCTGGTGAGGTTGCTTCATCTTTAACTGTAACTGAAATGGGTAAACGTTTTTCTTCAATTAGTAGTATAGGAACTAAAGAAGAAGCTGTTAACTGGTTAAAAGAAATAACTGATGAAGTAAATTTAAAAATATTGAAATATGCTGAAAAGAATCCTGAAGCAAGTGGTTTGGGAACAACTTGTGTATGCTCAATTTTAACCAAAGATTATTTAATATTTGGTAATATTGGGGATTCAAGAGCTTATGTAATGAAAAATAGAAAAATATATAAAGTTACTAAAGATCATACTTTAGTAAATGTATTAGTTGAAACAGGTGAACTTAGTCCCGAAGAAGCAGCTAATCATCCCCAAAAAAATGTTTTAATGAAAGCTTTAGGTGCTAGTGAAAAAGTAACTATAGATATTTTTGATGTAGAAAAAGATATAGATCAAATATTTTTATGTTCTGATGGGGTTACCAATCTATTAAATGAGGAACAAATTGAAAGAGTATTAAATGATGATGAATTAAATATAGAAGAAAAAGTGAATAAATTGATTTTAAAAGCTAATGCAAGGGGTGGCAATGACAATATAACAATCGCTTATTTAGTTAAAGAAAGTGGTGATACAGTTGATAGTCAAAGGAGCTAAAATTAACGATAGATATGAGATAATAAGAACATTAGGTGAAGGTGGTATGGCTAATGTTTATTTAGCGTATGATACTATTTTAGATAGAGAAGTTGCTGTAAAAGTATTACGTGGAGATTTAGCAAATGATGATAAATTTGTTAGAAGATTTCAAAGAGAAGCTTTATCAGCATCTTCATTATCACATCCAAATATTGTTGAAGTTTATGATGTTGGAGAAGATAATGGTCAATACTATATAGTAATGGAATATTGTCCAGGTAAAACTTTAAAACAACTTCTTAAAAAAAGAGGTAATTTAACTATAAGTGAAGTAATAGATATTATGCTTCAGATAACTGATGGTATGGCTCATGCTCATGATTCTTATATAATTCACAGAGATATTAAACCTCAAAATATAATTATATTAGAAAATGGTATTATAAAAATAACTGACTTTGGTATTGCGATGGCACTTAATTCAACTCAATTAACTCAAACTAATTCAGTAATGGGTAGTGTGCATTATTTACCACCAGAGCAAGCTAATGGAAAAGGTTCTACTATTAGAAGTGATATATATTCAATGGGTATATTAATGTATGAATTATTAACAGGAACAATACCTTATAAAGGTGATAACGCTGTTGAAATCGCACTTAAACATTTAAAAGAACCATTACCTAGTATTAAAAATAAATTACCTAATTTACCTCAATCTATTGAAAATATAATTTTAAAATCAACTGCAAAAAATCCTAAAAACAGATATGCAGATGCTAGAGAAATGTATGAAGATATAAAAACAGCTTTAGATCCTGCTAGAACAAATGAACCAAGATATGTATATAAACATTCCGAAAAAGAACTTGAAGAAACAAAAGTTCTTGATGATGTAGTAAAAGAGGTAAAAGATAAAAATAAAAAATTAGTAAAAGAAATAGAAAAAGAAGAAAAAGAAGAAAGTAAAAATCAAAATAAATTTTTAATAATTTTAGCTTCTATTTTTACTGGTTTAGTACTAATAACTACTGTAGGTTTATTATTATATTTTGATAAATCAAAAGTAAAAAATGTTACTATCCCCGATGTATCTGCAAAAACAGTTGTTGAAGCTTCAAATATACTTACAGATGAAGGATTTATAGTAAAAGAAAAAGTTGAATATACTCCTTCTGATGAAATAGAAGAAGGCTATGTGATTAAGACTAGTCCTGAAATAGGCAGAAAAGTTAAAGATGGTTCTTCTATAACCTTATATGTTTCAAATGGACCAGAAACATTTACTTTAGAAGATTATGCTGGAAGAAATTATATAGAAGTAGAAACGATATTAAAAGAAATGTATAATTGTAATGTGTTAAAAGAAACAGAAACAGTTTCTAAAGATGATGATATTAAAGAAGATACTGTATTAAGAACTTCTCCAGTTGCGGGAAGTAAGGTAAGACAAGGAAGTACCGAACATACATGTACTATAACTATATTTATTCCTCAAATTGAAGTAACTTATCCTGATTTTACAAATGGAATATATTCTTTAGATGATGTTTATACATTTTGTGAAAAAAACAATATAACTGTTCAGGTAAGATATCAAGAAGATTCAACTTTAGATGAAGGCACTATTATTAGACAAGATAGGTCAGCTGATACAAAAGCTCTTCCTGGAACAACATTAACTGTAACAGTTTCTTCTAAACCTGAAACAGGAAGTACTGCTGAAGGAGAATAACTTTTATGAATAAAGGCATTATTATAAAAATAAACAAAAACTTATATTCAGTGTATTCTAATAATAAAATATTTATTTGTGAAGAAAGCGGAAAATTATATAAAAATAATATAAAACCCACTGTGGGGGATTATGTTATTTTTAATATTGAAACATCTAGAATAGAAGAATTATTGCCTAGAAAAAACACTCTTATAAGACCTTTGGTTTCTAATATAGATAAATTAATAATTGTGGTAAGTGCAGATCAGCCTAAATTTTCTTCATATTTATTAGATAAATTTATAATAATAGCTACTTTTAATAAAATTAATCCTATAATAGTATTTACTAAAGAAGATTTATTATCTTTTAAAGAAAGAAAAACTATAAATAAATATAAAAAATATTATAAAAAATTAGGATATAAAGTATATAGTAATAAAGAATTAAATAAAATAAAAAAAGAATTTAAAAATTCTATAGTAGCTTTAGCGGGACAAACTGGAGCAGGTAAAAGTACTCTTCTTAATAAACTTGATAAAAATTTAAAATTAGAAACAAATGAAATATCTTTTGCTTTAGGAAGAGGTAAACACACAACAAGATTAGTAGAATTATATAATTTATATGGAGGTTTAGTCGCTGACACCCCAGGTTTCTCATTACTAGAAATAAATATAAATGCAAATGAAATAAAGAATTTTTACAAAGAATTTAATTTAAACTGTAGATATAAAAGTTGCATTCATATTAAAGAAGATGGTTGTATGGTAAAAGAACATTTAGAAAAATCATCTGATATTTATAAAGAAAGATATGAAAATTATTTAAAATTAGTTGAAGAGGTAAAAAAATGAAAGTAAGTGCATCTATATTATCCCAAAATTTAAAACCAGATGAATTAATTAGAAAATTCAATAACACAAAAGTTGATTATATACATTTAGATGTTATGGATGGTAAATTTGTTGATAATAAATCTTATACCATAAGTGAAATAAAAAAATTTAATGATATTTCTAATAAAAAATTAGATGTTCATTTAATGGTAAAAAATCCTGAAAAATATATATCAGAATTATCAATGTTAAATGTTGAATATATAACATTTCATTTTGAAGCAGTAAAAAATATAAATAAATTAATAGAAGAAATAAAAAACTGTGGAATAAAAGTTGGAATAAGTATTAATCCTGGTACAGATGAATCTTTATTATTTCCATATTTAAATAATATAGATTTAATATTAATTATGAGTGTACACCCAGGTAAAAGTGGGCAAGTATTTATTGATGATAGTTTATTAAAAATAAAAAACTTAAAAGAAGAAATAATAAAAGAACAATCAAAAACTATAATATCAGTAGATGGTGGAATCAACGAAGAAAATAGTTTAAAACTAAAAGAATTAAATATTGATATGATAGTAAGTGCAAGTTATATCCAAAATGAAGAAATGGAAAGCAGAATTAATTATTTAAAAGAATTATGAACATAATAAAAAAGGAGGTATATATATATGAAATGGTTTAATAAACAGAATTATTTCACCAAATATTTATTATGTATAGCCTTGCTTTTTATTTGTCTATTATTAATAAGAACAATAGTGATGAATAATAATACTTTAGCTTATACAAATGAAGATATTTATATTAAAAATAATATATTAATTGACAATGATAATTATTTAGTAAATGTATATTATCCAAAATTTAAGGATTCTGAAATAAATAGAATAGTGACTAATTTGATTTATCCTTATATAAAAAGTTTTGAAAAAAATAGTAAAGACATTGAAATGAAAACAAAATTAGAAATAAACTATTCATTATTTTTTATAAATAAACATGTAAATATATTTTTTGAAATAAATAATTCAATAGACGCTAAAGATATTAATAAAAGTATATTAATAGATTTAAACAAGCGTAAATTATCTAATATTAGTGAAATATATAATGAAGATTTATTAAATGAAAAATTACAAACTTTAAAAGATAAATATCCTTCATATGTAAGTAATGTTATTTTAAATCAAAATAAAACTGATTTTAATTATTTAATTACTGAAGAAGGGTTTACTATATATTTTACGAATTTAAAATATGATAAGAATATAAGTTATATTCCAAATTTAAAAGTAACTTTAAATGAGAATGTAATAGAAGAAAATTATAATATAGATACAAGCAAGAAAATGATAGCATTAACTTTTGATGATGGCCCAAGTGAATACACAATGGAAATTTTAAAATGTTTAAAATTAAATAATTCAAAAGGTACTTTTTTTGAATTAGGCATTCATATGAATAAATTCAAAGAAGTAACAAAAAGATTATATGATAGTGGAATGGAAGTTGGAAATCATACATATTCACATAAGTATTTAACAAAATTAAAATTAAGCAGAGCTCTTAATGAAATTAATTCAACATCAATTTTATACAATCAAATTACTGGAGATAATATGCATTTAATGAGAGTGCCATATGGAAGTATTAATTCAACTATAAGACAAAATGCTCCATTTCCAATAATTGCTTGGAATATTGATACAAAAGACTGGCTATATAGAGATGCCGAAGTGTCAGCACCAATAGTTTTGGATTATGTAAAAGATGGAGATATAATATTAATGCATGATATATATAATAGTTCAGTAGAATTAGCAAAAATAATAGTTCCAGAATTAAAAGCTAGAGGATATGAATTAGTTACAGTTTCAGAACTAGCAAAGTATAAAAATTATAATTTAGAGCCTGGTGTCGTTGTTCGAGAAATAAAGTAAAAAATATATACAAAATAAAAATAAAGTGTTATAATACATAATGCTTTGTATGGTTCCTTAGCTCAGCCGGTAGAGCAACAGACTCTTAATCTGTGGGTCCAGGGTTCGATCCCCTGAGGAATCACCAAATATGTAAATTAAAAATATAGAGTAATCTATATTTTTTTGTTTGAAAATGTTTAAATAATTTCTAGTGTGTTATAATAAATAATAGGAGAATATAATTATGGAAATAAAAAATAAAAAAATTATTTTAACAGGAGCAGGTAGTGGTATTGGAAGAGAATTAGCGCTTCAATTATTAGAAAAAGGTGCTTATGTAATTGCTTTAGATATAAATGAAAAAGAATTAAATATAACTAAAGAAAAATCTGGCAATAATAAAAGGATGTCATTATACAAAGTAGATATTTCAAATGAAGAATCAATTAATAAATTTAAAAAAGATTATAATTCTAAAGTAGATATTTTAATAAATAATGCAGGTATTATCCAACCTTTTGTTAATGTTGATAAGCTTGAAGAATCTGCAATATTTAAGGTAATGAATATTAACTTCTATGGACCATTAAGATTGACAAAATTATTTTTACCAGAAATGTTAAAAAGACCAGAAGGCTATATAGTAAATGTATCAAGTATGGGAGGATTTTTCCCTTTTCCAGGACAATCTATATATGGTGCTTCAAAGGCGGCTTTAAAACTATTTACAGAAGGATTATATGCTGAATTATTAGACACTAATGTTCATGTAATGGTAGTATTTCCTGGTGCTACTGCAACTAACATTATGAAAAACTCAAATGTAGAAATGACAGAGCCTAATAATTCTAAAATGAAGATGCTATCTCCAGAAAAAGCAGCTTCTATTATTATAGAAGGTATAGAAGAAAATGAATTTCAATTATTTGTAGGTAATGATTCAAAATTTATGAATTTTCTATATAAATTGAATCCTAAAAAAGCAATAAAATTTATAAAGAAACAAATGAATCGATAACAAGCACTATTATTAGTGCTTTTTTGACAAGTAAAAATTTTTATGATATAATATCCAGCATTAATGAGGGGTTTATGGATAATTTAGAAAACATAATATTAAAAGCATTAATTGAAGTTGGAAAATTATATGAATACAAGGATAGAATTGATAGGAAAAAATCCAGTTGTACAGGTTTTAGTGAATTATCTTCAATTTATCCATTCACAAATGAAAATATCGCAGCATATTACAGTAAATTTGACTTTAAAGATAAAAGAATATTAACTGTATTGGGTAGTGGAGATCAAGTATTAAATGCTATTTTATTAGGTGCTAAAGAAATAGATTGTTTTGATATAAGTATATTTGCTAACTTTTATTTTGCTTTAAAGAAAGCCGCTATAAAAGCTTTAACATATGAAGAATTTTTAGATTTTTTTATAGAGTATAATACTGTTTTTGAAATTAAATTATATTCAAAAATATGTAAATATTTAAGTCCAGAAATCAAAAAGTTTTGGGATTCATTATATTTAGAATTTTCTGGTTATCAAATTAGAAAATCTGATTTATTTGAGCAAACTTTTTCTCATTTTACAGATGAAGATTCTATATTAAAAACAAATTTATATCTTAATGAAACAGAATATTATAAATTAAGAGAAGTAATTGATAATTGTGAAGTAAGATTTTTTAATTGTGATATTTTATCTTTAAGTGAAGTTTGTAGAAATGATTATGATTTTATAGGACTTTCTAATATATATTCAAGAGTTTGGACGAGTGAAAAAGAAACATTGGAAAATGAAATTGTAAAATTAGGGAAAATGTTAAATAAAAATGGTGTTATTATTATTGATTATGCTTGGAATAAATATGATTTAGATTTAGCATATTTATCATATTTCTTTGAAAAGTTAGGTGAATTAAAAATAATGTGTTTTGAAGTAACAAAAAGTTTTTATAATCCAAGTTTAAAAAATTCAATTTTATACTATGAGAATACAGAATTAAAAAGAGAGTTATAATTATGGGAAAAATAGATTATATAGAAATATCCGAAGCCTTACTTAGAGTTGCTTTTTGGGGTAATCATAAAACAAAATTTTATAAATATTCCAGTGTGTATCCATTTACTACCGAAAACTTGACTGGGACATTTAATTATTTTGATTTTAAAGATAAAAGAATATTAACAATATGTGGAAGTGGTGACCATATATTAAACGCTATTCTTTTAGGCGCAAAATCAGTAGATGCATTTGATATAAATGTATATTCTTATATGTATTTTAATTTAAAAAAAGCAGCTATAAAAGCATTATCATACGAAGAATTTATAGAATATTTCTATTTGAAAGATGGATTTGGTGAAGAAAAAGAGAAATACCCTAATGCTATGAATATAAAAAATTATTGGAAAATAAGTCAGTATTTAGATCCTGATACTAAATTTTTTTGGGATTCTTTATATTTAGAATTTGATGGGTTTGAAATTAGAACATCAGAATTATTTTCTGATGATATTGGTCTTGAAAAAGAAGTTATTTTATCAAATCCATATCTTGATAAAGAAAACTATTATAAATTAAGAGATATAATTGATAAATGCCCAGTAAAGTTTATAAATACTGATATTAAAGAACTTAAGGATAAAATAAAGAAATCATATGATTTCATACATTTATCAAATATTGTTAGTTATATATCTTTTTGTGAAGATACGGAAGATGATGAAATGAAAGCTTTATATAAATATAAAGAAATTGTAATGGAGTTATCAAAATCTCTTAATGAAAACGGAATTATTGTTATAGCGTATTTATATGAATATTGTGATGATAAATTTTATGATATCTCTTGGTGTTTTATTGATAGACCTTACGCAAGAAAAAAAGTTTTCCCCAAAAATAAATTTCAATATATAAAATTTAGGAGTATTTGGGAATTGATTAGATTAGCTAAAGCTAAAGGATCAGAATATTGTGATCGTGGCGTTAAAGATGCTGTTTTAGTATATAAAAAGAAATAAATATTTTACATATTTTATTTTAATGATATAATACTTTATGGAGTGATATTATGAAAAACAAAATAAAAAATATTAAAACCAATTTAAAAATAAAAAATAATTTATCAGATGAAGCAAACTCTATAATTAAAACTAGTGTTTTGGTTGTAGCATTCTTTGCTTTATCATATGTAGCAATAATACTTTTAGGTAAAGCGGGATTTTTTGAAAAAGGTTATGAAAAACCAACTAGTGAAGAAGTAGAGATTTCTTATAATAAAGCTATTATGGGAACAATATTTAATAGACCAGAAAAAACTTATTACGTAGCGTTTGATTATTTTGATAATGATCAAATTAATGTATATTTTAAATTATTAGTTAATAATTATTCAAAAGACACAGCTTTATATAAAGTTGATATGTCTTTAGGGATTAATTCTAAATATATTAGTGATAAAGGAAATCCTAATGCTAATAATTTTGAAGACCTCGCAATAAAAGTTCCGACTTTAATTAAAATTAAAAATGGAAAGATAGTAAGCTATACAGAAGATATGGATGTAATGAAAACAGAATTATCAGATTAAAGATACATTATTGTATCTTTTTATTTTATTTGTTATGATAATGATATTAATTTTTATTTAGGAGGTTTAAATGCAACAATATTTTGGAGATTCTAAAGAAAAAAATATTATATTTCTTAATTCTAAGGATTATAATCACGTTAAAAATGTTATGAGAATGAAAATAGATGAAGAAGTTTTTGTGGTATATAATAATAAAAGATATATTGGTTTATTAAATGAAGATTTAAAATCTGTTTCAATAAAAGAAGAATTAAAAGTTAAAACAAGAGATAAAGAAGTTATTTTATATGCACCATTTTTGAATGATGAAAAAATGAGCTTGATATTTCAAAAAGGTACAGAACTTGGAGTTACTAAATTTATTCCTGTTGAATTTGAACATTGCAAATACAAGCTAGAGGATTCCAAAAAGCAAAAGAAATTAGAAAGATGGCAAAAAATAATAGTTGAAGCATCTGAACAATCTTATAGAAATGATATACCAGAGTTAAATGAATTTATCAAAGCATCAGAAATCAAGAGTGTAAAAGGAATGAACATACTTTGTTCACTTGACACTAAGCATGTAAAAAGTATAAATGAGGTATTAAATCACCATAATATATGTGATAAAATAAGTGTAGTATTTGGACCAGAGGGAGGACTTTCTAGCAAGGAAGAAGATATTATAGAAAATAATGGATTTCAAAAAATAAGTTTAGGTAAGAATGTTTTGAGAACTGAGACTGTTCCGTTATTTATTGTATCAATAATTAAGTATCTAGAAGGATGTGAATAATATGCAGAGTTTTAATGATTTTTTAAATATGTTTTTTAGTAGTGAATATTTTTTAATTGTAATTGTAGTATTAGCTATGATATTACTTATGTTGTTATCTTATTTAATTAAACTGCAACACAGTTATAAAAATGATAGTCCTATAATGAATGAAGAAAATAATTTTGATATTATTGAAAATAAAAACGACAATAATGATTCAATTTTAGATATTGAGGCTTTAAATAATACTCAAGCGGATTTGGTTTTAAATTTAAAAGTTAGTCATGAAGTTAATATGAAAAATCCAATTGAAAAATATGAAGAAGATGAAGAACAAAATGCAATTATAAGTACTAAAGATTTAGAAAAAATTGAAAAAGAGAGAGACGAAATATATGGTAAAGAAAATAATGCTAAATTAATAGAAGAATATGAAGAAAATCAGGAAAAGAAAGCAATAATAAGTTACGATGAATTATTAAGAAATGCCTGTTCTCTTGAACTTAATTATATAGAGAAGCCAAAAGTTGATGAAGCAGCTCCGGTTATTAAACAGGTTGAAATCAAAGAGCAACCTTTAAAAGGAGTTTCATATGCAGCTGAAGAAGAATATTTAAAAATATTAAAAGAATTTAGAATGAATTTGATGTCTAATGGATAAGAAGTTCTGTGTTAAAAATTTAGGTTGCAAAGTAAATGCTTATGAAAGTGAATTTATCATAAGTCTTTTTTTGCTAGAAGGTTATAAACTTGTAGAAGAAAATGCTGATGTATACATAATAAATACTTGTACTGTTACTAATGAAAGCGATAAAAAAAGCAAGAGATTAATAAATAGTATTAAAAAGAATAATCCTGATAGTATTGTTATAGCAATGGGCTGTTATACACAAAATTTATATAATACAAATAAAAATATTGATATAAATGCAGATATAATCTTAGGAAATAAAGATAAAAGTAAGATAATAGACTATTTAAATGAATATATAAAAAATAAAAATCAAATAGTTAAATTTTATGATATGTCTAATCAATGTTTTGAAGATATGGAAATAGAGCATTTAAATAATCATAAAAGAGGATTTATAAAAATAGAAGATGGTTGTAACAATTTTTGTAGTTACTGCATTATTCCTTATGTAAGAGGGAGAGTTAGAAGTAAATCTAAAGTTAATGTGTTAAAAGAAGCAACAAAATTAGTAAAAAACAATTATAAAGAAATAGTTTTAACTGGTATACATACAGGTCAATATAAAGACAATGAAGATTATAAACTATATAATTTATTATTAGATTTAATTAAAATAGATGGATTAAATAGGATAAGAATATCATCTATAGAAATTGTTGAAATAAATAAGGATATTATAAATTTATTAAGTAATCCTAAAATAGCTAATCATTTGCATTTACCTCTTCAAAGCGGATGTGATAAAATTTTAAAATTAATGAATAGAAGATATGATACAAAGTATTTTGAAGATAAATTAAAAGAAATAAGAAATAAATGTCCATATATTTCTATAACTACTGATGTTATTGTTGGATTTCCTGGAGAAACAGAAGAAGATTTTAAAAAAACATATAATTTCTGTAAAAAAATAGAATTTTCTAAAATACATGTATTTCCTTATTCTGATAGAATGGGAACAGTTGCGTCTAAGATGACTGATAAAGTAGATAATGGTATAAAAAAAGACAGAGTTAGAAGATTAATGAAATTATCAGATGAATTAAAGAAGAAATATGAAATTAAATTTGTTGGGAAATATCTAGAAGTATTAATAGAAACATATAAAGATGGATATTATTATGGACATAGTTCAAATTATATTGAAGTAAAAACAAAGGGTAATTATGAACTAAATTCTATATATAATATAGAGTATAAGTAAATAATTTGGTAAAATATATATATGGATACATATATTATTGGAAATATTAGAAGAATAATTTATGAAAATGACGCTAATTCCTACAAAGTAGGAATTTTTAAAGTGAGAGAAACAAGCTATGAAGAATTAGTTGAATATGTTAATCACACTATATATTTTGTAGGAAACTTTAATTCTTTAAATACCGAATTAAATTATAAATTTTATGGTACTTTAATTAATCATCCTAAATATGGGCTTCAGTTTAGTGTTAATAATTATGAAATAATTAATCCTTCAAATAATGAAGAAATTATATCATATTTAGGAAGTGGATATTTTGAAGGTATAGGGTTAAAACTTGCTAAGAGAATAGTTGATAAATTTGGAGATAAAACTTTAGATGTTATTAAAAATGATCCTTTATCTATTTCAACAGTATATGGATTAAGTTTGAAAAAAGCAGAAGCTTTGAACAAAAAAATAAACACTACTAATGAAGAAGAAAAGATGATAATTGATTTAACTAAGCTTGGATTTAGTGTTAATGAGAGTATTAAAATAATAAAAAATTATAAGTTAAATATACCTGATATTTTAAAAACTAATTTATATATTTTAACCAATATTATAGATTTTGAAAAGATTGATAATATATATTTAAAATATAATGAATCTAATAGTGATCTTCGTATTGAAAATATTATATTATATTGTATTAAAAAAATATGTTATAAAACTGGAAATACAATGGTTAGTGAAGAATCTTTACATTTAGAATTTAAAAGTTATTTTAAAAGTGAATTTAATGTATCAAATTTAGAATTATATTTAGAAAATTTAATTGCGCAGTATAAAATATATAAATTTGATAATTATTTAATGCTAAATATATTTTATGATTGTGAAAATTTAATTTCAGGGCATTTAAGAATATACAATAAAGTAAAAAGTAATACAAAAACTTCTATAATAAATAATCAAATAGAAATGTTTGAGAATATTAATAAAATAGTTTTAAATAAAGATCAAAAAGACGCTATCAAAGGAAGTATAATTAATAATTTGTTTATTATAAGTGGAGGGCCTGGTACTGGTAAAACCACTATTATTAAAGCAATAGTTGATTTTTATGAAGATAAAAATTCTATAGCTCTTTTAGCGCCTACTGGAAGAAGTGCAAAAAGATTGTCAGAAAGTGTTATTTTACCAGCTTCAACAATACATAAATTTTTAAAATGGAATAAAGAGGAAGGGACTTTTGGTTTAAATCAAAATAATAAAAGTAATGCAAAAATAGTTATAGTAGATGAATTTAGTATGGTGGATATATTTTTATTTTCTTCTTTATTAGAATCTTTAAACGACACAGTAAAATTAATATTAGTTGGAGATGCTAATCAATTACCTAGTATTAATCCAGGTAATTTATTACATGATATTTTGAATTCTGAAAATATTAATAAAAAATATTTAACTACAATTTATAGAACAAGTCATGATTCATATATTAATATACTTGCTGAAAAGATTAAAAACAAAGAAGTTTTAAATGAAATAATAAATTATGATGATTTTAAATTTATAGAATCTAGTGATAATGATATTATTAAATATTTATTATTAATTTGTAATAAAATAAAAAATAAAAATATTTCATTAGATGAATTTCAAGTACTTGTACCAATGTATAGTGGAATAAATGGTATAGATAATTTAAATTTAGTTATGCAACAAGTGTTTAATCCATATATAGAAGGCAAAAGAGAATTAAATTTTTCAAATATAACATTTAGAGAAGATGATAAAGTTATACAATTAGTAAATGACATAGATAATAATATATATAATGGCGATATTGGGTATATAAAACAAATTAATTTATATCCTAAAAAAAGTATTGAAATAGATTTTTCTGGAAATATAGTTACTTATGAATCAGATAACTTTGATAAAATAAATTTATCATATGCAATGAGTATTCATAAAAGTCAAGGCAGTGAATATGATAATGTAGTAGTAATACTCGCTAATTCTCATAAGAGGATGTTTTATAATAAACTTGTTTATACCGGATGTACTAGAGCTAAAAAGAGTTTAATGATTATAGGACAAAAAGAAAGTCTTAACTTTTCTATATTATCTAATTATTCCTCTAAAAGAATTACTTATTTACAAAATCTCTTATAGTATAAAATAACTTTTATAGTAAATAATAATACTAAAGGAGAGTGGGTGTTATGAAGGGTATGAAGAACTTACTTTGGATGGGTATAGGATTAGGTGCAGGTTATTTAGCAACTAAGTATAATAAAAAAATAGTAAAAAATATTGAGAAATTAAAACCGCAAAGCACAAAAAAGAGTTCTTAAAAGGACTTTTTTTTAAGATATTAATATGATATAATTCTCTTAGAATGGAGAGATATATGGAAAAGCCAAGTGATAAAAATAACAAAGAAGAAAAAAAATCGTTTTTAAATAGAATAAATGTTTCTAACTTAAATAATATGATAGGTACTGGAGAAAAAATAATGAGAATTTTGTATATAGTACTTATTATATTACTAGTTTATATAGGAGTGTTAGTTTTAAAAGAATTTAAAATATTTCCTTTTATATTAAAAACATTATCTATAATAAGTCCTTTATTTATAGGATTTGTTATTGCGTGGATTTTAAATCCTTTAGTAAATAAATTAACAAAATGGAAAGTTAATAGAACATTAGCAGTAATAATTGTTTTTGCTCTTTTAATTGGAGTTTTATATTTATTTACATTAGCAATTTTACCAGCTTTAGCAAATCAAATTAAAGATATTGTTGCGACAATACCTTCAATATTAGCAGATTTAAAATCATGGGTAGAAAACATATTTGATAAATTGTCTGATTTGAGTTTGGAAAACTTGGATAATGTTAAAATACAATTTTTTGAATCAATTGAAAAAGTTGCAAATGGAGTTCAAACAAATTTACCTACTAAAACAATAAATTTTATATCAAGTATGATAAGTGGAATAGGGGTAATATTATTAAGTTTTGTTGTTGGATTCTATATGTTATTTAATTTTAATAATGTTTCAAAAGGATTTTTAAATTTACTCCCTTTGAGATATAGAGATGAAGCTTCTGATTTATTAGGAAAAATAAGTTCTACTGTACGTGAATATGTTAATGGGACTTTACTATTATCTCTTATTTTAACAGTTATATCATTTATAGGATTTTCTATTATAGGATTAAAAGCAGCATTGTTAATAGCGGTTGTTTGTGGAGTAACAAATTTAATTCCATACATCGGACCATATATGGGAGCTGCTGTGGCAGGAGCAATAGGATTTACTCAATCAAATGTAGTGGGAATTTTAACATTAGTATTTATTTTAATAACTCAAACATTAGAAGGTAACTTTTTAACTCCACTATTTATGAGTAAAAAGATGCACTTACATCCTGTAACAATACTAATAGCATTATTAATATTTGGATACTTCTTTGGTATAATAGGAATGATAATAGCAACACCAGTAGTTGCCTTATTAAAAATAATATTTATTTTCTTTAATGAAAAATATAAATTTTTAAACTTTTCAAAGTAAAAAAAAAGAAATTATTATTCTTTTTTTTTATTTAATTTCTCTATGAACATCTTTATCATGATCACGGACAAATAATAATCCAATATTAATTAAGCCAGCAATACCAACTAATGTATACACAATTCTTGTCATTGCAGTATCTACTCCAAAAATACTACTTACTAAGCTAAAATCAAATAATCCAATCATTCCCCAGTTAAGTGCACCTATTATTGTTAATACTAATGCTATTTTCTGTAATATGCTCATTTTCCCTCCTTCCCAAGGGTTTAATCATTATCCTTAATAATCATTAGTTAGTTTTACCATTTTTAAAGTTTTTATTCATAAATAATATAAAAAAAAATATAATTTATTGACAAATAAAAAGGGAGGGTTATGAAAAAATTATTGTTATTGCTTGGATTTTGCTTAATGTTAACTGGGTGTGGAGGTTATAATTCTAAAAAAGCTTTAGAAGATTTCAAAAAACAAATAAATGAAAATACAACATATCAATTAGAAGGAACAATGCAAATTTTAAGCAATGAAAAGAAATTTACTTATGATGTGGAAGTTTCATATAAAGAGGGTGATTATTACAGAGTTGATTTAATAAATACTGAAAACTCACACGAACAAATAATACTAAAAAATGATGAAGGAGTTTATGTAATTACACCTAATCTAAACAAAAGTTTTAAATTCCAAAGTGATTGGCCAAATAATAGTTCTCAAGCATATATATTAGAAACAATACTTAATGATATTGAAAATGATAGTAATAGAAATTTTCAAAAAGTTGATAATAAATATGTTTTTACCAGTAATGTAAACTATCCAAATAATAGTAATCTTGTTAGTCAAAGAGTAACATTTAATAAAAAAATGGAGCCTGAAAAAATAGAAATATTAAATGAAAGTGGTTCAGCTCAAATTACTATGACTATTACTAAAATAGAATGGAACAAAAAATTTGACAAAGAATATTTTGTACTTAGTTCCAGTATAAAAGAAGATTGCTGTGAAGAAAGTGAATCAACAGGTAAAATAGAAGATATTATTTATCCAATGTATTTACCAATTGGAACAACTTTTCAAAATCAAGAAGTTGTAAAAAATGAGGATTCAGAAAGAGTAATATTAACATTTGGTGGAGATAAATCATTTATATTAGTTGAAGAAATGGCAAATGCATCTAAAGAATTTGAAGTAACATCAGCATCAGGAGACTTAATATTTTATGAAACAATATTAGGAGCTTTAACAGATACATCAGTTAGTTGGACTAAAGATGGAATGGATTATTATATAATAGGTCAAAATTTAACTGAAGAAGAATTACTTCAAATAGCATCATCAACATCAACAGTAGCATTAATAAAGTAGAAAAAAATTCTACTTTATTTTTTTGTTAATTTATAATATAATACTCGCAAGGAGGGCACTATGAGTACAAATGGTAAAAAAGCACTTGCTTTAGTATTAGCAGCAGGTATGTTATTTGGTTTTTCAGCTTGTGGTAAAAATCAAAATAGAGGTTCAGAAGGAGAAACAGTATATATAGGAGCAAAATTCAAAGATGATAAATGCTATATTGTTGAAAAAGGAGATACACTAAGAAAAATTTCCAGAAAATTTTATGATGATTCACAATACTATAAAGAACTTGCAATATATAATAGTATAGAGGATCCAAATTTTATAAGAATAGGTCAAAAAATATATGTTCCTAAAACTTTAAGAGAATTATTTCAAGCTTGTTATGGATATGAAGAAGGAGAAGTTAAAATTTATACTGTACAAAAAGGAGATACTTTATCAGAAATATGTGAAAATTATTATGATGGAGATGGTAGTAGAGATACAGTAAATAAACTTGCTACTTTTAATAATTTAGAAGACCCAAATTTTATAAAAATAGGTCAAGAATTAAAAATACCATCAAAGGATAAACTTGATAAAGTAAAATCAAGAGATTATTCTGATTGTTATAAACAAGTTTCTATGTTAAGAGAACTAAAAATTACTAATTTATAAAATTGTATAAAATAGAATCCATAATAAAAAATTATGGATTTTTTGTTAATTAATTTAAAAAATTATAAACTAATGTTATAATGTTACTATAAGATAGGAGGAACCAAACATGAGTAGTGTTGGAACAGTTGTAAGGGGTATAAGAACTCCAATAATAAATGAGGGGGACGATTTAGTAGAAATAGTTGTTAATTCTGTAATAAATGCTTCTTTAACTGAAGAATTTGAATTAGAAGATAGAGATGTAATTGCAATTACAGAAGCGGTTGTTGGTATTAGTTCTGGAAACTATGCTACACTAGATCAAATTGCTAAAGACGTTAGAATGAAATTTAATACAGATCACTTGGGTATAGTATTTCCTATACTTAGCAGAAATAGATTTGCTGTTTGTCTCCAAGCTTTTGCAAGAGCAACCAAAAAAATAACCATGCTTGTAAGTTATCCGTCTGATGAAGTTGGAAATGATATATTAGATAGAACTAAACTTAAGTATTATGGAATAAATCCATTTAGTGATGTTATAACAGAAGAAGAGTATGAAGAAAAATTTGGTGATTTCAAACATATGTTTACTGGTGTAAATATGATTGATTTTTATAGAGAAGTGGTTCAAAAAGAAGGTTGTGAAATCGAGTTTGTATTAAGTAATAATCCAGTAAGTATAATAAATTATACAAAAGACGTAATATGTGCAGATATTCATACAAGAAAAGAAACAAAAAAGGTATTAAAAAATAATGGTGGAAGAGTAGTTCTTGGCTTAGATGAAATAATGAATAGAAGTATTGATGGAAGTGGATGCAATCCACAATATGGTTTACTTGGATCAAACAGATCTACCGAAGAAAGAGTAAAATTATTTCCAGCTAACGGAGATATAATAGTTCGTGCTATACAAAATAAAATCAAAGAAAAAACAGGAAAAACTGTTGAAGTAATGATTTATGGAGATGGAGCATTTAAAGATCCAGTTGGTCAGATTTGGGAACTTGCAGACCCAGTGGTAAGTCCGGCTTATACTAGTGGACTTGAAGGTGGACCAAATGAGCTTAAATTAAAATATTTATCTGATAATAAATATAAAAATTTAGATGGTGAAGCTTTAAATGATGCTATTAGGGGAGAAATTAGAGAAAAAGAACATAATTTAATTGGTAAGATTGAAACTCAGGGAACAACCCCTAGAAGATATGTTGATTTAATCGGTTCTCTTTGTGACCTTACATCAGGTAGTGGAGATAAAGGAACACCTGTAGTATTAGTTCAAAGATATTTTAAAAACTATTCAGATGAAGACTAAGATAACTTGTAAAAGTTATCTTTTTTATTTATAATTTAAGTATGGAAATAAAAATAGAAAAACTAGACAATATGGGTAGGGGAATATCTTACATTGATGGTAAAGTAATTTTTGTGCCTAAATCTTTGCCCGGAGATATTATAGAGGTAGAGGTAACAAAAGAAACTAAAAAATTTTATGAAGGCAAAATAACAAAAATAATAAAAAAATCTAATAATAGAATTGATAGTGTTTGTCCTTATTTTGATATATGTGGAGGGTGTAATTTACTTAATTTAAAATATGAAGATACCATTAAATATAAAGAGACTAAAGCTAAAGAAATATTTAAAAGATTTTTAAATATAGATTTAAATAATATAAATGTAATTAAAAGTGATAAAACTTTAGAATATAGGAATAAGATAATTATTCATATCAAGAATAGAATAGTTGGTTTATTTAACGAAGAAAATAAAGTATTTGAAATAAATAAATGTTTATTAGTTTCTGATGAA
Organism: uncultured Muribaculaceae bacterium; assembly: GCA_964396655.1. GTDB lineage: Bacteria > Bacillota_I > Bacilli_A > RF39 > UBA660 > CAYNFP01. Next base: position 58,176 of record CAYNFP010000004.1, on the reverse strand, counting down.
ATTAATAATATAATAAATTTAATTAAGTCTTTAAAAATTAAGAATGCAGAAATTTTAATAAGAAAAAATTCTGATAATAAAATAATTATTTCAATAAATACTTTTGAAAAAATAGATTTTAATAAATTAAAAATCGATAATGTAGTAGGAATAATTGTAAATGATAAAGTTATTTATGGCAATAATTATTTTATTGAAAAAATAAACGATTTAAAATTCAAAGTATCATATAAATCATTTTTTCAAATTAATAATTCTATTTCTTCTAAGCTTTTTAATATAATTGAAGAGAACTCAAATAGTGGCACTGTATTGGATTTATTTTGTGGGGTTGGTACTCTTGGTATGGTGGCTAGCAAAAAAGCTAAGGAAGTCATTGGAATTGATGACCAAGAAAGCAATATTGATGACGCTAATGAAAATAAAATATTAAATGGAATAAATAATATAAAGTTTGAATTGGGTGATTCATCTACATTCATAAATTATATAGAAAAAATAGATACTTTAATATTAGATCCCCCAAGATCCGGCTTAAATAAAGAAACGCTAAGTAATGTTATAAAAGTTTTACCAGATAAAATAATATATGTTTCATGTGACGCATTTACATTAGTTAGAGACTTAAAGGAATTATTAAATTATTATAACTTAAATAATACTTATATATTAGATATGTTTCCTTATACCCATCATATTGAATGTTTATGTGTTTTAAATAAATGTTAGATATAGTATTTTAAAATATAAATGAAAAAAATTTTAGAAAGTTAGGTGAAGGAATGGAATTAAAAAATGAAACTGCATTGGATTTATTAAATAAATTACATATTAATGAAGATAACAAATTTTGGGTAGAACATAGTATATGTGTTGGGAATGCGGCTTGTAAAATTGCAAAAGCTTTAAACTTAGATAGTGAATATGCAAAAACTTTGGGATATATTCATGATATTGGTAAACAATTCAAAAAAGGTGGAGGCGTAATTCCACATGCTATTAATGGTTATAATTATCTAAAAGAATTAGGATATGATGAAGATTATGTAGGAATATGTATTAAGCATTCATTTTTAAACAACGATATTGATTGTTTAGCGAATGATAGAGATGAGACAGATAAGACAAACTCTAATTATGAATTTATAAAAGAATATATAAAAAAAGAATATACGATATATGAGAAAATAATTAATTTATGTGATTTAATGTGTGCTCAAAAAATATACACAGTAGATAAGAGAATGATAGATTTACTTTTAAGGCACGGTGTTTATTCTAAAACACATTATCACATTGAACAAACTATTAAATTAAAAAAATATTTTGATAATCTTTTAGGACATAATCTGTATGATTTATTTCCAGAAATAAAAGATAATTTATGATAAAATTTAATTGTAAGGATGGATAAATAATATGAAAGTAATAACTATAAAACAACCCTGGGCAACATTAATAGCAAAAGGATATAAAGAATATGAATTTAGAACTTGGAACACAAAATATAGAGGGCAGCTTTTAATACATGCAGGTAATAATATAGATGCTGAAGCCATGAAAAGATTTGAATATTTAAAATTAGATTATCCAAGAGGTCAAATAATTGCTAAAGTTAATCTTGTTGATTGTATTACTTTAACAGATGAATTTGGACAATATTTATATAAAAAAAATCCAAATGTTTATAAATGGACAATAACCAAAAATGATTGGGAAGGTTATGCATTTAAGCTAGAAGATGTTAAAGAAATAGAACGAATAAATATTAAGGGTAATTTGGGTTTATGGGATTATAAAGGAGAAATATATGAAAGAAATAATTGAAAATTTAAAAGAAAATAATGTAATAGTTGTAAAAGGAGAAAAGTATAAAATAAAAACAAAAACTTGGTACTCAATTATGGAAGATGAAAGTGTGAGTTATATTAAATGTGAACTTAGTGAGGGTAAAGTTTTAGTTGTTATTCCTAGTGATAATATTATTTATATTGGGGAAGTTATAGATAATATGAATTATCAAAAAACAGATGATGAAACTATAGAATATAAAAATGAGATATTTAAAAAAGTTGGAGAAGGTCATCAATATATAAAAAATATAGAATTTGGAGAAGAAGAATTAGTTGAAGGTAAATGTTCTTTTACGGATTATGATGGAGATGATCATGTTATTTCTTTGGGATATTTAGAAGATAAGAAAAAAGAAGCTGATGTTTATGCTTTAAAATTAGAAACTTCTGACATAGAATTTATTTAATATGGAACATATAGCAATAATGGATGAATTAACTATAAATAATATAGTTAATGGTATAAAAAAAATAGAAAGTAGATTTTCAAAAAATAAAATAACTCCATTTAATAATATTAATAAAAATGATATTGTGTATTTAAAAAAAAGCGGAGGTAATATTTTAGCTTCTTTTGAAGTTAAAGATGTTATGTTTTTTGATAATTTAAATTCTAAAAAAATAAATGAAATAAAAAATAAATATAATAATTTAATAACTGCTCCAAACAAGTTCTGGGAATCTAAAAAAGATAGTAAATATGCAACTTTAATTTATATTAATAATCCAAAATTTATTAAATCATTTTCAATAATCAAGAAAAATAGGCAAGCTTTTATTTCTTTTAATAATATAAAAGATACTTTTTTGCTATATAACAAACAAATAAAGAAAAAATTATATGATTGTGGAAACAACCATCATTTAGTTAATGAAGATTTAAAGTGTGAAAAATGTAATAATTGCATTATAAATAAAGAAGAACTTTCAAAATTAAATACAAAATTTGATTTAGTAATTAAAGAACTTGAAAAATCAAAATGGAATTATGATTGGATAAATTATTATTGCAATAATAAAATTTTAGATAAAGAAATTTCAAAAGATGAAATAAAAAGAAGGTTAATAGAAAGTATTTATATATGTAAAGAAAATGATGGAAGACAAACCCCTTTTAGTGGAAATATAATTTATTTAGCGCAACACGCTACTGGTACTTGTTGTAGGAAAGTTTAAAAAAATGGTATAATATTCCTAAAGAAAGACCTCTTGAAGAAAACGAAATAAAATATTTTGTAGAATTAATTTCTTATTGTGTAAAAAATAAGTATACTAAGTGAAAGGAACTTTATTATGAATATAATAGCACAAATATCCGGAGCTTTAGCCACTTTAACCAATATTATAGGAATACAACTTAAAACTAAAAAACAAATATTAATATCATACATAATTGCCTGTTCATTTTTTGTTATTAGTTTTTATTTTCTTAAAGCTTATAGTGGTGTTATAACTTGTTTTATAATGGCAATAGAAACTATTATTAATTATCAATTTGACAGAAAAAATAAAACTATACCTAAATGGTTAATAATAATTTTATTAATTACATCATTAGGTATTTCTTCTATATTTTATAAAACTTGGGTAGATCTTTTTTCAATATTATCTTGTATACCATTTATATTTATGTTAATACAAAAGAAAGAAAAAGATGTAAGATTATTTACTTTTATTTTCTTGTTATTTTATACAACTTTTGATATTTTAGTTGGAGCTTATACCGCATTTATAGGAGACTCATTATTCTTGGTTTCAACAATTATAGCAATAATAAGATATGATATAAACATGAGATATGATGAGTTAATAAAAAAATTTAAAGAAATAGAAAAATCCACTATTTATTTTAAATTTAAAGAAATTTCATCTTTTTGTATATATGATAAACAAAATTATTTTACATTGAAAAAGATTATAAAAAATCTAAATAAAATAAAAGAAGACTCAATAGAAATAACAGTAAATAAAAATAATATTATAATAAGTAAAATATTAAAAAAGAATTCTTTTATTTCTGATTATGATTGGTTTATATATAGACCAAATAAAAAAGAAAGTGTTGATCCTAATATAAAAATAATTGAAGATAGGGAAAAAATTATTGATTTGCTAATCGAACAAGAACATGAATTATCTAAAAGAACACCAGAAATGTTTGACCAAAATGGAGAAGAAATGGATTGGGAAAAATGCGGAGAAAATTGTATCGCTTATTTTGATGGTGACAAAATTATTAGTGTTTTAACTTATACCGTTGAAAGAGAAGATAATCTTCATATATATCTAGGTTATACACTTCCGGAATTCAGATCTAAAGGAATAGGGAGCCTACTATTTAATTATATAAAAAATAAAGCTTTTGAAGATAAAATTGAGACAATTACTGTTTGTACTGATTCTACAAAAAGCAATAGAGTTCCTAATATGATTAAAAAAAATGGATTCAAATATTTTAAAACCGGTTATTATAAAATTTTAAAGGAGATAAAATAGTATGGAAAATTCATTTATATTAATACATATACCACATTCATCTTTAAAGTTACCTAAAATATTTTATAAAAATATTATATTAAATGAAGAGAAAATAAATAAAGAAAATTTAGAGTTATGTGATTTATATGTAGATAAATTAATTAAAAATTTAAAAGTAAATAAACTAATATTTAAATATAGTAGATTGTTTTGTGATGTTGAAAGATTTAAAGATGATAATTTAGAAAGTATGTCTAAAATAGGTATGGGATTTATTTATACTCATACTTCTGATAAAGAGAAGTTTATTAATTATAGTGATGAATATAAAAATTATGTAATAAATAAATATTATGATAAGCATCATAATGAGTTAGATAATTTATCTAATGAAATTATTGATAAGTATAACAAATGCTTATTAGTTGATTTACATAGTTTTTCTGATACTAAAATAAAAAAATTATTAAATTTGGAAAATAATCCCGATATTTGTATAGGAGTAGATATTAATTTTGAAGATAAAAATATAACTAAATTTACTGAAGCATATTTTAAAAATTTAGGATATAGTGTTAAAATAAATTATCCATATGTTGGTACTATGGTTCCTAATATATTTTATAAAAACAAAAATATAAGATTTAAATCTATAATGATTGAAATAAATAAAAGGGTATATTTAGATGATAATAAGATAAATGAAATTAGATTTAATAAATTTAAAATAATAATTAAAGAATATATAAAAGAAATATCCAAAAAATAAAAATATATTTCTTTTTTGTTTTTTTATGGTAAAATAATTTTGGTGATTTGAAATGAGTGAATTTTTGTTAAATAACAAAGCAATGTTTTCTATAGTAGTAGCTTTAATAGCTATTATAATATTTGCTATACTGGCAAAAAAATATAAACTTACTAAGTACCAAATATTAATATTTAGTTTATTTGTAATATTCTGGATGTCTATTATAGTTACAAGAAGTTATAGAAAAGTTTATATAATAGGAGATCCTTCTACTGGAGGTCTTGGATTAGGAGAAATGGCTGCTGTAGCTGTTGTGGCTATATATGGATTGATTTCTATATTTGTAAGATTGCCAATATTTTTCTTAAGTGATTATTTTAAAAGTAGAAAATTCTTTATATTATTATCAATATTCTTTATAGGAGTAAGTTCTTTAATAGCATTTTTACATCCTACATATACCACAATATTTATGTCATCTTTAGCAATTGGTATAGGAGCTTCATTTATATCTTTATTTAATGTAATGTTTGCTGAGACATTTAGTAAAGAAAATGCAATTAAATCTGTTTCAATTTTATCAATAGCACCTTTATTTGGAGAATTTTTATCAGCTCCAATTCAATATATTTTTACAAAAGGTGTTGTAAAAAATTATAATTATTTATGGTTAGCAAGTGCTATTCTTGCTTTAATAGCATTTATAGCTTGTTTATTCTTTAAAGATAATAAAGAAAAAGTTAGAAATTTTACTTGGGATAAAGTAAAATCTGTTATGAAAAATAAATTATTCTTATTATTTTGTTTATTAGGAATTATTATATCATTTATAAAATTTGGTTCATCTGGAGCAAATTTTGTAGCTTTAGCTAACTTAGCGCAAGTGCATATGAGTCCTTTAGGGCTTGCTTATGCAGATGTTATATTTTCCTTCGCACAGCTTATATCTGGTGTGTTAGTTGGCACTTATTTGAAAAAGAAAATAGGTATAAAAAATACTTTATTACTAGGTTTAGCATTAACTTTATTATTTACAACAATTCCTGTTTTAAGTAATAATTCATTATTGTTATTCTTAGCATATTCATTAAATGGATTTGGTTATGGTATTACTTATAATATATTAATAGGTCTTGCTATGGAACCATTTGAAAAAGATTATAGAGAAGTATCAATGAGTATTTTTCAAACTTTCTTTGCAGTAGGAATATTTTTTGGAGATAAAATATATGCATATATTTTCCAATTATTAAATAAAACAAATTTAATAGATACTTATAAAAGTGTATTTTTATTAATTTCAGCAGTAACTTTAGCAATGTTCTTTATGATTACAATATTTTATAAAGAAAAAAATAAAAAAATATAGCAATTTAATTCAGTATTTGGTATAATACCTTTGCTGAAATGGCGAGGTAGCTCAGCTGGTTAGAGCGCACGGTTCATACCCGTGAGGTCGTGAGTTCGATCCTCACTCTCGCTACCAATAGTAAATTTAAATCTAGTTAGTACTAGATTTTTTTTGTTTTAAAAAAAATTTATAATTTGTTTGAGGCAATCACCTATGATAATGGAACTGGACATCAAATTAATATTGTTGACTTTTTTTAAAATTAGTTTAACATAAATATTAAATACATATAAACAAGGAGGTTTTATTACATGAATGATTTAGCTCAAAGATTAAAAGAGACTGATGATGCATTACTCACATTACAATATAATGGTATAAAATATTCTAAAGAACAAAAACAAAAATTTGAAAAACTATGGGGCGAAATAAGAAAAGATAAAAAAATTCTAGAACTTGCAACGGAAGTTGTAAAGACTAAATTTGGTGATGATATATTTAAAGCTAACGCAATAGTGGAATCTATTTTGATTGATTATACAAATGTAGATAAAGAATTGTATCAAAAATTAGTGAATAAAATTTGTTCCAACGCAGATCTTGCAAAAATTGGATTACAAAGTGTTTTATATGGAACTGCACATTATTCATTTTTATTATATGTTTTATTCAATGATGAACTTGAATTAACTGAAGAACAAAAAGAGTTTATAATATCTGAAGCCATGAATAGAAGTCAAGCACACGGTTTGGGTGCATATGATATTCGTTGTTATATATTAAAAAATCATAATTTTGCTGATAAAATCGAACAGTTGGTTTTTGATTTTTATGCTAATGCTGAAGAATATGATGATTACCTTGAAACTTGGGAGTGGGATATTGTTAATTTTTGTTGTCCAAAAGAAGTACCAGTAATTTACATAGATGAAATATTATATATTAGTCCTGAGGAAGTATATAATAGATTACCTTTTGAAATGGCTTCACAAGTTATAAAAGAAATAGAATTTGTAAAAAAACTTCGTAAAATAAGACCAATGCAATGGGAAGTATCTAATATTCCTAAAAGGACATTAGAATAAAAGTTTTTATTTAAACAACATAATTACTATGTTGTTTTTTTATATAGATTTATCTTATAATTATTATAAGAAATAATAAATTTTAAATTTTTATTTTACGAATAATTTTAATTAAAATTCAAAGAGTAATAATAAGGAGTTATTAAATGAAAGATAAATTAATTAAATATAAATTAAAAAGAACTTTTGAAAAAACAAGTGAGCCTATTGGCAAAGTTGGTAAAATCTCTAAAAAACTAAAATTTGTTGTTCAACATCATATTGCAAGAAAAGATCATTATGATTTTCGTTTAGAATGGGCTGGAGTTTTAAAAAGTTGGGCTATACCAAAAGGACCTTCTTATAATCCTCTTGATAAAAGACTCGCTATAGAAGTTGAAGATCATCCGCTTGATTATCGCAATTTTGAAGGCATTATTCCTAAAGGTGAGTATGGTAGCGGAACTGTTATGATTTGGGATGAAGGTTCTTGGGAACCAATAAATAATCCTAAAGAAGGTTTAAGTGAAGGCTCTTTAAAATTTGCTTTAAATGGTAAAAGACTTAAAGGAAAGTGGGCAATGGTGAGAATGGAAGATAATAATTGGCTTCTTATTAAAGAAAGAGATGAATATAGTAAGGAAGTTTCATATATTGAAAAATTTAAAACAAGTATTAGAACTGGTTTTAGTATGAAAAGGATAGAAAAAGATGAAAAATAGTGAATTTATTATTGAAAAAATTAAAATATCAAACCCAGATAAAATACTTTATAAAAAATCTAAAACAACTAAAGAAGAAGTTGTTAAATATTATCAAAAAGTATATCCTATAATGAAACCTTTTTTAGATAACAGACTTATAAGCACTATTCGTTGTCCAGATGGTGTTAATGAATCTTGCTTTTTTAAAAAGCATTTGATTACTAAAAATAAGGGAATTGGTAAATTGGATATTTTAAATAAAGATGGTGAGAAAGAGGACTATTATTACATAAAAAATATTTCTGGTTTTATTTCTGAAGTTCAAATGGACACAATAGAATTTCACATATGGGGTAGTACTGTAAAAGCTTTAAATAAACCAGATATAATAGTATTTGATTTAGATCCTGATGAAGGAATGAATTTAGATAAAATAAGAGAAGGAGTAAGAGATTTAAAAAGTATACTTGATGAACTTTCACTTAAATCGTTTTTAAAAACGAGTGGAGGAAAAGGATATCATATAGTAGTACCTATAAATCCATCAGCAAGTTGGAAAAAAATCAGAGAGTTTTCAAAAAATATAGCAATAGTTATGGAACAAAAATGGCCAGATAAATATGTTTCAAATGTTAGAAAGATAAATAGAAAAAACAAAATTTTTGTTGATTGGATTAGAAATATTAAAGGCGCTACTAGTGTTGCACCTTATTCATTAAGAGCCAGAAAAACTGCTACAGTATCTATGCCTATATCATGGAAAGAACTTGATTCTATAGCTCCTAATGGTATTACAATGTATGAAGCAATTAAAAGAATTCAGAAAAAAGATCCTTGGGTAGACTTCTTTAATGTTAATCAAGAAATTAGATAAATTATTAATTTAAACAAACAACTTTAGGTTTGTTTTTTTTAGTTATTATATTATAATAAAAATATAGGAAATAAGTTTATGGATGATAAATTAGGAATCGACTATGATTTAATATCAAAATATTTGAATAAATTAAATAAAAATGGCAAAAAGAATAAATTTAATTTCAAATTTTTAAATGAAGTATATGCTTATGGAAAAGAATTACTTTCTAGAGAAGTAGCTATCTGTTTAGCTTTTGAAGAAATTGTTACAATCTATATTAGAGAAGTCAATAATTATAAACAATTAAAATACGAAAAAGATATTGTTAAAATTTGTAAGATGTTAAATTTTTTGTTTAATGCTTTGAAAAGTCTCAATGAATACATAGTTATTTATGGTGCATCTGAAATGATTGATAATGATTTTTTGTACAAGGAAATATCCGTTTTATGTGGGCTAGCTTTAATTCAAGAAGAAATTTACGATTATTTTAAAGTTCTTGATGTTAAGGTTGCTTGTAATAGTGAATATATAGAATTTATAGATGGGTGCAAATATGAAAATGATGAGGAACTTTTTAATAATGTAAAATCAATTGTTGATTTAATGAAAAAAGAAATTAAAGAAATAAAAAAATATGTTTTTATATCATATGTCAAATATATAAAAGAAAAAATTAATAATGTATTAAAAAGAAATAAATAATAAGTAATTAGTAATTAGGAGGGTTTATGGAAGAAGAAATAACAGAAGAAGAAATCATATATAATAAAATTATTAAAGAAATAGAATACATAATGAGTCTTGTTGATACAAAAAATCCAAGAATTTATAAAATGATTGAATATTTGGAATTAAAATTAAAAGAATTAACAATTACAAATTTTAGAGGTTTCTTATACTATTATTATCAAAAAGCATTGTTATTTTTATTTTATTCAGAATCGGATTATAAAGAAGATTTTGAAGATTTTTTAGATGAATATTTATATGAAATTTCATTTGAAAAAGATTGTTTAAAAAAATTATATTATATTTTAAATAAAATGGTTAAAGTAAATGACTATCTTTTTTTGAAAAATTTATATGTAAATATTATAAGCATAGAAAAAATACAAGTTGTAAGATTTGCATGTTTAAATAAAAGAGAAGAGATTTTATATAACAGCAGAAATTTTATAAATTATATCCCTAATGATGATATAAATCTTACAGAACAAGAGTTTATGGACAAGATAGAAACTGATACAGAGGAAATGATATCTATATTGACATTATCATAAAATTTCTACATACAACAATGAAAAAATTGACTTTTAGTCATTTTTTTTATATAATATGTCCTTATTAAAGGGGATACTATGGAAAGCGTTGAAGAATTAAATATATTAATTGATTTGTTATCAAGTTTTAAAGAAGCAGAAAAAATTTTAAAGGAAGAAATGATTTTAGCGACTGAAGCTATATTAAAATTAGTTAAAATTGAATTTAATTACCTTGAAAGATTAAAATTTATTTTTATTGTAGTAATGCTAGTTTTATCAAATTCAAAATATGAAAACAAAGAAAAAATTAAAGAATTATTAATAGTGGGTTTTAAAAATATAAATCTTGGAAGAAATGGATTAAAAAACATTTTGGGTTGCATTGAAGTATTTGAAAAACACAAGGATTATATTGAATTACCTAAAAATGTTTTGAACACAATTATAGGTATGCTTTTTGATATAATAATAATCAATAAAGTAACTGAAAAAAACATTAGATTAAGTCTTGATGAAGCAATTTGCAAATTTAAGTTTATTGAATATATTCCGTTTCCTACAGGCTTAGAAGGTGAAACAAAAGAAGAAGCAATTTTTTTAAAAAAATGTACGGAATATTTAAAAGGTAAAACAAAAATAGAAAAACGAAAAGTAAGGTTGTTAAAAAGATTTAAAGCGGAAAGTTTAGAAGAAATAATGGCCAGAGGATAATATTATTTATTTAAAAATACGATGAGAGAATTAAAATATAACAATTTAAATTAAAAAGGAGATGATTATTGTGAGTAGTCAAATTTTTGCTAATCCAGAAGAAGATTGTATTACCATTGCGGCTTTTATGAAATTAAGTAGAGAAAATCCAAACTATGAATTTAAAGATTTAGAAGAATATAATTCTGTTTTAAAAGCAGTAATTAAAGAGATTGGTAGTTTAGAAAATACAATTGATGATTTTGAAATGAAAGTATTTTTATATGCAACTCTTAAATTTTCTGAAAAAGTTCCTGATAAAATTTTAAAAGAATTAAAGGATATTAAAGATATTATAAAATTTATTAAAGATAATATAAAAAAAGTTTTAAGTTACATGAGCCTTTCTTATAATAATGATTTTTGTTTAACTCCATCAGACTTTGTTATAGTTATAGCATTTATAACTTTATCTTATAAAATTTATGAGGAATCAAATAAAATAATGGAAAATTGGAAAAAGCCAATATCTGTTGATGTAGAAGTTGGTGCAGAAATATGTAAAATTTGTTTTGAAGAAATAAATATGATAAATGAAGCAATTTCTCTTATAGAAGAATCAATAGAATTATTAAAAAAGAAACTTGCTTTACTAGCAAGATATAATTGACATTATTATAAAATAATTATATAATTTAATCGTAAAAAACAATGAAGAAGAAGAGTAGAGTAATTTATATTTGTAGAGAGTTAGTGGCTGGTGAAAACTAATAAATAAAGTATTTGAAGGTAGCTTCTTGAGTTTAATATCTAAGTAAATAGGATATTACGTATGTATGCGTTAAATATTAAGATAGTTTATAAAATTAAACTATGAATTAAGGTGGAACCACGGAAACATTCGTCCTTTATGAATGTTTCCTTTTTGTTTATAGAAAGGAAGTTATTATGTTAGATAAAAAATATGATTTTAAAAGTGTAGAGGAAGGCAAATATGAAACTTGGGTTAAAAACAGGTATTTTGAGGCTGGAGATAAATCAAAAGATCCATTTACTATTGTAATACCGCCACCAAATATAACTGGTAATTTACATTTAGGACATGCTTGGGATACAACCTTACAGGATATAATAATTCGTTATAAGAAAATGTGTGGTTATGATACTTTATGGTTACCTGGAATGGATCATGCTGCGATAGCAACAGAGTCTAAAGTTGTTAACAAATTAAAAACAGAAGGTAAAAATAAATCTAATATTACACGTGAAGAATTTTTAGAAGAATGTTGGAAATGGAAAGAAGAACATGCAGATAATATAAGAGGTCAATGGGCTAAATTGGGTCTTGCTTTAGATTATAGTAGAGAAAGATTTACTTTAGATGAGACTCTTAATAAAGCTGTTAATTATGTATTTGTTGATTTGTATAATAAAGGCTTAATATATAAAGGTGAAAAGATAATAAACTGGGATCCAGTTGCTAAAACTGCTTTAAGTAATGAAGAAGTTATATATAAAGAAGAAAAATCTTATTTATATTATTTAAAATATTATTTTGAAAATAGTGAAGATTATATATTAGTTGCTACTACAAGACCTGAAACTATATTTGGAGATACTGCGGTAGCGGTTAATCCAGAAGATGAAAAATATAAAAAACTAATAAATGAAAAAGTTATAGTTCCATTAGTTAATAGAAAAATTCCTATTATTAAAGATGATTCTGTACTTATGGATTTTGGAACAGGAGCTTTAAAAATTACTCCAGCTCATTCTCTTGATGATTTTGAAATTGGAGAAAGACATAATCTAGAAAGAATTAATTCTATAAATCCAGATGGTACATTAAATGAATTAACTGGTAAATATAATAAAATGGATATATTAGTTGCTAGAAGAGAAATGATTAAAGATTTAGAAAAATTAAATTTAATTGAAAAGACAGAAGAATATGTTCACTCAGTTGGTTACTCTGAAAGAACAGATGCTTTAGTAGAACCATATTTATCTATGCAATGGTTTGTTAAAATGGATAAATTATCTAAAAATTTACTTAATAAACAAAAAGGTGAAAATAAAATAAATTTTATTCCTTCTAGATTTGAAAAAATATTAAATCATTGGATGAGGAATTGTAAAGATTGGTGTATTTCAAGACAACTTTATTGGGGACATAGAATTCCTGCTTGGTATAAAGATAGTGATATATATGTTGGATTAGAAGCCCCTAAAGAAAGTGGCTGGGTACAAGATAACGATGTTCTTGATACTTGGTTTAGTAGTGCCCTATGGCCTTTTAGTACTCTTGGATGGCCTAATAAAACAGAAGATTTAGAAAGGTATTTTCCAAATGATGTATTAGTTACAGGATATGACATAATATTTTTCTGGGTTGCTCGTATGGCATTTTCTTCAGTAGAGCAATTTAATAAAGTACCATTTAAATATTGTTTAATTCATGGATTAATCAGAGATAAAGAAGGCAGAAAAATGAGTAAAAGCTTAGGTAATGGTATAGATCCAATGGAAATGATTGAAAAATATGGTGCTGATGCTTTAAGATTTTATTTAGCTACTTCTTCTGCTCCAGGAATGGATCTTAGATTTGATGAAGAAAAATTAAAAAGCACATGGAATTTTATAAATAAATTATGGAATGCTTCAAGATTTGTTCTTATGAATTTAGAAAACTTTAATGATTGTGATATAGATTTAAATAACTTATCAATTAATTTGTCAATCGAAGATAAATGGATTCTTACTAAATTAAATAATACTATTAAATCTGTAAGAAAAAATATGGATAAATTTTTATTTAATAATGTAGGTAATGAATTATATGAATTTATTTGGAATGTTTTTTGTGATTGGTATATAGAATTATCTAAGTTTAATATAGATAGTAATACTACTAAAAGTGTATTATACATAGTATTAAAATCTCTTCTACAGTTAATTAATCCATTTATGCCTTATGTAACAGAAGAAATATATGGTTTATTAAACACAAAATATAAATCCATTATGATAAGTAAATATCCTACTTATAAAAAAGAGTATGTATTTACTGAAGAAACAAAAATAATGGATGAAATATTAGAAAATATTAAATCTATTAGAAATTTCAAAGTTGAAAATAATATTACTAAAAATAGTAAAATTATATTGAAAACAAACAATGAATATAGGCATATATTTGAAAACATGCTGAAAATTAAAGATAATAAAGAAATAGAGGAAACGAATTCAAAATCATTATTTTATAAATCTAATTTAGTTAATATTACTTTTGTAATTGAATCTAATATAAGTTTAGAAGACGAAAAAAATAAATTAGAAATCCAAAAAGAAGAATTATTGATATCAATTAATAAGAGAAAAAGTCTTTTAAATAATGAAAATTATATTAATAAGGCTCCTCAAAGTATTGTTGATATAGATAGAGAAAAACTTAAAGCAGAGGAAACAAAATTAAATATTATAATAGAAAAATTAAAAGAATTGTAGTTTTATACAATTCTTTTTTGAATTGACAAACTCTAATTATATTTGTAAAATTATATATGAAATAGGAGTGTGTTAATTTTGAAAAATAATGGAGAAAGTAGTAAGCAAATTTTAGTGATGTTAATAACTTATTTAGTTATGTTTATTATTGGAATAATAAGTATGGTTTTCCCTTCTTTGGGATTTAATAATCCGGTTTTATATGCATCAGTATTATTTTATATATTAGCATTTTTTGGAATAGTGGGATATTTTTGGGCTCATGAAGAAAAGAAAGATTATGAATTATTATTTTTCTCATTAATAAATATAATTACAGCTTCTTATTTATTTATATCAGAATTTACGAAGATACCTTTTACATTAGGAACAGGTTTCTTAATATTTGTTGTTTTAGAATCATTTAATAAAATATATCATACCAATAAAATGAAAAAACTAGAAAATCAATTTTGGATTTTAAGATCAATTAGTATAATATTATTGTTATTCTTATCTATATTAACTATTCAAAATTTTTATAGATCTTTAAGCGAAGTTCAAACATCAATGATGGGATATTATTTCTTAACATTTGGATTAATATCTTCTATTGAATTAATAATTTGCACACAAGTAAAAGAAAAAACTTTTGAAAGAGTATTAAATGGAAATTTTGATGAAATAAAAAAAGATAGAAAACCAAAAATGAAAAAATTAAAAAGTATTAATGAAAATGTAGATGAATTAGATGAAATAGTAAAAAATATTGAACAAACTAAAAGAAAAAAGAGAACCAATAAAAAGAAGTGATTAAAAAACTATTAGAATAAAATAATTTCTCACAAAACAAATGTGAGAATTTTTTATAAATAAAAAGATGTTATAATAACATTATGGTGATATATTTATGAAAAATGATATAAAATTAATAATATTGCATCACACAAAATTAATAATAGAAATATTTGGACATATATTTTTAAGTCTATATTTTTTAATTTAACAAAAGATATTTCAAAAGTAATATTATTTTGGCTTATTCATTGTTCTAGTAATTTAATTTATAGATTTTTTCTTTCTAAAACAATTAATTCAAAAAACATTTTATTTTTTTATAGATTAGGAATATTTTTAAATTTTCTTAATGTTGTAATATTACTTTATATGAAAGAAAATATTGTAAATTATATATATTTATTTGCTTTATTATATAACTTTGCAATAAGTATGTATTGGACTTGTTATGAGACAATTATTTTTAATATAAATGAAAAATGCAATTATAAAAAATTTTTTGTTATATGTAGAGTAGCTGAGAATCTAGTTTATATATTAGCGCCATTAGGATTAGGCCTAATTATCAAAGAAACATCTTTTTCAACTTCCTTTTTAATTGTATTGTTAATAACATTTATTGTTTTTACAATGTCATTATTTTTAAATAAAGTAGAAATAGAAGTAAATAAAATAAATTTAAAAAAGTATTTTAATTCCCTAAAAAACAAGAAAATTTATAAAAAAATATTATTTCAAAATATATTGGATGGATTCACAACAGATGGCGCTTCTGAAAAACTTGCTACAGTTATAATATATTCTAAATTATTAGATACATTTATATCGGGTACAATAAGTGGAGTAAGTAATTTTATTGGAATATTAGTAGCAATATTTTATATGAAATTTGTAAATAAAAAGAATTTTAGTAAAATAGTTATTCCAATTACTTTTATTATTCTTTTATTAACAATATTTGTTTCTTTTTATAGTAGTATATTTTTCATTATATTATATATTATCTTAAATGAAATAGGAGTAGATACTACTGATATTACTGGTACATCTCTTACTTATGAGTGTTTAAATAATATAACTGAATCTAAAAATAATAATGATTATTTATGGACTATTCAATTCTTTTACGATATAGGTAGAATAATAGCATATGGTATAGTTTTTATAATATGTCGATTTATACCGGAGTTTACAAGTGTAGCATTTATTATATTTGGAATAAGTTTTGTATTAAGATCATTTATTATAAATAATATTTTAAAAAATAAAATTGTGCTATAATTAAAATAAGATTAAACAATGAGTGTGGTATTATATTTTATAATAAAATATTCAAAAAATATGCAATAAGTTATATGAAATAAAAGAACATCAATTAAATCAAACGGGAGTTATTCATGAAAAGATTATTACAAATTAGTTTAGATACATTGTTAATATCTATATTACCGATATTAATTTGGTTAATATTGGGTTTTGTAATTTCTAAAGATATTTCCGATGTTTTTTCTTTAACTTATCCATTACAATTTATATATATGCTGTTTACTCATATATTTGCTGTAGGGCCTAATATAACAGAGGCTAAATTAAAAAAAGATAACGTTGTATATTCAAATATGTTGTTTGGAACTTTAATTATTGGAGTATTTACTTTTTTATTAGCAATTAACGCAAATAAATATATTAATATAATGAATATGAATCCAGATATTTATAAAAACTTTTGTATCTATTCAATGATTTGGTTTTATTTTAGTTTTGTTATGCAACTAATAACTCAAAGACTATATTATAATAAAAAAAATAATGAATCTAATAAAATTAATTTAATTTTTAATTTAACTAATTTTTTCTCAATAATTTTATTATCTTTGTTTACGAAGAATGAAATATTATCTATTGTAATAACTTTAAGCTTGGATTCATTAATTTTATTGTATGAATTTTTAAATCATTTTAAATTAAAAAAGTTTGAATTAAATTTTGTTAGTAATATTAAATATACATCGTTCAGTATATTGAGTTACATAAGTATGTTTTTGGTCTATGGTGTTGGATTTTCTAATAGTTTTTCATATGGAGCACAGTATATGAAAGCCATAAATTTTGAGGGGTTAACAACAGATGCCCAGTGGGATGTATTATCGTCTATTGATACTTCAACTAAAATAGATGTGTCTAAAAATAACTTTAATTACAAAGAACATTTAAAAAACTCATATAAATTAACATTAATTGTTATTTTGACAATACTTTTAATGAATATATCATTATATTGGTATTTTAAGCCAAATATTAAGATTTTAATAATTCTTTTATTGGTTCAAATTATTGACATATTATTAAATCCTATAATTGCAATAAAATTAAATTATATACAAATAAATTCAAATGATAAGAAAAATAATTTTATTTATTTTATATCAAGAATTTTAAGAATAATATCTTCATTTATACCATCTGCTTTTTGCACTTATATAGGGCAAATATGTTCTATGATTTATCAATATATTTTTACATATTTTAAATGTAAAAATAATATCAATTTTAAATTAAAGCAATAAACAAATATTTTTTTTGTTTTTATCTTGATGTTAATAACAAAAAGTATTATAATATTTTTGTAACAGAAAAAAGGAGGGTTATTGATGGGAAATATGAATAGTGAAGTTGCTTTAGACTTATTGATGAAATATAAAGTTGAAGGATTTAGAGACTATTATTGTCATCCTAAATGCGTTGGAGAAGCAGCTTATAGAATAGCTCAGGGATTAAATATTGATGCTGATAAAGCAAGAACTTTAGGATATATTCATGATATTGGTAAAGTTCATGGTGTTAGTGGTCATGATATTAGAGGATATGAAATAATTAGAGGTCTTGGGTTTGATGAAGAATATGCTAATATATGTTTAACTCATTCTTATTTAAATAATGATATAGATTGTGTTGCGGGAGGTATATTTAAACCAGATATTTATAGATATGATTTTATAAAAGATTTTGTTAAGAATCATGAATACACAACACATGAAAAAATAATTAATCTATGTGATTTAATGTGTACAGGGGATTTTCTATTACTTGAAGAAAGATTAATTGATCTTTTAAAAAGAAAAGGAATTCATTCTAATACTCGTTATCATATAGAGGAAGCATTTAAATTAAAAGCACAAATAGAATCAATGTTGGGTTATAGTGTATATAAATTATTTCCTGAAATAACTCTTAGACTAGGAGGTAAATAATGAGAATTGGACTTGATATTGATAATGTTATAAGTAATTTTGATAAGGCACTTTTAGAAGAATTTTTAATTGAAGATAAAAACAAAAGAAATTCAGGAATTATTAATCCAAAAGCAAGATATATATCTTATGGAATGTTTGATTGGACTGCAGAAGAAATTAATGAATTTATGAATGATAATATTGAAAGAATTGCAGAATCTTTAGAATTAATTGATGGAGCAAAAACTTATATAGATAAATTATTAGAAGCTGGTAATGAAATTTACTTAATTACTAATAGAACTTTTCCTCATTATAAAAATCCAGTTGAAGTTACTGTAAATTGGTTAAAAGAAAATAATATTAATTATACTAAGTTAATATTTTCAGAAACCAGAAATAAAAGTAGTTATTGCATAGAAAATCAAATTGATTTTTTTGTTGATGATATAGTTAGTAATTGTATGATGTTAGAAGAAGCTAATGTTAAATGTTTTTTAATGGAAACAAAGTATAATATTGGTCAAGATAAAATTAAGAATGTTGTAAAAAATTGGGAAGATTTATATAGAAAGGCTTGTGAATTAAAAAATGAATAAAGAAAGTATTATATTAGATACAGACATGGAAAATGAAATAGATGATAAATTTGCATTAACGTATTTATTAAAATCATTAGATAATTTTAATTTAGAAGCTGTCACTATTGCGCCTTTTTCAGGTAGTAAATATTCAATGGCTAATACAATTGAAGAGGGAACAAATGAAAGTTATTTAACAACTATTAAAATAATGGATATGTTAAATTATAATGGAAAAGATAAAGTATATAAAGGCGCTACAAAATATTTTTGGGAATCAGAAGAAAGTAATGAAGCAGCAGAAAAAATAATAGAAATTGCTAATAAGAATGTTAAAACAACTATTCTTGCGATTGGAGCTTTAACTAATATAGGGATAGCTATTAAAAAAGAACCAAAAATAATTGATAAAATAAAAATTATATGGCTGGGTGGAAATTCGTTTTTAACCAAGCACAATGATGAGCTTAACTTTAAACAAGATATAAAGGCAGTGCAAACAGTATTTAATTCTGGCGCTGAATTAGTTATAATACCATGCATAAATGTTGCTTCTAATTTAGTAACAACTATATATGAATTAAAACATTATTTAGAAAATAAAGGAGAAATTGGAAAGTATTTATTAAAAGAGTTTTCTACTAAAAAGAAATACGAAGTTGGTATGGGAAAAACGATATGGGACATAAGTGTAATTGGATATTCAATAAATAAATCTTGGTTTAACGAAGAAGAAATTAGTTGTCCAGAAATATTAGATAACGGAAATTATAAAATTACTAATAATAGGCATAAAGTCATATTTGTTAACGATATTTTTAGAAGTAAAATTTATCATGACTTCTTTATAAAAATGGGCTGCAAGGAAGGTGAAATATAGAATTTAAAATAAAATTAATTTTATTTATAAAATGTTATAAAATATCTGTTGACTTTAATTAAAAAAAGTAATATTATTAATGAAATATTTTGAATTTTAAGAGGAAGATAGTATGAAAAATGATATAACTAAAATATATTCTCTTTGGATTAATGGAAATAATAAAAATAATTTAGTGTGATAAAAAACAACCTTTATTTAATTGGGCTGTTTTTTTTATTTTAGTAGGAGGTATTTATGGATATTACAATTGATGTTTTGTTGGATTATGTTAATTCTTATAATCCAGAAGCTGTTGAGGCTGTTAAAAAAGCTTATGATTTAGCGGAAGAATTGCATAGGGGACAAATGCGTCAAAGTGGAGAACCTTATATTATTCATCCTCTTCATGTTGCTTATTTTTTAGCAGAAATGCATGCTGATCAAGATACTCTTTGTGCTGGAATTTTGCACGATGCTATAGAAGATACTGGTATTACAATAGAAGAAATAGCTACGCTCTTTAATGAGACGGTTGCTAATTTAGTGGATGGGGTAACTAAAATAAGTAAAATGAATTTTTCAAGCAAAACAGATGAAAATTCAGCAAATACTAGAAAGATTATTACTAGTATTATTACTGATGTGAGAATAATAGTTATTAAATTAGCTGATAGAGTTCATAATATGGAAACTCTTCAATTTAAATCTGAATTTAAACAAAAAGAGAACGCTTTAGAAACAATGGAAATATTTGTACCTCTTGCTTATTATACAGGGAATTATAGGATAAAAAGTATATTAGAAGATTTATCATTTAAATATCTAAAACCTGATATATATTATGATATAGAAGCTACACTTGAAAAAATCAAAAAAGATAGTGATGCTTGTTTAAACGAAATATTAATGGATATTTCTGAAATATTATCTAAAGAAGATATTCCTTTTGAAATAAAGGTGAGAACAAAAAATATTTATGGAATATATAGGCAATTACAACAAAATCGAAAATTATGTGATATCCATGATTTATTATCTTTAAAAATAATGGTAGATGATATAAAAAGTTGCTATTATACTTTAATGTTAGTTCATTCTAAATATAGGCCAATGAATGAAAGATTCAAAGATTATATTTGTAATCCAAAAACTAATATGTATCAGTCTTTACATACTACAGTTTTTGGGCCTGGCGAAAGATTAATTCAAACTCAAATAAGAACATTTGAAATGGATAAAATTGCTTCGTTTGGGATAACTGCTTATTGGGATATTTATAAAGGCGAAGCAAGATATATTATGCAAAAAGATTTAAGTAGTAAATTTCAATTTTTTAAATCTTTAACTGAAATAAACGAAATGTTTAGTGATAATTCCGAATTTGTAGCTCAAATAAAAAAAGAATTATTTTTACCTAATATTTATATTTTTACTACAAAAGGAGAAGTAATAGAACTCCCTGTTGGTTCAACACCGATTGATTTCGCTTATAAATTAGGTCCTGATATTGGAAACACAATGGTAGAAGCGATTGTCAATGATGAATATGTCCCATTAAATTATCCATTAAGAAATAAAGATCGTGTTAGGATAATAACAAATGATTTATCATTTGGCCCCAGATTAGATTGGGCTGATAAGGTCCAAACAACATATGCAAAGAAAATGATATTAGATTTTTGTGATAGAATAAGGGATAAATAAATATATAGAATTTTTTAAATTATAATTCATATTATTAAATAGGTGAATTATGGAAATTATAAAAGTATCTAGTAAAAGCATCTCTCAAAAAGTAGCGGGATCTATAGCAAATGTATTTAGAGAAAATGAAATTATATGTGAAGTTCAAGCAGTTGGAGCTGGAGCATTAAATCAAGCAATTAAGGCAATTGCGATAGCAAGAGGTTATGTGGCACCACTAGGAATTAATCTTATTTGTACTCCTGCTTTTGCGCAAGTAATGATAAATGGAGAAGAAAGAACAGCTATAAAATTAATTGTAGAAGCTAAATAGCTTCTTTTTATTTGGAAATTTATTGTATTTGAAAAATATGTATGATAATATTATAAGAAAGATAAAAAGGAGGAATTTTAATTTATGGATAGACTTGGTTATATGGTCGGTAAGAAAATTGATTTTCAAAGTGGAGGATATATTTTTCAATTTGAAACGTATACGTTATTTAAAAATATAACTGATATTTTTCTTAAAAAAACTTACGATAATACATATAAAGTATTGAAAATATCAATTAATGTCGATAATGAACTTGAAATAGAAGAAATAATATCAGTTGAAAATTTAATTATTGAATACTTTAAAAGTTATAATCAAAATTTATTGGATTTTATATTAAAGGCAAATGATTTAACTGCCTTAAATATTAAAGCTTTAATGATTAGGTTATAACTTTTATTATGTCTTAAAACAATAATATAAAATGGAAATAAGTTAGTTAAAGAGTGAAATGCACTTTTTAGAAATTTATATTGATTTTTTAACTCTTTCATGGTATAATAACATCATATATTTTTTAAGGGGGATATATGAAAGTATTATATGAGACTAAAAGTGGTAAAAAAATTGCAGTAGATTTTTGTTATGGTATTTTAGATAATTCTATAAGTAAAATCAAAGCTTCAAATGTTTGGGAAACAGATAGTTTTTGTAGTGAAATTGTAACAGGTACTATTGGTTATGACCTAGAAATTAAATTAGATGAAGAAAATTTAAAAACTTATTTTGAATTTGAAGGCGAAAAAATTTATTGTAAAGATTTTAAACACATGTCAATAGAAGAATTTAATGAATATTTTAAAAAATTAGATAATATATACAATATAAAATATATGACAGAACAATTTTTAAGGATGTTAATTGGAGAATCAGAAAAAATTGGATTTTTGGCTAATATTGAAGGTACAACTGAAAATTGTTGCTTTAAAAACAGCTATAAAAAGAATTTATATACTCCAATAATTATTTCAGATGGTTATAATTTTAAAATATTTTTAAAAGATGATAAAGGAAATCTTTATGAATGCATATATGATTCTGATGCAGAATTTATATTAAGGATGATTAAATATGATTATACTGAATTAGTAGATAAAGAAGAATATTTAAAATCTAAAACTATAGGTGGAATAATAAGAAAACTATTTAAATAAAAAAAACTAAAGGCTTTTAATAAAAATCATACATTGTATGATTTTTTTAAGTTAAGTTGAATTGGTTTTGTTTTTGTTATACAATATTCCTTATGAAAAAAAGAAACAAAAAAACAAATTTACTTTTATATAAAATTTATATATATTTTTTAATATCATGTTGTTTAGTTTCAACTCCCAATAATACAAGAGATAAGAGTAATTATGAAATTGGAGATATAATATCTAAATATAATGTTGCAATTATAGATAAAAGAGATTCGTTAAATCCTGATATTAGAATAGTTGATTCATATAAAATTAATGATATCAATACAATGAAAGCTATAATTAATGAAATTATAGAATATAATAAAAATAGTAATAAATATAATTGGAATAGAAGTGAAAAGACAATGTTAAGAGAATGGCTAGTTCATAATTTATGTTATTACTTAGGAATAATGCCCGAAAATACAGCATCTGTTGATTTTAATAATTCAGAAGAAAGTTTTTATTCACTAAATTTGAGCAAACATTAATTCTTGACATTTAAAAAAAATAATACAATAATTAAATATAGGCAAAAGGAGAAATATGAAGAATTTAGTAATAGTTGAGTCTCCAAGTAAAAGTAAAACTATAGAAAAGTACTTGGGCAAAGACTACAAAGTATTATCAAGTAAGGGTCATATTAGAGATTTAGCAACCACTGGTAAATATGGTTTTGGTGTGGATATAGATGATAATTTTAAACCCAACTATGTTGTTATACCTGGTAAAAATAAATTAATTAATGAATTAAAAAAAGAAGCTAAAGTTAGTGATAACGTTATACTAGCTACCGATCCTGATAGAGAGGGAGAGGCTATTAGCTGGCATTTAAAAGATGCAATGAATTTAAAAGATGATAAATGTGATAGAGTTGTTTTTAACGAAATAACAGAAGGAGCAATTAAAGAAGCTTTCAAACATCCAAGAAAAATAGATGAGGATTTAGTTCATTCTCAAGAATCAAGAAGAATTCTTGATAGAATTATTGGTTTTAGATTAAGTAAACTAATGCAACAAAAAACTGGTGGCAAATCAGCTGGAAGAGTACAAAGTGTTGCTTTAAAATTAATAGTTGATAGAGAAAGAGAAATAGAAAGTTTTAAATCCGAAGAATATTGGAATATAACTGGAATATTTAAAGATTTTGAAGCAGATTTATTTAAATATAAAAATAAAGAAATTAAAATTAAAGGCGAAAAAGAAGCAGATGACATAATAAGTAAATTATCTAATGCTTTTGAAATAGAAAGTGCTGAGAATAAGGATAAGAATAAAAAAAGTAAGTTTCCTTTTACTACTAGTACATTAACTCAAATGGCATCTAATAGACTAGGTTTTGGAGCTTCTAAAACTATGAGAATAGCACAAAAATTATATGAAGGAATAGATCTTGAAAATGAAACTGTTGGTTTAATTTCTTATATGAGAACAGATTCTATAAGACTATCTGATGATTTTATAAAACAAACATATAGTTATATAGCTAAAAATTATGGGGAAGAGTATATTGGGTATGTAAAAAAAGTTAAAGAAAAAGCTAATGTTCAAGATGCACATGAAGCTATAAGACCTACAAGTATAAATAGAACTCCTGGTAGTATAAAAAAATATTTAACTCCAGATGAATATAAGATATACAATTTAATATATATTAGAGCAATTTGTTCTTTAATGGCGGATGCTAAAACTTTAGTTACGACAGTTATTTTAGATAATAATGATTATAAATTTAAAGCAACTGGATCAATATTGAAATTTGATGGTTATTTAAAATTATATGTTGAATATTCTGATAATGAAGATAAAATATTACCGGATTTTTCAACTTATAAGTCTAAAGTATTGGTTTCTTCTTCTATTGAAAAGTCTCAACATTTTACAGAAGCACCTTCAAGATTTACTGAAGGAAAATTGATTCATGAACTTGAAAGGCTAGGAATAGGTAGACCAAGTACTTATGCTAAAATTATTGATATTTTGAAAGAAAGAAACTATATAGAAACAACTGATAAAAAGTTTTATCCTACAGAAGTTGGAATAGTAACTACTGATAAATTGCAAGAATGTTTTAGCAATATAATAAATGTTAAATATACAGCGGATATGGAAACGGATTTAGACAAAGTTGCTGAAGGTAAAGAAATATGGTATGAACTTTTAAAGAAGTTTTATATTGATTTTGATCCATTGGTTGATATGGCATATAAAAATATGGAAAAAGAAGCTCCTAAATCAACTGGAGAAAGATGCCCATTATGCGGAAGTGATTTAGTAATAAGAAAAGGAAGATTTGGAGAGTTTACTGCATGTAGTGGATATCCTAAATGCAAATATATACAAAAAGATAAATTGGAAGTTAAAGAAATTTGTGATTGTCCAGAATGTGACGGAAAGATAATTGAGAAAAAGACTAGAAAAGGTAAAATATTCTATGGATGCTCAAATTATCCTAAGTGTAAAGTTGCTTTTTGGGATAAACCAACTGGTGAGAAATGTCCTAAATGTGGGAATGCTTTATTAGAAACAAAGAATGGGGTTAAATGTTCTAGTTGTGATAAAATAAATTAGGGGAGTTTTATATGAAAAAAATATTTATAAGAAGTATTAGTGATTTTAAATCATTAGGAGAATTAAAACCTGGAGAATATATTGTTACTTTAGAATCTGATTTGGATTTTGAAGATGAAACAATGGGGGCAATATATATTAAAGGTTCAAATATTATTTTTGATGGAGATGGGCACACCATACGTAATATATTTATAAATAAACCAAATTATGATGTAATAGGCTTATTTAATACGTGGGGTAGATCATCAACAATGGTTATAAAAAATGTAATTTTTGAAAATATAAATATTAAAGGTAGAAATTATGTTGGTCTTATAGGTGGAACTTTTAACGGAGTTATTAATAATTGTAAAATAACTGGTACTATTAATGGAGTTTCTCTTGTCGGTGGTTTAGTTGGAGTATCATCAAAAAAACTTGTAGTTAATTCATCTGATTTAGATATAGAAGTTGCGTCTTTTTATGAAGAATCTTCTGGTTTAATATTAGGAGATGGAAGAAAATTAATTGTTAGAAAGTGTAATATGAATGAACCAACAGATTCTAAATATTTTGTTCAGTGTGATAGTGCTGAAATTGAAGGTATGAAATATCATATGGAACAAGATGGTGAATCTCAAAAATGGAATCTGTCATTAAAAAGGAAAAAACAACACTAGTCTGTGTTGTTTTTTATAAATTCTCTGAGCATTTTTATTAATGCTCTTTTTTCAATTCTTGAAACATAACTTCTACTAATATGAAGTTTCTTAGCAATTTGTTTTTGAGTTTGCTCTTCTTCATTTAAAAGACCATATCTCATTATAATAATTTTCTTTTCTCTATCATTTAAAACATTTATAAATTTTTTTAATAAATTAATATTATCTCTTAAATAAACATCTTCCATAATATCGACTTCTTGCTCTTTTATTATATCTACAAAAGTTATTTCATTACCATCTTTATCTAATCCTATACAATCATTTAAGCTTACATTATTCATATTTTTTTTATTACTTCTAAAATGCATTAATATTTCATTTTCAGCACATTTAGCAACATAAGTTGTTAATTTTACATTTTTATTTGGGCTATAAGAGTCAATTCCTTTTATTAGACCAATAGTTCCTATACTTATTAAGTCATCTGGATCTTCCTTAAAATTATCATATTTTTTAACTATGTGAGCAACAAGTCTCAAATTATGTTCTATTAATTTACTTCTTGCTTCTTTGTCCCCCATTAATGATCTTGATATATATTTATCTTCCGTTTCTTTATCTAATGGTTCGGGGAAAACATTAATGGAATAACTTGTTGTAAAAAATAAACATTCTTTTAAAAATTTTAATATCTTTTTTAACATAAAAAGCCTCTATTAAATTTTATGAATTAATAATTTTAAAATAACAAAAAAAATTATAAATTGAAAAAGTAAGTGCCCGGTTAGGGCATAAAAAAAGACACATATAAATACCTATGATACAATGTATTTGGAAAGTACATTGGAAGGTAAATAATATATGTCTTTTAAATTATAATAAAAAAAATAAACAGTTTACTTGAAATAAATCCAAGAAAGTGATATTCTTAAAATGGTATAGGTGTGGCTAGAATGAAAAGTAAATTAAAATCTAATTCAAGTTTTACAATCTTGGTTGGGGTAATATCTTTATTACTTGCTTTTGTTGGGATAACTGCAGCTTATTTTAGTATTACGGTAACTGGCAATAACGAAGCTTCAAGTATAGTTACAAATACTGTAAACTTAGGAAATATTACTTTTACAGATGGAAATGAAATTAATGCTGTTGATATATATCCTGGATGGTATACCACAAAAACTTTTACAGTAGCCAATACTAAAGATAATGCTAATGATCAAATATCTTATGCAATACTTTTGTATGTAGAAACAAATACAATAACAGAAGTTGCTGAAGGGGCTTTTGAATATTCATTAGACGGAACATCAACTAATGGAGGAACAACAATATCATTATTTGATTGGGTTCCGGATTATGAAGGTCAAATAAATTTATTAAGTGATGACGGAATATTAAATGGAGAAGATACTCATACATATACATTTACTATAGGATTGATGGAAACCGATATGGATCAAAATGCAGTTCAGGGTAAATCATTTAAAGGAATAATACAAGTAGATGTAGCAACCACTACAGGATATAGAACATGGGATTCAGTTTCTGGAACATGGAAACCTTATTTAGTGCCTGCTCCAGAAGAATGTTTTGAATTTAATTCGTCAACAGGAGAAATAACAGCTTATGATTATTCGAATTATGATTGCCCTTTGGCATTTGCAATACCTGAAGAAATAAATGGTGAACCTGTAACAGAAATAGCTGATTATGCATTTTATGGTTCTGGAGGGGGAGTTATGAGTTATGACGAAACAAATGATATAAATAAAGAAGATGGTGTTTATTACAACAATGATATAAATATTCTAAATATGGTTACTAGTTCAAAACCAAAATTGACTAAAGTGAAAATACCAGATACAGTAACATTAATAGGAAATTATGCTTTTGGTAGAAACAGCATTGATGAATTAATCCTTTCAAATTCACTAACAACGATAGGTAATTATGCTTTTTCTAATAATAATATTGATGACTTAACTCTTCCAAGTTCACTAACAACAATAGGGAATAATGCTTTTGAAATAAATTCATTAACAAATATTACAATACCTAATTCTGTTACTACAATAGGAGAGGGTGCTTTTGTTAGTAATTCTTTAACTAATATAACACTTTCAAGTTCTTTAACAACAATAGGAATTGCAGCGTTTTATGGTAATAATATATCTAATATAACAATACCAAATAGCGTATCTAATATAAATGATTATGCTTTTGATTATAATGTTCTTACATCGATATGCATAAAAGGTAAAAGTGGTTCGGCTAGCTTTACAACATATGGAACGAATATATGGGGTTGGGCAGAAGGATATAGTGATAGTAATATAACATGGAATTGTACAGATTAGATCTCTAAAATTTTAGAGATTTTTTTACTATGCGAGGACAAGTCTTAAATTATGTCCTAATTATATATTTTTTAAACGTAAATCAATCTGATAAATTTTATATATTAGTATAAATAATAAAATATATTAAAATTAACTTGAAATTAACATAAAATATAGTAAAATAGTTTTATAGAGTAAAGAAATTAATTGATTTTTTGTAAAATTGGAGAAGTATTATTATGCTATTAGATAAAGGAAAAAAACATATAAACAGAGTTAGAAAACTTATTATACTTTGCTTTTTGACTACAATAGTTTTTTTGATTTCAACATATGCCTGGTTTGTAGGGACAAAAACTGTTGATGTATCAAGTTTTGAGGTGGAAATTGCTACAACTGATAGTCTATTATTATCATTAGATGGTGAAACTTGGGATTCCACTGTTAGTATTTCACAAGAAACTTTAGACTCGTCTTCATATGAAGGTAATACCAATAGTTGGGGAGGTAAAGGGTTATTTCCTATGTCATCTATAGGTGCAATGGACACAGGTGCTTCAAGAATGAAATTATTTGAAAAGGCAAGTTTAAGTACTACTCCTGGTGGATTTAGATTAATGGCTAGTCGTGTTCATAACTATGAACAAAGTAATCCAGAACAAGATGGTTATGTTGTTTTTGATTTGTTTATTAAAAATTTTTCTGGTACTCAGTATATAAAAGTTTTAAACGAACTAGATGAAGAACCAATTTATTTAACGGTAGATTCTGCAGTTACGGTAGCTATTGATGGAGTAGAAGATACTGGAATAGAAAATTCAGTTAGAGTGGCTTTTGCACAAATTGGAAGAGTTATTGGAACTACTACAGATGCTACGACTATTACAGGGATTAGTTGTACTCCGTCTGCTGAAAGTGATGTAACCGGAATATGCAGAACAGCTCAAATATGGGAACCAAATGATACAAGCCATGTAGATGATGCAATTAGGTGGTATAACACTTCGTGTAAAAAAAGAACGGGTTCTGATGTAACAAGTACAGATTCATATTCAGGGACTTGTGGAACAGTTGCTAACGAAGCATCATATCCAACGTATGCGGTAAATGATGATATTGAATCTTCTGATAATATCGATATTTATGATGGAACTGCATATAATGGATATACAGGGTCAACTTCATTGTTAACTGCATATGATTATTTGACAGATACGGAGAAATTATTAACTGGAACAAGTAGACCAACTTTTATGAATTTAGCTCCAAATAGTATAACAAAAGTAAGAATATATGTATATATTGAAGGACAAGATATAGATAATTATGATTTTTCTTCGATAGGAAAGAAAATTTCTGTTAAATTTGGATTTACTAAAGAAAGATATAAAGAAGAAGATATTAAACCGGTTTTAGCAAGTGAAAATTGTTTTTCGTTTAATTCTACTACTGGCACAATATTAGATTATTATAATAATGAAAATAATATTTCTTCAAACTCCGCTTGTCCTAAATCAATAATAATACCATCTACTATAAATGAAACCACTGTCACGGCTATTGCTGATAATGCATTCAAGGATAAAGGATTAAAAAGATTAGTAATGCCTGATACAATAACAACTTTAGGAAATTGGGCTTTCATAAATAACCAATTAACAAGCGTTAAATTATCAAACACATTAACGAGTATTGGAAATTATGAATTTGCTAATTCTTTATTAACAAAAATAACAATTCCAGATACAGTAACAAGTATAGGTTCTGGAGCTTTTCAAGGAAATCAATTAACAAGTGTATCGATTCCTGATTCCGTAATAACCATAGATAGTTATGCTTTCGAAAATAATAAGTTAACAAGTGTTACATTATCTAATTCAGCAACAAGTATAGGTTATGCAGCTTTTCAAGGGAATCAATTAACAAGTGTATCGATTCCTGATTCAGTAACAAGTATAGAAAGATATGCATTTGATCACAATAAATTAGCAAGTTTAACACTTTCAAATGCATTAACAAGCATAAGTCGAAGTGCTTTTTCTAATAATTTATTAACAAGTATAACAATACCATCTTCAATAACAAGCATAGGAGACAGTGCTTTTTCTAATAATGAATTGATTAGTGTGTTAATACCAGATACAGTAACAAGTGTGGGAACTTATGCGTTTTATGATAATAAGTTAATAAGTGTATCGATTCCTGATTCCGTAATAGATATAAAAGATGGAACATTTTATGATAATAAGTTAACAAATGTAACAATACCAAATACTGTTACAAGTATTGGAGTTATGGCATTCTATAATAATTTATTAACAAGTATAACAATACCATCTTCAGTAACAAGTATTAAAACTATGGCATTTAGATCCAATCAGCTTTCATCAGTATGTATAAAAGGTAAAAGTGGTTTGGCTGATTTTACAACATATGAAGAAAATTTATGGGGCTGGTCATCATATGAATATAATGATAGTAATATAACTTGGAACTGCACAGATTAAGATCTCTAAAAATTTAGAGATTTTTTTATTAAAAAAAGTAGCAATTAGGTATTGACATTGCTAAAAGTGCATAATATAATAATGTTAGCACTTATTTAAAAAGAGTGCTAAAAGGAGGTATATATGATAAACACTAGAGAAAGTAATATTCTGAAATCTATAATTGAAGAATATGTAAAAACAGCAAGACCGGTTAGTTCTAAAAGTTTGTGTAAGAAATTTAAATGTTCATCAGCAACTATTAGAAATGATATGGCAGCATTAGAAAATTTAGGATATCTAGAAAAAACTCATATATCTTCTGGTCGTATTCCGGCAGAAAAAGGTTATCGTTACTATGTTGATTATTTAATGGAACCAAAAAATATATCTGGAGAAGATATGTTAAAACTTCAAACTATATTTTCAAACAGTCAATTAGACTTGAATGAAGCGATTAGTAAAAGTTTGGAAATAGTGGCTGACATAACAAATTATACATCAGTTGTTTTAGGCTCTTCTTCTAAATTAAATGTATTAAAAAAAGTTGAAGTTATTCCAGTAAATGAAAATAGAGTAGTAGCAATAGTGATAACTGATAAAGGTCATGTTGAATATAAAGAAGTTAAATTATCAGGATCTGTGGACACTAAAGAAATAATGAAAACAACTGAACTTTTGAATAAAATGTTAGTTGGAACACCTCTTGATGAAGTTGGACATAAATTAGAATTTGAGATTAAACCAATAATATCTAATTATGTTAAAAACTATGAAGTATTATATAATGCTTTTTATGAAGCATTAAGTAATTTTTCAGAAGAAAAGAGTGTTAAATTTAGTGGTAAAACCAATATATTAAAACAACCAGAATTCGATAAAGTCGATGATGTTAAAAACATTATAAGTAAATTTGAAAGAAATGATATTGTGAGTAAAATTGAAGGCACTGAAGATGAGGTTAAGGTATATATTGGTAAAGAAAGCGAATTTGATGATAATGTAACTATTGTTAAAACAAAATATAAAACCAATTGTAGTGAAGGCACAATTGCTATTATAGGACCTAAAAGAATGGAATATGAAAGAGTAGTAACTTTGCTTGAATATATAAAAGAAAATATAGAGGCAAATTGTGAAGGAGGCATAAGTGAAAGAAAATAAAAAAGTTCAAAACAAAGAAAGTAAGAATTTAGAAGTAATCGAAGAATTACAAAACCAAAATAAAGAATTAACTGATAAGAATTTACGTTTACAAGCAGAATTTATTAATTATAAAAATAGAACAGCTGTTGAAGTGGGAGAAATGATAAAATATGAGGGAGAAAGTTTTATAAAAGAATTACTTCCAATAGTTGATAATTTTGAAAGAGCAATTTTATTAGATGATAATGATTTAAGCGATGAAGTAAGTAGATTTTTAAGTGGATTTAAAATGATTTATGGTAATTTAATGTCTATATTTGATAGTATGGAAGTAAAAGAAATAGATTGTTTAGGCAAAGAATTTGATCCTAATATAGCAGAGGCAGTACTTATAGAACATGATGAAAATAAACCAGAAAATGTTATATTAGAAGTTATTGTTAAAGGATATACATACAAAGGAAAGGTTGTTAGACCCGCTATGGTAAAGGTAAATAAATAATGGCTGAAATTAGTCAAAAAGATAAAGTAAATCAGCTTTTATCAATTTGGTTTGTTAAGTCAATGTTAACTGATCCTGAAGGGGAGTTTTTATCAGATGAAGATGTTAAAAGTGAATTTGACTATGACTTAAATATTGAATTGTTAAAAGAAGAATTATATCTAAAGATTTCAAAAATGATATATGAAGGGTATAGTAATGAAGAAATTATTGAAGAAATAGGCAGAATAATGAAAGATAAAAAATATAGAATGATTTCAAAAACAAATAAAAAAAATATAATGAAAGGTGCTAAAAGATTAGTACTAGAAAGAAAGGATGATAATAATGAGTAATAAAATTATAGGAATAGATTTAGGAACAACAAATAGTTGTGTAGCGGTACACGAAGGGGGAGAAGTTAAAGTAATTCCAAATGCGGAAGGAAATAGAACAACTCCGTCAGTTGTATCATTTAAAAATGGAGAAGTTAGAGTTGGAGATGTTGCAAAACGTGAAGCTCAAGTTTCTACAGATGTTATTAGTTCAATTAAAAGATTAATGGGAACTGATAAAAAAGTAACTGCTGGAGGAAAAGATTATACTCCACAGGAAATAAGTGCTAAAATTTTAATGAATTTAAAACAAACTGCTGAAGCATATTTAGGAAGTGAAGTTAAAAAGGCTGTTATTACAGTTCCTGCATATTTTAATGATGCCCAAAGACAAGCAACTAAAGATGCTGGTAAAATTGCTGGTTTAGAAGTTGAAAGAATCATAAATGAACCAACTGCAGCAGCTTTAGCATATGGACTTGATAAACAAGATAAAATGCAAACAGTATTAGTTTATGACTTAGGTGGCGGAACATTCGATGTGTCAGTACTTGAATTAGGAGAAGGAGTATTTGAAGTTAAAGCTACAGCAGGTAATAATAAATTAGGTGGAGATGACTTTGATAATAGAATCATTGATTACTTAGTAGAAACATTTAAGAAAGATAATGGTATAGATTTATCTAAGGATAAATTAGCAATGCAAAGATTAAAAGAAGGTGCAGAAAAAGCTAAGAAAGATTTAAGTGGTGTAGTAACTACTCAAATTAGTTTACCATTTATAACTCAAGGACAAAATGGACCACTTCACTTAGATGTAACTTTAACAAGAGCTAAATTTGAAGATTTAATTAGAGATTTAGTTGAATCAACAAGAAAAGAAGTAAGAAATGCTCTTAAAGATGCTAAGTTGGATAAGAAAGATATAAATAAAGTATTATTAGTAGGAGGTTCAACTCGTATACCTTATGTTCAAACATTAGTTAAAGAAGAGTTGGGTCAAGAAGGAAGTAAGGAAATTAATCCGGATGAAGCAGTTGCTATCGGAGCTGCTATTCAAGGAGCAGTATTAACTGGTGATGTTGAAGATTTAGTTTTATTAGATGTAACACCATTAAGTTTAGGTATTGAAACTCTTGGTAATGTAATGACTGTATTAATTCCAAGAAATACAACAATTCCTACAACTAAATCACAAGTGTTTTCTACAGCAGCAGATAATCAACCAGCAGTTGATATTCACATATTACAAGGTGAAAGACCAATGGCTGCTGATAATAAAACTTTAGGACACTTTCAATTAACTAATATACCACCAGCACCAAGAGGAGTACCTCAAATAGAGGTATCGTTTGATATTGATGCTAATGGTATTGTTAATGTTAAAGCTAAAGATTTAGGAACTAATAAAGAACAAGCAATTACTATTACTTCAAATACTAATTTAACAGATGAAGAAATAGATAAGATGATGAAAGAAGCTGAGGCAAATAAAGAAGCTGATTCTAAGAAAAAAGAAATAGCTGAAGTTAAAAATGAAGCTGAACAATTAATATTTACATCCGAAAAAGCAATTAAAGATTTAGGTGAAAAAGTCAAAGACGATGAAAAGAAAGAAATTGAATCTTTAATAGAGGATACTAAAAAAGCTTTAGAGAGCGATGATGTTGATAAAATTAAATCAGCTAAAGATAAATTATCTGAAAAAGCTATGGCTTTATCAGCAAGAGTATATGAAGAAGTAAATAAAGCTTCTCAAGAACAACAAACTAAAGAAGAAAAACCAACAGAAGAAAAAGAAGACAGCAAAGTAAAAGAAGCTGAATACGAAGAAAAATAATTAAATTATAAAGGGGCTCTTTAAAAAGAAGAGCCCTTAATAATATAAAGGAGAATTAAATGAATAAAGAACTTGCAGAATATTTAATAAATTATAGTCTAGATACTGGTGCTGATTTTAGTGAGATTTTTTATGAGAAAACAATTGGTACAGATATAAGATTTTTAAACAAAAAAATAGATAATGTTGAAACAAATGTTACAGAGGGTATTGGCATAAGACTTGCTTTGGGGGATACTACTTTTTATGCTAATACAAATATACTCACTAAAGAAAATTTAACTAAAATTATAGATGAATTGAAATCAAATTTTAATTTGAGAGTAAAGTTTAAAAATATTAAATTAAAGAATGAAAGTCATAATTCTGAATTTTTTGATATTTCATCCGAAGATAAAAAAGAATATTTATATAAAGTTGATAAAATTGCCAGAGAAAAAGATGAGAGAATAACAGAAGTTATTTCTAGATTTTCTGAGAAAAAAAGAAAAATAATAATAGCTTCATCTAAAGGTAAATATATAGAAGAAGATAGAAATTATCTTATTTTTAGATTTTCAGTGTATGCAAGTGAAAATGGAAAAAAAGAAGAAGGATACAAATCTTATGGATATTCTACGGGATATGAATTTATAAAAAATATAAATATAGAAAAAGAAATTGAATCTGTTGTTGACATAGCAATAAAAAAACTTTCATCAATTTATATAAAAGGTGGTAAAATGCCTGTTGTAATAGCTAATGGTTGGGGTGCTGTAATATTTCATGAGGCTTGTGGTCATGCAATGGAAGCTACCGGAGTTGCTAAAAAATTGTCAATCTTAACCGATAAAATAGGTCAGAAGATAGCATCAGAAAAAGTGACTATAATAGATGATGGGACTATACCTAATTTATGGGGGACAACCTATTATGATGATGAAGGAAACAAAACGAGAAAAAACATTCTTATAGAAAAAGGAGTTTTAAAAAGTTATCTTGTTGATGAGATAAATGACAGAAAAATGAAACATGGAATAACTGGTAGTGGGAGAAGACAATCTTATAGACTTGCTCCTACTTCTAGAATGAATAATACATACTTAGCTCCTGGAACAGATAAATTCGAAGATATGATAAAAGATATAAAATATGGACTTTATGCAAAGCAATTCATAGGAGGAAGTGTAGATTCTACTACTGGTGATTTTAATTTTTCTGTTGATGAAGGATATTTAATAAAAAATGGAAAAGTATGCGAACCAGTTAAAATGGCAAGCTTAATAGGAAATACTTTAGAAATATTGAATAATGTAGATATGGTTAGTGATGATTTGGATTTTGGAGTTGGTTTTTGTGGTAGCTTAAGCGGTAAAATTAATGTAACTACAGGTCAGCCAACAATAAGAGTATCATCAATATTAGTTGGAGGTGCTTCTAATGATTAATGAATTAATAAACCTTGGCAAAAAATATAATATAGAATTAGAAGTTTTAGTTAATAAAACCAAAAATAAAGAAATTAAAGTTTTTAATAATAAATTAGATGATTTGAAAATATCAGATAATGTTAGTTATAATATAAAATCATTATATAAAGGTAAATATTTAACAACTCATTTTTCTAATTTAAATAATCTTCAAAATGTTATAGACATTATAATAAGAAATAGTGAAATATCTGATAATGAAGAGGTAAGTGAATTTGCAAAACCAATTGAAATAGAGAAAAAAGAAACCAAAGAATATAATATAGATTTAAATATTATTAAAGAATATTTATTAAGTTTAAATGGTTTAAAAAATAAATATAAATATATTGATTCTATAGAATCTGAGTTTTCTTTTCTTGAATCAGAAAAAGATATTGTCAATGAATTTGTAAATTTACGTGATATTAACCAAAATATTAGTATTTATTCTGAATTTACTATTAGAAAAGGAAATGAAGTTGAAACTATTTATGTCGATGATTACAATGACCATTTTGATTCAAGTAAATTTAATAGCAAAATATCAGAAAAACTTGAAGATGCATATAAAAAATTAGATTCAATAATACCCAAAACTAGTACAACTAAAATTTTGTTAACAAATGAAGTTTTATATGGCATTCTAGATTGTTTTTTAGATATTTTTTACGGAAGGGTGATTAGATTAAAAGTTTCTCCTTTGGTAGGTAAAATAAATACAAAAATATTTAGTGATAAAATAACTATTGTTGAGGATCCTTCAAATACTAAGATGATTACTAGCCATTTATTTGATGGAGAAGGAACTAAAACATATTATAAAGAAATTGTTAAAGATGGAGTGTTTAAAACCATTTTATATAACAATAAAGAAGCAATACTTGCTAATACTAAATCTACAGGTAATATTGGTGGTGTTAAAAATTGTTATATAAAACCCGGAAATAAATCATTTAAAGAAATGATTAAAATAATGAATGATGGAATAATAATAGATAGAGTTTCTGGTTTAAATGCTGGTATTAAAACTTTAACTGGTGAAATATCTTTACAAAGTCAAGGATATATAGTTAAAAAAGGTAAAAAAGAAAAAGCAATAAAAATGTTTGTTATGACAACTAATATATTTGAGTTATTAAATAACGTTATTGAAGTTGGGAATGATTTAGAAATTTTTGATTCACAGGGTGGTTCCCCTTCGATATTAATTGATAATATTAATATTTCAGGAAATTAAAGAGGTGAAGTTAAATGGCAAAAAGAGATTATTATGAAATTTTAGGTGTAAGTAAAAGTGCTAGTCAAGATGAAATAAAAAGTTCATTTAGAAAATTAGCTAAGAAATATCATCCAGATGTTTCTAAAGAACCAGATGCTGCTGAAAAATTTAAAGAAGCACAAGAAGCTTACGCTGTATTATCAGATGAAAATCAAAGAAAAAAATATGATCAATTTGGTCATGCTGCTTTTGAAGGACCTTCTGGTAATGGAACAACTGGTGGAGGATATGACTTTAGTGGATTTGACTTTTCAAGCGTTTTTGATGAAATATTTGGAGGCAATTCGGGATTTTCTTCATTTGGTTTTGGAGACTTTATGGGAGGAAACAGAAAAAGCAGAGCTTCAAAAGGAAGAGATTTAGGATATTTAATGGAAATAACTTTTGAAGAAGCAGTTTTTGGATGTAAAAAAGATATTGAATTAGAAATGGTAAATGCTTGCTCTCATTGTGATGGCAAGGGAGGTCATGGAGAAAAGACTTGTCCTACATGTAATGGAAGTGGATATGAAGTAACTCAAACTAATACTTTATTTGGTTCTTTTGCGTCTAAAACAGTATGTCATAAATGTGGGGGAAGCGGAGTAATTTATAAAGAAACTTGTGAAAAATGTCATGGTAAAGGCAAAGTTAAAGAAAAGAAAGTAATAACTATAAATGTTCCAAAAGGAATAGATTCTAAAGAACAAGTTCGTCTTAGTGGGAAGGGTGAAGCTGGCTCTAATGGGGGCCCAAATGGGGATTTATATATTGAATTTTCTGTTAAACCTCATCCATTGTATAAAAGAGATGGAACTGATATACATATAGATTTACCTGTTACTATCTGTGACTTGGTATTAGGAACTTCAAAAACAATTAAAACTTTAGATAGTAGAGTAGAATTAAAGATACCAAGTGGTTCTCAACCGGGAGATATACTTAGAATAAAAAATAAAGGTATTGAAACAGATTCTTGGAAAAGTGGAGATTTTTTCGTAACATTAAAATTAATTGTTCCAGAAAAATTATCTAGAAAGCAAAAGGAATTATTTGAAAATTTAAAAGATACTGATTTGGAAGATAATAACGAATTTATTAAATTTGATAAATTAAATAAATAAATTTTTAAAAACAAAGCAAAATATTATTATGAATATGAATACAATAATGCTTTGTTTTTTAATTATTATGGTAAGAACTGTAGAGACATCTATGGCTACTGTTAGAATGATTTTTACTATAAAAAATAAAAAAACCATATCAACAATAATATCTTTTTTTGAGATTCTTATTTGGTTTTTAATAGTAAAAGAAGCAATTAATACAGAAGAAAATAATATTTTTATAGCAATAAGCTATGCTTTAGGATTCGCTATTGGAACTTATGTTGGAATGATTATTAATGAAAATAGAGTTCCTTCGAAATTAGTTGTAAATGCAATTATAACAAAAAACAGAGAAAAAATCTTTTCTTCTTTAAAAAATAATAACTTTGCTTTTAGTGTTTTGAAAGCAAAAGGAAGAGATTTAAAAGTAAATAAAGATATATTATTTATTGTAACTACAAATAAACGAATAAAAAGACTAGAAGAAATACTGCTTGAATATGATAATAAAGCTTTTATTATAACAAATGAACCAAAACAAACGTTTAATGGTATTTTTTAAAAAAAGAGTTTTTAAATTTTTTGTCGTATATAATAAGTAGAGGGGTAATTATGGGAGAATTTAAAGATAATTCTTTAATCAATAAAATAGTATCAAGTAATAATATTGTTGATGTTATAGGTTCTTATATAAATCTTGAACATAAAGGCAAGAATTTTTTTGGTGTTTGTCCATTTCATGATGATCATTCACCAAGTATGTCTGTAAGTTCTGAAAAAGGAATTTATAAATGTTTCTCATGTGGTGCTAGTGGAAATGTTATTACATTTTTAATAGATTATTTAGGAATAACATTTAAAGAAGCTATTAAAATTCTTGCAGATAACGCAGGTATTACACTTGATGAAAATTATACAAAGAAAAAAGTTAATAATGAGATAGAAGAATATTATAAAATAAATGAACTTGCATCCTCTATATTTAAAAATAATTTAGCTAGTTCTAATGGAAAAGAAGCAAAAGAATATTTAAATTCAAGAAACCTAGATGAAGAAACAATAAAGTATTTTAATATTGGATTGAGTCTGGAAAATACAATTTCTAAAGCTTTATCCATTAAATATCAGAAAAGTTTATTATATAATTTAGATTTATGTAAAGAAT
Source organism: uncultured Muribaculaceae bacterium (assembly GCA_964396655.1). Taxonomy (GTDB): domain Bacteria; phylum Bacillota_I; class Bacilli_A; order RF39; family UBA660; genus CAYNFP01. The sequence goes on along the minus strand of CAYNFP010000004.1, from coordinate 18,166 downwards.
ATGATGGTAAATTAAAAGATACATTTATAAATAGAATAATATTTCCAATATATGATATTGAAGGGAATATTATAGGATTTACCGGAAGAATATATAAGAAACAAGATGTTGAAGAAAGTAAATATTTAAATACAAAAGAGACTATTATATTTAAAAAGGGAACTGTTTTATATAATCTTAATAACGCTAAAGAATATATTAGAAAACAAAAAGAAATTATAATATGTGAAGGCCAAATGGATACCATAAGACTTCATACTATAGGAATAAATAATGTAATATCTTTATCTGGGACAAGCATTACGAAAGAACAGGTTGATATAATAACTGGTTTAAAATGTGATATAGCTTTAAATTTAGATCAAGATGAAGCTGGCAAGATGGCAACTAATACAATTGGGAATATATTTGAAAATTTAGGTAAAAAAATAAAAGTTATTATATTTAATGAAGCTAAAGATACTGATGAATTAATTGTTAAAAAAGGCAAAGATGCATTTATAAGTGCATATAAAAATAAAATAGATTTTATTAATTTCAAATTAGATTACTTAAAAAAGAATAAAAATTTAAATGATTCAATTGAATTATCAAAATATATTAATGAAGTATTGAAAGAATTAAATAAACTAAATGATAATATTTTAATTGAATTAAAAATAAAAGAATTATCAGATAAGTATGGAATAAATGAAAATATATTAAGAAGTAAAATAAAAAAGAATGAATCTATTAATAATGTTGTAAAAGAAGTTCTAAAAACTCAAAAATATAATAGATTTGAAAATATTGAAATGAGAATAATTTATTTAATGCTTGAAAATGATGAAGTTATTACAAGATATGAAAACAATTTAGGCTATTTAGCAACTGAAAGAATGACTAATTTAGCAAATGAAATAGTGTCATTTAGAATTAAAAATAAAGAATTTAATTTATCGAGTTTCATTACATATGCTTATGCTTATGAAGATATAATTAATGCGTTAAAGGAAGTAATGAATAAAGGTGGCCCTGAAGAATATTGTGAAGAAGAATTAGAAGATGCATTTTTATGTATGAAAAAATATTCTGTAGAAAAGCAAATGAATAAATTAAAACAAAAGTTAAATGAGTCTTTAGACTTTGAAGAAAAAAAGAAAATAGCAAAAAAAATAGAAAATATGAAAAAGGAAGTGTTAACATGGTAGAAGAAATAAAATCATTTGAAATGAGAGTAGAAGAATTAATTGAATCAGGGAAAAAACAGGGTTATGTAACTTATGAAGAAATAGCAAAAAAATTAGAAGGATTAGATGTAGATAATAATTCTTTTGATGAACTTTATACAAAGCTAACAGAGAATCATATTGAAGTATTAACTGAAGATGAGGCAAGTGGCGGAGAAGCAATAAAAATTGATAATAATATTGATGATATCCCTAATGATTCGAAAGATATGAGTGTAAATGACAATGTTAGAATGTATCTAAAAGAAATTGGTAAGATAAGTTTATTATCTTTAGAAGAAGAACAGGAATTAAGTAAGAAAGTGGCAGAAGGTGATAACGAAGCCAAAAATATCTTAGCTGAATCAAATTTACGTTTAGTTGTAAGTATAGCTAAAAGATATGTTGGAAGAGGATTACAATTTTTGGATTTAATTCAAGAAGGAAATATTGGATTAATGAAAGCAGTAGAAAAGTTTGATTATGATAAAGGATATAAATTTTCTACATACGCAACTTGGTGGATTAGACAAGCTATAACAAGAGCTTTAGCTGATCAAGCAAGAACAATAAGAGTCCCAGTTCATATGGTTGAAACAATTAATAAAATGGCTAGAATTGAAAGACAATTAACTCTTGAATTAAATAGAGAACCTAAAGATGAAGAATTATCTAAGAAAATGGGACTTTCTATTGAAAAAGTTATTGAAATAAGAAAAATATCTCAAGATCCAGTTTCGTTAGAGACTCCAATCGGAGATGAAGAAGATTCTCATTTGGGAGATTTCTTAGCAGATGAAAAAATCAAATCTCCAGAAGATTATGCAACATATGAAATATTAAAAGACGAATTAAAAGATGTATTAATGACTTTATCAAAAAGAGAAGAAGAAGTTTTGGAACTTAGATTTGGTTTATTTGATGGAAGTTATCACACATTAGAAGAAGTTGGTAAAAAATTTGGAGTAACAAGAGAAAGAATTAGACAAATTGAAGCAAAAGCTTTAAGAAAACTAAGACATCCATCTCGTGCTAAAAAATTAAAGGATTTCTTAATTGAATAAAAGAATAAAAGCAATTGCATCTTTAATTGATTCAGAAGATAAAGTTGCTGATATTGGATGTGATCAAGCACTTTTAGCTGAAATTTTAGCAAAGAAAAGTATTTATTCAATTGCATCTGATATAAAAGAAAATATAATTTCAAATGCTAAAATTAGAATAAAAAAATTAAAGTTAGATAAATATATTGAGTTTATAGTTTCTGATGGATTAGAAAATATTCCAGAAGATGTAGATACATTGGTTTTATCTGGGATGGGGACTCATACTATTTTATCAATTTTGGAAGCCAGCAAAAAAACATATAAAAAGATTATTACAATATCAAATAATAATCATGACATACTAAGAATTAATTTATTAGATTTAGGATATAAAGTATCTTTGGAAGAAATAATATTAGATAAAAATAAATTTTATAATTTAATAGTATTTACTCCTGGAAAAGCAGAATATAATAAAGAAGATTTATTAATTGGAATAAATCATATAAATGAAAATATGCTAAATAAAAAATTAAAAAATGATTTAAAAAAATATAAAAAAATTTACAATACGACAAAAAACAATTTAATACAAAATAAAATAAATATTATTGAAAAAATGTTAGTGTGTCATTATTAGTGTTTCTATCATTATTAGAAATACTTTTTTTTATTTTAATAGGCCTAGATTCTTTAATTTCATCTTTTTTAATTTTATCTTCTTCTTTGTTTTTGCTCGGAGTTATTATATTTTTTAAATTTCCTAATGTAGGCTTAATTTCTTTATACATAGGTATTGCTTTATTAACAAAATTTAGTGTTCTGCTAGCAGTATTTAATATTTTATTTAAATTTAATCCTTTTAAAGAACCAATAAGAGAAGATGTACCATCATTCATAAAAACCCACCTATAATATCTTACACAAATAGGGTAAAAAGTTTACAAAAATAGAAACTATTATTTTACAAGTAAGATATTTATGCTATAATTTATTTATAGTAGAATAAAGAGGAGGATTAAATATGTCTAGAAAGAAAAAAAAGAACATATTTAATTTTGTATTTTCTTTTATAAAGGGTATTTTTGTTGAATTATATACTTTAATGTATAATGCAGCATTAGGAATCTTTAGTGTTTTTGATATTATCGTAACTACTGTATTTACTATTATTAGTTCAATATATTATTCGTTAGCTTTTGTATTTAAATATATATTTAAATTCATTAAATTTGTATTTGAATTTATTTGGAAAAATATATTTTTAGAAATATATGAAATTTTTAAAGATTTCTTTTTGGGCATTTATTATATAGTAAAATTCTTTTTGTATGATATACCTAAAATAATAGTAGGCGCTATCGTTAAGATAGTGAATAAAATTTATAATAAATTTAAAACAACTATAGAATTAATTAGTCAATTTTTTAAAGAGTTACCAAAAGGGATTAGTAAATATTTTGTAAATAAATTTAATAATTTATCTATAGTAAAATATTATAGAAATAAAAGAGACAGAGAATTAGAAGTCTTATACATAGATAAAAATAGTTTGGATGCTAAAAGAAGTGAAGTAAAACATGCTTATCAATATTTGGCTAGAAACAAAGAAGGTAAACTAATAAAGGGATATTTTATGGCCCTATCAAAACTAGATACTCATTCATACTTACTTGATGAGGGTTTTGAAGTATATGAGATTAAAACAAGTAAATGGATAGATTTCATTCATGGAGACTCATTCTTTTCTAAAAGAAGAATGAAAAACAAATATTTAATATTTTGGTTAGCTCAATTATCAACTTATATTAAAAGTGGAGTAACATTAACAGAGGCAGTAAAGATTTTAGCTAAACAAAATAAGAATAGTACATATAAGAAATCATTTGATTCAATGATTTATGAACTTACTATGGGAGAAAGTTTTTCAGAAGCTTTAAGAAAGCAAGGAAATATGTTCCCTGGTTTATTAGTAAATATGGTAAAAGCTTCTGAAAAAATTGGAGATATTGAAACAACTTTAGATGATATGAGTGATTATTATGATCAAATGGAAAAAAACAGAAAATTAATTATTGGTGCAATGACATATCCAATAATCATATTAGTATTTGCGGTAGTTGTTGTATCTTTTATAATGGGATATATAATTCCTCAATTTATTGATGTATATGATAGTTTAGGAATTGAATTAAATCCATATACTCAGGCAATTGTTAATTTCTCTAATTTCATTTTAGCTAATTGGAGATATTTAATACTTGGTGCAATAGCAATAATAATAGTATTTAAATTATTATTATCAAAGGTAAAAGCTTTTAAAACTGCTTTTCAATATATATTAATGCATTTACCTGTTATAGGTAATATTATGATTTATAAAGAAATGACAATGTTTTCAAAAACATTTGCAGCATTAAATAAAAATAATGTTTTACTTACAGAAAGTATTGATATTTTAGGTAAAATTACAAACAATGAAATATATAAAATGATTATGTTTGACACTATTTCCAATTTATTAAGAGGAGATAAGATGAGTCAATCATTTAAAGATAATTGGGCTGTTCCAGAACTTGCTTATTATATGATTTCAACAGGGGAATCAACAGGAGAATTATCTGATATGTTAGATAAAGTGGCTGATTATTATCAAAGTCAGCAAGAAGCAATGGTTGCTCAGTTAAAAACGCTTATAGAACCTATTATGATAGCGTTTTTAGCAGTAATTGTTGGTGGTATTGTATTAGCAATAATAATCCCAATGTTTGAAATGTATCAAAATATTAGATAAGGAGCATTATGAGTAATAGTTTATTAGGAGTAATAATTGTAATTTTAGGTTTAGTAATGGGAAGTTTCTTTGCTTGTATAGGTTATAGAATTCCAAATAACATATCAATCGTAAAGGGAAGAAGCTTTTGCCCTAAATGTAAAACACCTTTGAAATGGTATATGAATATACCATTATTTTCCTATATATTTTTAGGAGGAAAATGTGCTTACTGTAAAGAAAAAATCAGTATAATTTATCCAATTGTTGAAATTACTTCTGCATTTTTATATTTTTTAGCATTTGAAATATATTTAAATACTCTTCCAGTTGATTATCTAAGTTTTTTACTTGCAATTACATTATCAAGTGCATTTTTAATAACAATTGTAACTGATTTTACTTATTATTATATAAGTGACAGAGTGATATTATTTTCATTAATTTTTATATTAGTAATTAAATATTATTTATTAGGATTTAATACAACTCTTATTTCAATATTATCTGGTTTATTTATGTTTCTGCTTATGTTAGCTATTAAGTTTATTGGGGATAAAGTTTTTAAAAAAGAATGTCTTGGTGGCGGAGATATTAAATTAGTCGGATTAATTGGAGTTTCAATAGGTTTAGTTCCTGGACTATTTGCTATATTCATTGCTTCAATATTTGGATTAATTTTTGCATTATTTTCTAAAAGTGATAATAAAAATGGTATAGTTCCTTTTGGTCCGTTTTTACTATTGGGTTCTATTATATGTTTATATTTTTCACAGTATTTAAGTTATTTTATTGATATTATATTAAGATAGCTATAAAACTATATTATTAAAAATCTTGACAATTAAAATAAACACTATATAATAATTCTCGAAATGGGAGGCGTTTTATGGAAAAATCACATACTGATATAGAAATTCTTAAATTTGGATTTTATGAATTAATTACTGGTGAGAAATATGAAAACAGTTCAATTAAAGGTAAAGAAAATATTATTCAATATATTGCATACTTGTTTGAATATATAGGGTTCGATTTAGGAAATTACGATTTTACTATTGATGAAAAATATGGAATTAAGTCTGTGTATTTACCGCTTGATATAAAAGAATTTAACAGATGGGATGATGTTACTATATATAATACATTGTGTCAAATTGGTAATATGGATTCAATATTAGAGTTAATTCGCTTTTTAAAAGATAATAAAGTATATGAAAATATAGATACATTATGGATTAGATTAAGAGAAGTAGCTACCTGTCACTTTTTATACACTCAATGGTTATGGAGAGATGATGAACGACTTTTAAATTATATATATACTCATCAAGATTCTAGTCAAGAAGAAGAGGTAAAAAAATCATTGGCTTTTGTCAGAAAATTCTATTAAAGAAATAGTTAAAAATTAACTGTTTTTTTATATAACAAAAATTTTGTTTTTTTGGTATACTTGTATTAAGGAGAATATTATGAAAAAAGCAATTTTAATAGATGGTAATAACCTATTATTTAGAAGTTATTACGCTACCGCATATACAGGAAACATGATGAAAAATTCTAAAGGATTTCCTACAAATGCATTATATGGATTTGTTAATATGATTAACAAGATATTAAAAGAAGATAATCCTGAATATATAATGGTTGCTTTTGATAAAGGTAAAAATTTTAGACATGAATTATATAAAAATTATAAAGATGGAAGAATAGAAACTCCTAAAGAATTATTAGAGCAGTTTCCAGTAGCTAAAGAATTATTAACAAATATGGGAATAAAGTATTTGGACATTGATAATTATGAAGCAGATGATATTATTGGAACATTTGCTAAAATGGCTGATGAAGATAAATTATATGACGCCACAATAATAAGCAGTGATAAAGATTTACTTCAATTAATAAGTCATGATGTTGATGTAAAACTTTTAAAACAAAAAGACTATATTTATTATAATCAAACAACTTTTAAAAAAGACTATGGATTTAATCCAATTAATATAATAGATTTAAAAGCTTTACAAGGAGATAAAAGTGACAATATACCTGGAGTAAAGGGTATAGGAGAAAAAACTGCTCTTACTTTAATTCAAAAGTATATAACTGTAGAAAATTTATATGACCATATTGATGAAATTAAAGGAAAACTTCAAGAAAAGTTAGTTTTAGATAAAGAAAATGCAATGTTTTCAAAAAAATTAGCAACTATATATAAAGATATAGAATTTAATTTAAAATTTGAAGACTTAAAAAAGAAAGAAATTAATAAAGAAGAACTTTTAAAAATGTATGAAAATTTGGAATTTTATTCTTTATTAAAAAGTGAAGATAATAAAAAAATATCTAATGAAAAAATAAATATAACTGATACAAATAAAATTAATGTTAATAAAGAATTTGCATTTTATTTAGAATTAGATAATGAAAACTATCATAAAGCTAATATTATTGGAATGGGCATATATGATGGAGAACATAGTTATTATTTAAATAGAGAAGAGATAATAGAAAGTAAAGATATTTTTAAAAATAAATGTTTTTCTTATGATATAAAGAAATCTATAGTGGCTTTAAATAAATTAGGAATTGATATTGATTATACTTTTGATATCATGATAGCGGCTTATATATTAGAATTAAATGTTAGAGATGATATTTCTTATTTAGCAAACCAAGATGGTTATGAAATACCTTTTTATGAAACAATTATTTCTAAGAAAAAGCCATTAGTTGAAGAAGAAATAAAAAGATTTATAGTAATGAAAGCTAAATATATTTATGAAAGTAAAAATAAATATATTGAATTATTAAAAAAAGAAGAACTTACTTATTTATATAATGATATTGAATCCCCATTAATAAGAGTACTTGCTAAAATGGAGATTACAGGAATAAAGTTTGAAAAATCAAATATAGATGAGTTAAAAAAAGAAGTTGAAATAAAAATAGAAAAGATATCAAATGAAATTTATAATATGGCAGGGGTTATATTTAATATATCTTCTCCAAAACAATTAGGAGACATTTTATATAATAAACTTAATATACCTTATAATAAAAAAGGTAAGAAAGCTCCTTCAACTGATCATTTGACTTTAACTAAGTTAGTAGGAATCCATCCAATAATAGAAAAAATATTGGAGCATAGGAATTTAAGTAAAATTTATAATACATATTTAGATAGTTTAGCTGATTATGTTATGGATGATGGTAAAATACACACTATATATAAACAAAACGTAACCAGAACTGGAAGACTAAGTTCAGTAGAACCTAATCTTCAAAACATACCAGTTAGAAGCGAAGAAGGAAGAAAGATTAGAAAAGCCTTTGTACCTAGTGAAAACTCTGTTATATTATCTGGAGACTATTCTCAAATAGATCTTAGAGTTTTAGCGCATATATCAAATTGTGAAAGCTTAATAAAAGCATTTAATGAAAGTGAAGATATTCATACAACTGTAGCTTCTGATATATTTGGAATTGAACCTTCTTCAGTAACAAAAGCTATGAGAAGAACAGCAAAAGCGGTTATATTTGGTATAGTATATGGTATTAGTGGTTATGGTTTGGGAGAAAACTTAGATATTCCTGTAAATGAAGCTAAGAAATATATTGATAAGTATTTGGAGTTGTATCCTGGTGTGAAAAAATATATGGAGAATATAATAGAAGAAGCTAAAGCTACGGGATATGTTAGAACTTTAATGAATAGAAAAAGAACAATTGATGAATTAAAAAATACAAATTATATGATTAGACAGGGAGGAGAAAGAATAGCTTTAAATACTCCAATACAAGGAACGAGTGCAGATATTATAAAAAAAGCAATGGTAGATATAGATGCTTATTTTGAAAAAAATAATATAAAAAGTAAAATGATTTTACAAATACATGATGAATTAATATTTGATGTACCTAAAGAAGAATTAGAAATAGTTTCAAAAATAGTTACTGAAATTATGGAAAACACTTATACTTTAGCAGTTCCATTAAAAATAAGTTTAGATTATGGTGATAATTTATATGAAGTATAAAATAATTTTTAATATTTTGCTATTTTCAAAATATATCATTATGATATAATTGTTATATTAAGAAGGGTAAAGTTTGTATGGATGAAAAGATAATTAATGGAATAAAAAATCTTAGTTTAGATATGATTAATGAGGCTAATAGTGGACATCCTGGAATATGTTTGGGAGCTGCTTCTATAATGTATACATTATTTTCAAATCATTTGATTTGCAATCCTAAAGATGGTAATTGGGTAAATAGAGATAGATTTATTTTATCTGCAGGACATGGAAGTGCATTACTTTATAGTACGCTTTTCTTTGCGGGTTATCCAATAAAATTAGATGATTTAAAAACATTTAGACAAATAAATTCTATTTGTAGTGGGCACCCTGAGTATAATCCAAATATTGGAGTTGAAGTAACAACTGGCCCATTAGGCCAAGGTTTTGCAAATGCAGTTGGCTTTGCTATAGCGGAATCTTATTTAAGTAATAATTTAAATAAAGAAGTATTTAATCATTATACATACACCTTAGTAAGTGATGGAGATTTAATGGAAGGAATTAGCTATGAAGCTACTTCTTTAGCTGGTTCTTTAAAATTAGGTAAATTAATAGTTTTATATGATTCAAATAATGTAACATCAGATGGGAATATTAACAATGTATTTGATGAAGATATATTAAAAAGATTTGAAGCTTGCAAATGGCATACAGAATATGTTAAAGATGGGTCAGATGTATCAGCAATAGATGCAGCTATAAAAAAAGCAAAGCAAGTTAAAGATAAACCAAGTATTATTCAAATTAAAACAATACTTGGACTTGGAAGTGTAAATCAAAATACCAACTTAGCTCATAAGAATCCATTATCAGAGAAAGATTTAGAAAATATAAAAGATAAAATGTCAGTTAATAAAATTCCTTTTTATATATCTAAAGAAGCCGTTGAGTATTTTAGAAATAAAATAGAAACTAGATCTTTACCTTTATATAATTCATGGAAAGAAAAGTATTCTAAAATTATGTCTGAAAATAGTGTTATACAAAAAACATTAAAATATATGGAAAATGATGATTTTCATATTGATTTGAAAAAAATAAAAATAAATATGGATGAAAAGTATAATGAAGAATTAAGAATAGCTAATGGTAAAATAATTAATTTATTAAGTAATATGTGTCCAATTTTAATGAGTGGAAGTGCTGATTTATTTGAAAGTACTAAAACTTATATTGAAAAAGGAAAAGACTTTATTCCTGAAATTTATGGAAGAAATATTCAATTTGGTGTAAGAGAAGCTTTAATGGCTGGAGTAATAAATGGTCTTTCATTAAGCGGAATAAGACCTATTGCAAGTACATTTTTGAGTTTCAGTGATTATATGAAACCCGGAATTAGATTATCTGCTTTAATGAAATTGCCAGTTACTTATGTGTTTACACATGACAGTATAGCGGTCGGAGAAGATGGACCTACTCATCAACCAATTGAGCAATTATCAAGTTTAAGAAGTATTCCAAATTTAGTTGTTTTTAGACCTTGTGATATAAGAGAGATTGTGGGTTGTTGGGATTATATAATTAACAATAGAAAACCAGTGAGTTTAATAATTTCAAAAGAAAAATTTCCTCCATTAGAAAATTCTAGCATAGAAAATATATATAATGGAGCTTATATAGTAAAGAAAGAAAGAAGTAGATTATCTGGAATAATAATGGCTAGTGGAAATGAAGTACATCAAGCTATTGAAATAAGTAATTTATTAGAGAAAAAAGCAATATATACAAGAGTAATAAGCGTGCCTTCTATAGAATTATTTAAAGAGCAATCTGAAGAATATAAGAATCTGTTATTACCTCAAGGAATTAAAACAATAGTTCTTGAATTATCAAATGATAATAGTTGGTGTGAATATGTTTATAATAGTAAATATATTATAAATATTAATAAATTTGGAAAAAGCGGAAAGAAAAAAGATGTAATAGAATATTTTGAATTTGATACTAAATCATTATTAGAAAAAGTTGAGAAATTATTAAAGTAATTTCTCTTTTTTTAAATACTAATGATATAATAATTATGGAGATGAATTTATGATAAAAAAATATAAAAAAAATGATTTAACCTCTTATACTTTAGGTACTACATTAACTTTAGAATTATTAAAAAAGCAACCTGATAAAATTAAGATGATTTATATACATTCAAATCAAGAAAAAAATGATACATATTTTAAAGTTTTAGAAATTTGTAAGAATAATAATATAGAAATAATTTATAATGATAAAGTTTTTAACATTTTATCTGAAAAAGAAAATTGTTTTATGATAGGAGTATTTTTAAAATATGAAAATTCTATTTCAAAGAGTAGTAATCATATTGTTTTGGTAAACCCGTCAAATACTGGCAATTTAGGAACTATAATAAGAACTTCTCTTGGTTTTAATATATTTGATATAGCTATCATTAAGCCTGCAGTGGATATATTTGATCCTAAAGTTATTAGAGCTAGTATGGGTGCAATATTTAATATAAATTTTAAATATTATGATAATATTGATGATTATTTAGGAAATATTGATGAAAGAAAAATTTATCCATTTATGTTAGATGGTAAAAGTTCATTATCTGAAATGGAAAAAAGTAAACATTATTCATTGGTTTTTGGAAATGAAAGTTCAGGATTACCAGATATTTATCATAATATTGGAGAAAGTGTTTATATAAATCACTCAAATAAAATAGATAGTTTAAATTTGGATAATGCAGTTAGTATAGCATTATATGAATTTACAAAAGAAGATTTTTAAAAAGAAATTATCTTATAAAATAATTTTTTTTTTTTATTATAACAATTTTTTTAGCATATACTTATTTAGGTGAGAATATGTTTCAAAGTATTCAAAATAAAAGAATTAAAAAAATTTTAATAATTATGATACTTATACTTTTTATAGTTGTAATAAGAGTTGGATGGATTCAAATAGTAGAATACAAAGAATTGCATGAACTTGCAAATAACTTATGGAGTAGAAATTTACCAGTTCAAGCAGATAGAGGAAGAATTTTAGATATAAATGGTAAAGTTATAGCGGACAATGTTACAACTGCGGGTCTTGTATTAATACCTAATCAAATTAAAGATAAAAAAATAGTTGCTAAAACATTATCAAAAATATTAAATGTTAGTTATGAAGAAATGTATAAGCACGTTAGTAAAAAAACATCTATAGAAAGGGTTCATCCAGAAGGAAGAGGGCTTAGTTATGATATTGCAAATAAAATAGATAGTTATGAATTTGATGGAGTATATTTAGTAAAAGAAAGCAAAAGATATTATTTATATGAAGATTTACTATCTCACGTTATTGGTTATGTCGGTATAGATAACCAGGGATTAAGTGGTATTGAGTTATTATATGATAAATATTTAACCGGAAAAGATGGTAGTATAAAATATTATTCTGATGGAAAGGGTAAAAAACTAGAACTTTCAGAAATATATGAAGAGCCAGTTGATGGGAAAGATGTTTATTTAACAATAGATTTGGATGTTGAGCTTGCCTTAGAAAGAGAAATTGACAATGCTGTAGATAAATATAGAGCTGCTGGTGCTATTGGTATAATAATGAATCCAAAAACCGGGGAAATTGTAGCAATGAGTTCTAAACCAAGTTTTAATCCAAGTAAATATAATTTGTATAGTTCAGAAACTATTAATAGAAATTTAGCGATATGGTCAAATTTTGAACCTGGTTCCACTTTTAAAATAGTAACTCTTGCATCTGCAATTGAAGAAAAAGTTGTTAATATATTTGAAGACACTTATTATGATACTGGTTCTATAAATGTTGAAGGATCAACATTACATTGTTGGAAACTTAAAGGTCATGGTCTCCAAACTTTTTTGCAAGTTGTAGAAAACTCATGTAATCCCGGATTTGTTGTGTTAGGTCAAAGACTTGGGAAAGAAAGACTTTTTTCATATATTGATAAATTTGGTTTTGGTAAAAAAACAGGTATTGATTTAAATGGAGAATCAACGGGTATAATATTTGATGTAGATAAGATTGGACTCTTGGAAACATCAACAACAGCGTTTGGGCAAGGAGTTAGCGTAACTGCTATACAACAAGTTGAAGCGGTTAGCGCTATTGTTAATAATGGAAATATGTATACTCCTTATATAGTTTCAAAAATTGCAGAAAATAAAAGTAAAAAAATTATACTAGAAAAAGAGCCAATATTGAAATCCTCTAATTTAATAAGCTCAGAAACTAGTGGAGTTGTAAGATATGCATTAGAAAGTGTTGTGGCTAATGGAACAGGAAGAAATGCTTATATTGAAAATTATAGGGTTGGAGGAAAAACCGGTACAGCACAAAAAGTAGGAAGTGATGGGCACTACATGATAGGTAATTATATATTATCATTTATAGGATTTATGCCTGCAAATGATCCAGACTATGTAATGTATATAGCAATTGACAATGCAAAAGGAGTTGTGCAATATGGCGGTACAGTTGCAGCGCCAATAGCAAGAAAAGTATTTAAAGATATTATAAACATATATGATTTAAAAGAAGATGCAAGTGGACTTCCTAAACAATATAGATGGGAAGATACTGTTTATGTAACAGTTCCAGATGTTATAAATATGTCTAAAAAAGAAGCTCAAAAAGCATTAAAATTATTTACCATTGAATATTCTGGAGTGGGAGAAAAAGTAGTTGATATGTCACCAAGTGCTGGTTCAAGAATTAAGCAAAATGGTGTTGTAAAATTATTGTTAAATTGATGTAAATAGTTTTATTTAAGAAAAGTAATATTGTATAATTATAAAAGGAAGTGATATTTTTATGTTAATTTTGGCAAAAAGTATTCTAGGATTAATGATAGGATTTTTCCTTGCGGTAGTATTAGGATTATTTTTAGTCCCATTTTTAAAAAAGAAAAAAGTAAAACAAAGTTTCAGTCAGTATGTTGATCACCAAAGTAAAATTGGTACTCCAACATTTGGAGGAATTATATTTATAATTCCAACTTTAATAACAATGTTGGTCTTATATTTAAGAGGAAGTTTAGAAATAACTAGTAGTTTATTAATAGTTATATTTGTATTTTTATCATATGCTTTACTTGGATTTTTCGATGATTTTAAAAAAATTAAAGAAAAAAATAATAAAGGCTTGTCTATAGTGCAGAAGTTAATAATTCAATCTGTAATTTCGCTAGTATTCTTTTACATATATATGAGAGGTGGGGGAGAACCGCATATTTGGATAAGTACTTTGAAAATTAATATTGATTTAGGATGGTTTTACGGATTTTTCATATTATTTTTACTTATAGGAACTTCTAATGCAGTAAATTTAACTGATGGTCTTGATGGTTTAGCTGGAGGATTATCAGCAATCGCATTCTTAAGTTTCGGTATTATAACATGGGGAACATCTTGGGTTGCAGGATATCAAGAAATTGCTATATTTTGTTTTATATTAGTTGGAGGTATTTTAGGATTTTTAGTATTTAATACACACCCGGCGAAGATATTTATGGGAGACACTGGTTCTCAAGCACTGGGAGGTACATTAGCAGCGGTTGCAATACTTACAAGTCATGAACTTACCTTAGCATTAGTTGGTGGTGTATTTGTTATAGAAGCATTATCAAGTTTAATACAAATCTTTGCTATTAGAAAATTTCATAAAAAAGTATTTTTAATGGCTCCAATCCATCATCATTTTGAAAAATTAGGATGGCATGAAACTGATATAGTTAAATTATTTTGGATAATAGGCTTTATGTTAGGAATGGCAGCTATTTACTATAATGTTTGGTTGTAAAAAATATATTTGGGGGTTTTATGAAAAAAGAAAAAATATTATTTTATGCTACTATTTTACTAAGTATATTTGGAGTAATAATGGTATATTCATCTAGTTATATATGGGCAGAATATAAATATAATAACCCCTATAAATACTTAATTAGTCAATCATTATTTGTAATAATGGGAATAATATTAATGATAATAATTTCAAAAATAAATTATAAAATATATAAAGAAAAAGCAAAGCTTATAATAGGCATTTGCTTTTTATTATTGGTGCTTGTCCTAATACCTGGAATAGGAACGGTAAGAAATGGAAGTCGTAGTTGGTTTGGTATAGGGGGATTAGGAATACAACCAAGTGAACTTGCTAAAATAGGGCTTATTATTTTTTGCTCAAAATACTTAGAAAAAAATAATAAATACAAAAAAAATACAAAAGATTTTATTTTGCCAATTATGTTAGTAATTATAGTGTTTTTTGGATTAATACTTTTACAACCAGATTTTGGAACTGGTATGGTAATAGTTTGTTCATTAATAGGATTACTTTTTATTACTGGAACAAAACTTGGAATATTTGTTAAACTAGGAATTTTAGGATTAATTGGAATAATAGTTTTAGTTTTAATAGCGCCTTATAGATTAGAAAGAATTACATCATATTTAAACCCTTGGAGTGATCCTTTAGGAAGTGGTTTTCAAATAATTCAATCTTTATACGCCATAGGGCCTGGAGGATTGCTTGGTTTTGGGTTGGGCGCATCTAGACAAAAACATTTTTATTTACCAGAGCCTCAGACAGATTTTATATTTTCGATTATAGCAGAGGAATTTGGTTTTTTAGGATGTTTAATAGTTGTGAGTTTATTTGCTATTATATTTATTACAGCTATAAAGATTGCTTTAGGCACAAATGATTTATTTGGAAAATATCTTTGTTTTGGGTTAATTTTTATGTTAATTTTTCAAGCAGCATTAAACTTAATGGTTGTTACAGGAATAATACCAATTACCGGGGTTACGTTGCCTTTTTTAAGTTATGGTGGCTCAAGCTTACTAGTAAGTATGATTTCTATTGGAATAATTTTAAATATTAGTAAAAATAATATCAATTAAAAATTGTTATATTAATTTTACTGAGTTTTATCAATATCAGTAGCAATTTATAATTATATATAGTATAATTATAATGAAAATAGTGGAGGTTATCCAATATGAATAAAGCAATTAAAGTATTAATAACGTTAGGAGTTTTTACATTAGTAGTATTATATTTTGTACAAGCTTTTGGAAATAATAAACCAGTTGGTAGTGCGTGTGAAAACTTTAATAGTTTATTATCAGAAAAAACAGAAGAATATTTTTTGAATAATTTACCTCAAGAAGATGGAAGCGTTAAATATGCTTCAATAAATGAATTAATAATAGCAGGTAAAATAACATTAACGGATTTAGAAAAAACAGGAACAACATGTTCTGGGAATGTTTATGTAGGTAAAAGTGGAGATAACTATTATTATTCAAACGATGTAACATGTGGAACATGTACAACAGGGAATCTATATACATCATGGAGTGAATGGCAAGATATATTACCAAATATAATAAATGAAAATTCACAGGTACAAGTAGGAATGTTTTATAATTATGGAAAAGGAGAATTAAAATATACTGATTGGAGTGAGTGGGCATTAAATATAGATGAAATAGAAGAACCAGTATTACCAACAGGAGTAACTGTAGCAAATACAGAAAAAGAAGAAAAGACACAATATAGTTATAGAGAAGGATCATTTAAATGGTATAAATTAAGTGGAGGAACAGAATATTATAGTAATGGGAAATATTATGAAACATCACCAGCGAGTGGGTATTCAAAAGATGCATCAACAAAAACAATATCAAGAACAGTAATAAATCCATCAAAAACAGCATTAGTAAACTCATTATCTGGACTAGATTATAGTGGTATAACAACCACTAATGCATATAGATTATTAACCCCAAGATATATATATTCTTATAATAAACCAACAGGATGTACAGCATATAAACCATTATATAAATGTTATAATATAACAGGAAGTTACACACAAGACTGTTATACATCTTCTTCCGCTACCGCATTATCTAATTGTAATTCACTATCTAATGTCAAAAATTGTACATTAAAACCTTGTTATTCGTGCGCTATTGGAACTTGGAATGGGTCACAATGTGTTTCTGGTTATGATGCTTCAAGAGAAAGAGTCGGCAGTTTTCAATATACATGTTATTATGTTGCTTTCAGTTCATCTGCGACTATAGAATGTAGTGGAGCAGGAGGAACATATAATAGAGCTTGTATAGAAGATTCAAGTTATTGTGGAAGCACGTCAAAGAACTGGAAATGTAGATCTGGTTGTACAACACAATGGGTTTGTCCAAATGGCGGAACCTTAAATGGTTCTGTTTGTGAAACTTATAGTGCATCAACAAATACATATGGATATACATATCAAACAGTAACATATTATAATAATGGCTCAGTATACACTAGTTGTTCTGATAAAACCGGATACACAAATGCCGAAGCCACAGGAACTTATTCAACGGAATGTACATCAGCTTCAACAATTAAATATACAACATATTATTTAACCAGAAATGGAGAAGAGGTAACAAATTTAAGTGATGCTGATTATTTATCAGATTCAGAATTTGCCTCTTTAGGAAAATCAAGTTATAGTAAGACTTCTTATTCAACAACAGCAGATACAGATTATACTGAAGGAACTTGCCCTAACGGAGCAACTCTTCCAACTTGTGTTCAATCTACGATATATAAAGCAATGGTATATAAATATAAATGGTATAAAACAACATCATCAACAAAAACTTGGTATAATGGAGGAGAATATTCAGCAACAGCACCTAGTGGATATCAACCAGATACAAGTAGTGCTCAGTGGGGAGAGTGGTCTACATTTAGTGATACGAAAGTAACAGCAACCTCAACACGTCAAGTAAAAACACAAATAATGAAAAGAATAAGAAAATCATACATGGGTTCAGGTACATTATATTTAGAAAACTTTTTACCATTAGGAGAGTTTGAAACTAAAGTTGGCAAAACATTAGCGGAATTATCTCAAGATACAAGTTTAGTAATTCAAAAGAAAATAATGTATAGATATAGAACTTTAAACATTATTCAATAATAATAAAAAGATAATTTTATTTATATTGAACTAGTCAAGTAAAAGTAGACACATTAAAAAGATTTCAGAACCCCAATTCG